>CAWHQY010000054.1:0-177018 GCA_963831505.1 uncultured Alphaproteobacteria bacterium | reverse complement strand
CCTGTTCCTGATCAATATTCTGCTGCTCGTGCTCGGCACCCTCGTCGACATGGCGCCCTCGATCCTGATCGCGACGCCGATCCTCTGCCCGTCATGCAGAATTTCGGCGTCAATCCGGTTCATTTCGGCATGATCATGCTGCTCAATCTCGGCATCGGATTGTGCCATCCGCCGGTGGGCGCAATCCTATTCGTCGGCTGTGCCGTCGGAAAAGTGACAATCGAACAGGTGATGCGGAAAATCTGGCCGTTTTACGCCGTGATGTTCCTGGTCTTGATGTTCGTGACCTATGTCCCCGAGATATCGCTCTGGCTGCCGCGGCACGTGCTGCGCTAGCGGTCTTTCGTCTCGCGCTTTGCGCTTCTTGTTTCGCGACGATCCATCTGGAAAACCGTGCCCACTTTTCCGGCTCCGCGGCAGGTTCCCACCAGAAGGCCCGCTTCATGAAAATCGTCGACCTCAGCCGCGAACTTTATCACCGCACGCCAAGCTATCCCGGACATCCGCCAGTCATCCACGGCATGTGGAAGAACCACGAGGATGCGTTGGCCGAACTCGAAAAATGTGTGGGGGCTGTCGTCGATGTTCATCTCGATGCCCGATCACGGCGGCACTCATATCGACGCGCCCCGCCATTTCGGGCCGAAGCGGCATTCCGATCGACCAGTACCCGCTGGAAAAATGCATCGTGCCCGGAATTCTGTCTCGACCTGCGCCACATCGCGCCGCGCGCCGAGATCACGCCGTCCGATCTCGAAGCCGCTGTGAAGCACGCCGGCGTAGGCGTGCCGAAGGGCGGCACCGTCCTGCTCTGCACCGGCCATCACGCTCGCACCTTCCCGCGCAAGGAATATTCCACCGAAAATTCCGGCGTGAACGTCGCCGCGACCGAATGGCTCGCCAAGCGGGGTGTCGTGCATTTCGGCATCGATTCGATGCGGCCCGGGCCCGACAGCGATGTCAATCTCCTGGTGCACAAGGCCTGCCTCGATCTCGACATCACCCATATCGAAAGCCTGTGCAATCTCGAAGCGCTGCTCGGCAAGGGGCAGTTCACCTTCATCGGCCTTCCGATGAAGATGCGCGAGGGCACGGCGTCGCCGATCCGCGCGGTCGCGGTCTTCGACCTATGATACGGGCGGAGCGAAGCGATGGATGAAAGCAGACCTAAGGCCCGGTCGCGCCGCGATGTGTTGCGTGCGGGCGGGACCTTGATCTCGGCGGTCGCGGCTTCAGCCTCAGGCCAGGGCCTGCAAGAGCGGCGGGCTATCCCGATCACCCGATCAAGATCATCGTGCCGTTCGCGCCGGCAGGACCAACCGACATCATGGCGCGCATTCTCGCCACCCATCTTGGCGAAGCCCTCGGCGGCACGGCGGTGGTCGAGAACAGGCCCGGCGCCGGCGGCAATATCGGGATCGGGATCGCGGCCCATGCCGAGCCGGACGGCCATACGCTTCTGATCACGTCGAGCGCCTATGTCGTGAATCCCGGTCTCTACGCCAAGATTCCCTACGATCCCTACACGGATTTCGCGCCGATCGCCGAACTCGGGACCTCGCCCAATGTGATCCTGGTCGATCCCAAGCTCGGCGTGA
The DNA here is from genome assembly GCA_963831505.1 of uncultured Alphaproteobacteria bacterium. Classification (GTDB taxonomy): domain Bacteria; phylum Pseudomonadota; class Alphaproteobacteria; order Rhizobiales; family Xanthobacteraceae; genus Bradyrhizobium. Next base: position 175,420 of record CAWHQY010000054.1, on the reverse strand, counting down.
ACTCGGTCGCCGATCTGATCGCGCGCGCCAAGGCCAATCCGAACGAATTGAACTATGCCAGTCCCGGGATCGGCACCACGCCGCATCTGTCCGGGGAACTTTTCAAGATCGTCTGCGACGTCAACATCACCCATGTGCCATTCTCCGGCGCGGGCCCGGCGATCCAGGCTCTCCTCAGCGGCACCACGCAGGTCGCCTTCGCGGCACTGCCGCCGGCGCATCCGCATATCGAGTCCGGCGCGCTGAAGGCGCTCGCGGTCACCGGCGCGCACCGCTGGTTCGACCTGCCCGACGTGCCGACCATGGTCGAACTTGGCTACAAGGATTTCATCTCGGACACGTTCCAGGGTTTTCTCGCGCCTGCAAAAACGCCGGCCGCAATCGTCGAGCTGCTCACCGCGAAGTCCATCGACATTCTGAAGACGCCGAAGATTGCCGACCAATTGCGCAACAATGGCTTCGAGGTCATCGCCAACGGCCCCGATGGCATGAAGAAACGCATCGACGACGAGGTACCGAAATGGCGTGACATCGTCACGAGGGCCGGCATCAAGCCCGTGTGAACGGATTGTGCTCCGGCGCGGTCCTCCTTGCTGGCCGCTAGGGGCATGCCCTAGGGTAGTCCCACAAAAAAATATCAGGGAGGCACTTCTCATGACCACACGCCGTGATTTTCTGCGCGGGGGCGCGGCTGCCGCCACCGGCATCGTCTTCTGCAGTTGCGGTCTTCTGCACCGCGCGCATGCGCAGCAGCCCGCACGCCAAACACTGCCCGTGACGGTCGCCGGAAAGCGCGTCAAGACCGTCGACGTCCATTCGCACTGCCACTTCCACGAGGCCGGGGCGCTGCTTGGCGCCGATGCGCCAAAGGTGCAGATTTCGCCCGTCAACGGCGCCGAAGAAGCCTTCATCACCGTCGAAAAGCGCATTGCCGCGATGGACTCGCAGGCCGTCGACATGGAGGTGCTGTCGATCAACCCGTTCTGGTATGGCAAGGACCGCGACCTCGGCGAGCAGATCGTGAAAATCCAGAACGAGAAGCTCGCCGAACTCTGCGGCTCGAAACCCGATCGCTTCGCGGCCTTCGCGTCGCTGACCCTGCAGGCGCCCGACCTCGCGGCGCAGCAACTGGAGAGCGCTATCAAGAAGCAGGGGCTGAAGGGCGCGGCAATCGGCGGCGTCGTCGACGGGCGTGGAAGTTCCCCAACAAGAAATTCGATCCGGTCTGGGCCAAGGCGGAAGAGCTTGGCGTGCCGCTCTTCATCCATCCGCAGGGCGTGCCGGAATTGAGCAAGCGCCTGTCCGGCAATGGCTGGCTGGCCAACACCATCGGCAATCCGCTGGAAACGACGATTGCACTATCGCACCTGATCTTCGAAGGCACGTTCGACAAATTCCCGGCTCAGGTGATCGCCGCGCATGGCGGTGGCTATCTCGGCTCTTATGCCGACCGTTCCGACCATGCGTGCCTCGTCGGTCCGAAAGGCTGCAACCCCGACATCAAGCTGAAGAAGAAGCCGACCGAAGACTCAAGCGACACCGATTTCGACTCGTTGGTCTTCGAACCCGAGGCCATCCGCCACCTCGTGGCGCAGGTCGGCGCCAGCCAGATCGTGCTTGGCAGCGATTATCCCTATATCTGGGAGATGCATCCCGTCGATCCGGTCATGGCTACGGCGTCGCTCAGCGAGGACCAGAAGGCCGACATCCTCGGCCGAACCGCGGCCAGGCTGTTCAACGTCCAGGCCGAGGCCGCAACAAGAAAACGGAGCAGGCGCAATGGCGCGAAAGCTGATCGATATTTCCGTGCCATTGCAGAACGACGTGCCGGCGGATCCGCCGGGTAATCATCCGACCATTCAGCACATCTGATCACCAGCAGGGGCTGCCGCGCATGCTGCAGTTCTTCGATGGGCTGAAGAAGGAGGATTTGCCCGACGGTCAGGGCTGGGCGGTGGAACAGATCTCGCTTTCCACCCATAACGGCACGCATCTCGATGCGCCCTGGCACTTTCACCCGACCATGAACCGCGGCGAGCGCTCGTGGACGATCGATGAGGTGCCGCTGGAATGGTGCTTCCAGCCTGGCGTGAAACTCGACTTCCGCCACCTGCCGGACGGCTATGTCGCGACCGCGCAGGATGTCGAGAACGAATTGAAACGCATCGGGCACCGCTCTCGCCGCTCGAGATCGTCGTGGTCAACACCTCGGCCGCGTCAAATATGGCCAAGCAGGATTATGTCAATTCCGGGCTGCGGCATCGGCTACGAGGCGACCATGTATCCGTTGGAGCGCGGGGTGCGGCTGACCGGCATCGACGGCTGGAGCTGGGAGGCGCCTTTCGTCTATACCGCGAAGAAATACGCCGAGACCAGGGATGCGAGCCTGATCTGGGAAGGCCACAAGGCAGGCCGCCATATCGGCTATTGCCACATCGAAAAGCTGCATAGTCTCGAATTGTTGCCTCCCACGGGCTTCATGGTGTCGTGCTTCCCGGTGAAAATCGAGCGCGCCTCCGCCGGCTGGACGCGGGTGGTCGCCATCATCGACGGCTGAGGATCCGCGACCTCCATAGACGCGCCGGAAAAGGCCGCTTAAAATCCCCCTCGTCAAAAGACACCGGGACAACCGGCGCGACCTGGATGGCGCGCGACCGCCGGCAATGAGGGAGGAAATCATGGATCTTTACCGGCGTTTTCGCCGTTCCGCGGCGTCGCGACCGCCATCATCGCCACCCCGATCGTGCTGGCCCTGCCGGCCAGTGCCGAAGATGCCTTCAAGCTCGGCATCGTGACGTTCCTGTCCGGGCCGGCCGCGGAGAGCTTTGGCGTCCCCGCCCGCAATGGCGGTCAATTCGTCATCGACGAGTTGAACAAGGGCAAGGGCCCCGCCCCCTACGACAAGATTGGCTTCGGCGGCATGAAGGTCGAGCCGGTCGTGATCGACGAGAACGGCGGCGCCACCAAGCAGGTCCAGGAGCTGCGCAATCTCTATGAACGCGAGAATGTCGATGCCGTGCTCGGCTATATCGGCTCTGGCGATTGCCTCGCGGTCGCACCGATTGCCGAGGAGCTGAAGAAGATGCTGGTGCTGATGGATTGCGGCACCCCGCGTATCTTCGAGGAAGCGAAATACAATTACGTGTTCCGCACCGCGGCGCATGCGACGATGGATAACGTCGGCCTCATCCGCTACATGAAGGCGCTGAACATCAAGATGGAGACGCTGTCCGCCATCAACCAGGATTATGCCTGGGGACAGGACAGCCGCGCCGACTTCATTGCCGCCGCAGGCCAGCTTTATCCCGGCGCCAAGCTGCAGGCCGACCTGCTGCCGAAATTCGGCGCCGGTCAATATGGCACCGAAATCTCCGCGCTGGTGAGCGCCGGCTCCGACGTCGTCTATTCGAGCCTGTGGGGCGGCGACCTGCAGGCCTTCGTGCTGCAGGCCGCCCCGCGCGGTCTCGCCAAGCGCAGCCAGCTCGTGTTCTCCGCCGCCGACCATGTGTTGCCGCCGCTCGGCGACAAGATGCCGGACGGCGTCATCATCGGCGCACGCGGCGCCTATGGATTGATGTCGCAGAAGTCGCCGGTCAACGACTGGTTCTTCAAGGGCTATCAGTCGGCGATGGGCATCTATCCCGTGCAGGCCGCCTATCGCATGTCCCAAGCGATCCTTGGCCTGAAGACGGCGGTCGAGAAGGCGATGGCCAAGAACGGCGGCAAGAAGCCTTCGACCGACGAATTGATCGCGGCCATGACGGGGCTCGAATGGCAATCGCCGGGCGGACTGGTCCAGATGAAGCTGGCCGACGGCCACCAGGCGATCCAGCCGATCGCCTTCAGCCGCACCAAATACAATCCGGACCTGAAGCGGGTCGATCTGGTCGACATCCAGTATTTCCCCGCCGAGTGCGTCAACCCGCCGGCCGGCATCAAAGCGATCGACTGGATCAAGGGCGGCATGCAGGGCGCCAAATGTAACTGAGCACAAATGAAACTGAGCAAGTGTAATTGAGCTCGGATCGATAATGGACGGGACGGCGTGAGCGCAAAGCTCGCGCCGTTCGCCTGCCTTCCCGCGACCATGCAATGAAAGCGCCATGAACCTGTTCCTGACGATCGTGCTCGACGGGCTGATCGAGGCCTCCTGGCTGTTCATCGTCGCGCTGGGGCTGACGCTGGTGTTCGGCGTGCTGAAAATCCTCAACGTGGCGCATGGCAGCTTCTATGCGCTCGGCGCCTATGTCGCGGCGACCACCGTCACCGTCGTCGCGGCCCATAGCCTGCCGCCGGCGGCCGGCTTTGTCGCGATGCTGATTTCGGTCGCGCTGGTCGCGGCCATCGTCGGCCTGCTGCTCGAGCGCGGCCTCCTCAAGATGTTCTATGGCCGCGACGAGGTCGTGTTGCTGCTCGTGACCTATGCGGTGTTCCTGATCCTGGAGGACGCGACCAAGCTGATCTGGGGCGTCAATCCGATCTATGCGACGCAGCCCTATGAGCTGTTCGGCAATGTCGAGTTCGCTGGTCTCAACTACGTCGGTTACGATTTGATGCTGATCCCGGCTGCAGGCCTGATCGGCGTTGGGGTCTGGTACGGGCTGAACCGCACGGTGCTCGGCAAGATCGTGCTCGCGGTGATCCACAACGAGGAAATGAGCGTCAGCATGGGCGTGCGCGTGAACCGCGTCTATGCGGCGGCCTTTGCCTTCGGCGTGATGCTGGCGGCGATCGCGGGCGCGCTGACCGCGCCGAAGATTTCGATGCAACCGGGCCTTAGCTCCGACGTCATCATCCTGAGCTTTGCCATTGTGGTGATCGGCGGATTGGGCAGCGTCGAGGGCGCGGCGGTCGGCGCCTTGCTGGTCGGGCTCGCGCGCTCGGCCTCGGTACACCTGATGCCGCAGATCGAGCTGTTCATGATCTATTTGATCATGGCGGCCGTCTTGATGTTCCGCCCCGAAGGGCTTTTCAAGCGCGAAACCGCGAGGCGGATTTGATGCGCGGCCGCTTCCACCCTCTCTTCATGCTGCTCCCGGTGATCGCGGTCACCCTGCTCGGCCGCGCGCTGCCGACCTGGACCTTGTCGCTCGCGACGATCGCCGCTTCCAACGCGCTGGTCGCGCTCGGCATCGTGGTGCTGGCGCGCACCGGCAACGTCTCGTTCGGACAGGGGCTGTTCTTTGCCGCCGGCGGCTACGGCGTTGCGCTGATCGCCAATAGATTTGGTCTGACCGACGCGGCCGTGCAGACGCTGATCGGCGCCGCCTGCGGCGGCCTGCTCGGCCTTGTCATCGGTCCCTTGATCGCGCGCTATACCGGCATTTTCTTCGGCATGCTGACGCTTGCGCTCTCGATGGTGTTTTACGGCGCGCTGCTCAAGACCACCGTGCTCGGCGGCTCCGACGGCTTCAATGTCGGGCGACCGACTCTGTTCGGGATCCGCTTTATCGACACGCGCGAAGCCGATTTCATGCTCTACGCGGTCGCGGTCGTGACCGCAGGGTTTGCCGCGATCGCCGCGAAAATCCTCTTCCGTTCCGAATTCGGTCTCGCGAGTCTCGCGGTCCGCGAGAACAATCTGCGGGTGGAATATCTCGGCATCTCCGCCAACCGGGTGATCGCCATCAATTTCGTGATCGCCGCGGCTTTCGCCGGCGCCAGCGGCGCGTTCGCGCTGATGGCGCAACGGCATATCGACCCGCAATTCGCCTATTGGACCACCTCGGGCGAGTTTGTCTTTGTCGCGGTGCTGGCGGGATACCAAAGCGTCTCCGCGGTGTTCGTCGCATCGCTCGCGCTCGAACTGGTGCGCTCCTTCTCGAACCTGTACCTGCCCAACACCTGGCAGCTCGTGCTCGGAAGCTTCCTGCTTGCGGTCATCCTGTTCCTGCCGCGCGGCATCGGTTCGCTCTGGACAAGGGAACGGCGCAAGACGGTCGAACCCGCACCGCCGCCGTCCGCCGCCGAAGAGGGAGCACCGACGTGAGCACGGTGCTTTCCGCGCGTGGGCTGGAAAAAAGATTTGGCGCGGTCGTCGCCGCCGACGCGCTGTCGATCGAGATATCGGCCGGTCAGAAGGTCAGCCTGATCGGCGCCAACGGCGCGGGCAAGACCACCTTCGTCAACATGGTGACGGGATATCTGAAGCCGGATCGCGGGTCGATCGTGCTCGATGGCACCGACATATCCAGACATTCGCCGCGGCGCGTCGCGGGCCTCGGCATCTCGCGCTCGTTCCAGATCCCGCAATTGTTCGTCGAGCTCTCCGCAGCCGAGAACCTCGCCGTGGCCATCGCCGGCATGCATCCCCGGGCGCTGTCGCTGCATGCTCCGGCCGAGGCAAACGGCCGCCGCGAGCAGGCGGTCGAATTGCTGCAGCGGTTTGGTCTTGCCGCCCTCGCCGACCGGCCGATCTCGGAGCTTGCGGGCGGGGTACGCAAGCTGATCGATATCGCGATGGCGCTGGTGCGGCGGCCGAAACTGCTGCTGCTGGACGAACCGACATCCGGCGTCTCGGCGGAAGAGAAATTTTCCACCATGGATCGGGTGATCCACGCGGTGGCGCCCGATGCCGCCACCATCGTATTCGTCGAGCACGACATGGATATCGTCAGCCGCTATGCCGATCGCGTGGTCGCCTTCTACTCCGGCCGCATCATCGCCGACGGCAGTCCGCTGGAGGTTTTGAAGGATCCGGAAGTGCGGCGCTACGTCACCGGGGGCGCGCGATGACGAGCGCGCTGATCGAAATCGACAACCTCGTCGTCGACATCCGGTCGATGACGGCGTTACGCGGCTTTTCCATGCGGATCGACAGGGGCGCCATGGTAAGCCTCGTCGGCCGCAACGGCGCCGGCAAGACCACGCTGATCCGCTCGATCATGGGCCACCTCAGGCCCGCGCAAGGCTCGGTCCGCTTCGAAGGCGCGGATCTGTCGGCGCAGCCGCGACACAGGCGCGCCGCGCTCGGGATCGGCTACATGCCGGAGGACCGCTGCCTGGTGCCGCAGTTGACGGTGGAAGAAAACATCCTGCTGCCCTTGTGGGTCGCCAGGCATCTCGACCGCAAGGCACGGCTCGACTTCGTCTACGGCGTGATCGGCGAGCTTGCCGAGATGCGCGACCGCAAGGCGCTCTTGCTGAGCGGGGGCCAGCAGAAGCTCGTCGCCCTCGGCCGCGCGCTGGCCATCGGCACCAGATGCCTGTTGCTGGATGAGCCATTCGAGGGAATCGCACCCGCGCTTTCGGAGCGACTGTCGGAAGTACTGGCCTCGTTGCGCGGCAGGGATCTCACGCTGTTGATGGCGCAATCGGACATGAACCATTCCCGGGAACTCATCGACATCGAGTTCAGGATCGAACGCGGCGCCAATGCTTCCGCCGAGTGAAACGCCAGCACGACGTCAGATTTTCGAAGGACAGATCAAAAAACATTCCGACGCGCGGAATTCGATCTACTCGTCCGCAGCGGAGCCAGCTTCGGCAAGTTCACGAAGCGAAACGGCATCGAGCACGACGATGGCGCCGTGTTCGAGCCGGACCCAGTTCCGCGCGGCCCATGCGCGCAGCTGCTTGTTGATGCTCTCGCGCGTCATCCCGACCATCTCGCTGATCTCCTGCTGCGTGATGAAGATGGTCTGGCTCTCCGGCTCGAGCTTGCGGCGCTCGACCAGGCCAAGCAGCGCACTGGCGAGCCGTCCAGGCAGATCCTGCAGGATCACCTGCTCGACCTGGTCGCTGGTCCGTCGCAGCCGCTCGCACAACAGCTCGATGAACTTCATGGAAAGCGCCGGCTGGTTGCGCATGAAGGGCAGGAAGTCGCGGCGATCGATGACGTAGATCTCGCAATTGGTGTTTGCGGTGGCGTCCGCGCTCCGCGTCTGTCCGTCGAGCACGGACATCTCGCCGAACGTCTCGCCGGAGCCCACCAGATTGAGGATGGCGTTGCGGCCGTCCGGCGAGGAGATGCTGATCTTCACCGTCCCGGCGATCACCGCATAGAGACTGTTGCCCGGGTCGCCCTTGGAAAAGATCGTCGCACCGCGCTTGAGCACGGTGTGCTTGGCGTAGCGGCCAAGCTGCTCAAGCGCCTCGTTGTCGAGATCGCTGAAGATCTCGTGCTTGCGCAACGCCGACAATTTGCTGCTCGACGGTCGGCGAGCATCCCCTGTGTTATCCTGCGGCACGCCGATTGGAACTCCAGAAGGAACAACCAGGCACTCTGTTCCTTGCGTAGTCAACGGCGGTCACATTTTCAACCGGAAACCGGACTTTGACCGCGGATCGGGGGGCCAAAGGACGAACACGGCGCCCAGAACCAGCGCCCCGGGCACCGCCGCCCCCGCGATCAATGCATAAAAACCAAGCGAGCCGGGGACCTTCCCGTTGCAGCGGGAGCCAGCCACCGTACAACGGCCACCCGCAACAGGCTCATAGCAGGGGGACGCATCGCCCTTCCCACCCCGATCGGCGGAGAACAAGACCACTGAAGCCGCCATGAACCCGTACACCGGGCGCCGGCCCCCCAAAACGATAAAGCCAGCAGACCTCACGGATCGTGCTGGCTCTTGCGTGTCGGCAAACTGAACGTCGCCTATTTCAGCGAAGTGTTTGGGCAGAGTATGTGCATCCCGATGTGGACGTGACCTTTGTGCGAGAAGGTCCGCACGTGCAGATCGTGCGTCCCGTCGACGTTTTCGCCGACCTTCAGGACCATCGGCAGCGGATGGGCGGACTTGAGATTGGAGGAGATCACCTCGGTCAACCGGTTGCGGATGTGTTCCGGGATATCACCCGAATGTTTTTCCCATTTCGCGTGTCCCGCGGTGGACCCGGCCTCGTCGGCCCAATCGTCGGCCTTGGGGACGATGTGCTTCGTATAGCCCTGTCCGAATTTGTACGGTCCGTTCTTCTTCTCATATTCCGCAAACTTCTTCGCGGTCGCCTGAATGTTTTTTGGGCTGTATAATTCATTGATTTTTTGTTCGAATTTCCCGCTGTAGACCAGACCACCCATCTTTTTCTCCCTCAAAAAGTATCATAGGTCGTAACGGTGACGGATTACACGTCAGAGAATTTGGAAAGAGTTGCCTTAACACGCTCCATCTGTACAGTCATTCTTGAACGATCGAATAAAGCCAGTGCCTGCGCGAGTTCATCCTGGGCCTCGACGGTCCTGCCGGCGTCGGCCAGCAGCCTGCCAAGTGTGCCTTTGGCGGCGGCCAGCAGCGGGCCGGCTTCCAGCCGTTCGGCAATCTCGATTGTCCGCCTGAAGCCATCCACGGCTTCGGTTCGGGCTGACGTTCCTTCCGACGCGAGGATGTTTGCTTCGTAGAAGGCAGCCAGCATTTCAATGCCGCCATAGCCCTTTTGCCGGGCTCCGGCCATGCAGGCGCGCACCTGGCTCAGGCCATGCTGGACTTCCCCGAGTTGGGCGTAGGCGGCGCCGAGATAAGCCGATACGACGACCATGCTGGTAGCGTGCCCCAGCATCTCAGCCTCGTGCTTTGCTTCCAGCAGGATGTCTCGCGCGCGCGCCGCTTCTCCTCTCTGCGTGTAGAGGTTGCCAAGCCCGCACATGATGAGCGGAAGAAACAGCCGCACTTCGCTTTCGCGCGCAATACGCAGGGCATGGTCGAAGGCGCTCTCCGCCTCGTCAAGATGACCGCGAATGATCTCCACGGCACCGCGGCCATATTCAGAGGCGACCGTATCGTATGGCCGGTCATTGGCTTGAGCGAGCTGGCTCGTTTGCAGGCAAGCGCGCTCGGCGTGATCGAACTCGCCCAGCCACGCACAGATCATCGCTTTCATCATATGACACAGTACGAGCAGGCTTGGTCCCGTCGTACCCGGCGGGGCGTCTTCCGGCCGGCCTGTGAGCCGCGAGATCGCCTCGGAGATATGACGATCGGCGTCCCGGAATTTTCCCGCCAGGAAGTAAGACTGGCCGAGCCCATAGAGCGCAAGATTGAGCCAGGGCGAATTGTCGAGCCGGCTCGCCAGCGCGACGGCCTCTTCTCCGGCCGTGAGGCCTTCGTAAGGCGTGGCGTAAAAATTCAGTGCGGCCGCTCTGATGGTAACGGACGCCAGCCGGCGTCCTTCATCGCCGATTTTCCCGGCCCGCAGCTCGCCATCACGACCAATGGCGAGCCAATGCTCGATGTCTCCCAGGGAAGCGTAGGACATTCGCAATTCGATGCGCAGATCGACTGCCCGCTGCTCACGCGCCACGGATTCAGGCTGCCTGTCGACCGCATCCATCGCGATCTGGAAATATTCCTTCGCCTCGCGAAATGCCGAACGGGCCGACGCCTTTCTCGCCGCGAGATACCCGTAGCGGTCCGCCTTCACCCAGTCCTCGGCCTTCAACGCATGCTGGCAGAGGGCTTCGGCGACCTCGTCCTCGCGCCCGGCGGCACCTGCTTCCATCGCGGCAAGGATGCGCTGGTGCAGCATGCCGCGCTGCGAACGAAGGATCGAATCGTAGGCCACCTCGCGGATGAGATCATGCGCGAACTCATACTCCACAGACGCCAGCCATCGCGACTCCACCAGGAAGTCCAGGATTTCCAGCGACCACAGCCGGCTTTGCAGTTGCGCCATCGGCATGCCGGTCACTGCCGTCAGCAGCTGTGGCGAAACCCGGGAGCCGAGCGCGGCGGCAAGCTGCAGCAGCGTCTTGTCCTCTTTCGGCAGACGGTCGATGCGGGAAGCGATCACGCCCTGCACCGTGGGAGGAATTTCCAGCGAGTCCCACGAGGCCTTTGAAACCGGCTGCCAGGAGTTCGGATCGGGCAGGCCGCGCGCGATCAGTTGCCGCGCGACTTCCTCGATAAAGAGCGGCACCTGCCCGGTATGCCGCAGCACGTGCGCTTTGAGATCATGGAGATGGGCGCCGGGCCCAAGCATGCCGTCGAGCAACGCCTTGGCCGAGGAGGCATCCAACGAGCGCAGCCAAATCCGGCGGACGTCGCGCCGCGCCAGCCATCCCGGTGTATTTTCGGTACGCCACGTGAGCACAATCAGGGCTGGGCGGTGCTCGGCGAGCGACAAAATCGCTTCGACCGCGGCCTCGCTCTGTCCGTCGGCCCAGTGCAGATCTTCCAGCAGCAGGACGCTCGGCGACGTCCCGACGACCTGGTCGACGGCATTGAGGACGGCATCGCAGATCACCCGTCGCCGCAGCAGCGGTTCAAGCTCGCCCCAGCGGGGATCGGCAACCGGCCGGTCAAGAACAGCATCGAGTGCCGCCGGCCAAAGATCGGCGTGCAGCGGCGGCTCTTCCGCAGAAACAGCGGCCGCCTCGCCGGGCGTGAGACGGCCGGCGGCCAACACGCTCTGCAGCAGCTTCTTGAGCAGCGCGAAGGGAACGGCCTGCTCCAGGGGATTGCCGTCGGCCTCGATGACCTGCCAATTCTGCCGGCGCAGATCGCCGACAAATTCGTGTGCCACGCGGGATTTGCCGATGCCTGCCGTTCCGACCAGCGCAATGACCTGCCCGGATGCACCGACATCCGCTGCTGCGCGCCGCAACTGCAGCGTTTCCTCCGCGCGGCCGACAAAAGAAGAAAGTCCCATCGTCGAACGCGCGCCCCAGCGCGTCAATCCGCTGATCTCGGCGAGCTCATAACAGGGTACCGGCGCCGCAAATCCTTCCAGACGTTTCGGCAGCATGGCGTTGAAGACCGCCAGCCCGGACGACAGGTTCTGGCAGGATTCCGAAACCAATATCTGGCCCGCCTGGGCGGCGCCCTCGAGCCGCTTGACCAGATGCACCGCGGGGCCGCCCGCCTCGTAGATCGAGGACAAGTCAGCCTCGATCAAATGCGCGACGACATAGCCGGAATGAATGCCAACCCGCACATGGAGCCCGGGATCATCCAGGAGCTTGATGCGGCGCACCAGCTCCAAACCGGCCTGGCAGGCCATGATGGCATGATTGTCGTCGGCGTGCGGCGCACCGAACAGCGCGATCAGGCCATCGCCGCCTTCCTTGCTGACGATGCCGCGGTTGCGCCGGACCGCTACTCGCATGGCGTTCAGGGCCGGTTCAAGCCGCGAGATCGCGGATTCGGGATCGAGCTCCGAGATAAGGTCGGTCGAGCGCTGCAGATCGGCACAAAGGACGGTGAGGTATTTCCGCTCCCCCACGATCCGGTCGCGAATGTCGGCGGCCGGTTTGGGCGGATGGTCCGGCACGACCGCGCCACAGGACGGACAATAGAGGTCGCCAGCCTTGACGTTCGACGAACAGACCTGGCAGAACACCCTCAGCTTCCTCCAACCATCCATTTCAAGTTAACGAAAGATCATGGCGGAACAAGCACTTGGGTCCCTTATTGCACCTGGGCTAATAACGACTGCATGCGGATTGCTGCCATGCGAATGATGAACGTTGAGCAACTCCGGGCGAATATAGAGAAGCGGCGGTAGTACACAACTCGACCTACACCCTGCGGCCGGAATGCGGCCCGTGACAGACCGGCCATGCCCACGAAAGCCCGCCCAAACCGGACGCTGCCCACTCGTTGCTGATTCCCATCTCTTTTATCAAGCGCCCATATTTGGCGAGTTGATCGCGCGTCATAGCGCCCAATTCCTCCGGCGAACTGCCGCGCACGGCAAAGCCCAGCTCCTCCAGCTTGCGGCGCACATCCGCATCGCCGAGCGCCTTCACCACCTCGGCATTGAGCCGGGCAATGACGGGCTTTGGGGTTCCGGCTGGCGCGAGCATGGCAAACCAGGAATTGAAGAGGAAGCCGGGCAGCCCTGATTCATCGACGGTCGGCACATCGGGAAAAGATGGCAATCGCTTCGGCGTACAGACACCGATCAGCCGAAGCTGGTTGCCCCGCACCAGAGACGCGACCGTGCCCAAGCCCTGGAAGCCGACTGGAATCTGACCGGCTGCTACGTCGGTCGCCGCCTGCGTCGCGCCCTTGTACGGCACGTGAGTCAGCGTAATGCCGGCGCTCGACGCAAACATCGCCATCGCGAGATGCTGCGGGCTGCCCGGTCCGCCCGAACTGTAGTCGATCTTTCCGGGCGCGGCCTTTGCGGCGGCGATCAGGTCGGCCGCGGACTTGTAAGGGGTCTGATTGCCGGCGACCAGTCCCCACTCGACGGTCGCAACCAACGATACCGGCTCAAAATCCTTCAAAATGTCCCACCGCATCTTGGCCTGCAGGTGGGGCACCATTGTCATGATACTGTCATTGAACCCGCCAATCGTGTAGCCGTCCGGATCGGCGCGGGCGACTTGCTCGGCGCCGATCAGCCCGGACGCCCCCGGCTGGTTCAGGATCACGAACTGCTGGCCCATGTTGTCGGCCATCTTCTGCGTCACGATGCGCGCGGCAACATCGACGGCGCTCGCGGCCGCGAGCGGTATGATCATCTTAATGGGTCGGTCGGGGTAGTTACCCTGCGCGAAAGCGCCGGAGTTGCCGGCAACAAGCGCCAGCGCGAGCCATCGAAACAGACGCATATTTCTCCCCACTTCGCCGGTCGGCACTTCAAGAGGCGGATGCCGGCATCTTTGGTCGAAGATTGCTCTCTAACCCCTTGCTTGGCAATGCGCCCAGGGGCTCATGGCCGCATGACAAACGTCCTGGCGGAGTTGCCGCCCCTGCCGGGGCCTATAATATCAGGTTCGAGGCTAGAAGCCCGTCACCCGCGAACCCTTATGCCGCCATCCCGGAAACCTTCAGGCAGAGCCGCTCCCGGCGCCAAACCGCCGCAGTTGCGCCCTTTCCCCAATCCCCGGCTGAACAGCGCCATGGCCTGCGATACGGCCTTCCGCATCGTCGCGCGGCGGCATCTCGGCGCGCTTAACGCCAACCATGCGGCGACCTGCAACGGCGATCCGGATGCGCTGCACCAGATGCGCGTCGCGCTGACCCATCTGCGCACCGCTATCCTGTTTTTCTCACCGATGGTCCATGACGAGGTCCGCGACGAGGTGCGCGATGAATTGAAGTGGCTGAACAGCGAGCTCGGCGCGGTGCGCGATCTCGACGTGGCGGTCGATCGGGTCACGGCTCTCGACAAGAAGCGGCCGCAGGCTGCGGCCGCGCTCGGGTCGTGGATTGAAAAGCGCAGCGAGGGTCACCTCCATCTCGCGCGCATGCTGAGTTCGGTGAGATACCGGTGGCTGATCGACCAAACCTCCGGCTGGATCGAAAACGGTCCGTGGTCGACGAAAAAGGGCAAGCTGGCGGCGCAGGAACGCGGTTCGCCGGTCGGAGAGTACGGCGCTGCCAAGCTTCAGGAATGGGAGGAAAGGCTCCTGAAGAAAAGCCGCAAGCTGCGCAAGATGGGAGCGGAGAAACGCCATCGTCTGCGGCTCTTCAACAAGAGGCTCACCTACTCCATCGATGCCCTCGAGGATCTGTTCGCCGACAGGAAGTTTTCACAGCAGAAGGTTGCGCGCAAACATCTCAGCAAGGCACAAAGATCGCTCGGGCAATTGAACGATGGCGTAAAGGGCCAGGAGCTTGCAAGCGAATTGGAAAGGAAGGGCGGCGTGCAAACGCCACTCAAGTTCCTAAAACCCAAGCAGGAGAAGAAGCTGCTGAAAAAAGCATCGAAAGCCTATCGCAAGCTTGAAAAGCTGGGCTAGAGCGCGATGAGATCAGGATGAACCGTCATCGCGCTCCAGATTCTTGTTTGCGCATGATCTCCGCGCAAACGCTACGCGTTTGTCGCGAGGGAAAACCGCTGCACACTTTTCCGGATCATGCGCTAGTCGCTCGTTTACAGGAGCTTGCCGTCCGGAGCGAAGAACGGGTGCGGCCCGTCGAACTCGCCGACCGGGACCTGATGGGTTACGAGTTGCCCAAAACCCTCGCCCGCAAACCAGGTGTGAAGATGGAACGCGGGCGGCTCGATCCTGAACGAAGGCGCGCGCAGCTCTGCAAGGTCGAGATCGACTGCGTGATTGGGCGCAGGGCAGATCGTGCAGGGCACGCCCGCGAACATCGTCAGGATCGCGCGATGAATGTGGCCGGTGGCGACGATCTGCACCCGCTTGTGCCGATGGACGATCGCCGCCAGTTCATCTGCGTTGCGCAGGTTCTGGCGATCCATGTGCCAAACGCCCGCGACGAATGGAGGGTGATGCAGGAACAATAGTGCGGGCCGGTCTGCGCACGATGCCAGCGTCGCGTCGAGCCACCGCAGGGTCGGCGCTTCCAATTCGCCGTGGGGCCTGCCGGGGACGCTGGAATCCAGCAGCAGCAGATCAAGCTCGCCAACCTCGACCTTCTGGGTGAGCGCGCCGGAGGGCAAAGCGTAAGGGGCGTTCGGAAACGCCCCGCGCATCAATTCGCGGCTGTCGTGATTGCCGGGGATCCCGGCAAACGGCAGCTTCAGGGGCGCAAGCAGGCGCTTGAGGTAATCATATTCCTCGGCGTTCGGGGTGTCCGCGAGATCGCCGGAGATCACCACGAAATCGGGCGCCGGCTCGAAAGCATTCAATGCCGCCACGCAATGCTCCAGCGCCTTGGCCGTGTCGACCCGGCCATAGGCAAGCGTGCCGGGCGGCTTGATATGCAGATCGGAAATCTGCGCGATCCGAATTTGCCTTTGCGACATCGACTTTTTCAATCCTCTGGCGGCAGCAGCCGCACGGCTTCCGGCGAAATCGACAGGCCGACGCGCTCACCGGGCTTGACCTGCAAGGTATTGGGCGCATCGACGGTCAGCGGCTTGTCGGCAGCACCGCCGACGACCAGACGCTGCTTCTCTCCGTTGAAGGCTACGCTGTCGATGGTGCCGGACAGCGCGGCGGCGCCTGCCTCCACCACCCGGATGGACTCGGGGCGAACCATGGCAACAACGGCCGCCAGATCGGTCTGGCCGGTGACCGGCTGGCGTCCACCCGGCAGCACCAGATGGCCGTTCTCGACGGGCAACTCGATGATGTTCGCCGCACCGATGAACTCGGCCACGAAGCGGTTGCACGGCGTGAAATAGATATCGCGCGGCGTCCCGACCTGCGCGATCCTGCCCTTGCTCATGACCACGATGCGGTCGCCGAGCTCCATGGCCTCGGACTGGTCGTGCGTGACGTAGATTGCCGTGATGCCGAGCGCACGCAACAGACGATTGAGCTCGCTGCGCAGGCGTTCGCGCAAGGCCGCATCCAGCGCAGTCAGTGGTTCATCGAGCAGCAGGATGCCCGGCCGGATCGCCACCGCGCGCGCCAGCGCGACGCGCTGGCGCTGGCCGCCGGAAAGCTGGTCGATCCTCCGGTTCTCAAGACCGGTGATATTGGTCAATGCCACGAGTTCGGCAACACGCGCGTCGCGCTCCTGCTTCGGCACGCTGCGGATCTTCAGGCCGTAACCGATATTGTCGGCCACGCTCATGTTCGGGAACAGCGCGTAGGACTGGAACACCATGCCGACATTGCGCTTCTCGATCGGCACATTCGTCATGTCATTGCCGTCGAACAGGACCCTGCCGCCTTCATCCGGCGTCTCCAGACCTGCGATGATGCGCAGCATCGTGGTCTTGCCGCAGCCGGAGGGACCGAGCAGCACCAGCGTTTCGCCGCACGCGATGTCGAGCATCGCAGGCTCCAGTGCACGGGTGCCGTCGTTAAAGGTCTTGCCGCAACTCTCGATGCGCACGGAGGCGCCGTGTCCGGCGATCACGCTCATCGCGCGCGCTCCTTGTCGGCGAAGAGCTGCATCGCGACCAGCAGCGGAATGATCATGATGAAGAAGATCAGCGTGTAGGCGGAGGCCACTTCCAGCCGCATCGAGGCGTAACTGTCAGCAAGCCCGATCGGCAGCGTCTTGGTCAGCGGCGTGTGCAGCATCCAGGTCAGATTGAACTCGCCGAGCGAGAGCGTCACCACCATCAGGCTGCCGGCGAGAATGCCGGGCAACGCATTGGGAACGATCACGTCGAGAAAGCGCCGCCAGGGCACGGCGCCAAGGGAAGCGGCGCCCTCGTCCAGCGTCTTGATGTCGACGGTGGCGAAAACCGCCATCACCGAGCGCACCATGAAGGGCATGGTGAAGACGACGTGCCCCACGAGAATGAACAGCCAGGAGCGGCGGAACTCGCCGAAGCTGCCGTAGGTCAGGAGCAGTGCGAGCGCAATCGCCAGTCCCGGGATCGCGAGCGGCAGGGTGATGATTTCCTCGACGATCCGTGACAGCCGTCCTCCCCGCACATACAGCGCGTAAGCCGCCGGCACGCCGACCACAAGCGTCACCGCCAGCGTCGCGAACGCGATGATGAAGGAGAGCCCAATGGTGGGCGCATAGAGCTCCCAGACCTGCGCCACCCATTGCAGGGTAACGCCGGATTGAATGCCGCGAAAATAATTCTGGGTGACGCCGGCGGCGATGGAGAGCCCGGCCGGCGCCACCAGGAAGGCGGCGACGATCAGGGTGAAGAGAAGCTGGCCGGTGAAGATCAGACGGTCGCGCATGGTCTCATCCGGCTGCCGCGACGGCGCTGCCCGAGAACGAGCGGGCGAGCGCCAGGATGAACCAGGTAATCAGGCCAAGCCCGACCGACAGCGCCGCGGAGGTCGCGAAATTCGCGGCCAGCGTGAACTCGGTGTAGATCAGCATCGGCAGCACATCGATATTGGTCGCCAGCGTAAAAGCGGTACCGAACGCGCCCATCGCGGTCGCGAAAGCAATGGCGCCGGAGGCGACGAAGGCCGGCGCCAGCGCCGGCAGCACGACGTCGCGCTGCACCGCCCAGGGGCTTGCGCCGAGCGACCGCGCGGCTTCCTCGAGGCCGGTATCGAGCTTCTGCACCGCTGCCATGATCGTGAGGATCACGCGCGGGATGGAAAAGTAGAGATATCCGAGAAAGAGCCCGTAGATCGAATAGGCGAACACGAATTTCTGCCCGACGACGCGGTTGGTCAGATCGCCGATCAAGCCCTGACGCCCGGCGAGCAGAATGATCAGGAAGCCGACGACCACGCCGGGGAAGGCCAGCGGAAAGGTCAGCATCGCGATCAGCACGGTGCGACCGGGGAAGCGGTGCCGCTGCAGAAACATGCCGGCAATGGTGGCCACGATCAGGGTGACCACGGTGGTCGCCGCCGCCAGCAGCACCGTGTTGATCAGGGTCGCGCGGTAACGCGGCTCGGTGAGGATCGCGAGATATCCGGCGGCGCCTTGCGGCCCTTCCGCCCCGGTCACCACAAGGCGCGCCATCGGCAGCAGGAAGAAGGCAGCCGTGACCGCCGCGAGCGGCAGCAGGCAGAGCCAGACAAAGGATCTATTCGACATCAGCGATGGTGCCCCGCCTTCCTCAAGACGAGGCACCATACTGCATTAACGGACCTCTGCGAGATAGCGATCCACAAAGCCCTTTTGGGCGCCTTCCATCTCGCCCCAATCGACGCTCTTGGCGCGGGCGTAATCGCTGTCCGGCAGGAACTTCTTCTTGACCGCCTCCGGCAGCTCGATCGGACGCGCCGGGCGCAGATAGGCGTTGGTCCAGATCGCCTGTCCCTTGTCGGAGAGCAGATAGTCCATCACCTTCTTCGCCTTGTCCTTGTCGGGCGCGTTCTTCACGAGGCCGACGACATAGGGGAACACCACCGAGCCCTCGCAGGGGATCACGAACTCGAAATTGCCCTTCTCGGAATATTTGGCGCGATAGGCGTTGAAGTCATAGTCGAACAGGATGGGCATCTCGCCCGACACGACCCGGGCGTAAGAGGTCTGCTTCGGAACGATCGGGTCGTTCTTGTGCAGTTCCTTGAAGAAGTTGATCGCGGGATCGAAGTTTTTGGACGAGCCGCCGAGCGCGAGATTGACCGCAACCGCACCGACATAGCCGACCGCAGCCGAGCTCGGATCGAGATAGCCGACCATGCCCTTGTAGTCCGGCTTCAACAGGTCCTTCCAGCAGGCCGGCACCGGCTTGCCGCCGAGCGCGTCCTTGTTCACGAACAGGCCGAGCGTGCCGGAATGGATCGTGGTCCAATAGCCGTCCGGATCCTTCAGGCCGGCCGGCACCTCGTCCCATTTTGCCGGCTTGTAGGGCTCGAGCGCATCCTGCGCCTTCGCCTTCATGCCGAAATTGACGCCGAAATAGCCGATGTCGCCGACCGGATTGGCCTTCTCGGCGAGGATCTGCGCCAACGCCTGGCCGGAATTCTTGTTATCGTGGGGGATGTCGTAGTTAAGGTCGGCCTTGATGGCCTTGAGCATGGAAGCCCAGTCCGCCCATTCCGGCGGGCAGTTGTAGCAGATGACATCAGCCGCTTTGGCGGACTGCCATGGCGCAAGGCAAGCCAGCGCCAGCAGGATCAGGGCAAAACGGATGGTCTTCATAAGACAGGCTCCGGCTTTTCAAGGGGGATCAGTGAGTTCCGGCTCCAACTATAGGCTGCGCATGAAGGATTTGCGACGGAGCCATCTTGCCCTGCAACAAAGCTGGGGGTGCATGAAAGACCGAGCGCGCCTTGCGATACGACTATAGTTGCAGGTATCCTCGCAGTTTCAGGAACGCCGCCAAAAGACGTCCCGTTCAAACGGAGAAAGCCCAATGAATCCGCCCGTCAGCGCGCCCGCCATCAAGGTCGTCAAATCGGTCCGCGAGCAAGTGAGCGCGGAAGAGTGGGATGCGCGCGTCAACCTCGCCGCCGCCTACCGCCTCGTCGCGATGTACGGCTATACCGAGATGATCGCCAACCACATCTCCTGCCGCGTACCCGGCCATCACGACCAGTTCCTGATCAACCCCTACGGGATGCTCTATGAGGAGATCGACGCATCCTGCCTGATCAAGGTCGATGTCGAGGGCAACACGCTGTTCAACGCCAGTGACTACAACGTCAATGTTGCGGGCTTCGTCATTCACAGCGCGATCCACATGGCCCGCCACGACGTCGACTGCGTCGCGCATACGCACACGCCGGCCGGCATGGCGGTATCGGCGATGGAATGCGGGCTCCTGCCGCTGGCGCAGACCTCGATGCGTTTCGTCCATATCGCCTATCACGATTTTGAAGGTATCGCCGATGACCTCGGCGAGCGCGAGCGGCTGGTGCGCGACCTCGGCGAGCACGAGGCGATGGTCTTGCGCAATCACGGGCTCCTGATCGTCGGACGAACAATTCCGGCGGCCTTCAACCTGCTGTATCGCATGGAACGCGCCTGCGAGGTGCAGGTGATGGCGTTGTCCTGCAACACCAAGCTGATCATTCCCTCCACCGAAATCCTGGAGAAAACGTTCGACAAGGTGAAGCCGCGCCTGGACAAGCCGAACCGCAACGGCGACCTCGCCTGGCCCGCGCTGCTGCGCAAGCTCGACCGCGTGGATACTTCTTACCGGAACTAGCTGTCGGAATTGGCCGGCTCGCGAACGGTGCCGCCTAGCGCGGCACCACGGCGGTTGCCTCGATCTCGACCCGCGCGGCCTTTTCGACCAGGCGCACGACCTGCACCAGCGCCATTGCCGGATAATGCGCGCCGAAAATCTCGCGATAGATCTTGCCGAGCTCTCTGAGGTTCGACAGATACTCGTCCATATCGACGACATACCAGGTAAGGCGCACCAGATGCTCCGGTCGCGCGTCGCCTTCGGCGAGGATCGCGGCGATGTTGGACAGTGTCTGCCGTACCTGAGCGACAAATCCCCCGGCCAAACGCTCTTGCTCGTCCCAGCCGATCACGCCGCCCGTCACCACGATGCGGCCCTCCGCCGCCATGCCGTTGGCATAGCCCTTCGGCACCGGCCAGCCGCTCGGCTGCAGGATTTGCGCGGCCTCCGATCTTTCGCCCTTCACGGCGAGGCTGGGCGCGTCCATCGTACTCACGGGCATTTCTCCATCCATTCATTCCGCGGCAACGCCGGGTGACTTGCTGCTCTGCGCCTGCGCCGTCTGACGCAGCGCAAAGCGCCTGAGCTTGCCGGTTTCCGTCTTCGGCAGCTGGGTGACGAATTCGATCGCGCGCGGATATTTGTAAGGCGCGATCTCGCGCTTGACATGCTCCTGCAGCGCGGCCGCGAGCGCGTCGTCGGCCGTCGCGTTGGCCGCAACCACCACATAGGCCTTGACGATCATGCCGCGCGCGTCGTCCGGTGCGCCGACCACGCCGCATTCGGCGACCGCGGGATGCGACAACAGCGCCGCTTCGACCTCGGGACCGGCGATGTTGTAGCCGGAGGAGATGATCATGTCGTCCGCACGCGCGACAAAGCAGAATCGGCCCTTCTCGTCGCGCACAAAGGCGTCGCCCGTCAGGTTCCAGCCGGCGCGCACGTAATTCGCTTGCCGGCTGTCCGCGAGATAGCGGCAGCCAGTCGGCCCGCGCACCGCGAGCTTGCCGATGGTGCCCGCGGGCACCTCGTTCATCTGGTCGTCGACGATCTTGGCCTCGTAGCCCGTGACCGGATGCCCCGTTGTTCCGGCGGCGGCATCTCCCTCGCGATTGGTGATGAAGATATGCAGCATCTCCGTGCTGCCGATGCCGTCCAGGATGGTCTTGCCGGTCCTGCGGGTCCAGGCTTCGAACACCGGCGCCGGCAAGGTCTCGCCTGCGGATACCGCAAGGCGCAGTGACGACAGGTCGGCGCCCTTGTCCATCGCGGCCATCATGGCGCGATAGGCCGTCGGCGAGGTGAAGCAGATCGTGGCCTTGAACGTTTCGATGATCTTGACCATTTCGGGCGGCGACGCGTTTTCCAGGAGCGTCGCGGTCGCACCAAATCGCAACGGAAACACCGCAAGCCCGCCAAGCCCGAAGGTGAAGGCAAGCGGAGGCGAGCCAACGAAGACGTCGTCCGGCGTGACCTTCAGCACTTCCCTGGCATAGCCGTCCGCGACCGCAAGGATGTCGCGGTGAAAATGCATTGTCGCCTTGGGTTCGCCGGTGGTGCCGGACGTAAATCCCAGAAGCGCGACGTCGTCGCGGCCGGTCTTCACCGCCTGAAACTTCACCGGCTTGTTCAGCGCGACACGATCGAGCTCGGCGTCGTGATTGGACGTGCCGTCGAAATTGACGACCTGCTTGAGGAAGCGGCTGGTCTTGGCGCAGGCAACCAGTTCATCGGCGATGCGGCTATCCGTGAGCGCGAGCGCGATCTCGGCCTTGTCGACGATCTTGCTGAGCTCGGCGGCGCGCAGCATCGGCATGGTGTTGACGACGACGGCGCCTGCCTTGGTCGCCGCGAGCCATGCCGCGACCAGCGCCGGATTGTTGCCCGACCGGATCAGGACACGATTGCCCGGCTTGACGCCGTAATTCTCGACCAGCGCATGGGCCAGCCGGTTCGACCAGTCCGCGAGTTCCTTGTAGGTACGCTGGCGGCCGTTGCCGATCAACGCGATACGATCGCCCATTCCCTGATCGACGATGCGATCCGTCAGTTCGACCGCGGCATTGAGATAATCGGGATATTGAAACTCGGGCCGGTCGAGCAGCATTTCCGGCCATTGCTCCGGCGGCGGCAGGTTTCGCCGCGCGAAATCATCGACGTGACCCGACGGGCCGAGCTTCGGAGTTTTACCTGACATTCGCCCCTCCCTTTCAGAAAGGCTTGAAGGACCAGACTCGGATGACATAGCGTTTTATCCTTAAACATTTTAGACTTAAAATAATTTGGCGCAAGGGCGCAAATCCGGGCCATCCAATGCCTTCCTGGGGGATCGGCCGCCTACCGGCGTCCCAATTCCTTCAGGCGCATCACCATGGGCGAAGCCGGATCGGACAGTGGCGCGATCGCGGTGAAATGACTGGCGCCGTGAAGCGTGCCGTAACGGGTCGGCAGGCCCGCCGCGGCCCAGGCGTCCGTCATCGTCCGGCTCTGGCGGAAATATTCCGCGCTCTCGTCGCCGCCCACCACGGCGTCGAGGCTGCCACCAGCCGGCGGTTCCCAGAACAGGGGGCTTGCGGCCCTCGCGCTCGCAGCATCGAGCTGCAACGCCTTGTTGATGGAGGTGCCGACCAGCGGCACGAGGTCGAACAGGCCGGAGATCGAATAAGCGGCGATCACGAGGTCCTTCGGCAGCGAAGCATCGAGGCTCGGCCAGTCCGTCGCCAGCATGCAGGCCGCCAGATGCCCGCCTGCCGAGTGGCCGCTGATCACGAGCGGTCGACCAAGCCGAGCCAGTTCACGCACCGCCGCTCGCATCTCTTGAATGATGGTGTCAACGCTGACTTGCGGGCAGAGATCATAGCTTGGCACGGCAACGTCGATGCCATGGGCGTTGAGCCCTCTGGCACAATGGCTGAATGAGGAGGCGTCCAGCGCCTGCCAGTAGCCGCCGTGGATGAAGACGACGATCGGCCCCTTCCCGTCGCCGGAAAACAAATCGATCGTGTTGCGCGCGCTGGGGCCGTAGGAAATCAAACGGGGAGCCCGCGATTCGCGATAGGCCGCCGCATCCCTCGCCCAGCCTGCCATCAGCGCCGGGTTCTCCGGAACCCGCGCGCGATTGTTGTACTCGACTTCGTAGTCGATCCCGGTCACGCTCACGGTGCCTTCGGGCTTGTGCATTTCTGCGCCGAGCCCTTGGTCTTGGCGAGCAAGCGCATCAATTCGCGAACATCCTTCGGAGTCAGATCCGAAAAAATCTCGGCAATCCAGGTCTCATGCTCGGCGGCCATGCGGCGAAACTCGGCGCGGCCGAGCTTGGTCAGTCGAATGACCTGTACACGACGATCCGATTCCGAGGTGCGCCGGTCAAGATGGCCGGACTCGACCAGACGCTCGACCAGCCCTGTCACGTTGCCATTCGATACCATCATGCGCTTGGAGACATCCGACAAGGTCATGCCGTCCGGCGCCCGGTCGAGCTGAGCCATCAGATCGAAGCGCGGCAGCGTCACGTCGAACTTTTCGCGAAGGCGGCTGCGCACTGTTCCTTCGATCAAGGTTGTGCAGGTCAGGAGACGAAGCCACAGGCGGAGCTCGTCGCCATGATCGCTCTCGACAGTCTTGGTTTCGGAATCAAGGATCATGCTTGCCATGGTGCGTGCCTGGAGCCTCGTCGCAGCATCTTTGACGATTGCTTTGACCTTCAAGTAATTTCAGCCGCCTCGCAAGTCAAAACGCAACGCCGACCGCGAAATTTCTTTAGGCTTCAAGCAATTGGCGCGAGGCTTGCATGCGTCCCTTTTCGCACCCCCATGACGGACAAACCCGGGCGCGCTTCGCTTGCAGCGGCGACCGCCGTCAGAATAAGCTTGAGAGCGAGGGTTAGTCAGTTGCGGTTGCGTGAGCCGCCGGGAGGGATCAATGAAGCAGCGTTTCGGGTTGGCTGGGCTGGCGGTCGCGTTGGGTGTCTCAATCAATCCCGCGGTCGCGCAGGAAAAGATCAAGATCGGCGTGATCGTGACCCTGTCGGGTCCGGCGGCTGCACTGGGTCAGCAGGTACGCGACGGCTTTGCGCTCGGCGTGAAGGAGCTCGGCGGCAAGATGGGCGGCAAGGACGTGGACGTCGTCGCGATCGACGATGAACTGAAACCCGATGCAGCCGTCACCAAGGTGAAGGGCCTGCTTGAACGCGACAAGGTCGATTTCGTTGTGGGTCCGATTTTTTCGAACATCCTGCAGGCGATCCACAAGCCTGTCACCGACACCAAGACATTCCTGATCAGCCCGAATGCCGGCCCATCGAGCTACGCCGGCAAGGAGTGCAGCCCGTTCTTCTACGTCACTTCCTATCAGAACGACCAGGTGCACGAGATCCTCGGCAAGGTCGCGCAGGATCGCGGCTACAAGCGCGTCTATCTGCTGGTGCCGAACTATCAGGCGGGCCGGGACTCCGCCGCCGGCTTCAAGCTCGACTACAAGGGCGAGATCGTCGAGGAATCCTACATGCCGCTCGGCACGCTCGACTTCCAACCCGAGCTTTCCAAGATCTCCTCGCTCAAGCCTGATGCCGTCTTCACCTTCATGCCCGGCGGCATGGGCGTGAACCTCGTCAAGCAGTATCGTCAGGCCGGCCTTGCCGACAGCATCCCCGTGCTCTCGGCCTTCACCGTCGATGAATCGACGCTGCCGGCACAGCAGGACGCGGCCGTCGGCATGTTCGGCGGCGCGGACTGGGCACCCAATCTCGACAATCCCCAGAGCAAGAAATTCGTCGCCGGCTATGAAGCGGCCTATAACGCCGTGCCCGGCACCTACGCAATGCAGGCCTACGATACGGCGATGCTGATCGACAGCGTTGTAAAGGCCGTCAAGGGCGACCTCAGTAACAAGGATGCCGTCGCGGCGGCGCTGAGGAAGGCCGACTTCACCTCGCTACGTGGCGGCTTCAAGTTCAATATCAACGGCTATCCGATCCAGGATTTCTATCTGACCAAGGTGGCGAAGCGTCCGGACGGCAAATTCCAGACCGAGATCGTGCAAAAGGTCTTCGAGAACTACGGCGACCGCTATGCCAAGGACTGCGCGCCGGGCAAATAAGACAGACACAGGGAGCGTACAATGAAAACCGAAATCGCCGGCATCACCCGCGCCAACGAAGGCATTCAGGGAATCACCTGGAATATCCTCGGCCAGACCTATGTGCCGAAGAGCCGCACCGAGCACAGCTTCTCCTGGCACGCGACGTTTCCGCCCGGCACGTTCGTGCCGCCGCATATTCATCCCGACCAGGACGAGTATCTCTACATCCTGGAAGGCAGGCTCGATTTTTTTCTCGATGGCGCTGAAGAATATGCGACCGCGGGCGACACGGTGCGGCTGCCGATGGGCAAGCCGCACGGCATCTTCAACAAGTCACAGCAGAACGCGAAGACGCTGTTCTGGGTGTCGCCCACTCGCCGGCTCTATGACCTGTTCTGGGCTATCCACAACATGAAGCAGCAGAACCCGGACGACGTGGTGAAACTCGCCGCCGAGCACAACATCCACTTCCTGCCGCCGCCTCCCGGCCCATAGGCCGGATTATCGCGACACGACGCGCGCTGCGAAGCCGGCCTTCGCGGCATATCCGCGCACAATCGCCTCGCGCGCTTCATAGTTGAGGATGGTGTCGACGTCGGTAAAACCTTGCGGCGCGAGCTGCTCGACCGCGTCAATCACACCTTCCGGACCGCCACGGCGGTTGGAGGCCACCACATCGGCCGTCATCGGCAGCCGTTGCCGCTCATAGGCCGCCAGTGCCTGGCGCGGATGCTCGGACCGCGCAAGGGCATCGGCAAGACAGCGCGCATCGAGGATCGCCTGCGACGCGCCGTTCGAACCCACCGGATACATCGGATGCGCGGCGTCGCCGAGCAGCGTGACCCGGCCGCTCGACCAGTAAGGCAACGGGTCGCGGTCGCAGCAGGGATACTCCCAGAACTCCGGCGTGGCGTTCACGAGCGCGCGTAAAGTCGACCTGCGGGATCGAGAAGCCGTTGACATGGGGCATCAGCTCTTCGCGACTGCCGAGTCGCGACCAGTCCTCGCGGCGCGCCGGCGGCGCGCTGCCGTCGCCCACCCGCACCAGTACGGCCCAGTTGGTCAACCGGCTCGCCGGGCTCGAGCCCTCCCCGATCGGATAGACGACGGCCTTCGCATTCAACCCGCCCGCGATAATCATGGAGCGACCGGTGAGGAACACCGGCCAGTCGGCCGCGCCACGCCAAAGCATCAACCCGTTCCAGCACGGCGGCCCCTCCTCGGGAAACAGCGTCTGCCGCACCCTGGAATGGATGCCGTCGGCGCCGATCAGGATGTCGCCACGGGCGGTATGGGTGTGCGCGCCGCTGCGGTCGAAGAAATAGGCGGTGACGCCACCCTCGTCCTGGGTGAAGGAGCCGAGCCGGCAGCCGGTGCGGATGGCGTCCGGGCCCAACCGCTCGATCACGGCCTGATGAATGACGCCCTGCAGCCGCCCGCGGTGGATCGAGAATTGCGGCACGTCGTGACCAGCATCGAGGCCGCGCTTCTCGTGCCAGACCTGCTGGCCGTGGCGGGTCAGATAGAACAGCTCATGGGTGCGGACCGCGACCTCGTCGAGCCGGTCCAACAGGCCGATGGCCGCAAGCTCGCGGATCGCATGCGGCAACGTATTGATGCCGACACCAAGTTCACGAATTGAGTCCGACTGTTCGTAAAGCCCGCAGTCGATGCCGCGGGCCCGCAGCATGAGCGCGGCGGTGAGGCCGCCGATACCGCCGCCGACGATGATCGCCTTCATGGGTCCAAACTCCACTCAACCCCGGATGCAACCAGAGGCCCAAGCGTCGCACGGTCCCTTATTCGGCCGCAAGCGGCTTTGTGGCCTCGGCCTTGAGCTCGGCCCGGGTCCTCGGCTTAGCCTTAATTTTGAGGTCCTCGAAATCCTGCCGGTCGCGCACGCTGTTGCGGAAAATCTGCTCCTTGCCGGGCAGATATTGCGGCGGGCAGAATACATCTCCCGCGCCATACCAGGCCGCGGCCTTCATCGTGAAGGCGGGATCGACCAGATGCGGCCGGCCTAGCGCTACGAGATCGGCACGGCCGGCGGCCAGGATGGTGTTGACCTGATCGGCGGTCGTGATGTTGCCGACGCACATGGTGGCGACCCGGGCTTCGTTGCGGACCTGGTCGGAGAACGGGGTCTGGAACATGCGGCCATAGATCGGCTGCGCGTCGCGCACGGTCTGGCCCGTCGAGACGTCGACAAGATCGACACCAGCCTCGGCGAAGGCGCGCGCGATCCCGACCGCATCATTGCCGGTGATGCCGCCCTCGACCCAGTCGGTCGCGGAAATGCGCACCGACATCGGCTTGTGGGAAGGCCAGGCCGCGCGCATCGCCTCGAACACCTCGAGTGGAAAGCGCATGCGATTTTGCAGCGAGCCGCCATATTCGTCGATACGCTGGTTCGTGAGCGGCGAGATGAAGCTCGCGAGCAGATAGCCGTGGGCGCAATGCAGCTCCAGCATGTCAAAGCCGCAGCGCTCGCCGCGTTCGACCGCGGCGACGAACGCCTTCTTCACCGCCTCCATCGCCGCGCGGTCCATCTCGCGCGGTACTTGGCTGTCGGGGAAGTACGGGATCGGCGATGCCGAAATCACATCCCAGCCGCCCTCTTCCAACGGCCGGTCGATGCCCTCCCACATCAGCCTGGTTGCGCCCTTGCGGCCCGCATGGCCAAGCTGAAGCGCGAATTTCGCGGCCGAGTTGGCGTGGACGAAATCGACGATGCGCTTCCAGGCGGCTTCCTGCTCGTCATTCCAAAGGCCGGCGCAGCCCGGCGTGATGCGGGCGTCGCGGCCGACACAGATCATCTCCGTGAAGATCAGCCCGGCGCCGCCGATCGCGCGCGATCCGTAATGCACCAGATGGAAGTCGGTCGGCATACCCTCCTCTGCCGAATACATGCACATCGGCGACACCACCGCGCGGTTTTTGATCTCCATCTCTCGGAGCCGCATCGGCTGAAACATCGGTGCGAGCGGCTTTTCGACATCGACGTCAAGGCCCTTGTCACGAACCTGTTTCGCAAAGGCCTTGTCGACCTCGGTGACGAAGGCCGGCGCGCGCAGGTTGAGATTGTCGTAGGTGATCGCTTTCGAGCGCGTCATGACGCCGAAGGCGAACTGCACGGGATCGAATTCCCAGAAGCGGTCGACGTGTTCAAACCACACCAGGGAGACGTCGGCGGCGTGCTGGGTCTTTTCGACCTCCTCGCGACGTCCGTGCTCGTACTGTTGGAGAGCCGCCGCGATCGTTGGCGTGCGCTCCATAGCCTCGGCGAGCGCGATCGCGTCTTCCATCGCAAGCTTGGTGCCGGAACCAATCGAGAAATGCGCCGTCGCCTTGGCATCCCCGAGCAGCACCATATTGTCCTTGACCCAGCGTTGGCTGCGGATCATCGGGAAATTGCGCCACATCGAGCGGTTGGTAAGCAGTTGGTGCCCGTCGAGGAACCAGCCGAACATCTCCGCCATGCGACCGGCAGACTGCTTTTCATCCAGCCCCTTCAGCCCGGCGCGCTCAAAGGTCTCGGGATCGGTTTCGAAGATCCAGGTCGAGCGGCCGGCCTCATATTGGTAGGCGTGCGCGATGAACGGTCCCCACTCGGTCTCCTGGAAGATGAAGGTGAAGGCGTCGAGCGGCTTGGTCGATCCCATCCAGGCAAAATAGTTGGAACGAACGTCGACTTCAGGCTGAAAGTGCGCGACATGCTTATCCCGGAAGCGGCTGTTGATACCGTCGGCGAGGATAATCAGATCGGCGTCGGCGAAGCGCTTCTCATCGTCGATCTCGACCTCGAACTGCAGGCTGACGCCGAGCTCGCGCGCCCGCTCCTGCAGGATCAGGAGAAGCTTGCGCCGCGAGCAGCCGCAAAAGCCGTTGCCGCCGACGCGGTGCACCGTGCCGCGGAAATGCACGGCGATGTCGTCCCAATAGGCGAATTCCTGGGTGATGCGGCGATAGCTTGGCAGATCGTATTTCTCGAAATTATCGAGGGTGGCGTCGGAAAACACTACGCCGAAACCGAAGGTGTCGTCGGCGCGGTTGCGCTCATGGACGGTGATCACGGCCGCAGGCCGCTGCTTTTTCAGCAGGATCGCGGCGTAAAGACCGGCAGGTCCGCCACCGATGATCGCGATCTTCATAAGGGCCTCCGCAACGGGAACCTCCAATATATTTTAAACCTAAAATATATGCTGGCAAGCCCGGACCGGGGCTTTTGCTCAATTGCCCTGAAAAACAGGCTTCGCCTTGTTGGAGAAGGCGATAAAGGCGCGTTCGAAATCGGCTGTGGTCATACAGAGCGCCTGCGCCACCGCCTCCGCCTCGATCGCCTCCTCGACCGACATCGCCCATTCCATCGCCAGCATACGCTTGGTCATGGTGTTGGCGAAGGTCGGGCCTTCGGCGACCTGGCGAGCCAGCAATTTCGCCTCGGCCAAAACCCGTTCGGGCGTCACGATCCGGCTGAAGAAGCCCCAGCGCTCGCCTTCCTCCGCGGTCATGAAGCGGCCGGTATAGAGCAGTTCCGAGGCGCGCGATTGCCCGATGATGCGCGGAAGGATTGCGCAGGCGCCCATGTCGCAGCCGGCGAGTCCGACCTTGTTGAACAGGAATGCGACCTTGGCGCCGGTACCGGCGAGCCGCATGTCGGAGGCCATCGCAACGATCGCACCCGCGCCGGCACAGATACCCTCGACAGCGGCCACGATCGGCTGCGGACAGGCGCGCATCGCTTTCACGAGGTCGCCGGTCATGCGGGTGAAGGCGGTCAGACCCTTGGTATCCATCTTCACGAGCGGGCCGATGATCTCGAACACATCGCCCCCGGAAGAAAAATTGCCGCCGGCGCCTGTCACCACCACGACCTTGACCTCATCGTCGAAGGCGCAGGCGCGGAAAACGTCGGTCAGTTCGCGGTAGCTCTCGAACGTGAGGGGATTTTTTCGCTCGGGACGATTGAGCGTCACCGTGGCGACGCCATCCACAACTGCCAGCAGAAAGTGTTTTGGCGAATAATCGGCCAGCGGCACAGTGACGGGATTGGCGGGACGGCTCATGGGATCTCCCTTGATCTCTGTTCTTGTTTCAGACTTCGCCGCCGGCGACTGCAATCGCCTGGCCGGTGATCGCGCTGGCGCCCTCGCCGCACAACCACAGCACGGAATCGGCCACTTCCTTCGGTGTTATCAGGCGGCCCTGCGGATTGTGCTTGGCGAGCTCAGCGACCGCTTGCTCGCGACTGCGGCCGGTCTTTTTGATGATGTTGTCGATGCTGCCGGCAACGAGGTCAGTGTCGGTGAAGCCGGGGCAGACGGCATTGACCGTGATCGGCGTATTGGCCAGCTCGAGCGCCAGCGAGCGCACCAGCCCGATCACCGCATGTTTGGCGGCGCTGTAGGCGCTGACATAGGCATAGCCCTTCAGGCCCGCAGTCGATGCGACCGCGACGATGCGCCCGTAAGGACGATCCATCATCGACGGCAGCGCGGCCTGGATCGAATATACCACGCCCATGAAATTGACATCCATCATCCGCTTGAACAGCGCGGCATTGGACTTGGCGAAGGGCGCAGATTCCGCGATGCCGGCATTTGCGACCAGGATGTCGACGGGCTGCCTTGCCGCGGCCTTGGTGATTGCCGCACCAATGGCGGCCTGATCTGCGACATCGGCCACCTCGGCGAAGTGCGCCTCACCCGCAGCTACCGCCTCGTCCAGCACTGCGCGCTGCCGGCCAAGCACCGTGACCGTCGCACCGGCAGCTGCCAGTTGCGCCGCTATCGCGCGGCCGATGCCGCGGCCGCCGCCGGTCACCAGCGCATGCGGAGAACGCGGCAGTCCGGACATGCGCTGGCTCCCCTTATCAAACACGGAAGTATCCGGATATATTTTATACTTGAAGCTTTTGCAAGAAAGCGGCGGGCCTGTTAGCATCGCCCCATGACGCCCATGAAGACCAAGGACGGCCGCTTTGCCTATGAGGCGGCCGGCGATCAGAGCAAGAGGCCGCTGGTGTTCCTGCACGGCATCGGCGGCGCCGCGCGCGCCTGGCGCGGCCAGCTCGCAAGCTTTGGCGATCGCTATCGTGCGGTCGCCTGGGATATGCCGGGTTATGGCGGCTCGGCGCCGCTCGCGAAGGTCAGTATCGCCACGCTGGCGGATGCCCTGCAGGACTTCCTGGAGCAGATCGATGCCCGCGGCCCCATCCTTGTCGGGCATTCGATCGGCGGCATGATTGTCCAGCAATGGCTGATCAAATATCCGCGCAAGGCCACCGCCGTCGTGCTGGCGCAAACCAGCCCGGCCTTCGGCAAGGCCGAGGGTGACTGGCAGAAGCAATTCATCGAAGCCCGGCTTGGCCCGCTCGATCGCGGCGAAACCATGAAGGCGCTGGCGCCGTCGCTGGTGAAGGAACTGGTTGGTGATCATCCCGATACAGAGGGAATGCAGGTCGCTCGCGACTGCATGGGCAGCGTCCCCGAAGCGAGCTATCGCGCCATGATGCTGGCGCTGCTTGGCTTCGACCAGCGCAAGGCGCTCGGCGATATCGCTGTTCCGACGCTGGTGCTGTCGGGGTCGAGGGACAAGAATGCGCCGGCGCCGATGATGGCCAAGATGGCGACCTACATCCCTTCATCGACCTATGTCGAGATCGAAGCCGCCGGGCACCTCGTCAACCTGGAGCAACCCAAGGCTTTTGACGGGGCGCTCGAGCATTTCCTGAACACGGTGAGGGTAACGGCTTAGATGACAGCACCGGTGAACAAGAACGCAGCCACCGCCGGAAAGATCGCGCTCGATGCGCCGATCTTCGACGCAAGCGCATTCCGCCTCAACGACGAGCAGGCCGGCGTCATTTCGAGGGCGCGCGAGCTCGGCCAGAGCGTCTTTGCAGGCCGCGCCGCGGCCTATGACCGCGACGCGAAATTTCCGACCGAGAATTACAAGGATTTACACCGCGCCGGCCTGCTCGGTATTTCCATTCCTAAAAAGCATGGCGGGCTTGGCGCCGACTACCAGACCTATGCACTCGCCGCCGCCGAGATCGGCCGCTATTGCGGCGCGACCGCGCTGACCTGGAACATGCATGTCTGCTCGACGCTCTGGTCCGGACCGCTGGCCGACGATCTCGACATGGACCGAGGCATGCGCGCGGAGCATGAGCGCCGTCGCGCGATCCACTACAAGCGCATCGTCGAAGATGGCGCAATCTATTCGCAGCCGTTTTCGGAGGGCGGCGCGGCGGCGGCCGGCGGCGTGGCCTTCGGCACCGAAGCCAGGCCGGTCAAGGGCGGCTGGATCGTCAACGGCAAGAAGATCTTTGCCTCGCTCTCCGGCCATGCCGACTATTACGGCGTGCTCTGCACCGAGATCGCCGAAGGCGAAAAGGCCTCGCGACGCAATACGCTTTATCTTGCCCTCCCCGCCAAGGTCGACGGAGTATCCGTGGTCGGCGACTGGGACCCGCTGGGCATGCGCGGCACGGTTTCGCGCACGCTTTTGTTCAAGGATGTGTTTGTAGAGGAAGACGCGGCGCTGATGCCGCGCGGCGTCTACTTCCAGGCGGCTCAACGATGGCCGCATATGTTCCTGACGTTGTCCCCGACCTATATGGGCCTTGCCCAAGCGGCCTATGATTTCACGGTGCGTTACTTGCGCGGTGAAATGCCCGGCACACCACCCGTAAAGCGGCGGATGTATCCGACCAAGCAGATCGCGGTCGCGCAGATGCAGATCAAGCTGGAGCAGATCAAGGCGACCTGGTTCCAGGCGGTCACCGAAGCTTGCGCCAATCCGAGCAAGGAACAGGTATTGCGCGCCTATGCCGCGCAATATTCGGTGATGGAAGGCGCCAACGAGATCGCGACGCTGGCGATCCGCACCTGCGGCGGCCAGGCGATGCTGAAATCGCTGCCGCTGGAGCGCATCTATCGTGACAGCCGCTGCGGCTCGCTGATGCTGCCCTGGACCGCCGAGCTCTGCCTCGACCGCATCGGCCGCGAAGCGCTGTATGAGGCTGGCGAAACGGACGATTGACAGTGGATCTCTCAGGCCTGATCGAGCGCAATGCGGCCTTTGCGCCGGACAAGCCCGCGCTGCATTTCGAGGGCACGACGATAAGCTATGCGGCGGTTGCGGCACGTATCGAACAGGCCGCACGCGCCCTGAAATCGGAACTTGGCATCAGCCGTGGCGATCGCGTCGCGATCCTGAGCCTGAACCGGCCGGACTATCTCGTGCTGCTCTATGCCTGCGCGCGGCTCGGCGCGATCCTGGTGCCGCTGAACTGGCGCCTTGCGGTCGCCGAACAGTTCTTCATTCTATCGGATGCCGCGGCCAGGGTGCTGATACTGGAACGGGCCTTTGCCGCGGTCTTGCCCGAACTTGAGAAGAGCTTGCCGAAGACGACTGTGATCGGCCTGGATTTCATGCCGCCGCGCGGAGACGCTTTTGATGCGCTGCTGATCCGGGGACGCGGCGACGGCCGCAACCCGCATACCGACCTCTCCTCTCCGCTTCTGATCGTCTACACGTCGGGAACCACAGGCAGACCGAAAGGTGCCGTGCTGCGCCAGGAGGCCTTGCTGTGGAACGGCGTGATGAGCCAGCACATGCATGGACTGACCTCTGAAGATCACGTGTTGACCGTGCTGCCGTTCTTCCATGTCGGCGGCCTCAACATCCAGACGACGCCCGCCCTGCAGCACGGCGCGACGGTGACAATTCATTCGCGCTTTGCGCCCGAAGCCACGCTCGCTTGTTTCGAGCACGACCGGCCCACTCTGACCGTGCTGGTGCCCGCGACGATTCAGGCCGTAACCGATCATCCAAGCTGGCCGACCACCGACCTGTCGTCGCTGAAAGCAGTTTCGACGGGATCGACCATCGTGCCGCCCCATCTGATTGAGCGCTTTGTCGCACGCGGCGTGCCGGTGCTGCAGGTCTATGGCTCGACCGAGACTTGCCCGATCGCCGTCTATACAAGGCTCGGCGGCGATCTGCTCCCGCGAAGGCTCGACCGGCCTGCCCGGCCTCTGCTGCGAGGCAGCCATCATCGACGATGCCGGCAACGAATTGCCGTCGGAAATGGCCGGAGAAATCACGGTGCGCGGCCCAAATGTGTTTTATGAGTATTGGGGAAATGAGGAAGCCACGCGCGAGGCACTGCACGACGGCTGGTATCGCACCGGCGATATCGGCCGTCGCGACGCCGACGGCTACTTCTGGGTGCACGACCGCAAGAAGAATCTGATCATTTCCGGTGGTGAAAACATTTATCCGGCCGAGGTCGAGCGTGTGCTGCTGGAGCACCCGGATGTCGCCGAATGCGGCGTCATCGGCCGCGCCGACGCGCGCTGGGACGAGGTGCCGATCGCCTATGTGATTCGACGGAAAGGCTGCATGGTCGATGCGGCAGGTCTGCAGGCGCACATCCAGTCGCAACTGGCGCGCTTCAAGGTGCCGCGCGAGATCGTCTTTGTGGAGGATTTGCCGCGGACCGCGTTGGGCAAGGTTCAGCATTTCTTGCTGAAGCAAATCGACACGCAGACGCCTGAGCGGGGAGACGTCGCTTGAAGATCGCGGTGCTGGGCGGAGGGAACGGCTCGTTTGCAGCCGCGGGGGATTTTGCGCTGCAGGGCCATGAGGTGCGGCTGTGGCGGCGCGACGCAGGGCAAGTCGCGGCACAGCGGGCCGAAGGCTCGCGCATCGTCGTCAAGGACGTGAATGGCCGGCACGACGTCAAGCTGGCGCTGGTGACGGCGGATATCGCCGAAGCGGTGCGCGATGCCGAGTTGATCCTGTGCCCTGCCCCTGCCTTCGCGCAAGCGGACATCGCCAAGCAACTCGCACCGCATCTGCGCGACGGCCAAGTGGTATTCCTGCCCCCGGCCACCTTCGGCTCGATGATATTTGCGCGCGCAGCCTATGATACCGGCAATCGCGCCGATGTCAGCTTTGCCGAGACCGGTACGCTACCTTGGCTGACGCGCAAGCACGGCCCGTTCGAGGTCGCGATCACCATCCGCGCCAAGCGGCTGCCGGTCGGCGTATTTCCGCTTGCGAATGCCGAGCATGCACTCGCGGTGATCGGCCGCGCCTTTCCCGGCGTGATCGAGGCCTGCGGCGATGCGCTGTCGGGCGCGCTGATGAATGCGGGCCCGATCATCCATCCGCCTCTGATCGTGATGAACGCCGGTCCAATCGAGCATTTTGAGCGCTGGGATATTCACAAGGAGGGAACGCAGGCTGCGATCCGCCGCGTCACCGACGCGCTCGACATCGAGCGCATCAAAGTGCGTGAGGCCCTCGGCTATGGCGCGCCGCATTTCCCGCTGGCGCATCATTATGCCGGAGAAGGCGAGATCTGGATGTATGGCCGCGGCTCGCACGATCGCCTCACCGATTCCGGCGACTGGCGCGAGCAACTGGTGCTAACCGAGCACCGCTATATGCGGGAGGATTTGCGGCTGGGGCTCTCCTTCCTGATCTCGGTCGCGGAGCTTGCCGGCGTCGACGCACCGCTTGCAAGATCGTTCCTTGTAATTGGCGGAACGATTTGCAGCGAGGATTTCATGAAAACCGGCCGTACGCTGGCGAGCCTCGGCCTTGGCGATCTGCACCGCGCCGAATTGCAAACCTTGCTGCGTGAGGGATTTGGCGAATGAGCGCCGCGCGTCCCGCCATCGCTTGTCTGGGCGCCGGCCGCATGGGCCGCGGCATTGCCGTGGCTTTTGCTTATGCCGGGCACCCCGTCACCATGATCGACGTCAAGGCGGGGCGATCGGTCGAGCAATTCACAAAATTGGAGGCGGAGGCGCTGGACGAAGTCAGAAAGACGCTCGGCAGCCTGACGCGGATTGGAATGCTGAAGGAAGGCGACGCCGACACCATTATCGCGCGTGTCTCGGTTGTTCCCGCGATCGAAAGTGCCGAGGCGCTCGCGGATGCCGGCATCATCTTCGAAGGTGTGCCGGAGGTCGTTGACCTAAAGCGCGAAGTGCTGGGTGCGGCCTCAAAAGCCGTCGGCCCTGATGTGATCATCGCTTCCACGACATCGACCATCCTGGTCGACGATCTCTCTGGCGCGATCGAACATCCCAACCGTTTCCTCAACGTGCACTGGCTGAATCCAGCCTATTTGATCCCGCTGGTCGAGATATCGCCTGGAAAAGCCACCGATCCGGACAACATCGCCCGCGTGAAGACGTTGCTCGAAGGCATCGGCAAGGTCCCTGTGGTGTGCGCGGCAACGCCAGGCTTCATTGTACCCCGCATCCAGGCACTCGCCATGAACGAGGCCGCGCGCATGGTGGAGGAAGGTGTCGCCAGCGCCGAAGAAATCGACAAGGCGATCCGCTACGGCTTTGGCTTTCGCTACGCCGTCCTGGGATTGCTCGAGTTCATCGACTGGGGCGGCGGCGACATTCTCTATTATGCCAGCCGCTATCTCGAAGGCGCGCTTGGCAGCGACCGCTATCGCGCACCGGAGGTGATCTCCAACAACATGCGCGATGGCCGGATCGGCCTGCGCACCGGCGCCGGCTTCCTGGATTATTCAGGCCTTGACATCGACGCCTACCGGGAGAAACGCCTCGCCGACATGGTCGCAATGCTCCGGCATTTCGGCCTGGCGCGGCCGCCGGTGGTCTAGATCTATCCGAAAACGTCCTGCAGCACACCCTCGCGCACCACGGCGACGCCGTCGAGCTCGATGGTGGTGCCCATCATCGGCAGATCGAAATGGCCTGCCGTGTAGCGCCCGGCGAACTCGTTCGCCCCCGTCGAGAACAGAAAATTGCCGGAGACGGCACGGAGCTCGGTGCCGTTGGTGTCGCGCTGGTCGTACATCGAGAGCGACTCATAGCGCGCGCCAGGGTTCATGCCGAAACCGACATGCGAGACCGCATAGGCCTCGCGATCGCCCCAGGCCGCGAGATAGGCCCGCATCATCGCGGCATCGGCGCCCTCGCCTTCGAGGTCGATGACGTAGTCGTCCTTCAGCGTCATTTTCACGGGCGAGGTCAGATATCGCTTGAAGGTGAGATTGATGTCGCCGGCGGCCATCACCAGCGTGCCATTGACGGTGCCGCTCTTCGGAAAACTGACGACAATGCCGCCCGGCCAATGCGCCAGCGTACCGGGCTTGTCGGTCCAGCCCCAGACACCGACCGTCGAGGCGCCGACCATGTCGACGTCGAGCGCAGTGCCGGCCTTCGACGTCACGCGCATGCGCTTGGTTCCGCGCAACATCTTCGCCGCCGCACGCACCCGTTTCTCCAGCGCCGTATCCGGCACCATGCGCTCCAGCGCCTCGGGATGTTCGTTCGAAATGACCAGAATGCGCGCGCCGGCTTTCAGGATGTCCGGCGTCTCCGGTGCATGCATCAATCCCTCGATGGTGCAATCGACCACGAAGCCGGCCTGTTGCAGCGCCGTCACGACAGGTCCCAGCCGCTGGATCGCTTCGCTCGCACCGGTGGAGCGGATCGGCACGATCTGCTTGTTGCGCGGCGTCGGCACCACGACGTGGAACGGCCGCGCGCCCATGCGCAACAGCGCGAGTTCGGCCAGATGTACATTGAGCGCGCGGGACTGGGTTTCGGACAGGATCGCGGCCGTATCGCCGGCCTTCACCGCGCAGCGCTCAAACACCTCGCAGAACGCGTCGATCCATTTCGCTTCGATGCGGTCGGCAAGCATGTCTCTTCTCCTAGACTTCAGGAAATCCGCGCAGCAGATAGGACCGCAGCAGTTCAAGCAGGCCGTTGAGGATAAGCCCCAAAAGCGAGATCGTGATCAGCGGCACGAACATGTCGACCGCCTGGAAAGTGCGCGCCGCGGTCACCAGCACATGACCGAGACCGTCGGTCGAGGTGATCATCTCGGCCAGGAACACGACAATGCAGGAAATGACGAGACCGATGCGGCAGCCGGTGAGGATCGACGGCGCGGCGGCCGGCAGCACGACCTTGAACAGAATTTCCCGCGGCGGTGTGCCCGCCGCCATCGCCGACCAGATCAGTTTCTGCTCCACGGTCGAAGCGCCGTAATAGGTGGCAAGCAGGATCGGGAACAAGGCGTCGAACGTCACCAGCAGTATCTTGGACTGGTGGCCGAAGCCGACCAGCAGGAGCAGCGCCGGATAGAGCGCGACCTTCGGCAAGGGTGCCAGCACGCGCACGATCGGCCGCACCACGGCGTTGACGGTTGGGTTGACCGCCGCCGCCAGGCCAACGATTACGCCAAGGATCACCGCAACCGAAAATCCCGCAAACAGCCGGAATAGCGTGGCCGCGATCTCCTGCTGGAACGTCGCGGTCAATAACTGCTGCATCATGCGCAAAAAGACCTGACCCGGCGGCGGCAGCAGCGTGACCGGCGCATAGCCGAACGACACCAGCGCCTGCCACACCGCGACCAGCAGCACGATCGGGATCATGCCGAGAAGAACATCCGAGGTGACGGCTCGCGCGTTCATGAAAAGCTCAAGGGAATATCGAACTGCGGTTCAGACCACCGCACGAGTCGGGCGCGCATCCGCTCGAACAGGGCATCGAGCCCAATACCCATGGCGCCGACGATGATGATCATCGCAAACACGGTGTCGTATTGCCCCATATCGAGCGCATTGAACAGGATATTGCCGGCCCCGGACTGGCGGGCGATCATTTCGCTGGTAATCATGGTGATGAGCGCCAGCACGAGGCCGGTGCGGCAGCCGGTCAAGATTTCCGGCAACGCCGCTGGCAACACGATACGGACCAAGCGCTGCGCGGCCGACAGCCCCATGGCTGCACCGGACCACAACATCTTCTCTTCGACCGCCTTGGCGCCTTCGAAGCTATGGTAGATCACGGGCAAGCTGACACCGAGGAAGATTACCAGCGTCTTGGCGAGGTCGCCGACCCCAAGCCACAACATGATGATCGGCATCAGCGCCGCCTTCGGCACCGGGTAGATCACCATCAACAGCGGATTGAAGAACGACGCCACGGCTCGGCTGCGGCCCATCAACAGCCCGAGCGGAATCGAGAGCGCCACGGCCACACCAAAGCCAATCGCCATTCGGCGAAGCGATGCGCTAAAATTAACCAGCGAATCCTTGTCGCTGAGGATCGCCGGGATAGCCCGGATCGCTTCAAGTGCGGTCGGAATGCTGTCGTTTTTCAGCGCGAGCGACGCCACCTGCCAGATCACGAGCAGGCCAAGACAGGCCAGGAATGGCGCGGCACGATTCATCATCGCTGGAGCTCGTTCTCGCCGAAATCGTCGAACATGCGCTCGATCTCGACGACATATTTTTGATAACGAGGGTCGAGCAGCAATTCGGTGCGACGACGCGGACGCGGCAGGTCGATATCGACGATCTGCCGGATGCGGCCGGGCGATCGCGTCATCATCACGACCTTGTCGGAGAGGAATACCGCCTCCTCGACCGAATGGGTGACGAACAATACCGTCTTGCGGTCGCGCTCCCAAATATTCAGCAGATCGTTCTGCAGGCGCGTGCGCGTGTGCGCATCGAGTGCACCGAAGGGTTCGTCCATCAAGAGCACTTCGGGATGATAGGCCAGCGTACGGGCCAGCGCGACACGCTGCTTCATGCCGCCCGACAGTTCCTTCGGATAGAAATCCTCAAACCCCTTCAGCCCGACCATTTCGATCAGCGCGCGGCTCTGCGCCTCGGCTTCGGCATGCTTCACGCCTTGTTGGCGCGGGCCATACATCACATTGCCGAGCACGCTCTTCCAGGGGAAGAGCGCGAACTCCTGGAACACCGGCCCGCGATCGGGGCCGGGTCCCCTGATCGCGCGCCCCTTCATCTTCGCGGCGCCCCTGGTCGGCTGCACGAAACCGCCGACGATATAAAGCAGCGTTGACTTTCCGCAGCCGGATGGACCGAGGATCGAGACAAAGGCGCCGTCCTCGATCGTGAGCGAGATATCGGACAGTGCGAGATGATCCTGACGCGAAGACGTCTGAAATACCTGAGAGACGCCGTCGATCTCGATCATGGCGGCAGCCGGCTTCTGCGCCGCCGGCGGCTCAACGCGCGCTTCCGATCGTGATGGCAAAACCGTCATTCCCGCATCTCTTGCCGACTTGGCATCCTGAGCGCTGTTAGCATAGCGGAAGGCGGCGGGACATGGCGATGCGGCTTCCGGTTAACCCTGTCGCTTCTCATCAAACCACGGCCATTCCGCCGCACCGTCATGGGTCACGGCGCCGCCTGGCGCCTGGCCCACCAGCTTTGCATATTTTGCGAGCGCCCCCGCCCGATGCCGCGGCGGTCGCGGTTTCCAGGCCTTACGCCGCTCGGCAAGCTCATGCTCGCCGACGAGCACATCCATACGCCGCGCGCCGGCGTCGATCCTGATGCGGTCTCCATCACGCACCAGCGCCAGCGGTCCACCGACAAAGGATTCCGGCGAGACATAGCCGATGCACATGCCCCGCGTTGCGCCAGAGAAACGGCCGTCGGTGATGAGCGCGACCTTCTCGCCCATGCCCTGCCCGTAGATCAGCGCGGTGACACCGAGCATCTCACGCATGCCGGGACCGCCGACGGGTCCCTCATTTCGAATGACCAGCACTTCGCCTGCGCCATAGTCACGTTTGCGCACCGCATCGACGCAGTGCTCTTCATCCTCAAACACGCGTGCCGTGCCTTCGAATACAAGGCTCTTCAAACCGGCAACCTTGATGACCGCGCCGTCGGGACAGAGATTGCCTTTCAGGACCGCGACGCCGCCATCCGGCATGATCGGTTTGTCGGTCGAATAGATGACCTCGCCATCCGGCGCGTTGGCGCCGCCATATTCCTCAGTCAGCGTCCGGCCGGTGACCGCCAGGCAACTTCCGTCGATATGGCCGCTTTCGATCAGCGCACGGATGACGACCGCGGCGCCGCCGATGTCGTAGACGTCCTTGGCTGTATACTTGCCGCCCGGACGCAAATTGCCGATGAGGGGGGTGCGCGCAAAAACCTCGCCGACATCGTCAATGTTGAAGGCGATGCCGGCCTCATTGGCGATCGCCGGCAGATGCAGGGCGGCGTTGGTCGAACCTCCCGTCGCGGCGACGATCGCTGCACCGTTCTCCAGCGCTTTGCGCGTCACGATCTCGCGCGGTAGTGGCCCGTCGCGTTCCAACATCTGCATCACCAGTCGCCCTGCCCGGCGCGCGACCTGCGCGCGCTCCGAATAGACGCCCGGGATCATCGAGACATTCGGAATGGTGAGCCCCATCGCCTCGGACACCATCGCCATGGTGTTGGCGGTAAACTGTCCCGCGCAGGCGCCGATGGTCGGCAGGCACGCGCGTTCAATACCGGTCAGTGTCGCCTGATCGATCTCGCCCGTCATGAAACCACCGACGGCTTCGTAGGAATCCAGCACGGTCAGCGTCTTGCCCTGGAACCGGCCCGGCAGCGCGCTGCCGCCATAGAGGAAGATCGAAGGCACGTTGCAGCGGATCATGCCCATCATCACGCCGGGCAGCGTCTTGTCGCAGCCGCCGAAGCCGATCAGCGCGTCATAGGCGAGGCCGTGGACCACGGCCTCAATGGAGTCGGCGATCAATTCCCGCGAGAACAGCGAGAATTTCATGCCCTCGTGGTTCATGCTGATGCCGTCGGAGACGGAGACGGTGGCGAATTCGCGCGGCGTGCCGCCGGCCTCCGAAATGCCCTCCTTGGCCGCCTCTACCTGGAAGTCGTGGGTCATGTTGCAGGGCGTTTGCTCGCCCTTCATGCTGACCACGCCGATCATCGGCTTGGCCAGCGCGGCGTCGTCCAATCCCATCGCGCGCATGAAAGCGCGGTGCGGCGCACGGTCGAGCCCATCGGTCGTCACCCGTGATCGCCACTTCTTCATGCCAAAATATCTCCGGAAGGCCCCGGCCGAAGCCGGGGCGCATGCCACTTCGCCCGATCGTGTCCTGCTATTGCAGCGGCGCCACGATGGTCGGGTGCTTGAATTGCGCGACGTCCAGCTTCGGCAACATCCCGGTCTCGGCATAGATGTCGAGCATCTTCTGGATGGCCGGGAAATTTGGCGCAGCGCCAGGGTCGCGGCCGAAATCATTGTCCTTCAAGAGATACGTCTCGAGCACCGGGACCGGGGCTTTCAGCACTTCAGAAACGACTTTTAAAGTCTCTTCGCGGTTTGCCAGGGCCTTCTTCATGCCGGAGGTGATATCGCGGACATAAGCCTTTACGACCTCAGGGTTCTTGTCGACGAAGTCGGCACGACAGGCTTCCAGGATGTGGACGATGTTCGGCATCGCCTGCGACAGCGAGAACAGCTTTCGCGTGCCGCCCTTGGCCTCCGCCCGCGCCGCGAACGGCTGGTTCATGTTGACGGCATCGACGCGGCCCTGGCGGAGCGCGTCCTCGGAAACGGCGAAGCCGACCTCGACCAGCTTGATGTCCTTGGAGGGATCAATCCCGTTCTGCTTCAGCAGCATGTTGAACGGTCCCTGCGTGCCGCCACCGATCACGGAGATGCCGATGGTCTTGCCCTTCAGGTCCGCGATGGTCTTGATCGGCGAGTCATCCATGACCGCCCAATAGACCGAGAAGCCGCCCGGCTTCTCGAACACATGCTGGGCCACGATGTAGGCTTTCAGGTTGCCGCCGACCACGCCATTGGCGAGCGACAAAGGCGCCTGGGTGGCGCAGTCGAGGGCACCGGCGGCGAGCGCCTGGGTCATCGGCGCAGTACCCTGGAATTGGGTCCATTCGATATTGTAGGTCTTGCCGATATCAGGGAATTCCTGCGGCCGGCGCATCATCCAGTACTTGGATTCCTCGGCTGGAATGGTCCAGCCGACGCGGATCGTCTGTTGCGCCTGCGATGCGCCCGCCCCCGTCAGAATCGGCATCGCCGCCGCAACCGCGAAAATCCATCTCGAAGCCAACCGCATTATCCCCACTCCACTGTTTTGGCGCCGAACGGGCCCCTCAGCCAATCTCTGAAGGATAAACCTTTCATGGTTCAAACAATCAGGCAAGCCATTGACGTGGCGCTTGTATTCGCCTGATACCGCAGGGATATTCGGCTGGACGGCTTGACCAACTAGACCTTCGAATAAGGAGACGCGGAAATGACCGGGACAGGAGCCGGCGGACGGCACGACGAAAAGCTCGGCTATCTCGGGCTCGGCATGATGGGTTTTCCGATGGCCCGGCGGCTGCTCGGTGCCGGCCATGCGGTCGTGGTCTGGAATCGGTCGGCAGGCAAGGCCAAGGCCGTGATCGAAGCTGGCGCCAAACCCGCGGCCAGCCCGCGCGAGCTTGCCGCAGCGGTTTCCATCATCTTCATGTGCGTGACCGATGCCGCGGCGGTGGAAGACGTGGTGTTCGGCGCTGACGGCATCGCATCGGTGCCGGGCGCTGGGAAGGTCGTCGTCGATTTTTCCTCGATCCATCCTGACATGGCCCGCTCCATCGCGGCACGATTGAAGGCGGCAAATGGCATGGCCTGGATCGACGCGCCGGTCTCGGGCGGCACCAAGGGCGCCGAGGAAGGTACGCTCGCAGTCATGGCCGGCGGTGAAGCCGCCGACGTCGAACGGGTACGGCCTTATGTGCTGGCGATGGCGCGGCGACTCACCCATATGGGACCGACCGGCGCCGGACAGATGACAAAGCTC
The DNA here is from genome assembly GCA_963831505.1 of uncultured Alphaproteobacteria bacterium. Classification (GTDB taxonomy): domain Bacteria; phylum Pseudomonadota; class Alphaproteobacteria; order Rhizobiales; family Xanthobacteraceae; genus Bradyrhizobium. The sequence goes on along the minus strand of CAWHQY010000054.1, from coordinate 131,359 downwards.
TGCAATCAGGTCATCGTCGGCTGCGCCATGACGGTGCTGGCGGAAGCCACGCGGCTCGCAGTGAACTCAGGAATCGACGCCGGGCGGCTGCCGGAGGCGCTGGCCGGCGGCTTTGCCGACTCCATTCCGTTGCAGCTTTTCGTGCCGCGCATGGTGCAAGGCATCCATTCACCACCGCTCGGCCATATCGCGACCATGCTGAAAGACCTGGATACGGTGGCCGAGGTCGCTCACGACACCTCGACTCCGGTGCCTATGGCTTCACTCGCCGCGCAGTTGTTCAGATTGGCGAAGGCCGCGCGCGGGGCTGATGTCGATGCGCTCGAGATCTACAAGATATCGGCGCCACAGGTCCGTTAACATCCGGCCTGAAGTGCCTGCAACGTCGGAGAAAAGGATTTGCGTCGGCAGCAGGAGCGATTAGTCTCCCGCTAGGCCTTCAGAAGCCACAAGGGAAACGCAACCATGTATAGCCCCGCCGGCGTCAAGACGTCCTCCGAATTCCCTGTTCCGGAACAGATGAAGGCCTGGGTACTCGGTGGCCCCGACGAGCTGTTCCTGCGCGACAAGCCGACGCCGATACCCGGCCGCGCCGAGGTCCTGGTTCGCATCGACGCCGTCGCGATTTGCGCCACCGACCTCGAAATCATTCACCGGGGATCGCCGGCCAGCATCCAGGGCGGCCTGCCCTTCAACAGGAACTTTACGCCGGGTCATGAATATATGGGCACGGTCGCAGCACTCGGCCCTCATGTCGACGAGTTCAAGATCGGCCAGCGCGTGACTGTGGAAATCCACGCGGGCTGCGGCCAATGCAAGCGGTGCCGCCAGGGCATGTACACGTCTTGCCTCAACTACGGAAAACCCGAGAAAGGCCATCGTGCCAACGGTTTTACGACCGACGGCGGTTTTGCCGAATATGCGGTCAATCACATCAATACGATCATCCCCGTACCCGAAAGCATGACCGATCCGGAAGCGACGTTGGTCGTTACCGCCGGTACCTCGATGTACGGCCTCACCGAACTCGGCGGGTTAGTGGCTGGCGAGAGTGTCGTGGTGATCGGTCCGGGCCCGATCGGGCTCCTTGCAGTAGCCGTGGCCAAGGCGCTCGGCGCAAGCCCGGTGGTGCTGACGGGAACGCGCGACAAGCGACTTGCAATCGGCAAGGAATTGGGCGCCGACCGCGTCATCAATATCGGTAACGAGAACCCGGTAGATGTCGTCAAGCAGCTCACCGGCGGGATCGGCGCCGACTATGTGATCGAATGCGCCGGCTCGGAAGCGACCATCGACCAGGCCATCCACATGACCAACCGCGGGGGCAAGATCTGCCTTGCGGCATTTCCCCATGAGCCTGTGACGACCAACATCGCGCATCTCGTGCGCAACAATATCTATGTCTACGGGATCAGGGGCGAAGGTCGTAGCGCGACACATCGCGCCATGGAGCTGATGGCGGAAAAGCGGTTCGATGCGACCAGGATCCACACCCACACCTTCCCGCTCGCAGACCTTCCGACGGCGTTGCGATATGCGCGCGAGCGGGTCGAGGATGCAATCAAGGTGGTGGTGACTACGCGGGAAGCGAGCGCGATCGCGAGCGCTGCGGAGTAGAGCGACATTAGATTCGCCCAAGTGCCGTCAGGACGACCTGCGGCGTCAGGGGAATCTCGGTGATTGTGGCATTGAACGGCCGAAGCGCGTCGTTGACCGCATTGGCGACAGCAGCGGCTGCCCCGGCAGTACCCGCCTCGCCTGCGCCCTTGGCGCCAAGCTCGCTCTCCATCGTCGGCGACACCACGTGGCCGACATCGATGTCGGGCATCTCACCGGACATCGGAACGAGATAGTCGGCCATGTTCGCATTGGTGAGCTGGCCGCGCTCGTCATAGATGCATTTCTCGAACAGCGCGGCGCCAAGCCCTTGCACCACACCACCCCTGATCTGCTCGTCGACCAGTTGCGGGTTGATAATGGTGCCGCAATCCTCGACCACCCAGTGTTTGAGCAGCTTGATGAAGCCGGTGTCAGTATCGACCTCGAGCCATGAAGCCTGAACGCCATTGGTGAACGCGAAGGGGTAGTCGCGCGGCACATAGTGCCGGGTCGCCATCAGCTCCGGCCGGATACCCGGCGGCAGTGTGTCGGGCCGGAAATAAACGATTCGCGCCAGCTCCTTCAGCTCGATCCGCGCCGCGCCGTCGATCGCATTGACGACCACACCATCGGCGATATCGAGCTCTGCAGGCGTGGCCTGCAGGATGGCGGCCGCGACCTCGAGTACGTTCTTGCGCAGGATTTTCGTGGCCTGCAGCGCGGCCTCGCCGCCGATGCCGGCCCCGCGCGACGCCCAGGTGCCGCCTCCATAGGGCGTGTTGTCGGTGTCGCCGAGAATGACGCGAACGCGCGCCATGGAAACCCCCAGCACGCTGCCGACGATCTGCGCGGTCAGCGATTCCGAACCCTGCCCCTGCTCGGTGATGCTGGTGTGGCAGATCACCGAACCTTGGGCATCCAGCCGAACCGCGACGCCATCCTGAGAAGAAATTTTCGCGCCACCGACGCCATAAAACGCCGCGCTCGGATTGGTGACCTCGATGAAGCTCGCAATACCGATGCCGCGATGGACGTTCCGCTTGCGCAATTCCGCCTGCTCGGTGCGCAAGCAATCGTAATCCATCATCTGCATCAGCTTTGCGAGCGAAGCGTGATGCGACAGCTTTTCAAAACGCAGGCCGGAGGGGGATCCGCAGGGGTACGCATCGTCGGCAATGAGGTTGCGACGGCGGATTTCGACCGGATCCATCCCGATTTTCATTGCGGCCAGGTCGACCAGGCCTTCCGTTACCGAGCAGGCGATCGGATGGCCGACGGCGCGGTACTGGCACATCACATTCTTGTTCTGGAACACCACTCGGGCCCGCGCCCGATAATTTTTGGTCGTATACGGTCCGCCGACGAGATTGACGACCTGGTTTGCCTCGATCGCGCTGGTGCGTGGATACATCGAAAAAGGCCCGATGCCCGTGAGATCGTCGATCTCGAACGCAGTGATCGTACCGTCACGCTTGACGCCGATCTTGCCCTTGCAGCGATGGTCGCGGGCGTGGATATCGGTGTTGAAGCTCTCGACCCGGTCGGCGACGAATTTGATCGGCCTGTGCAAGAGTTTCGACAGCGCATAAGTCGCCATCTCATCGGCATAGATGTGAACTTTGATGCCGAAGGAGCCGCCGACGTCCTTGCAGACGACCCGGACCTGGCGCTCCTCAAGTCCGAGATGCAGCGCGGCGATGTTCTGCACCATGTGCGGGGCCTGGGTCCCCTGGTAGATGGTGAGCCTTTCCTCTGCGACGTTCCAGTCAGCCACGACGGCGCGCGGCTCGAGGGTCACACCGGTGTGGCGGCCAAAAACGAAATCGGCTTCCACGACCTCATCCGCGTCGGAGAACGCCTGGTCAACGGCGCCGGCATCGTGAGTGCGCTCGAAAGCGAGATTGTCGCCGAGCGAGGCGTGAATGACCGGCGTCTGCGGATCCAGCGCCGTACGCATGTCGGTCACAGCGTCAAGCTCTTCATACTCGACAATGACCGCTTCCGCGGCGTCTTCAGCCAGCGCGCGGCCGGTTGCAACCACCGCCGCGACCGCCTCCCCTTGCCAGCAGACGCGATCGATGGCGATCGCGTGCTGTGGTGCGGATTTCAGGCCTTTCAGATGCGACAGCACGCCGACCCAGGGCGTTATGACGTCAGCCAATTCCTTTCCGGTGACGACCGCGATCACGCCGGGCATCCGTTTCGCGGCGACGACATCAATGCCGACAATCTTCGCATGCGCATGCGGCGAACGCAGGAAGACGACATGCACCAACCGCGGCAGCTCGATGTCGCTGACATATTGGCCGCGCCCTTGCATCAGCCGATCGAGATTGGGCCGCGGCACCGTCTTGCCGATATAGGAGTTCGGCCGATCAAGGACGGAAAGCGGCTCGGGCTTTGCGGACGGCGCGGTCACGACGCTGCTCCTGCGCTGGCGCGCCGTGGCCTCCACTGCATCGATGATGGCCTGGTACCCGGTGCAGCGGCAGTAGTTGCCGGAAAGATGCTCGCGGATCTCATCGCGGCTCGGTTCAGAACGCTGCTTCAGCAAGTCCTGCGCTGCCATCAGCATGCCCGGCGTGCAGTAGCCGCATTGCAGCGCATTGCGGTCACGGAACGCGCCTTGCAGGTCGGCGACTTCACCGCTGTCGGAAAGACCTTCGATGGTTTGTACAAAGCTGCCATGCACCTGCACCGCAAGCATAAGGCACGCGCGCACGATCTCTCCATTCACGCGCACCGTGCAGGCGCCGCATACGCCATGCTCGCAGCCGACGTGAGTACCCGTCAGATGCAGGTGCTCCCTCAGGAAATCCGCCAGATTGAGCCTTGGCAATACGTGTGCATCGACGCGCTCGCCGTTGACTTCAAGCGAAATCGGCATCGATGCGGTCATGCCGTCACTCCGGCAAGCTCGGGACGGCCGAGCAGTGTCACGACGCAACGCGCCAACAGCACTTTGGCGAGATGCTGGCGCATGGCGCCCGAGGCCTGCTGATCATCCTGGGGAGCCAGCTCTTTATCGAGCGCTGCGCAAGCCTCCGAAATCAACGCGGGCGTCACAATCCTGTCCACAAGCCTGTCTGCCGCTACTGACAACACCGGCCGATCACCTACAGCGAAAAATACAAGACGCAGATCGGAGAAGACGCCGCCTGCGATGACGGCCTGCGACGCAAGCCCCGCGATGGCATAGTCGCCATGGCGCCGCGCGAATTCGCGGAAAAAGTGAATACCGCACCTCCTTGCAACCGGCAGTTCGACCGCGACCAGCAGTTCCTCGGCAGACAGCGCCGTCTGAAAAATCCCGCGGAAGAAATCGGCCGCAGCAATTCGCCGCTCGTTGCCTTTGCCCCGAACCACGAGAGTTGCGTCAAGCGCAAGCATGCAGGCGGGAAGCTCAGAAGCGGGATCGGCGTGCGCAAGGCTGCCACCGATCGTCCCCCGGTTGCGGATCGCGGGATGGGCGACATGCGCGACCGCCTCCGCGAGGAGCGGCGCGTGTTTGGCAATTTCGGAAGAACGCTGCAGATCCACGTGGCGCGTCAGCGCACCGATGCGTATCCTGTCACCGGTCACGGCGATCCCGCGCAGTTCGCCGATGTTACCGATATCGATAACCAACTCCGGGGAAATCAGGCGAAGATTCATCGCCGGCATCAGGCTCTGGCCGCCTGAGAGCACTTTCGCCCGGTCGCCATGAGCAGCGAGCAAACCCAGCGCGTCATCGACGCTGGTCGCGCGCACATAGGCGAAAGCCGCGGCTTTCATCGGACGTCACCTTCCCGGGGGGATTTTGCGTTTTGGGGATTAGAGAGGGGCAACCTTTCGAGGTCAAGCTTGTTTATCGAACGATTATTTCGCTACATTCGACTTTAGGACTTGTCATGCAGGCTTGGACGACGCACCGTCTGACCTCCGACAAGCCGAAGGCCCCGGGGAGGCAAAGGCATGAAGCTGGGTTTCTTTACCATGCCGATCCATCCTCTGGAGAAGGATTGGCGCCTCTCGCTCAAGGAGGATCGTGAAGCATTCCTGTTGGCCGATGAGCTTGGGTTCACCGAGGGCTATGTCGGCGAGCACGTCACTGACCAGGCCGAGAATATCACCTCCTGTGTCGCTTTCCTTGCATGGATCGCGGCGGCGACCAGGCAGATCAAGCTCGGTACCGGCACAATCAACATGCCGAACACACACCCGGCCACGGTCGCTGCTTCGATCGCGATGCTCGACCACATGCTGGAAGGGAGGCTGATCTTCGGGATCAGCCCGGGTGGCTTGCTATCGGACGCCGAGTTGTTCGGGAATCTCGATGCCGATCGCAACGCGATGTTTCTCGAAGCGATCAACCAGGTTCTCAAGATCTGGGAGAGCGAGCCCCCCTACAATATCCTGGGCCAATACTGGAATATTTCGACGGAAAAGACCCTGATGAAGGACATCGGTCAGGGCATCATCGCGCGTCCGCTGCAGCGGCCGCATCCGCCGATCGTCGTTACGGCGGTGGCCCCTTTCTCGAAGGGAGTGACCGAAGCCGCGGCGCGCGGGTGGGACCCGATCTCGGCCAACTTCCTGATGCCGGCCTGGGTGAAAAGCCACTGGCCGAAATATGTCGAGGGCTGCGAGCGCGCCGGCCGCGCCGCCGATCCCGCCAGCTGGCGGATCGCCAAGAGCGTATTCGTCGCCAAGGATGCCGCGACTGCGAAGGCCTATGCCACCGATCCGGACGGGCCCTATGTCTATTACTATCGTTCGCTGTTCACCAAGCTCAAGAAGAATGGCCGCATCGAGTTGTTCAAGACCCGACGCGACCAGCCCGACGATGAAGTTACGCTGGAATCGATCTGCGAGCGACTGATCATCTGGGGCACGCCGGAAAGCGTTGCCGACCAGATATTGGCTTTCCAGGGCGAGGTTGGCGAGTTCGGCACGCTGCTGTATGCAGGCAAGGACTGGAAGGATCGCGAACTGGGACGCCAGTCGATGATTCTGATGGCGGAAAAAGTCATGCCGCGCGTCAACGCCCGCGCCTCGAGACGGTCTACTGCCGCGGAATAACCCGCGACCAACTTGACGAAGGCACGCCGTGGCTCTCAGCGATCGTATTCCCTACCAGGCCCAGGTCGACCGGCCGAAACTCAATCTGCCGGCCGGCAAGAAGCTCGCGGTCTGGGTCATTCTCAATGTCGAGGAATGGCGGATCGAAAGCGCGATGCCGCGCGTCGTGCTAAGCCCGCCGATGGGACAGCCATTGCTGCCTGATGTGCCGAACTGGTCGTGGCATGAATACGGCATGCGTGCGGGCTTCTGGCGGCAGTTCAAGGCGCTGACCGATCGCAAGATACCGGTGACGCTGGCAATCAATGCCAATGTCTGCAACAGCTATCCGCGCGTGGCCTCGGCCGCGCGGGACGCCGGCTTCGAGTTCATGGGCCACGGCTTCGTTCAGGGCCCGATGCACAAGGTTGAAGACCAGGCCGATGCGATCAGGCGCGCGGTCGACACGATCGCGAAATTCGCCGGCAAGCCGCCGCGGTCCTGGGAAAGCCCGGGCCTCACGGAAACCGAAGTTACGATTGACCTGCTACGCCTCAACGGCATCGAATATGTCGCGGACTGGGTGATCGACGACCTACCGCAGGATATTGAAACCCCGCACGGCACGATCACGACGATCCCCTATTCGGTCGAGACCAACGACATCGTCATCCATGCGCTGCAGCACCTGCCCTCCGAGCAATTCCTGAAACGCTGTACTGACCAGTTCGATCGGCTGTATCTGGAAGGCGCGGAAAATGCGCGGATCATGGCGATTTCGATTCACCCCTACATCACCGGCGTCCCGCATCGCATCAAGTATCTCGAGGCGCTTCTCGATTATGTCGTCGGCCATGATGGAGTTGCGCTGATGACGGCAAGCGAGATCGGCGACTGGTATCGAGCGGAAATGGCGAAGACCTAGCGCGCCCACATGGATTCAGCCAATGACCTTTGCTGGCGCACGAGCGGCTCCAACGCGTCCCCTTCCGAAGACCCGATCGTAGCCGGCCAGGAACGCGTCCAGCGCGTCGCTGATCATCTGTTCCTTGTCTTCGAGCACCGGGGATTCGTAAATATACTTACGGACGCCGTAATAGAAGATGCCGCTGTGAAAGACCCAAGCGAGTTCCAGCTCCGGTGCAGTCGGCTTGTTCTGCGACGGAAGGCCCATTTCGTGGCGGCACTCCCTCACAATACGCGTCAGGATCTGTTCGCGCACCACGCCGACATACCAGCGATTGATGTCGAGCCCCTTCAGACCCGAATACAGATAGATGCGGATCCATCTGCGGGTGAAGAGCACGTTGGTGTAGCCGCGATAAAATTCCAGCAAGCGGTCGCGTAGCGGCCGGGAGCGGTCAGTCAGCAGCGCCTCCCAGCCGGTATCGAGCGGCTCTAGATAAACGGTGCGATAGACTTCCTTGATCAAATCGTCCTTCGAGGGAAAGTACCGATAGAGTAACGGCTGGGTCACCCCGAGCCGGCGCGCAAGGTCGCGCGTCCCGCCGCCAAACCCATCTTCCGAGAAGAATTCGGTCGCCTTGGCGACAAACTCCTTGCGGCGGTCTTCGGGCGAAAGCCGCCTCTGCTTGGGTCGCGCGCGCCGAGGTAAAGCTTTCTTTCTCATGATTTCTTGTCGGCCGTCTGGCGGTCAGCGGCGGCAACGAATTGGCCGTAGCCGCCGCGGGCAAACAACAGCGGCTCCTTGCCGTTATAGGAATAGGCCTCGACCGCGCCGAGGAAAATCACGTGATCCCCGCCGTAATAGCGATTGGCTGCACGGCACTGGAAGTTCGCAACGCTCTCGGCGAGCAGTGGCGCTCCACCAAGCCCCGGCTTCCAATCGACGCCGACAAACTTGTCGTCCGACGATTTGGCAAATCTGTTGGCGAGCGCCTCCTGCGAAATGCCAAGCACATTGACCGCAAAATGGCTCGCATTCTGGAATGCGCTTAGGCTCGAGGAATACAGCACCAGACTCCAGAGCACCAGCGGGGGATTGAGCGACACAGAGGCAAAGGAGTTGCAAGTGATCCCATATGGTCTACCGTCAGCGCCGGCAGCCGTGATGATTGTGACCCCCGTCGCGTAAGTGCCGAGCGCGTTGCGAAAATCCCGGGGATCGATCGGTGAATGATCGCTGGCTAGCTCGTTGGCTGGGTCCGGACCGATAGGATGCTTGGGCGCGTCGTTCATTCACTGGCCTCAAAGCGTCAGGTTTTCGGACGGCAGGCCGAGCGCCACCCGGCCGTAGTTGGCACCGGCCGCATCGAAGTTGAACGCAAAGTGGGAATTGATGGCATGGGCGTCGCGAAACTGACGCTGTAACACGCCAACCGTAAACAATCCACGCGCGCCGCTCGCCGAAAACAACAGCGATACCGCCTCGGTACAGAGATTCACGGAAAACGCTCCATCGCGTCGCAGCCTGGTCTTTGCAGCCATATCCGGAATATGGCCGCGCCGTGCATCGGCCATGGCCTCGATGCAGTTCGACCGCATGATCCGGCGAGCAGCGTCGACTTTAGCAGATGCTTCGGCGATCTTGATCTGCGTGCTCTGCATATCGGAAAGCCGGGCGCGATTGTAGGTTGAGGCCCGATATCGGGCGACATCGATATAGTCGTCGAGACAGGCCTGGGCGTTGCCGAGCGCCACGCCTGACAGCACGTAGGGAAACAGCGAGAACACCGGCAGTGCATAAAGTGCGTTCGGATTGACGGCGCTGCCCGGCGTCGGTCCACCGACGAGGTCGCTCACCGCAACCGAGAGCGCCTCGGGCACGAAAGTATCCTTGACCTCGACGTCATTGGATCCGGTGCCGCGGAGCCCCACCGCATTCCACGTGTCGGTGATCTTGTAGTCGTTCTTGTGCAGCAGGAAAATGCGGTACTCGATGCCGTCAGCCTCGTCGTCGGAGGAAACCACGCTGGCAAGCATGTTCCATTCGCAGGAAGCCACGCCGGAAGAGAACGGCCAACTGCCGCGCAGCCGGTAGCCGCCCTCCACCTTGTGCGCGCGGCCGGCTGAAAAAATGAAGGAGGACGCGATCAACGTGTCGGGATCCTTGTTCCAGACCTGGTCCTGTGCTCGCTTGTCGAACATGCCCAGCATCCAGTGGTGACTGGCCAGGTTGGCGAAATTCCAGGCCGCGGAAGCGTCGCCTTTGCCAAGCAGTTCGGCGCAATCGACAAGCGCGACGTAGTCGAATTCAGAGCCACCGACCCGCTTCGGCTGAACGACCCTGAACAGGCCCGCTTCATGCAGATCGCGCTCCGTCTCCGGCGGCAACCGACGCAGTTCTTCGGTCCGCGCCGCGCGGTCTCGAAGCTGGGGGATAAGGGCGTTGGCGCGGGTCGTCATGGCCGCAAAGGCGCGATCGTCCGAACCCAACGCCACGGCCTGGCCTGCGATCGGCTTTTGACCTACACCCGCCATGTGGCGTTCCCTGCTTTCTCATCCGTTACGATAGCGAAGGTTCCTGTCGCTTCGAAACCCGCTTGACCGCCTGAATTTACTTGGCGATTGTTTATCGCGTGATCACTGATTAAGGCGCGGGCGGCGTTGCCCGTCAATCGAAAATCAACGGGTGGAAGCAAACAGGCATGGACAAGACCGTTGGAATCGCGGGTCTCGGCATCATGGGCAGCGCGATCGCACGCAATCTGGTCGAACGCGGATGGCGTGTGATCGGTTTCGATATCGATGCGGCGAAAAATGCCGAGCTCGCACGCGCCGGCGTCGTGATTGCAGACAACGTCGTCCAGCTCGCCCGCGACGCCCCTGTCATCATGACCAGCCTTCCAACGCCCGTAGCCGTGGAAAAGGTCGCACGGGAAATCGCAGGTGGCGGCCAGCCGCCTAGAATTGTCATCGAACTCAGTACGCTCAGCCTCGCCGACAAACTGCGCTTCCAAGCCATCCTCCAGACAGCGGGTCACATCCCATTGGATTGTCCGCTCAGCGGAACCGGCGCGCAGGCCAAACTTCGCGATCTCGTGGTCTATGCCAGCGGCGACAGCCAAGCGATCGAGAAGTGCATGGGTTTGTTTGCCGATTTTGCCAAGCAAAGTGCCGATCTCGGCCGCTACGGCAATGGCAGCCGGATGAAATTCGTCGCCAACCACTTGGTCGCGATCAACAACGTCGCGGCAGCGGAAGCGATGCTGCTTGCTGAGCGCGCTGGGCTTGATCCGAAGATGGTCGTCGACATGGTCGGCCCCGGTGCCGGTGGTTCGCGGATGTTCCAGCTACGCGCACCGATGATGGTCGAGCGCAGCTACGAGCCGGCAACCATGAAGGTTTCGACCTGGAAGAAGGACATGGCTATCATCGCCGAGTTCGCTGACGACGTCGGCTGCGACACACCTCTCTTCACCCTGACGCAGCCGGTCTACACCGAAGCAATGGCAATGGGATTGGGCGACCAGGACACCGCCTCGGTGTTCGAGGTGCTGAAAAAGACCATCATCAAGTCGGCGAAATCCTAGGCGGAGCCGTTACGCCCGACCCACTATCGCACTGCACCAAGCCAGCGCTGCAACCAAGAACGGAGGCGGTGAAATTGACGCCACATCGATCCGTCGCGTGGTTATCACTTGATCATTTACGGCATCCGTCGGATAAATCGCTCAAGCAATAAGAACAAATTCGATCATCAGTCGTAGCGTCACGGGGAGGATATTCATGACGATATCGCGGCGACAATTCGTCAACGGCGTTGCCGGCGCGGGCGTCGCCAGTCTGGCTGCTCCCAATCTCGTCTTTGCCCAGGGTAGCGAGCCAATCCGCATCGGCCTGCTAGCGGCCAAGACTGGCCCCCTCGCCTCCGGCGGCATCGACATGGATCTCGCGCTGACGATGTTCCTGAAGGAGCGTGACAACACGCTGGCGGGCCGCAAGGCCGAACTGATCGTGGCTGACACGGCCGGCGTTCCCGCCACAGCCCGCACCAAGGCGCAGGAGTTGATCGAGAAAAACAATGTCCATTGCATCATAGGTCCGCTCGCCGCATTCGAAGCGCTCGCGATCGCCGACTACCTCACCGAAAAGGAGATGCCCACGCTCGGTGTGGCCGCCGCCGAAGACATGACGCAGCGTCACCCGAGCCCGTGGTTCGTCCGGCTGACGTCGACGTCAGCGCAATGCGCCTATCCGCTTGCCGAATATTCCGCGAAGGAACTGAAGTACAAGAAAATCGTCACAATCGCCGACGACTTCGCCTACGGCCACGAAATGTGTGCAGGCTTCCAGCGCGTCTTCGAGGACAATGGCGGCAAGATCATCCAGAAGATATTTACTCCGCTGGCGACCCCCGACTACGGCAGCTATGTCGCGCAGGTGAAGCCGGCTGACGCGATCTTCCTCGGCACCGCCGGCTCGAACGGCTTCCGTTTCCTGCGGCAATTCATCGAATACGGCCTCAAGGACAAGATGGCCGTCATCGGCGGCATGACGGCGCTCGATGAGTCGGTGTTGCGTAACATGGGCGATGAAGCGCTCGGAATCCTGACCACAAGCTGGTATTCCGCCGAGTTGGACAATCCCTTGAACAAGGCATTCGCGCCGGCCTTCCGCAAGCAGTTCAAATACGATCCGGGGTATTATGCCGGAAGCACCTATGTATCAGGTCAAGTCCTCGAGGCTGCCTTGAAGACGACCAAGGGCAACGTCGAGGACAGGAAGGCGCTGGTGGCCGCGATCCGCGGCAGCAATGCCGATACCATTCGCGGCATGATCAAATTCGACGAATTCGGCGACGCGGTCGGCAATGTCTATATCCGCAAGGTGACGAAAAGCGACGGACGGCTGGTGAACTCGGTCATCAAGACTTATCCGGACGTCACCCAGTTCTGGACCTACGACAAGACCGCCTTCCTCAAGAATCCCGTCTATTCGCGAGATTATCCGCCGGCCAAAAACCTGGAACCCTAGTCTGCAGCACAACGCGACGCAATCTTGCAAGCTGCCATGAGCAAAATCGGCCGACGATGCAGTTTTGGATCATCCAGGGTCTCAACAGTTTTTCGCTCGGCGGTCTACTGTTCCTGCTGTCGTCCGGCTTTTCGCTGATTTTCGGGCTGATGAGGCTGGCTAACCTGACACATGGCGCGTTCTTCATGCTGGGTACCTATCTTGCCGCAACCGCGCTTCGATCGATTGACGGCTTGAACATCTGGGTGACGGCGCTCGGTGCAGGGGCCTGCGTCGCGGCGATCGGCGGCCTGTTCGAACGCCTGGTGCTGACGCGGCTGAAGGGCAATCCGCTCGGGCAGGTGCTGGTGACGCTCGGCATGTCCTTCATCATTTCCGATGCTTGTCTGATGATCTGGGGTGGCGACTCCATTCCCGTGCCGACGCCGCAAAATCTGCAAGCTCCGACGCGCTTGTTCGGCTTCGTTTTCCCGACCTATCGCTTGGTGCTGGTCGGCCTCGCCATTATCGCCGCCGTCCTGCTGTACTTCCTGCTTGAGCGGACGCGGCTCGGCGCGATGATCCGCGCGGGCGTCGATGACCGGCAAATGGCTCGCGCGGTCGGCATCCCCGTGTCAAATCTGTTCACGATCGTGTTCTGTCTCGGCGCAGGAATTGCCGGAGCGGCCGGCGTGCTCGGCGGCCCGATCCTTTCTGCTTATCCGGGATTGGACGCGGACATGCTGCCGCTCGCACTGATCGTCGTCATCCTGGGCGGGATCGGAAGCCTGCTCGGCGCATTTGTTGGCAGCTTCATTATTGGCTTCATCTACACATTCGGCACGGCGCTGTTTCCGGAACTCGCCTACATCATCCTGTTCCTGCCGATGATCGTCGTCATCGCATTCCGGCCGCAGGGCTTGTTCGGGCGCGTCGGTGCATGAAGTGGGTTGGCGCAGCGTTGCTTGGCGGATCGCTGCTTCTGCCGCCTTTCCTGGCGGGAGATTTTTACATCAACCTGGCCAGCCAGATCCTGATCGCAGCGATCTTCGCTCTCAGCCTAAATCTGCTGGTCGGCTTTGGCGGCATGACGTCGCTCGGACACGCCTCGTATCTCGGCGTCGCCGCCTATATGTCCGCATTGCTGACGAGCCGATACGGCTTCGGCCATGGCACTGCGGCGCTGATCGCGATTTCCGGTACTATCGCGATGGCGGCTTTCTTCGGCGTAATCGCGCTGCGCGCCTCGGGGCTAGGCTTTCTCATGATTACGCTTGCGCTCTCGCAGGTGTTGTGGGGCCTCGCCTATCGCATGTCCAACGTGACCAACGGCGACAACGGCATCACCGGCCTCACACGACCCGCGCCGTTCGGCATCTCACTGGACAATCCTGTGGCGTTCTATTGGTTCGCCCTGATTATGGCGACCGTTGCCTTCCTGATGATGATGGTCTTCGTCTCGTCCGCTTTCGGATCTTCATTGAAGGGCGTGCGCGACCAGCCGCGCCGGATGGCGGCGCTCGGTTTCAATCCCTGGCTGATCCGCTGGATCACCTTCATCTATGCCGGCTTCTGGGGCGGCGTATCCGGCTTGCTTTACATTTACTACCATAAATACATCCATCCCTCCTCGCTTTCGATCACGAGCTCGGCTGAGGCTTTGCTTGGCGTCATCGCCGGCGGATCCGGCACCCTGGGCGGCCCAGCAGTCGGCGCGGCACTGGTGCTGCTTCTGAAAAACTACGCCTCCGCCTATATCGAGCGCTGGAACATGCTGCTCGGGCTCGTGTTCCTCTTCATCGTTCTCGTGATGCCGACGGGCATCGTCCCCGGCTTCAGCAGACTGATCGCGGGACGACGCGGAGCGCCGCGATGACCGCGCCATCCGAATATGCGCTTGAAGTCGCCAACCTGAAGAAAGCCTTCGGCGGGCTGACCGTCACTCAGGATGTCTCGCTCGCCGTGCGCGCTGGCGAGCGACGGCTGATCATCGGTCCGAACGGGGCCGGCAAGACGACGCTGTTCAATCAGATCAGCGGCGATCTCCGGCCAAATTCGGGAACGATCCGTCTATTTAGCGCCGATATCACCTATCTCCCGCCCTACCGGCGCGCGCATCGCGGACTATCGCGAACCTATCAGATCATTACCTTGTTTGCCGACAACACCCTTGAGCACAACGTCTCGCTGGGCCTGTTGGGACTACGGCCTTCGCGCTGGCAGATGTGGCGACCGATGGCTTCCTACCCAGATCTCAAGACCGAAGCCCGGCGCGCGCTGGACGCAGTCGGACTTCTTCATCTTGCCGACCACCCAATTTCGGATATCGCCTACGGAGAGAGGCGACGTGTCGAGCTGGCGGTCGCCCTCGCTCAACAGCCCCGCGTGCTCCTCCTGGACGAGCCGCTCGCTGGCCTTTCGAATACGGAGCGGGCGACGGTGAAGTCGCTGATTGCGTCGATCTCGCGCGAGACGACGCTGATCATGATCGAGCACGATATGGATACGGCGCTCGACCTGGCGGAAACGGTGACGCTCCTCAATTACGGCCGGGTGATCGTCGATGGGCAACGCGATGCCGTGATCGCCGATGAACGAACGCGGGAGGTTTATCTTGGTGTCTGACGCGCTCAGCCTGACCAACGTCCATGCATTCTACGGCGACAGCCATATCCTGCATGGTGTCAGCTTTTCGCTGGCGCCCGGCGCCGTTCTGGCGCTGTTGGGACGTAACGGCGCAGGCAAGACGACCTGCATCTCCACGATCATCGGCCTTCTCGCGCCGCGGGAGGGTGAGATAACGTTGTATGGCGATCCGATCGCAGGCCTGACGCCGGAACGCATCTCGCATCTCGGAATTGGCCTGGTACCCCAGGGTCGCCGCGTCTTTCCCTCACTCACTGTACGTGAAAATCTGATCGTAGCTGCGCAGCGAAGGGACACCGGCACTGCCCCGTGGACTTTGGACGGCATCTACGACCTCTTTCCAAGATTGCGCGAGCGCCACACTCAGTTCGCCGGTACGCTTTCCGGCGGCGAGCAGCAGATGCTGGCAATTGGACGCGCGCTAATGGGAAATCCGCGTGTTCTCCTGCTCGACGAGCCTTCGGAAGGCCTTGCGCCGCTGATCGTGGCCGAAGTCGGCCGGACCATCAGCCGCCTGAAACGGGAAAAGCAGTCCATCGTCCTGGTCGAACAGAATCTCAAGCTCGCACTCGATGTCGCCGATGCCGCGGTCATTTTGAACACCGGGCGCTGCGTCTTTGCCGGCCAGGCCAACAAATTGCAAGACAATGAAGAATTGATCGCCCAAAATCTCGGTGTGTACCGCGCACACTAAGTCAACAATCCACTCTTGAAGCTGAGGTTAAGCAATGATGATCGGCGTATGCGGAACGGGACGGATGGGAGCTGCGATCGCGCAGCGTTTGATGGCGGTCGGACATGAGGTGGGGGTCTGGAACCGAAATCAGGCCAAGACCAAGCCGCTCACGGACGCGGGTGCGAAGGATTTTCCAACGCCGGCTGCACTCGTTGAGGGTTGCGATGCCGTCGTTGTGATGCTGCTGAACGATGCCGCGAGCGAGGCAGTCTATCGAGGCTCCGACGGCATCCTGACGGCTAAACTCACCGGCAAGCTCATTATCGACATGAGCACGGTTCGCCCGGACACGATGCAGAGCATCGGTGCGTCCGTTTCTCAGCGCGGCGCGGCGTTTGTGGAGAGCCCCGTCGGCGGCAGCACTGTTCCAGCCAAGGAAGGCAAGCTGTTCGCGCTGGTTGGCGGTGAGAGAGCGAACGTCACTCGCGCGATGCCGGTGTTGGAGCAGCTGTGCCGTCGGATCGAGCATGTCGGTGCGCTCGGCGCGGGTTCCGCCGTGAAGCTTGCGATCAATCTTCCACTGCTGGTCTATTGGCAGGCGCTGGGAGAATCCCTGACGATCTGCAAGCCGCTCAATCTGCCTGCTGACCGGTTGATCGATATCATGTCCGACACCGCGGGCACGCCTACAGCGATGAAAGGGCGCGGCGCCGTGATCGCCAAGGTTTTGGCCGGTGAACCGCTGGGCGCGACCGCCTTCGGCCTTAACGCCGCCAAGAAGGACCTGGCAACCGCAGTTCAATTCGCAAAGACGCTCCACGCCGAGCTGCCAGTGGCCGCCAGCGCGCTCGCCTGTTTCGAAGAGGCAGAAGCGGCGGGCCTTGGCGACGCTGACGCCACCGCAATATCGACCCGTTGGCCCCAACGGCAGGCCAAATCGTAATCAACGCCCGCGAGGCGCCCCAGTTTTCAGTACAACGACAGGCTCATCAAATGATCGAAAGCAAAAACCGCTACGGCCGCACTGCCGCCCGCATCCACGACGCCGACGGCCTGGCCCGCCGCCCCTCCACTCCGACCATCGACATTCATGCGCATATCGTCGTTCCCCAAGCTGCCGCCGTGGCGCAGCCCCATGTCGATATGAACCGCATTCCCCTTGCTCATTTCGCCGATGACCCCACGAAGGAGGTCAACGCGCAGCAGGAAAAAGACGTGCGCGAGGTAATGACCACGATGGATCGGCGGCTGACCCATCTCGACCGGATGGGCATCGACATCCAGGTGATCGCACCGGCACCGGGCCAGTGCTACTACACGGTCGATCCCAAGATCGGAGAATCTGCGCATCGACTGGCCAATGACGGTGTCGCGGAATTTTGCGCGCGTAAGCCCGACCGGTTTGTAGGACTCGGCGTCGTCACGCTGCAAGAGCCGGAGCTCGCGGTGCGTGAGCTCGACTATATCATGGGCACGTTGAAGCTGAAGGGCGTCGAGATCCTGACCAACGTCGACGGTCAAGAGCTTTCCGACCCGAAATTTCGGCCGTTCTTCGCGAGGGCTGAACAGCTTGGCGCATTCATTATGATGCATCCGAACGGATTTACCCAAGGCCAGCGGCTAACCCACTACTATTTCAGCAACGTGCTCGGAAATCCGCTGGACACAACGCTCGCGCTTCATAACCTGATCTTCTCGGGGACGTTGGCGCGTTTCCCCGAGCTGAAGTTGATGGCCGTACACGGCGGCGGCTATCTTCCGAGCTATTCGGGGCGGATCGATCACGCTTGGGGCGCACGGCGTGATTGTCACGCCGATCTGCCGTTGCCGCCGACAACCTATCTGCGGCAGGTCTATCTCGACACTGTCGTCTTCACCTATCACCAGCTGGCTTATCTGATCGATGTGTTCGGGCCCGATCGCATCGTGATGGGCACCGACTATCCCTTCGACATGGCCGAATATAATCCAATCGGCCACGTCGCCGGCGTGGAGGGCATGGACGAGGTGACGCTGGCGCAGATCGTCGGCGGCAACGCAGCGCGCGTGCTCGGTCTCGACCCGTGATCAATGCGCCTTGGCCGACTTGTAGCCCGGCTGCTCGAAGGGATGTGAGCTGGCAAAGGCGGGCAGCGCGAAGCAGTGCTCGGCCAACTTGGCGACGATCGGGAACGCTGACAGATCCAGCTTGAGAAAATGCGCGCCGACCACCTGGCCGGCGATGCAGATATCGGCAAGTCCTGGCTCCGCGCCAAGAGCAAATGGCGCCGGGGCCCGGCGCGCCAGGAGCCGCTCATAGGTGGCGAGCCCCTCGGTCGTCCAGTGCCTGCCCCATTGCTCGATCGCATGCGCATCCGCGCCGAAGGTCTTTGCGAGATGTTGGCGAACCCGTGGCGTTACCAACGGATGTGCATCGGCAACCGTCATCAGGGCGAGCGAGCGCGCGTAGGCGCGCTCCTTCGGGTCGGCAGGGATCAGCCGCGGTTCGGGCTTGATGTCCTCGATATATTCGATGATGGCGAGCGATTGAAACACCGAATGCCCGTCATGAATGAAGGTCGGCACCACACGCTCGGCGTTGATGGCGTCATAGCCGGGCTTGAACTGCTCACCGGATAAGATATCGATGGGCGTTTCCTCGAAAGGCAGGCTCTTCAATTTCAGCGCGACCCTGACCCGAAACGAGGCGAGCGACCGCCAGAACCCGTACATCTGTATAGCCATACATGCCTCCACGTTCCTATGCATACTACCGCGCGAGTTTACTCCGCGCGGTGGTGCTGCTGCCAGCGCAACAGATAGGCCTGTAGCCTCCAGATCAATGTGGACAGCACAACGCCCACCAGCATCAGCACGACAACGGCGACCATCATGCCCGACGCCTCACCCCGCGCCTCGGATTCAATGATCAGACGGCCGATACCGCGTTCCGCGCCGATGAATTCACCCACGATCACGCCGATCAGGGCAAAGGAGATAGCTGGCGTAAGCGAAGCGAAGACCCAGGCCATGGTCGAAGGGACAACGACCGTGCGAGTAATCTGCCATTCGCTGGCGCCGAGCAGACGCGCGGCATTGACAAAGCCCTCATCGATCGAGCGCGCACCCTCAAATGTGTTGAAGAACACCAAAAAAACCACGACGATCCAGGAAGTGACGATCTTCGACGTATCCCCGATGCCAAAGGCAAGCACGATGATCGGCGCCAGCGCAATCCGCGGAATCGAGTTCACGGCGGTGATAAAGGGCTGGAAGATCGCACTGAGCCGATCGGAACGTCCGAGGATCAATCCGGCGACAAAGCCGCTCGCCACGCCCGTGACAAAACCGAAGAACGTATTCTTCAGCGTCACCGCCGTAGCGATCCAGAGATTGTTTTCATTGCGGGCCAGGCATTTTGCAAAATCACCGTTCATCCAGCCGTTGAATACGCCGAGCTTGGACTTGATGCAGCTCAGGATCAGGAAATTGTCGAAAATCTGGGATGGTTTTGAGATGAAATAGGGATCAAGCAGATCCGGCACCAGCCAGGGCAGTCTGGTATGCAGGTCATATCCCCACTGCCACACCGACAACACAACGACGCAGATCGCGGCCTGCCAGGCAACCGTATTCAGGCCGCGATGCCCCTTCATGCGCTGCGGCCCTTGACGAACTCTTCGCCGAGCGAGTGCCATATGTGCTGAAACAACTCGGCATAGCGCGGCGTCTCACGCACTTTGACGGCGTCGCGCGGTCGGGCAAAATCCACCTCGAACATATCCTTGATTCTGCCCGGTCGGGCAGAGAACAGGATGATGCGGTCGGCAAGCGTCAACGCCTCGCCGAGGTCGTGTGTGACGAACAAAACCGTCTGCTGTTCTCGCTCCCAAATCCGCAACAGCACTTCATGCATGTCGATCTTGGTGTGGGTATCGAGTGCGCCGAACGGTTCATCCATCAGCAGGATTTGAGGCTCGACCACCAGAGTACGCATCAGCGCCGCGCGTTGCCGCATGCCGCCCGACAATGCCGACGGATAGGCGTGCTCAAAACCTTTGAGGCCTGCCTGCATGACGCAGGCAGCGATCCGCTCCTCCCGCTCGCGCTCCGGCAGGCCGGCCAATTGCAGCCCATAACCGATATTGTCAGCCACGGTGCGCCAGGGAAACAGTGTGTCACGTTGAAACACATATCCGACATTCGGTGTTGCCTTCCCGGTCACGACTGGCTTGCCGTCGATCAGGATTTCACCGTTGCTCGGCCGGACCAGGGTGGCAATCATATTGAGGACGGTGCTTTTGCCGGAACCGGAGGGCCCCAGCAGTGCAACAAATTCGCCGCGCCGCACGCCAAAGGACACGTCGCGAACCGCTTCGATCGCCGTACCGGCCAGTTGAAACGATTTACTCAATCCGCTGACCTCGATCCGCCGGGTTTCCGGCGGTCGAGCCAACGGCGTCGCAGTCGTCGGCTGCATGTTCAACCCGGATATGCCTTACGTGCCGCCTCAACGAAGGCCGGGCTGACAACATCCGCAATGGTCAGTGGCTTGATGCCCGTCATTTCCCGGAACCATACCTTCTCGCCACGCGCAAAGTCGGCGGCGTTGATCGTCGCGTCATAATCCACGACTTTCTGCAGCGCCGTGATCTCCAGAAGATTGGCGCCGCGGGATGTGCTGCCGACATAGGGCTCGATGGCGTCATAGATTTGCTCCGGCGTATGCGCCTTGATCCATTGCGTCGCCCGCCACAGCGCCGTGACAAAGGCCTGCATCTTGGCCGGGTCCTTGTCGATCGTGGATTGCAGGGTGAAATGAGACGTTACCGGCACCTTGCCGCCAATATATTTGTTCCAGATCGCCTCATCTGTACCGTCGAACAGGAGCTCACCCCATCCCTGCTCCCTGCACTCGTTCAGCAACGATAACGAGCTGACGAGTATGTCGACCTGCTTCGACTTCAGCGAACCCAGCATGGTGTCGACATTGCCTGTTCCGATCCAGGTCACCTTCTGATCGAGACCCATGGTCTCCATGTAATAGGAGGCCCAGACGTGATTGGTCCCGCCAAGGGACGAGACCGAGACGATCGGCTTGCGGCCATCGGGCCGCTTCCATTCCGTAAAGGCTTCGAGCGTATTGATGCCCTGATCCTTGAGGTCCTTTCGGACAATGAACATCACCGAGCTCGAACGCGTATCGACCGGCATCAGGACCCGTCCGGCGCGGCCATGATTACTGAGCTGCATCGGGTGAGTGATATCGCCGATGCCGATATCGCCCTGTGAAGAGGCAATGATCTCGCGCGTCTTCACGCCACTGCCGCCCTGGATCAGCCTGCAGTCGAGCCCGGCCTCCTTGAAATATCCGATCCTGTCAGCCACGAATTGCGTCTGATAGACCGGAACGGCTACCGGATAGATCACGCGGCCGCTGGCGTCTGCGGCCCACGCTCTTCGCGCGGCAATCGCGGCACCGCCGGCTGCAACAATTGTCAGCGCGGAACGTCTGGAAACATGGACCATCAGGCGTGCTCCCTTTCCTTGCCCGCAACCTTATCGAGTGCGCTCAGGACCGCGTCGCCCATCTCGATGGTGGAGAGCCTCTTCGCGCCCGGCTCGGCAATATCGGCGGTCCTGGCGCCGGCCGCAAGTGCTGTCGCCACAGCCTTCTCCAACAGATCCGCGTCCTCGGGCCGGTTCAATGTCAGACGGAGCATCATCGCGACGCTTAGAATGGAGCCCAGCGGATTGGCAATGCACTTGCCCGCGATGTCGGGCGCGCTGCCATGAACCGGTTCATAAAGCGCCTTGCGTCGGCCGAAACGATCGACCGGTCCGAGCGACGCCGAAGGCAACATGCCCAGCGACCCCGAGGCCATCGCTGCGCAATCCGAAAGGATGTCGCCGAAAATGTTTCCGGTTACCATCACATCGAATTGCCGCGGTTCGCGCACGATCTGCATGGCGGCGTTGTCGACATAGAGATGCGTGAGTTCAACGTCGGAGAATTCCTCCTTGTGAAGCCTGATCACCTCCTCGCGCCAGACCACACTGGTCTCGAGCACATTGGCCTTGTCGACCGAGCAAACCTTGTTCCGCCGCGTCCGTGCCAACTCGAAGGCTGCGCGCGCGACGCGTCGTATCTGATTGGTGGTGTATTGCTCGGTGTTGAATCCGCGGCGTTGTCCGTCAGGCAGAGTTTCGATGCCGCGCGGCTCGCCAAAATAGATGCCGCTCGTGAGTTCGCGGATAATGACGAAATCGACCCCTTTGAGGACTTCCGCCTTCAGCGGTGCCGAATCCGCCAGCGCTGGATTGGCGACGATCGGCCTCAGGTTCGCATAGAGATCGTATTTGCTACGCAGCGACAGCAAGCTTCCGGCCTTGCGCGCCGCCGGCGGTACCTCCTTGGTCTCGGGTCCCCCGGTGGCGCCCCACAGGATAGCGTCCGCCTCGTCCATCGCCTCGACCGTATCTTCCGGCAAGACCTTCCCGGTCTTGAGATAAGGAATAAGGCCATACTGTGCTTCGCGCAGCGTCATGGGCACGCCCCGATTGGCCGCGAACCAGTTGAGGATGCGATGCGCCTGCGTGGTCACCTCGGGGCCGATGCCCTCGCCACCGACTACGGCGATTTTGACCATGTTGGATCGATCATTCATGCCGATTTCCCCGCAAAATGAATCCAGGGGCGGGCCTCACGATCCGCCGCTTGAAAAGCACGGATTTCATCGTCGCGCTGCAACGTCAGTGCGACCTCGTCGAGGCCCTGCAATAGACCTTCGCGCCGGCGCGGATCGATCTCAAAAGTATAGTGCTTACCGGATGGCGAGAGTATCGTTTGCGCCTCGAGGTCGACACTGACGCGCCCTGCCCCCTGCGTCGCCTCGAGGTCGGCCGCCAGCGAATTGACCATTTCCTTGTCGACGACGATGGGGAGAATTCCATTCTGAAAGCAGTTGGCGAAGAATATATCGCCGAAGCCAGAGCCTATGATGGCGCGGATGCCCATCTCCTGCAGCGACCAGACCGCTCCTTCACGGGAAGAGCCACAGCCGAAATTCGGCCCGGTCACGAGGATCTCGGCCTGCCGGTACGGCTCGCGATTCAAAATGAACGCAGGGTTCTCCGATCCGTCTGGCAGATAGCGTAGCGAGCCGAACGCCCATTTGCCGAGCGAGCCGCGCACCGAATTTCCGACCAGGCGTTCGATCCGGATGATGACGTCAGTATCGATATTGCTGCGCATGATCGGCGCGGCGATGGCGGTGAGCTTGTTGAATGGTTTCGGCATGATCAGCGCCTCATGGTCCGGACGTCGGCGATCGCGCCGGCGATCGCGGCGGCTACAGCGCTCGCCGGGCTCGCCAGATGGGTACGCGCCCGCGGCCCCTGGCGGCCGACAAAATTCCGGTTCGACGTGGAAACCGAGCGCTGGCCGGGCCCCACGGTCTCACCATTGGCGGCAAGGCACATCGAACAGCCGGGTTCGCGCCACTCGAAGCCGGCTTCCGTAAAGACCTTGTCCAGGCCCTCGGCAACCGCCTCGCGTTTGACGTTTTCCGAGCCCGGTACCACCCAGGCCCGCACGCCTGGGGCCACCTTGCGACCCCGCGCAATCTCCGCGGCTGCACGCAGGTCGCTCAACCGGCTGTTGGTGCATGAACCGATGAAGACCCAGTCGACAGGCGTGCCCGCGATCGGCGCCCCACCTTTCAGCCCCATATAGTCGAGCGCCGTCTCGATGGCCGTCCGGTGCGCGGGATCGTCGACAGACTGTGGATCGGGAATATGGCCGTCGACCCCGATGACATGCTCCGGGCTGATACCCCAGGTCACCTGAGGGATGAGCTTTTCGACGTCGATGACGACTTCCTTGTCGAAGATCGCATCCGGGTCGCTTGGAAGCTGGCGCCACGCATTGGCCGCTTGCTCCCACATCCTGCCCTGCGGGGCGTATGGCCGACCACGCAGGAACTCGAACGTTTTCTCATCCGGCGCAACCATGCCCATCTTGGCGCCGAGTTCGATCGACAGGTTGCAAATGGTGAGCCGGCCCTCGATCGGCATGTCCCGAATGGCGCTGCCGGCATATTCGACGGCATGGCCGGTGCCACCGGCTGCCCCGATATGCCCGATCAGTGCAAGGATGAGATCCTTGGCCGTGACACCAGGAGGAAGCTTGCCTTCAAACCTCACCCGCATGGTCTTAGGCCGGCGCTGGATCAGCGCCTGCGTCGCCAGCACATGTGTCAGCTCGCTCGATCCGATCCCGAAAGCGAGCGCGCCCAACCCGCCATGGGTGCAGGTGTGGCTGTCGCCGCAGACGATCGTGCAGCCTGGTAAGCTTAACCCGAGTTCGGGACCGATGACGTGGACAATACCCTGCCCGGGTTGATCAATGTCGAAGAGCCGGATGCCGCTGGCCGAGGTCTCCACCCGCAGAGTCGTCAACAGCTCCTGGCCGATTTTGCTGGTGCCGGCCCGGCCATGCGCCGTGGAAATGGCATGGTCCGGTGTCGCAAAGGTCAACTCCGGACTATGGACATTCATACCCCTGTTCTTGACATCGAGCAGTCCGCGCGAGCCCCCGAGGTCGTGCAAAAGGTGTCGATCGATGTGCAGAAGATCCGTATCTTCGCTCAAGCGAGCGATGACATGCTGGTCCCAGATCTTGGCCAGCATCGTACGGCCAGGCTTTCCCAATGCAGTCCTCCCCCTCGGCTTCATAGAGCCGGCGGCACCGCCGCTAACCGCCGCTTTCCGCGGCTTATGTTCAGGCATCAATCCAAACCCATCAAAGCATGACAGGCGGTCGTCCCGCTAGGGCCTACCGGGAAGGGAGGACGCATAAGGCCAATGCAGCTCTGCTTGGGCCGCTGCCCATGTCCACCGACCGTTCAAATTCCGGTGGTCGGCTACTGCATCTCGATCTTCAGATTGTTGTCCTTGGCGACCTGAACCCATTTCTCGATGTCCGCCCTCATGAAGGCGGTCAGCTCCTCCGGAGAGCTCATCGGTACTTCCAACCCGGATTCGCCGAACCACTTCTTGATGGCCGGCAGCTCGGCGGTCTCCCTCATGGCCGCGTTCAGCTTCCGCACAATCGGCGCTGGCGTTGCCGGCGGCGCGAACAATGCGCTCCACGCCACCGCGTCAAATCCCTTGGATACCGTCTCATCGAAAGTCGGAATATCGGGCAATACCCGAGAGCGCTTGATGCTGGTCATCGCGATCGCGCGAATGCTCTTTTCCTTGATGAATGGTACCGCGGTCGAAGCCCCCATGATCCCGAGCGGAATGTGCTTTCCGGCAAGATCGGTCAAAAGCGGGCCTGTGGACTTATAAGGCACGACGGTCAGCTGGACACCCAGTTTGGGACGCATCAATTCAACGGCGAACCTTCCCGAAGTGGCGGGGCCTGATGTTCCAATCGGCGTACCGGGATGGGCTTTCACGTAAGCCAGGAACGCGCCGATCGAATTGGCGGCTGGAAAATCGCTCGTGCAGACGATCACATTGGGGTCTTCACTGATCAGCGTGATCGGCGAAAAATCCTTCACCGGGTCGAACGGCAGCGGCGCCAACGCCACCACCGAGACGCTATGACTGGCTGAAGTCGCCCAAATGATGTTGTAGCCGTCCGGCGGCATATGTACGAGGGCTTCTGCCGCAGTGACGCCGCTCGCGCCGGGCCGATTTTCGATGATGACAGGCACGCCGAGAATTCGTTGCAGTTCCGGCGCGAACAGCCGGGCCGGAACATCGACATTGCCGCCGGTGGCGTAACCCACAATGATACGGATAAGCCGGTTCGGGTAATCGTCTGCCGCCCTCATGATCGAGGGGCGCACCCCGAGCGACAGTGCGGACGTGGCTACGGCTGCAGACAGAAGTCTTCTTCGGTTCAGCATGATTTAGGCTCGCTGAATGGATCGCTCGCAAAAGCGTGAAATATCAGCGTAGGACCGGGTCTGCTCACTGTCTACGCGTGACGTCCATAATGTGGTCATTGGGCCGAAGGGTATGTTGCACCGCAATTGCATGCGATTAGAATGGCGCCGACAGCAATCCGGAACGTGCAAATGCGGCAGCGCCCGAAGCCGAGAAACGCCCCCAAGGCTTATGCCGGTACTCAGGCGATCGTCAGAGCGACGCACATTTTGAGGGAAATTGCCGCCGGCTCCCGGCGGGGTCTTCGTATCGTTGATCTCTGCCAACGGCTCGCCATCGAACGGCCGACCGTCCATCGCATCCTGTCGAGCCTGGTCGCGGAGGGCTTTGTCGTTCGCGACGACGACAAACGCTATCTGCTCGGCGAGCAAATCCACCGGCTAGGGATGATTGCCGCCGGGCGCACCAATCTGCGCGAGATCTGTGAAAACACGCTGACGCGCATTGCGGCGGCCACCGGTGATACTGTCTTCCTGGCAATTCGGCAGGGCGACGACGTCATGGTCGTTGATCGAAGGATCGGCACCACGCCTGCCCGCGCCATGCCGCTTGATATCGGCATGCCGCGGCCGCTTGGCGTTGGCGCGACTGGGCTGGCGATATTGGCCACCCTCTCGGAAACTGAAGTCGGCGGCTTCATCAGGAAGAATGCGCAGCGGTTGCGCGAACATGGGCTTCGACCCGAGCGCCTTCCCCCGCAAGTCTGGAGATCCCGCAAGAACGGCTACGCCTACAGCCGGGGTTATGGTCCGCCACGCCTGTCCGGAATTGGCGTTGCTCTGCAAAACCGCGACTGTCATTGCATCGGCGCTATCAGCGTGACCAATCTGGCGTCCAGGATGACGCCGGAACATCGCAGCGAAATTCTCGACGTGCTTGGTGATGAAATCACTCAAATCAGCGGCAGGCTGCGCCTGGTGCCGGCGTTCACATAGTGGACGTTTGCGCTCGACAAATCCCCGCCATTGCACCTAGCTTGGGAACGGAGCTTCAAGCTTTGATGACTGTTCGAGGATATCTGTATGCCCGAGCCGAAACGACAGCTCGCCCTGGGGGCGCATTTCCCCTCCATGGGGCAGCATATCGCCGCATGGCTGCATCCGGATGCGCAAATCGACGCGGGACAGAATTTTCCCTACTTCCTGAAACTTGCCCAGACCGCAGAGCGGGCAAAGCTCGATTTCGTTTTCATGGCAGACGCAGTGGCGACGCGCGACGGCAACATGGAAGCGCTCAGCCGATGGCCGCAATATATGGCGCATTTCGAGCCGATCACTCTCCTGTCTGCGACGGCGTCGCAAACCGAACGAATTGGCCTCGTCTGCACGGCGTCAACGAGCTACTATGAACCCTTCAACGTCGCTCGGCTGTTCGGCTCCCTCGATCATATCAGCGGCGGCCGCGCCGGCTGGAATGTCGTGACGTCGGCTAATGCGTCGGCAAGCTTCAACTTCAACCGTGATGAGCACTACGATATCGCCGAACGCTATCAACGCGCGCGCGAATTCGTGCATGTCGTCCGCGGCCTCTGGGACAGCTGGGAGGATGATGCCTTTCTCCGCGACCGCAAGAGCCGCCGCTATTTCGATCCCGGCAAGCTTCACAAGCTCAATCACAAGGGTAAGTTCTTTTCAGTTCGTGGACCGTTGAATCTTGCGCGTCCGCCGCAAGGCTATCCCATCATCGCGCAGGCCGGCGCATCGGAGGACGGGAAAGAGCTGGGTGCCGAGACCGCCGAAATTATCTTCTTTTCCCAGCAGCGCGTGGCGGTCGCGCGCGAGTTTTACAAGGACGTCAAGGGACGGATGGCCAAATTCGGGCGCGAGCCCGGACAATTGAAGATGCTCGCAGGGCTGAATGCAACGGTGGGCAGGACCGCGTCGGAGGCGCAGGAGAAGTTCGATTTCCTGCAATCTCTTATTCACCCGGATGTCGGCAAAGAGCTGATCAGTGTGGACCTCTCCGGCGCCGATCTTTCCGGATTGTCGGTCGACGAACCAATTCCCGGTCACCTTATCCCGGAAAAAACCAGGTCCAGCACGAGCCGTCTGAAGACTGTCGGCGGCGTCGCCAGGCAAGAGCAACTTACCATTCGCCAGCTCTACGAACGCTATGCGGGTTCACGCGGATCCTATTCCGTCGTCGGTACGGCCCAACACGTTGCCGACCAGATGGAGGAATGGCTGACGACAGAGGCCGCAGACGGGTTCATCATCCAGGCGTCTTATTTGCCGGGCGGCTTCGAGGATTTCGTCAATCTTGTTGTTCCGGAGCTGCAACGTCGCGGGCTGTTTCGGACGGAATATTCGGGCCATACGCTGCGCGAGCATCTCGGCCTCCATCGGCCCGAGAACCGCTACACCAAGCAACGGCGTGCGGCGCAATAGCGAAATGGATATCTCCTCCTATGCCTAGTGTAATGATTGCGGGTATTGCAGAGCCCGTACATGGCCGCATCTCGGATTTGACGCCCATGGCGCTGCATGAGCGACTGGCCCTGGATGCGCTCGCGGACGCGGGCCTCGAATTGCGTGACGTCGATACGATCCTGACGCTTGCACCGCGCTCCGATTCTTATCTGATTCATGCTGCGGCTTTTGCCGAGTACCTCGGCATTGCTCCGCCTACCGCGCTGACGTTGGAAGGCGGAGGGGCGGCCCCGGCGATCATGGTCGACATGGCCCGCAACATGATCGAAGGCGGCTCGGCCCGGACGGTCCTCATCGTCTCGGCGGATATGCCGCTGAGTGTCAACACGAGGGATTCCTACATCAATACACTGGCGGATTCCGGCCCCGTTCATCCCGACATCGAACGACCATTCGGCCCCTCCGTGCCGTCTCTGTTTGCGATGATTGCCCGTGCCTACATGGAGCGCTTCGGCGCCGACGAACGGGATTTCGGCGCAGTCGCGATGCACGATCGGGCGGCTGCGATCACACATCCCAATTCGCATATGCGCACCCCCATGGATTTCTCGGCCTACTGCTCCAGCCACATGATTGCCGATCCCCTTCGGCTGCTCGATTGCTCGCCAGTCTCCGACGGAGGGGCTGCCGTCGTCGTCACATCGGCCGAACGCGTCGGCAAAGGTGGCAGGAGGCCAGTTCGTGTCATGGGATCGGGATTTTCCATGACACATCTGCATCTCTCGGCTGCCCCTTCTCTGACAACCCACGGCGCGGGTCTTGCGCTCGACCGGGCTCTCGCGTTTGCAAACCGTCAGCGAAGCGACATCGATATCGCCCTGGTTTACGATTGTTTCTCGATTGCGATGATGATCAACACGGAAGATCTCGGCTTTGCCACGAAGGGCAAGGCCGGCGCAGCATTCCGCGATGGACAGTTCAAACCGAACGGCCGCATCCCGATCAATACCCATGGCGGATTGTTGTCGCACGGATATCCTGGGCGGGCCGCCGGGATTGGCAATTTGATCGAAGCTGTCGTTCAGCTTCGCGGCGATGCGGGAAATCGACAGATTCCGAATGCCAGGATGACGATGACCCACGGCATGGGCGGATTGTTCGCGACCCACGGCGTCCTGCTATTGGAGGCGGTATGAAATATTCCTGCGCCCAGAAACGGCCGGGAGGCTACGCCGCATTGGAAAGCCGCGCGAGAAGGCCGCTTGCTGCTGCCATTCTGCGCGCCTCAAGGCCATTTTTGCTGGCCGCCTGCGCAGCGATGCCCTACCTGCCGGGGCCCGCATCGCCTGGAAGGAAAGCTCCGGCGCAGGTGCCGTCGAGACGTTTGCCATCGTGCGCAGAGCCGTTCAGCCGGAGTGGAAGGGCAAGGAGCCCTATGTCGTCGCGCTCATCCGGCTTGACGATGGCGGACGGCTGTTCAGCAATGTGATCGATTGCAAACCAGAAGACGTGCGGTGTGGCGATCGCGTTACCTGCACGTTCGTCGAAACCACCGATCCCGAATTAGGGCTTCCCGTGTTCCGGCGCCAGGGCGGCGCCTCGCGCTGACGAAACCGGCCTACCACAAACAATCTGCTGTAACTGTCGCCCGCTCCAACTTTTCTATTTGCCCGAGCCCGGCTGTTTCCCGAAGACACCAGCTTCCGCAAGAGCCGCAATCCGCTGCTCGTTATA
The DNA here is from genome assembly GCA_963831505.1 of uncultured Alphaproteobacteria bacterium. Lineage (GTDB taxonomy): Bacteria > Pseudomonadota > Alphaproteobacteria > Rhizobiales > Xanthobacteraceae > Bradyrhizobium. The sequence continues at coordinate 101,440 of CAWHQY010000054.1, read as the reverse complement.
TCCCAGCGTCTTCCGAAGAATCTCCTCGGTGTGCTGACCCAGCAGCGGTGCGGCTGTTGGATCCACCGCCGGTGTCAGCGCCATATTGAGCGGCGTCTCGATATTGGGAACCATGCCTGCCGTCGGATGGGGGATTCGGCTGAGCCGATGACGCTCCCGAGCTTCCGGGGCGTTGAACCCCTGCTCGACCGTGCGGAGATAGCCGACGGGAATGTTGGCCTTCTTCATCTTGGCCATCCAATTTTCGAGCTTGTCGCCGGCAAAGACGCTCGCAATGATCGCGCGCAGCTTCTCCTTGTTTGCCGATCTGGACTTGCGGTTGGCAAAAAGTGGATCCGTGATCAGATCAGGCCGTTCGAGCACTTCGGTCACGAGCCTGCGATACAGCCGGTCATTGGCGCAGGCCATATAGAGTGGCCCATCGGCCGCCTCGTAGAGTCCGACCGTGGGAGAACCGTTTGGCGAATTGCCGAAACGTCCCGGATTGGTGCCGTTGATCAGATAGGCCATGCCATAAAAGCCGGTCATCGACATTGCTATGTCGAAGAGCGCAACCTCGACATGCTGACCTTTTCCGAGCCGTTCGCGCGCGAACAGCGCCAGCAGAATAGCGTTGCAGGCCGACATACCTGTTGCCATATCGACGATCGGGGGCCCGGTTCGTACCGGCGGGCCATCGGCAAACCCGTTGAGCGACATGAACCCGCTCTCGGCCTGCGTGATCGGGTCGAAGCCCGGCCGCGAAGCGAACGGCCCCTTGCGGCCATATGCCGAAATCGAACAATAGATAAGGCGAGGATTGGTCGGCGCAACCGACGGGTAGTCGAGACCGAATTTCTCCATGACGCTGGCTGAGAAATTCTCCACGACCACGTCGGCGCGCGAGATCAGCTCGCGCGCGACATCACGCGCAGCCGGCACCGTCAGATCGAGCGCGATGTCGCGTTTGTTGCGATTGAGGCTCAGAAATGCAGCACTCTCGCCGCCGATTTCCGCATGTTCGTAGGCGCGCGTATCATCACCGCCTTCGGGGTTCTCGATCTTGATGACCTGGGCACCGAAATCGGCAAGCGTCTGCGTGCAGGCGGGCCCCGCGACGACGCGCGTAAAGTCAACGACCAGGAGACCGTCGAGGGCAGTTGGCGCATCCTTTGCGCGCGGTGAACGGTCGGGCAGCGGCACTCCGGCGGTCATGGTCAGGCGTTTCCCTTGATATGGAGATTTGGTCCGGGACTTTAGGGTTTATTGCCGCCGGACCACAAGAGGCCATCGTCTCTTACGCTTCCGACGCAGACCTCCCTTGCATCTCGCAAGCACGACATCGACAAAACGCAAAGAAGCCCGGTGGCAAGAGCCACCGGGCTGCTGTTGTTTCGAGGATCGACATCGGCCGAGCGCCGAGGCTTTCAACGGCAGTCCCTGCCGCCTGTGCGCTTCCGCCAGTATAATGTGTGCGGCCAACCCCAGGGAGAGACCGGCTGGTACAGAAGATAACCAGCGCGGATAAAGTTGTTGGCCGATGCGATATTGTCGGTGGTGTCCCGAAACGACGGATGACCAGCCAAAGACGACGAGCCTTCGCCCGGCGTTCTCGTAGCCTGCGCTGCAACAGCTTGACGCCAGTGTCTTCGAGACCCCGAGAGGTGATCTTGCTTTCGATCAGGCGTTTTGAGGATTGCGCCAGCGTGCGCTGCGCCTCGCGGATACAGACCGCAGGTGTGCCGCGCTCGGCCTGACAGGATCTCGACCAGCAGCTCGCCGAAGAAGTGCGATTTGCCGGAGCCCCGGCCGCCGAACCCACCCTTGTAGCGCGCGGGCCCGAGCAGCGGCTCAAACACCTTTGCTGTCTGAATTCTCAGGATGGACAATGACACGCTCAATTTTGTGGATCAGCTCAAGCGCGCCATTGTCGCCATTCTCCACCGCCTGCACCGGCCGGCCCCAGCCGCGGTCGAGGATCGCGGTCGCGGCCGAGACACGCGCGGCATGGGTCGCGTCCTTGGACTTCATGACGCCGACGAGCGCATTGATGGCCGTTCTCGTATGGCTGCGCGCCAGCGAGCGGATTTCAGTGATGGTTTTGGACATTTCTCGGGTACGCGAATAAGTGCTTTATGCCAGGAGGACGTTAATTCGTGCGACCAAATTCGGCACTCACGACATCGCTTCCAACACCGCGATCGCGATCAGGAACACCAGCGCGAGCGAGATGAGATATGCGGTCATTGATCACTTTTCTTGCGAAAAAGAATATGCGCGGCATGATCGGGAGTGGTCGGCGCGATCATTTCAGGCGCGAACCCTATCCCCTGGGAGCAAGGGGGCCGCGGGCGCGCGCGTAAAGCGCGGCGCCAGCCGGCACGTTCGCGCGTGCCGGCCAATATGGTTGAGATCACAAGGCTCGAACTGCGACGCTCGTGCGACGACCCAAGACGCACGGAAAATGTGGCGTGTTCGCTGGCGCGCCGCCGTCCGATTTCAGGAAAACAAAAAGCCCGCCGCCGTTGCCAGCGCGGGCTTCAAAATCTTGCGATGATGTCACTATGCCGGTGATTTGCCCGACGAGTTAAATTTGATCAAAATGTGACATACAAATTTCGGCGAATCACAATCGCCGTGCGGTACAAACGAAGAAGCCCGCCGTCCGGCGCGGCCCGCATCATTTTCTGATGATGCCGAAATGCTCCCGATTTGCCCGACGCGTCAAGAACGGATTTCAAACCGGGCGCGATCGGCCAACGGATGGCAAGGAGATCGACGATGTATGTGGTCGCCGGTATTTTGTTTGTCCTGTCCGGGCTGTTTTATGCCGCGGGCCATCATGAAATCGGTTCGCTTGGCGTCGAGATGTGCCGTTACGGCGGCGTGTTTTGCGACAGCCCGCATTACGTTCTGACCGGCGCCGGCCTTGCGGCGGTCTGGGGCACATTCGTCAGCATGAAGTAGTCCGCCCTGCCAAAAGCCCGCGACCGTTGGGCGCGAGCTTTCGACGCTTGCTGCGATGTTGCCGGTATGCCGCTGATTTGCCCGACGCGTCAACCGGGCGCCGCCATCGGCGGAACCAGCGCCGGATTGATCTGACGTTCTGGGGCCTCTCACAGTTCTGGACAGGACGTTTCCCACGGCCCATCATTGGTCGGCGCGGGAGGGAGACTGGCATAGATGGATGTCGGGACGTGGCTGGGCGGTCTCGGCCTCGGTCAATACGAAACTGCATTTCGCGAAAATCAGATCGAAGCTGACACTCTTCCCGAACTGAACGATCGCTTTCTCAAGGATATCGGTGTTCCGCTCGGACACCGGCTGAGGATGCTGCGCGCCATCCGCGAGCTGCCCGGCCAGGCGACGGTCGCGCTTCAGCCAGCGGCAGGCCAACCCGCTCTACGGGAGGGCGCCGAGCGGCGACACATGACGGTCATGTTCTGCGACCTGATCGGCCTGGCGGCCCTGACGGCCGAGCTCGATCCGGAAGATATGGCCGACCTGCTTCGAGCCTCTCAGGGCGCGATCGCGGCTTCGGTGGCGCGCTTTGACGGCCACGTTGCCAAATGGGTGGGCGACGGCGCCACGATCTATTTCGGCTATCCGCGCGCGCACGAGGACGACCCCGAACGCGCGGTGCGGGCGGGCCTCGCGCTGCTGGACGCCGTTGCCGCGCTTGGGCGCGAGCATGCGGTGCAGCTGGCGGTACGCATCGGTATCTCGAGCGGGCTCGTCGTGGTCGGCGAACTGATCGGCGAAGGCGAAGCTCGCGAGCGAGGCGTTGTCGGCGACACCGCAAATCTTGCAGCGCGGCTGCGGTCATTGACCGAACCGGGTACCATCTTGGTCTCCGAGACGACGCGGCGCCTCCTCGGCGAGCGTTTCGAGTTGCAGGCGCTGGGACCGCAGGCGGTCAAGGGGTTCAGGTCACCGGTCACGGCCTGGCTTGTCCTGCGCGAGCAGGAAATCGTCAGCCGGTTCGACGCGGCGCGTACCGAGGCACTCACTCCCTTCGTCGGACGCGACGCCGAAATCGCGCTTCTGATCGAACGCTGGCGCCGCGCCGTAAACGGCGAGGGCCAGGTCGTGCTGATATCGGGCGAGCCCGGTATCGGCAAGTCGCGCATCCTGGCAACGCTGCGCGAGCAGGTCGCGAGCGAGCGTCATATCGTCATGCGCTATCAATGCTCACCGCATCATATCAGCGACGCCTTCTATCCCGTGATCGGCCAGATCTGGCAGGCCGCGGGCTTCGTCAACGGCGAGCCCGCCGATATCAGGCTCGACAAGCTGGAGAAGATGGTCGAAGCAACGGGATCGGCGTACGGCGAAATTGCACCCGCACTGGCTGCCCTCCTCGGCATTCCGACCGGCAGCCGCTATCCGCCGCTCGACATGCCGCCGCCCGAGCTAAAGGAGCGAACCCTGACTTCGATGATCACGATGACAATCGGGATCGCAAAGCAGGCGCCGATCCTGATGTTTCTCGAGGATGCGCACTGGATCGATCCCACGACGCTCGACCTAACCGATCGCGTCGTGGAGCAGGTGCAACATCTGCCGATGCTGCTCGTGATCACGTTCCGGCCGGAGTTTTCACCGCCCTGGACCGACCGCCCCCACGCGACATCCCTGTCGCTCAGCCGCCTCAGCCGCGACCAGGCGTTGACGGTGGTCGATGGCGTGGCCGCGGGCAAGAAACTGCCGGCGGCAATCCTCGACCAGATCGTGGCCAAGACCGACGGCGTGCCGCTGTTCATGGAGGAGTTGACCAAGAGCGTGCTGGAATCGGAATTGCTGCGAGAGGAGGACGATGGCTATGTGCTGGCTTCCACACTAACTCCACTTGCGATTCCCTCGACACTGCACGATTCACTGACCGCGCGGCTTGACCGCCTGTCGCCGATCAAGGAAACCGCCCAGATTGGCGCGGCAATCGGGCGTGAGTTTCCGCACGCGCTGCTCGAGGCGATCTCGCCGATCAAGGGCGATGCGCTGGACGGCGTCCTAGGCCAGTTGATGGAAGCCGAACTGATCCATGGCCGCGGCACGCCACCAAAGGCGAGCTATATATTCAAGCACGCGCTGGTCCAGGATGCCGCCTATGGGTCCTTGCTGCGCAGCCGGCGGCAGGGCATCCACGCCCAGATTGCCTGGGCGCTGAAGGAGCACATCACCGACGAGGAATACCCGCCGGCCATCATCGCTCACCATTTCACCGAAGCTGGTCTCGCCGCCCCCGCCGCGGCCGCCTGGCTCGGCGCCGCCGAACTGGCGCTATCGCGATCGGCGCCGGTCGAAGCCGAGCGTCACGCCAGCAGCGGGCTTTTGCTGATCCCCGGCGTCGCCGAAGGACGCGAGCGCGACGCGCTCGAACTGTCTCTCCTCGTGGCGCGCGCCTATGCGCTCGTGCCGCTAAAAAGCATCTCCGCGCCGGAGACGTTCGAGGTGATGAGCGCCGCCAAGCGGCTGCTCGATCGCGGCGTAGGCACGGATTTGCAGCGTGTCTCCGTTCTGTTCGGACTTTGCTCGGTCGCGACGCTTCGCGCCCAGATGCAGCCGGCGCTTGATTTCGCGCATCAGATCATCGAAGTCGCCGAACGGCAGGATGATCCGACCTATCGCCTGGTTGCCTACCGGATGCTTGCTACCAATCAGTTCTATGCCGGGCACAACCGTCTGGCGCTCGATAGCCTGCTGCGCGCCAAGCAATACCGCGATCCGACGCGCCAGCGCGCGTTGAGCCACCGCTTTGGATGGGATCCAAGCCTGGCCCTGCTCTCCTTTGAGGTATTGATACGTTTGTCGCTCGGCCTCGTGGACAGCGCTGCCGAAGTGAGCGGGCAGGTGCAGGCCGAGATTTCGACCCACACCCATGCAACGACGATCGCAAACGCACGATTCTGCGCCGTTACATGGCCGAAGGCGATACTGGGCGATCTCGCCGCGCTGGAACTCGTCAGTACGGAGCTCGCCGCTTATTGCGCCGATAAACGGGTAGAACAGATCCGCGTGCTCGCCAGCCTCCATTGCGCGTACGCTCACGCGATGCGTGAACCAAACGAAGCCGGCACCGCCGCGCTTCGCGCCGCGTTCGATCACATGCGATTGGCCGGCGGCTCCACCGGCAGCTCCATGATCCTGTGTCACCTGGCCGAGGTTGCGTTGCAGGCGGGAGACGTGGAGCGGGCGGAGGCAGATTTGACGCAAGGCTTCGCTTTTGTCGCGCAGTCCGGGGAGCGCTTTTGGCTCGCCGAGTTGCATCGGCTGAGCGGTCAGCTTGCGCTGAGGCAAGCAGAGCCTGACAGGGTCCGCGCCGAGGCATGCTTCAGGAAGGCAATCGAGGTCGCGCGCAGCCAGCAAGGCCGCCTGCTCGAACTCAGGGCAGCCAACGATCTCGCCCGGCTCTGGCGCGACGGAAAATCCAACAACGATCTGCGCGCGCTGCTGGAGCCGATCCTGTCGGCGATCGAGGGTGGCGCAACCTCGCCCGATGTCCGCAACGCGCGAGCGCTGCTTGACGCGCTGACGTGAAACCTCGCGGTCCATTTTGCTGCCCGAATGGGCATTGCAAATATCAATCTTAGATTGCAATATGCTGCCGCCAGCCCCGTCCGCGCCTTGGCAATCGCCCGGCGCGGTCCCGCATTATTTTCGAAACCGCACCCGCCTGCTTAATGATGTCACAATCGGCGGGACAAAAAGCGCAGATACTATTGCAATAATCCGATCGGAGAATTTGATGTCAGCGGATACTGAAAAGAGTGCGAGCGTAGGTGGCCTCAGCGCGATGTGGGGCCTCGTGCTCGATCACCTCTCTGACAAGCACGCGCAGGCCGTGGCCGCCACAAGGGTCAACCCCGAAGGCGGCGTGGCACGAACCTCCGAGGGCGTGGTCGTCACAAGCAAGGAGCTCTACCTGCAGGTCCTGCTCAACGCAGGCGACAATTACACCAATGCCGGTTATCAGAAGCGGATGGAGCAGAGCTTCGGGCCGATCTTTCTCGGCATGGATTGGGGCCCGGAATATGAAAAGGAAGCGACGCCGACAAATGCCGCGATCGGGAAGATTACCCGGCGAGATGCCTTCGAAGTCACATTGAAGCAAACGAGGGCGGCGATTCCGATCGTGCCGGCGCCTGGCGGCATCGTCAATATCCTGGCACTTTCCGACATCGTGCTGGCAAAGGTCTGCAGCCACTACTTCGACATCCCGGACGGCACTTACGTAAAGGCCGGCGGATTTAGCCTGACGAACCTGATGCCCCCCGGGGTTTGTCCGGCGGGCTATACTTTCCCCTCCGCCTACATCTTCCATCCCGATCCCGGTCCCTTCCTGAGTTTCATCGGCCAACGCACCGGACAGATTTTGAGGCAATCGGTCGGGAAATATGTGGCCGACAAGCGTGCCTCCGGTCAGCTTCCAAGCGCGCCGTTGACCCGCGCCCTGTTCGAGCAATTCCCCGATCCCAAAGACAACGACCTGCTGGCGCGGACCATCATCGGTGTGATGACGGGCGCATTGCCGACCATCAACGGAAACCTGATCGGGGCGGTCAAATCCTGGCAGCGCACGGCAACGCTGATGGCGCTTCAGGCGCAACTCAAGGCCAACAGGCAGACCGACGACTTCGCCAGGGCGCATGAGGTGGTCGAAACGCCGTTGCGGCAGGCCATGCAGATGCAGCCGACACCCGACTTCATCTGGCGTACCGCGAAGAAGGACCATACGCTCGGCACCAAGGACCCCGTGCAGGTGAAGGCCGGCGACAAGATCTATCTCAGCATCGTGCAGGCGACGCAGTCAGACCTGCGCGCCGGCAGCGACGACGTGTGTCCGGTGTTCGGCGGCGATAGAAGCAAGAGCCCGCATCCGATCCACGCCTGCCCCGGCTTCGAAATGGGTTTTGGAATCCTGCTCGGCATCACCTATGGGATTGTCGAGTATGCAGCCAAAGCGAGCAGCTAGCTTAGCTTTGTCGCTGTTGGTAAATCCGAAAGCCCGTTACTCGCACGGGCTTTTTCTTTGGAGCGGCAGTGCCCGGCGCGTTCCCGACGCTGGAACTTTCGTTCCAAAGGCGCTTTGATCGGGCTCCGTGGTAACTCCGACAGCAAGATAGCCGATGACCGACAGCAAGCGCCCTGCTTCAAAAAGGCCCGGAATGATATTGTTTCGGTTGCTCGGCCCGGGCCTGGTGACCGGCGCGGCCGACGACGATCCATCCGGCATTGCGACCTATTCCCAAGCCGGCGCGCAATTCGGTTACGGGCTTCTGTGGACGGTATTTCTCACCATCCCCTTCATGATTGCGATCCAGCTCGTGAGTGCGCTGATCGGAAGGGTCACCGGCAAGGGCCTCGCTGCCAACGTGATGGAGGTGGCACCACGCTGGCTGGTGCTGGCGCTGGTTTCTCTTTTGGTCATCGCGAACACTTTCAACATCGCCGCCGACATTGCCGCGATGGCGGAGGCGCTGTCGCTCATCATTGGCGGGCTCAATCACGAGCATGCCCTGATTTTTGCCGCCGGCTCGACCCTGCTACAGGTATTCGTCCCCTATCGCCGCTTCGCGCCGGCCCTGAAATTCCTGACGCTTGCACTGTTTTCCTACGTAGCCACCGCCTTCACGGTGAAGATTCCATGGGGCACAGCGCTGCTGGCGACCGTGTGGCCGAAGGCGCACATCAACGCCGATTATTTCCTGATGGTGGTCGCCGTGCTCGGCACCACCATCAGCCCCTATCTGTTCTTCTGGCAGGCTTCGCAGGAAGTCGAGGAGATGAACCAAGGGAAGACGCATCGCCCGCTTCGCGAACTCTCCAGAGGCGGCGTCCCCGAGCTCGACCGCATCAAGATCGACACTACGGTCGGGATGATCTTCTCGAACGCCATCGCGTTCTTCATCATCCTGACGACCGCGTCCGTCCTCAATGCCCACGGTGTCACCAACATCAACTCGGCGGCCCAGGCCGCCGAAGCGTTGCGCCCGCTGGCCGGCGATGCAACGTTTGCCCTCTTTGCACTCGGCATCATTGGCACCGGCCTTTTGGCGATCCCGGTTCTGGCAGGCTCCGCCGCCTATGGCGTGTCGGAGGTGTTCGGATGGCATGCGACGCTGGAAGCCAAGGCGCCGGATGCCGTCGGCTTCTACAGCATCATCGCCGCCGCCACCGTGATCGGATTCGCGCTCGGCTTCACCGGGATCGACGCCATTCATATGCTGGTGTGGAGCGCGGTGCTCAATGGCATCGTCGCCGTTCCGATCATGGCGATGATGATGGTGATCATCTCCAATTCGCGATTGATGGGACGGTTCAGGGCGAGAACCTGGCTGGTTGCGCTGGGCTGGGTCGGCACGGGCATCATGGCCGTTGCGGTGATCGCGCTGCTGGCGTCGTTTCTCGTGGGCTGACGCGGATCCGACCATTCGATGAGCTGCGGCTCTACGCCGGCGGCGTGCAGACGGCGTCAATCCTACTTACGTCAAGTCCTTCTTCCGCAGGTTTTGAAGAAGGCGCTGCACCATTGGTGCGCTGCGGCATCAAGTTTGTATGGTAATATAACCTTGTTGTGCTGCAAAAGCATACGCGACAAAAACGAGAAACGACATTGGGAAACGCCTTGATGAAACCCGACCGGATGAGCGCACGCTCGACGCCCGCCTATTCACCCCATGGTTTGGCTTTGCTGCGCGATCCACTGCTCAACAAGGGCACTGCCTTTACCGAAGAGGAGCGCGAGGCGCTAGGACTGCGCGGCTTCCTGCCGCCCGCCGTGCTGTCGATGCAGGCGCAGGTCGAACGCGTGCTCACCAATTTGCGGACGCTTCCGAGCGATCTCGAAAAATATGTCGCGCTGAACTCCCTGCACGACCGCAACGAGGCGCTGTTCTTCCGCGTCGTCTGCGACCACATCGATGAAATCCAGCCGCTGATCTACACGCCCACCGTGGGTCTTGCGTGCCAGAAATACGGTCTCATCTTCCAGCGGCCCCGCGGTTTGTTCATTTCCTACAATGACCGCGGCCGCATTGCCGAGATTCTCAGCAACTGGCCCTACCGCACCAAGCTCATCGTCATGACCGATGGCGAACGCATTCTCGGCCTTGGCGACCTCGGCGCCAATGGCATGGGCATCCCGGTCGGAAAGCTCTCGCTCTATACGGCCTGCGCCGGCGTTCATCCTGAGCAATGCTTGCCTGTCACGCTCGATGTCGGCACCAACAACGAGGAGCTTCTCAACGATCCCTATTACATCGGCCTTCGTCAGCGGCGCGTGACTGGCGCCGCCTATGACGAACTCGTCGACGAATTCATGACCGCCGCCCGCGCGGCTTTTCCGGGCGTACTGATCCAGTTCGAGGATTTCGCCAATCACTCCGCCTTCCGCTTGCTGCACAAATACCGTGACGAGGCCTGCGTTTTCAACGATGACATCCAGGGCACTGCGGCGGTCGCGCTCGCTGGCGTCTTCTCCGCACTGCGCATCACGGGCGGCAAGCTGCGCGAGCAGACTTTGCTGTTCCTTGGCGCGGGCGAAGCCGCGACCGGCATCGCCGATCTCGTGGTTTCCGCCATGATGGCCGAGGGATTATCGGAGGCCGAAGCGCTTCGGCGCAACTGGCTGGTCGATTCCCGCGGCCTGGTGGTGAAGGAGCGGCCGGGATTGAGCGGGCACAAGCTTCGCTACGCGCATGAGCAGGCGCCTATCTCCGATTTCCGGACCGCGATCGATATGCTCAAGCCGACTGCGATCATCGGCGTTGCCGCCGTCGGCGGCGCTTTCACGCCCGAAGTGCTCCAGGCCATGGCGAAGCTCAACGAGCAGCCGATCGTGTTTGCGCTCTCCAATCCCACTTCCAAGGCGGAATGCTCGGCCGAGGAAGCCTATGGTTACACGGAGGGGCGCGCGCTGTTCGCCTGCGGCAGCCCCTTCGACCCCGTGAAGCTCAACGGCACCACCTTCGTGCCGCGCCAGGGCAACAACTCCTATATCTTCCCCGGCGTCGGCCTCGGCGCCATCGCAAGCGGGAGCCGCCTTGTCACCGCCGAAATGTTCATGGCGGCGGCGCATACGCTGGCGAATTCGGTCAGCGCGGACGACCTCAGGCAGGGCAGCCTCTATCCGGCGCTGCCGCGAATTCGCGAGGTTTCGGCACAGATCGGCGCGGCGGTCGCCGACGTCGCGTATCAACGCGGCCTCGCCGCGGGACCGCCGCCCAACGACACGATCGGGTTCATCCAGTCGCAGATGTACGATCCGCGTTACTGAAACAGGCGATCAGCCGCGCTGCAGCAACCGGCGCAGGGTGCGGATATCGGTCAGGTTTTCGAGATCGAACACGGTCTCGATCAGGCGCGTCGATGGTTCACGCCCCAGCACCGGCGAGATCAGGTCACGCGCCTTGTCGATCACCTCGTTCCGGCCCATCGGATTGCGCGGCGTGCCGCGGACCGCCGACACCCGCTCCGAAAGCGTGCTGCCGTCGTTGAGTTCGACCTCGACGACGGTTTCGCGCACAGGCAACAGCTTGGCCAATTCCTCGTCGCGCACCAGATTGATCTTGGCACGCTGCTTCAGGACGCCGGAATCCCCCATACGCGCCTTGTCATGGGCTGCCTGGAACGACACCGTCTTGTCGATCAGCATCACTGCGACCATGTGCTGAAGGCAAATGTCGGGAATGTCCCTGTTGTCCACGACATTCGCGACCGAAGGCGCAAGCCGCACCGTCACCTTCGTCACCTGATCGGCCTCGAACGCCTTCTTGCCGCGGATCGCTTCGATCGCATCGAGCGGTCCCTGGATCGGCGATCCCACCGTCCACTTCTTGATATCGGTCTGGGTGATCTCGTAGCGCTCGCCGAGCTTGTCGATCAGCCGGTCGGGCTGAGCCTTTGGCGCATAAGCGGCAAAGAAATTGTCCGGTCCCGAGAAGATGTCGTCGACGCCGTTCCATCCGGATTGGACCAGCAGCGCGGCGGTCACGCCGTTGCGCGCCGGCATGCCGGCAAACACGAAGGCCTTCTCGATATGATCGGTATCGCGGCGCCAGGCAGTAATGCCGGAAGATTGCTGTGCCGTGTAGTCAAGCGCCCAGCGCATCTGGCGGGTATCGAGCCCCACGGCGCAACAGGCTGCTGCAGCAGCACCAAAAGTGCCGGCGATGCTGTGCGTGGCGAGGCTGCTTTCATAGCTGAACGCGGCGCCGCCCATCGCCATCACCACGCGCGTGCCGATGTCGTAACCGAGCGTCACGGCACGCAGGAGCCCGGTGCCGTCGATCCCGGAAAACTCGCCGGCCGCAAGCGCCGCCGGCACGACGGCACAGCCCGGATGCGAGCGGGATTCGTTGTGGGAGTCGTCAGTCTCGTCGGAATGGGCCATCACGCCATTCGCCAGCGCGGCGTCGATCGGCGGCGCCGTGATCGCAGTGCCAACGACGGTGACCGTGCCGGTGCCGCTGTGCTCCCTGATATGACGCTGCGCGGCCTGGCCGGGCGGCAGCTCCGATCCCGATATCATCGCCGCCAGCGTATCAAGCAAATGGAATTTGGCCTGCTCGGTGACGTCGTCCGGCAGGGCGTGTGTCCTCGCCGCGCTCATATAGGCAGCGAGCGTGTTCATCACCGGGCCGGGGGTTGGGCTCGGGCCGGGCTTTTGCGCGAAGACGCGCAAGGGCGACAGCCCGAGCGCCGTCGTCATTGTCGCCTGGAGAAATCCACGCCGCGTTGCCGTGGCCAATGGTCAGCTTCCCTCGCCGGACCGGGCGCCAGACCGGCGCTCCTGCCGCCTGTTTAAGTGATGGGCGGTGAAAGTCCAGTAGGCGGATTTGATGAAGAGCGGCGGACCATCGGGCCTAGATCGCAACCTGTCGGCCGATCTCGACGACCTGGTCGGTGGGCAGGCTGAAGAAGTCGCTGACATGGATCGCATTGCGCTCCATCACGGCAAAGATCGTTTCCTGCCAGGCCGGCAGGCCCCTGCCATCCTCGCGATGGATCACCGTTTCATGGCCGACATAATAGGTGATGTCGCCGAGGTCGATGGTGCAACCGAGCGACTTGCTGGCCGAGAGCAATTCGGGGATGTTCGGACGCTCCATGAAGCCGAAGTGGGCTTCGGCGCGCCAGAATCCAGGCGCGACTTCCTCGAGCGACGACATCCTGTTGCTCGAAGAAACCCAGGGCACCGAGAGAATTTCGACGCGCAGCACGAACAGATGCTCATGCAGGGCGCGGTTATGCTTGACGTGCCAGACCATCACTGGCGGCGTATCGCGTTCGGTACGGGTCAGGAACACCGCGGTGCCCGGGACCCGCGGCACTTTCTTGCCTGCGACCCCTGCCAGGAAATCGGGAACAGGTACCAGCGCTTCACCCAGGCGATTGAAGACCGCGGCAGCGCCGCGATGCCAAATCCACATGATGCCGTAGACGGAGACGGCCAGGACCAGCGGCACGTATCCGCCCTCGGCGATCTTGGAGAGGTTGGCAAGGAAGAACGCGCCGTCGACCACCAGGAAAAAGGCCGCCACCGCTCCCGCAGCAAGGAAGCTCCAGCCCCAAATCTCGCGCATTGCGATGAAGAGCAGCGCCGACGTCATCAGCATGGTCAGCGACACCGCAATGCCATAGGCGGAAGCGAGGTTGTCCGACTTGCCGAAACCGATGGTGAGCCCAAGCGTCACGACCATCAAGAGCCAGTTGACGACGCCGACATAGATTTGGCCATACCCCTCCGACGAGGTCTGCGTGATCTGCAGCCGCGGCAACCAGCCGAGTTGGATCGCCTGCCGTGTCATCGAGAACGCGCCCGTGATGATCGACTGGCTGGCGATGATGGTGGCAACCGTCGCCAGCATGATCAGCGGCAACAGCAGCGCATCCGGGCACAGGCGATAGAAGATATTGCCGTCGGTGGGCGCGCCACCGAGCACCAGCGCAGCCTGACCGGCATAATTCAGGATCAGGCTCGGAAACACGACGCCAAACCAGGCGAGCTTGATCGGACCGGCGCCGAAATGACCCATGTCGGCATACAGTGCTTCGGCGCCAGTGACGCAAAGAAACACCGCGCCGAGCACCAGGAAGCCGGTGACGCCGCTGGAGAACAAGTAGGAAAGGCCAAAGGCCGGATTGAGCGCGGCAAATACGCCGGGATGCTTTGCGATCCCGACCAGCCCCAGCACCGCGATGGTCGCGAACCATACCAGCATCACAGGCCCGAACAATTGTCCGATCGATGCCGTGCCCCGAGACTGGATCGCAAACAGCGCAAGCAGGATCGCGACCGCGGCTGGAACGACATAGGGCTGCAGCGCCGGCGCCGCCATGTTTAGCCCTTCGAGCGCCGACAGCACCGAGATCGCGGGTGTGATCGCTCCGTCGCCATAGATCAACGCCGCCCCGAACAAGCCGACCGCGATAATGGTCGGCCGATGCTGCTTCTTGACGCCGAGCAGCGCCATCAGCGCCAAAATACCACCCTCGCCGTCATTGTCGACGCGCATGGCAAACAGGACATATTTGACAGTCGTGATGATGAAGAGCGTCCACAGCACCAGCGAAAGCGCGCCCAGGACGACGGCCGCATCGGGAGATTTATCCGCCGTGCCCAAAATGGTCTTGAAGGTATAGAGCGGGCTCGTCCCGATATCGCCGAACACGATGCCGAGGGCGGACAGTCCGAGCAGCGCCAGCTTGCCCTGCGGAGTTCGTCGCGCGGCGACACCGCCGGACACGGCGGAATTCACCGTCCCATCCAGTTCGCGCGCCTCGCCCGCAGTGGCTGGTGTCGGATCGCTCATAGGTTTCGTATAGACTATCCGCCACCATCACGACACAGGCACGACGACACCGCGCTTGGTTACTCGCTTGTCGGATGTCGGCCGTAAGGCTCGTGCAAGCAGACACGAGGGACCGCCGCTGATGGCTGCTATGGCGGACATCGTGGCGCAACTTCGGCGGCTGCGTTAGTCGCTGGCCATTGCCATTGCCGGCGGCGGATTTAACGCGGCCGAAATTTGCGATGCCACCACGAACGCTAGGACAACGGCCGGTACGCACATCAAACGCAGGAATTGATCAACATTAAGCATCGCTATCGTCCCCCCAAAGATGACGCGATTTGAAAAAGTCCGCTCAGTTCGCCCGTTGAGCAGTCCCCTGATCGCTGGTGAAAAGCCGGTCGGTATAGGCCGCTCCACCCATGGTGAGCAGCGCCAGAACTGATATGACCGCCAGAATTTTCATGAGTCACAAGTGTGGCTTGGAATGTGGCCAAAAATGTCAACGATCTGTGCATTTTCGGGACTGTCCCGCGAAACATCATGGCTGTCCGGCATGGAGTACCGTTACGGTCGTCGACGGGAATAAAACACCCGCCCCAGCGATAGGAAGCCGGCATCAACCAGCCACTCATTTCTCCGATCGAACGTGCCGTGAGCCGACATCGTATCCTTCGCCGGACCCGCTTAATCCCCGCACTCTTTATTCTCGGCGCGACCTGCATTCTCGGCGCGACCTGCGCCCGAGCCGGGACTTGCCCGACTACCAGGGATGAGATCGCCACCGACCGGCCGGACGTCACGAATTCGAGCATCGTCGTTCCCGTCGGCAGCCTGCAGAATGAAAACGGCGCGAATTTCAGCATGCGCGACCAGGGACGCATCGTCGACGGTACCAACAGCCGATGGCGGCTGGGCTTCGCTCCCTGCCTGGAGTTGTTGGTCGATCTCCCGGCCTATGTTGCACCTCTGCAAGGGCCGGCAAGCTCCGGATTTACGGATGTCTCACCTGCGGTGAAATGGCAGATCAGCCCGATACCGGGCAAGATTGATCTTTCGGTCGTCGCCGGCGTGGCGCTGCCGACCGGGGCCGTCGACATCGCCGGACGTGGGCCGCAGCCTTACCTGCAGGTCCCCTGGTCGTGGGATTTGCACGATGGCTGGGGCGTGAGCGGCATGGTCACCGAGTTCTTCCGTCCCTATGACCTGACGACCCGTAGCATCACGGAAGCAACGTTCGTGCTGGAGAGGAAGCTGACCGAACAGCTCAGCCTCTTCACCGAATATGTCGGCGATTATCCGCAAGGCGCGGGCCCGAGCCATCTCTGGAATTCGGGCGCGGTCTATCATATCAACCGGCTCCAGCAGGTCGACTTCCACATCGCCTTCGGGCTCAGCCACAACGCGCCCGACTACATCGTCGGCGTCGGCTATTCCTACCGGATTGATGGCCTGTTCAGGGAAACGGTGCGATAGAAGCGGTCGGTCGCTGCCGCGGTCTCAGTCGGCACCGACGGGAGCACCCGAAAATCCGGCGACGGAACTGCCGGCGGCCCTTGTTTGCAGGGAAGATTCTTGGGAAATTCGCCCGAGATAATCGTCTGCAAATGGGAAGTGGGGGCATGCAGACCGTTCGATTTATGGCAGCGCCGATCTGGGCAGCGGTCGCCGCTGTCCTGATCGCAAGCCTGGCCTTGCCTGACGTCTTCGCGGCCGAGGACGCGTCGCCTCACGGCTATGCCGTTGCGCAGGGGTTTGAAAAGTTGCCGTCATTTGTCGCGCCGACGCCCTACGCACCGAACTCCCAGTCTTCGACATCGCCTTCCGGCTCGTCCAAGCCGGACCATAACCAGGATACCTCGGACCGGGATCGGTCCATTTCGGATCGGGACCCGTCGGCTTCGTCCGAAGGCGCCTGGGGCGCGATCGCCTTCACGGCAGACGGCTCTTACTCCTCGACCTGGAAGATGCCCTCGCAACCGGAGGCCGAGGCGAAGGTGTTGCGGCAGTGTGCGCGATTCGGCCGCGGCGGCTGCGAAGTGGTGAGCTTTTCCGGGCAGCAATGCGCGGCACTCGCGACCTTCATCGGCGGTTACAAGCGGCGGCGATGGAATCTTTCCTTCACCGCGGGCGGCTTGACCTATCCGAGCGCACAGAGCGCGGCGATGGAACGCTGCAATACCGATGAGCGCACACAGGGCCGTTGCCAGCCGCGCACGACGGCCTGTGCCGACGGGCGGTAAGATCTCATTCGCTCGCCTCATCGTCGTGGAGCATCCACATGTTGGCCATGCGCGAGAGTGGGATGGATCGGGCGCACAAACCCCGGCATAGTCGGCAAAAATCCGGGGGAACGCCATGACGAAGGGATCAAAAATAAGAACCGTCGAAATCCTCGCCTGCGACGCAGGCTGGAGGAACTACCACTTCGTCAAGGTCGCGACCGAGGACGGTGTCATCGGCTGGAGCGAATATGATGAAGGCTTTGGCTCGCCCGGCGTCGGCGCCGCCATCCAGCGTCTGTCGACGCGCGTGGTCGGGCAAAACGCCTTCCAGCACGAGCGCATCTATGCGGAGCTCTACGCCGCGACGCGTCCGGCCGCCGGCGGCGTGGTCGCGCAGGCGCTGGGCGCCATCGAAAACGCCCTGCTCGACGCCAAGGCAAAGCTGCTTGGCGTACCCTGCTATGAGCTGCTTGGCGGCAAGATCCGCGACCGCATCCGGGTCTACTGGTCGCATTGCGCGACCTGGCGCATCAACCATCCCTCCTGGTACAAGCCGCCGATCGAAAGCCTCGACGGCGTCAAGGCGATCGGCCGCGAGGTGCGGGAGAAGAAATTCACCGCACTGAAGACCAACATCTTCAGCTATGACGACGGAAAGCCGACCGGCTGGCGGCCCGGCTTCGGTGCACCGTTCCAGCCGGAGATCAATGTCGAACGCAAGGTGCTGCGCGATTTGCGCATGCATCTTGAGGCCATGCGCGACGGCGCCGGTCCCGACGTCGATATCCTGCTCGACCTCAATTTCAACGCCAAGACCGAAGGCTATCTGAAGATTCTGCGCACCATCAAAGACCTCGACATGTTCTGGATCGAGATCGACAGCTACAATCCGGAGGCGCTGGGATTGATCCGGCGCCAGAGTCCGCACCCGATCTCCTCCTGCGAGACATTGTTGGGCCTGCGCGAGTTCAAGCCCTATTTTAGCGAGCAGGCGATGGACGTCGCGATCATCGACACGCCCTGGAACGGGGTCTGGCAATCGATGAAGATCGCCGCAGCGGCCGAAGCCCATGAGGTCAACGTCGCCCCGCATAATTTCTATGGGCATCTCTGCTCGATGATGAATGCGCATTTCAGCGCGGCGGTGCCGAACCTGCGTATCATGGAGATCGATATCGACCGTCTCGAATGGGACCATGAACTCTTCACCCATTTACCCGAGATTGTGGATGGCCATCTCATCCTGTCTGACCGGCCGGGCTGGGGCACCGAGCCGAATGAGGAAGCGCTGCGCGCGCATCCACCGAAGACCAGCGGCGGCCTTTTGAACTATGGCCGAAAGACCTGACCGGAGACGGACCTGACCGTCGCACGCCTAATTCCAGTGCGGCGATTGAACGATCTGGCGCGCGGCCAGGTGCGCAAGCTGCGTCAGGCCCACGCCGAAATAGTTCAGCGCCCCGATCGCGCCCGATATCAAGAACACAGTCAAATAGAACGTGATCGTGCCGCGAAGCCATTTTCGATAAGTCGCGCGGTCTTCAGGCGTCGCTTCACGAAGCTTTTGCGCGGCTGATCTGCTCGAGTAACGACCGGAATGATAGCCATCGTCAACCATGGAAATCTCCTCTCTGTTGATCAGGAAAAGATGGTCTTGACCGCTGGCCCCTTCGTAGGGGCCAGCGATCAATTCAGAAATGGCCTGCCTTATCAGTCGCGCGTTTATGGAAAGACCGTCATGTTGGCGAAATCGGCGGCTGCCGTGCCCGGCCCGCCCGCAGCAAGATAGATCGCGATCAAAGTCACGACTGCGAAGGTTGCGTAGCCGAGGATGATCGTCAGATCGCGGCTCCGAACATCGGGCTTGGCGGATGCAAGCCGAACCTGCTGGGTAAGTTCCATTTGCAATCTCCATCAAATATGGGCTCGGGAATTGGCACACCGCAATCTGGCGTGCCGCACGTCTACTCCCTCAAGAAATATGCTTTTCCGTTGGCGTCCGTTGTGAAGCTCATCACAAGCACGCAAATAAGCTCGCGCCGCGACCGGAACATAATGCCGCAGCCTTGCGGTTTTACGACACGCGGATGATCAATTCGGTCGCGAATGTGGCCGCGACAGCTCCTGCGACCTCACACCTTGAACAGCCTGGCGTAGCGCGCCTTGATGTCCTCGCTCTGCGCCAGCACCGCGGCGGGATCGGACTTCAAGAGCTTGATCGCCGACAATGGCTGGCGTCCCGGCTTCTCCTTGATCTGCGAATGGAAGGAGCGATGGGCGAAATTGTCGACCAGCAATTGCTGTCCCTCGACGCTGAAGAAGAAGCTCTGGAACAGCCGCGCCGCGTTTGGGTTGGGCGCGTTCTTGAACACACCGGAGGGTACGATGATCAGCGGCGAGCCTTCGCTGGCATAGACGCATTCGACCGGCTTGCCCTGATCCTTGAGGAGCAGGAGGTTATAATCGTTGCCGTCGGCCATGACCGCACGTTCGCCGAGCAGGAGCTTTTTCGGCGGATCGGCCGCGGATTGCACCTGCAGTATCTTCTGCTGCGCGAGCTTCTCGAAGAATTGCCAGCCGAGCTCGCGCGAGAGCACGAAGGTCGCGGTCATGATCGCGCCGCTATAGCCGGGATGGGCCTTGACGATCTTGCCTTGCCATTTTGGATCGAGCAGGTCGGCATAGCTCTTTGGCGCGTCCTCCGGCTTCACCAGGCCCGTGTTGTAGCCGATGACCTCGATCCAGGCGCAGGAGGTCGCATAGGTGCCGTCGGGATCGACCTGGTCCGCCGGAAAATATTTGGCGACGTCGTCAGGCAGGTAAGCCGCGAGCCAGTCCTTCGACTTCCAGTCGAGGTAATGGGCGGGATCGGTGGAGTTGGCGACATCGACCGCATTGATGCCGCTGCCTTGCTCCTGCGCGATGCGCTGGTAGATTCGCTCAGCCCCGGAGCGCTCGACGCGCACCGCAATGCCCGGATATTTGGCCTCAAACGCCTTGCCGAGCCGTTCGGCAGTATTGAGCTCGAGCGCAGAATAATAGGCGATCTTGCCTTCCTTGCGCGCCGCCTCGATCAGTTCCGGCGTGACGCTGGTGGGCGGCGGTGCGGCTCCGCGCACGGGTTCTGCGAACAACGCGCCGGCCGCAAGCGCGGTCGATGTCTTGAGTACATCGCGCCTCGACCATTTTCGACCACGCATGGCATCCCCCAGAATTTTTCACACCGTGCCGCTACGGGAAAGGTACGGTATATCGTTGACCGGGAGTGTAGCAGATGAACCAGACCGATGTCTTGATCGTTGGTGCCGGCCCGACCGGCCTGGTGCTGGCGCTGTGGCTCACGAAGCTCGGCGTCAAGGTGCGGATCGTCGACAGGACCGCGGAGCCGGGAACGACCTCGCGCGCCCTCGCGGTGCAGGCGCGCACGCTCGAACTTTATCG
Source organism: uncultured Alphaproteobacteria bacterium (assembly GCA_963831505.1). Taxonomy (GTDB): domain Bacteria; phylum Pseudomonadota; class Alphaproteobacteria; order Rhizobiales; family Xanthobacteraceae; genus Bradyrhizobium. Next base: position 81,003 of record CAWHQY010000054.1, on the reverse strand, counting down.
GCAGCTCGATCTCGCCGACGACGTGGTCGCGAAAGGCCATCGGGTGCCGGCAACCAATCTCTGGGTCAAGGGCGAACGGAAGGCGCGTATTTCCCTGAACGACATGGGCAAGGGGCTCACGCCCTACCCTTTCCTGCACATCTTCCCGCAGGATGAACATGAAGAGCTTCTGGTCGCGAAGCTTAAATCGCTCGGCGTCACCGTCGAGCGGCGCACCGAGCTCGTCAGCTTCACCGAACACGCGAACGGCGTCGTAGCGCGGTTGCGCGGACCTGACGGCCACGAGCAGGATTGCGAGGCGACCTATCTAGCGGGCTGCGATGGGGCGCGCTCGAAGGTGCGCGACACCATCGGCACCGGCTTTCCCGGCGGCACCTATCAGCACGTTTTCTATGTGGCCGATGTCGAGGCCACAGGGCCGGCGCTGGACGGCGAGTTGCACATCGATCTCGACGAGGCCGATTTTGTCGCGATCTTCCCGCTGGCGGGACAGGGTCGCGCACGGCTGATCGGCACGGTTCGCGACGAGCGCGCCGACCGCGCGGAGACACTGACCTTCACTGATATCAGCGGCCACGCCATCGGCCAGATGAAGCTCGCCATCGCCAAGGTCAACTGGTTCTCGACCTATCATGTTCATCACCGGGTGACGCAGCACTTCCGCAAGGGACGCGCCTTCCTGATCGGCGACGCCGCGCATATCCACAGCCCGGCCGGCGGCCAGGGCATGAACACCGGGATTGGCGATGCCATCAACCTTGCCTGGAAGCTGGCGGCGGTTGTCAAAGGCCGCGCGCCCGACATGCTGCTCGACAGCTATGAGGCCGAGCGGATCGGCTTTGCCCAAAGACTGGTCGCGAGCACCGATCGCGCCTTCACCTTTGCGACCGGCCAGGGTGCGCTCGCAGCCTTCGTGCGGACACGCCTCGCACCGATCGTGATGCCGATCCTGTTCAGTTTCGAGATTGCGCGCAGATTTGCATTCCGCACCGTCTCGCAGACCCAGATCAACTATCGCGGCGGTCCCCTGAGCCGGGGCACTGCTGGGCGCGTGCAAGGCGGCGATCGCCTGCCATGGGTCACAGTTGACGGCGCGGATAATTTCGCGCCGCTCACAAGCCTGGATTGGCAGGTCCACGTCTACGGTGAGGCAAGCGTCGCCCTCGCCGCCTGGTGCAGGCAGCATAGCCTGCCGCTGCACGTCTTTGCGTGGCGGCCAGAATACGCCGGCGCGGGACTGGCACGCAACGCGCTCTATCTGTTGAGACCGGATACTTACGTGGCGCTGGCCGAACCCGGCGGCTCCCCGGATGCGCTGGCCCGCTATTTCAGTGCAACGAACATCCGTCCTGCCGCATAGCGGCCGACTCAATCGTTGGGCGTGATCGCATTGCTCGGCGTCGGCCGGTCGGTGATCTGCTGGCCGAACAGGCTTCCGATCAATTCGACGGCCGTGCGCGCGGTGCGACCGCGCTCGTCGAGGAACGGATTGAGCTCGACGATATCGACGGAGCGCACCAGGCCGGAATCGTGCAGCAGTTCCATCACCAGATGCGCCTCACGATAGGTCGCCCCGCCCGGCACGGTGGTGCCGACGCCCGGCGCCACGGCTGGATCGAGGAAGTCGACATCGAAGCTGACATGCAGCACGCCGTTGCGGGCGCGGACCTTGTCGATGACGCGCCGGATCAGGACGCTGACCCCGAACTCGTCGATCTGACGCATGTCGGCGATGCCGACGCTGCGCTCGCGCAAGAGCTCATTTTCCAGCTTGTCGATCGAGCGCGTGCCGAACAATTCCAGCCGATCGGGCGTGATGGAAGCGCGCGGCTCCTCGCCGAGCAGATGATCAAGACCGCCCTCGCCGCACAGGAACGAGGCCGCCATGCCGTGCATGTTGGCCGTCAGCGTGGTCGCGGGGGTGTTGTAGTCGGCGTGTGCGTCAAGCCACAGCACGAACAGTTCGCGTCCCTGCTCCCGCCAATGACGCGCCATCGCGTTCACCGATCCCATCGACAGCGAATGATCGCCACCGAGAAAGATCGGGATTGAGCCGGAGCGCGCGATCTCGTAGCCGCGCGTGCTCAGCGCGCGCGTCCAGCGCTGGATTTCTCGGTAATGATTTGCCTTGCCAGGCGGAGGGTCGGAGAGGTCGACCATGCCCGCAACGGAAAGATCGCCGTGATCGATCACCGCAAGGCCGAGGCTTTCGAGAAGCGTCAACAAGCCGGCCGTGCGAAGCGCCGCGGGGCCCATCAGGGTGCCACGCTGGGACGCGCCCATATCGATGGGCGCGCCGAGCACCGCGATTGATCCCGGCATGTCTTTTCCGAACATCTTGAACCCTTGCTGCGACAACCGCGAGGCAGGGTAACAGAAATTCTCTGACAGGCATTTGTCGGAGATCGGCGGCTTGCCAAATTCGCGGGAACAATCCTCGCAGCCCGGCATTTTCACATGGAGGCAGTCACCCGCCGTTCAAAACGGCGCCTGTCGCGGATAGCCAAAGGTCTTCCGACCCGCTGTTCAAAACGAGCGCACGCGCGGATAGCCAAAGGTGGCGGCCTCATCGTCTCTTTTTGGATTTTGGAAAGCTCTGTTTGATGGGCATCGAACCGCCGCAACCCGCCCCGCCGCCGAGCATGGCGGAGCGCGCCATCGACACCGCGACCGACGCCTCACGCACGATCGAGGAGGTGACGACGGGTCTGAAGGTCGCGGTCGATCGCCTGCGCTCGGTGATCGAACATGCGCAACGGCCGGGACAGCCGCTCGCAAGACTTCGCGCCACGACCCGCGAGGCGCCATTGACCAGCCTGTTCATTGCATTCCTGCTCGGGGTTGCGGTCACGCGCCGCCGGTAAGCGCCTGTAATTCGCGCACCTGTCATGGACGGAGACGGCGACAGCCCGAGGTCATCCCAAAGGTAATCAAGCAACTTAAGATTGCGAAGTTTTTATCTTCTCGCAATCGCTTGGAGTTGAGCGCGCTACGGAACCGGCCTTTGACCGCCGTAAGGATATAGGATAGTATTATAATACCTTAGATTGCCTAGCATAACCCTGCGCTTTTCCTGCATACCTCTGCACGCGTTTATTAATACCCACCTGCCATTGTTATTCCGGCTTCTGCCAGCTCCCGTAATAGCCCGGATTGATCAAGAGGCGAGAGACGGTGTCCTTATCCAATTTTGGAACCGGGAACACGTCGTGATTTACAAGGGTATTGAGTTCACTGTCGTCGCCACGGCTGAGCCGGATATCTGGGAATGGCGCTACCAGATCGGCGACAAGATCAAGACCGGCCGAACGCAAACGCGGTTGTCGGCGTTGGCCGTGCGGCGCGTTCAGTCAAAGATCGATGCTGCCCTTCGCGCCGCGAAATCCTTGCCGTCCACCCAGATCGTGACCGAGCGCACGGTTGTTCCGGACGAACTTGCTAAAATTTAATTGCCCCCTGGGCGATTCGGGGCCGCTCTGTGTGCTTAACAACACTATATGTTGAGCGAGAAGTGATCGGGTGGAAACATGAAAAGGGCGTCAGTGATTCTGGCCTGCCTCTGCGTTCTCGCAGCAGGTGAATATTTTGCCATCAGCAGATGGGCCATCCGGCACGAAACGCTCAATCTGTTCGACGCGGCACGCCAGCGGCCGGTTGCGGTCGACCTCGCTGTGCGCCGTGACTACGAGATCAAGGCCGACAATGGCCTCTGGAAGCTCCCGATCGCCATCATCAGCAACGGCAATACAGTCAAGAACACCGAATACAGCTTCCTTGCCGACGCGCTTGCGGCGCGAGGCTATCTGGTGGCGAGCATCCAGCAGGACCTTCCGACCGACCCGCCTCTGATGACCCATGTGGGCATGCCCTATGTCGGCCGGCGCGAGGTCTATATGCGCTGCGAGGCCAACATCCTCTTCGTCCTCGGCGAGTTGCAGAAGCGCCAGCCGCAGGCCGAATATGACCACCTCACCCTCGTCGGACATTCCAACGGCGGCGACGTCTCGATGTATGTCGCCAAGCAGCATCCGGAGCTGGTGTCGAAGGTCATCACGCTCGACAATTTGCGGGTGCCGTTCGTGCTGAGCGACAACATGAAGATCCTTTCCTTCCGCTCAAAGGACCCGCACTTCAGGACCGATCCCGGTGTGCTGCCGCCGCAGTCAAAGGCAAAAGCCGACGGCATCGACATCGTCGATACCGGCGCCCTGCATACGGAGCTGAGCGACCGCGGTCCGAATTCCGTCAAGGAGAAGATCCAGGCGACGCTCGACAAATTCCTGCGCGATGCCGCAGTCAGCGACCTCGCGCCGGCGGACACCTCCCGGCCGATGATCGCCAATCCCGGCGACTACTGACGCGCTTCCAATGCGTCCTGAAATTTTGCTGCTCTAGAACTTGCCTTTGGCGGCATCCTTTGCCGACGACATGACCGTGCCCGTAATCTGGCGCATATGCTCGCCGGCACTGGTGAACTGGCTGCGCAAGAAATCCGACTGGATTCGCATCGCCTCCTGCAGGTCGGTGGCTTGCACCAACTTCCGAGCGTGCTCGAATGCCGCCTTCATGTTCTGCTCGGTGAACGTCAGCGCCTGTTTCGAGATCTCCGATCCCGCCCCCGGAACCGATGTCATGGACTTGCTGGCGGCGTCGAAGAACATCCCAAACGCCTTTTCGGCCTGGTCAATGGTCTTCTCGGCCAGTTCACGCAACTCGGCAGGTACTTCCAGTTTCGGCTCGATCATGGCTGCTGTCCTCCAGTATGCGGAGGACAGTAAAGCACATTTGCGGCCTTACGTCTTTTGCCGCGCAGGGACGGTTTCGCCATGCGCTAAAAGCCTCGGCTGGGCAGCAGGTCGGTCAAGCCTGCTCAGGAAAGCCGCCGGCTCGGATGTCCGGCCCAGTATTCGGGCGAGACGCTATTTGGCGCTCTCCATGGACATGGCCGCGACAGCCTCCCGCACGGTTGACATGAATTGCGCCGGGAAGATGATGGTCGAGTTCTTCTCGACCGAGATTTCGGCCATGGTCTGCAGGGTACGAAGCTGCAGTGCGACCGGATGCTGCGTGATGATGTCGGCGGCTTCGCCCAGCTTCACCGCCGCCTGATATTCGCCCTCGGCGGCGACGATCTTGGCGCGCCGCTCGCGCTCGGCCTCGGCCTCCCTCGCCATCGCCCGTTGCATGTTCTCCGGCAGCTCGATGTCCTTGATCTCGACCGCCGTCACCTGGGTGCCCCACGGTTCCGTGTGCTGGTCGATCACGTTCTTGATCTGATCGTTGATGCTGGCGGTGTCGGCCAGGAGCTGGTCGAGGCTGAAGCGCCCGACCACGTTGCGGACCGTCGTCTGGCTGATCTGGCTGATGGCGTTGTAGACGTTCTCGATGGCGATGACGGCCTTCTCGGGATCGGTGATGTGATAGTAGGCGACCGCGGCGATATCGATCGAGACGTTGTCGCGCGTGATGATCTTCTGCGACGGGATTTGCATGGTGACGGTGCGCAGCGACACCCGCGTCATCTGCTGGATCGGAACAAAGATCATCGTCAGTCCGGGCCCGCGCACGCCTTCGAACTTGCCGAGGAAGAACACCACGCCGCGCTCATACTGTTTCAGGACGCGGAATGAAGCCAGGAGATAGACCGCAACCACAGTGACAAAAATCAAAGCCATTGATGTCTCCCGCGCGATATCGCTTGCTCCCCGCGCCAATCCAGTCGACTGGCGCCGCGGCCCCTATGTGGCACGAACCGGGTAATTTCACCAGACGAACGGCAACAGCCGATAACGCACCCTGCCCCGATATTCCGGATAACCCGGCAGATTCTGCAACAAGAAGCGCTCCTCGTCGGTCAGGCGCCATATCAGCGCCGGCACGATCAAAATCACGATCATCATGCCCCACCAAGATCCCAGGGCAAGCGGAATGCCGAGCAGCATCACGAGTGCCGTCGCATACATGGGATGACGAACCCACGCGTAGGGACCGGTCGAGATGACCCTTTGGTCCTTGGCGGACTCGATGGTCGCTGATGCAAAACTGTTTTCCCGGAAGACGACAAAAATGCCGAGCCAGCCAAGCAGCATCACTGAATCGCCGGCCACAACGAGATAGGCCGGCAGATCGGACCAGCCGAAGCGATGATCGAGCGCGGGCTCGACCAGCAACGCAATGAATCCGAACGACGCGAGGAACATGATGATCCTTTGCGCGGGCTCCTTCTCGGCGAAGGGGCCGCCGCTCATCCTTCGCTCAAGCAGCGCAGGGTCTTTCCTGATCAGATAGAGCGTGATTGCAAGCGAGGCTGCAAAGTAGACCGCGAGGAACAGCCAGGCCTGCCAGTAGTGCAGCGTTCCCGCCGCCACGAACAGCAGCGACGCCATGACAAGAAACAGGACGGCGAGCCCGCCGAAGGCTCGCCGGCGCAGTGTATTCATGCGGCTATTCTAGCACGCGAGCCAAAAGCGCGCCTGCCTCCGCCGCCTATCTCACCTATTGTTGCTTTTCCCAGAATGACAGCAGGCCCTGTGACGCCGAGCCGCCGATGACGCAGGGAATGGCGATCTCGACCTGTCCCAGCGCCGCCGCCGAGACGCAGCCGAGCGCGATCGCGCCGACGCCGACCTGGCCCCAAAGGTCGAGATTGCGCCGCGCATCCGACCCCTTGGTCTTCAGCTCTTCGACGGCGGCGAGCGCGTCCTTGCGCACCGCGCCCAGCTGCACCGTGTCAGCGGCCTGGATCACTTCCGCCAGCGGCACCTTGATCGGCTCCGGCTGGTTCGGCAATTCAGTGTGCAGGAAGTCGCGCAAATTGGCGTCGCGCACCGCGTAGCTTGCCAGCGTGTAACGCGCCATGCTGCCGACCGTCAGCTTGTCGATGGTATCGCGGCTCTTCGACCAGGGCAGCATCTGCATGATCCGCAGGATCGGCAGATGCGAGCCGGTCGCGAAATAATAGCCCCAGAGCGTATCGAGAAGGTCCTGATTGCCGGCATAGGTCAGCGTCGTATTCAGCTTCTTCTGCTCCTTGGTGAAGGGCTTGCTGAAGGTGCCGCGCAGCTTGTCCATCATCCCCTGCTTCTTCTCCTCCAGCGGGATTTCGATGAGCGTCGGCATCGTGCCGGAAAGATAGGCGTCGATCATCGGCCGCCGCGCCGGCATCTTCGTTGCGACCCTGCGCAGCAGATTGCGCCAATCCGGCAGGCCGGAATAGGCGATCGCGCGGACGATCACCCATTCATCCTCCGGCGGCACCGGAAAGAAGCTGTTGACCAATTGCTCGGCCTTTGCCGGGTTCGAGGCGATCGCGCCCGCGATGAAGCCGAGATAGATGCCTGCGCTCTCCGGCTCCTTGAAGGTCTGCGAATGAAACAGCACGCGCACGGCCGCCGGCACATGGGCGTAATCCGGCTTGGCGCGGTAATTGTAGATCCACTGCTGCACCACGCCGAGCGACGCACGCGGATCGATCTCCGGCGTGACCGCGGCGCGGGCCGGCACAACCAGAACCAGCATGGCGGCTGCGAGGGCGACGTTACGCATGTGAAGCTCCCACGAGGTGTCAGCGCAGCGATTTCGCGCAACGCGGACCTTTCCTGCCGCCTTGGCTAGCGGGCATTTTGGCCCACCATGCGAGCGATTCAGGGAATGGCCGGTGCGGCAAAACGTCGAAATTGTGGCGGTGTTAACCATTGTGGCAGCGTTGATTATTGGCCCGCAACTCACCTTGGGACCGACATTTTTTCGCCCCGCCCGGGCACTTCGATGTGGGGTCGTCAGCAGTGGGACAGGCGGGACGTGTTGATCGAGTACCAGGCCCAGCGCCTGCGTTGTTTCCGGTCCAAAGTTGCGGCCGCGCTGTTTGCTGCCGTGTTGGGCTTATCTTCCGTGCAGGCGATGGCTGCGGAGACCATCACGGTCGACGGCAATCGCCGCGTCGATGCCGAGACCGTACGCTCGTATTTTCACGCCTCCTCCGACGGCCGATATGACGAAGCGGCGCGCGACGCGGCGCTGAAGGCGCTGGTCGCGACCGACCTGTTCGACAAGGTGACGATCGAGCGCACTCAGGGCGGGCTGGTCGTGCATGTCGTCGAAGCCAAGGTGCTCGACCGCGTGGCCTTCGAGGGCAACAAGAAGGTCAAGGACACGGATCTCGCGGCCGCCGTGCAATCCAAGGCGCGCGGCTCGCTGCAGCGCGCGACGGTTCAGGGCGACGTCAACCGCATCGTGGAAGCCTACCGGCGCGTCGGCCGCGACGAGGTCAGCGTTGTCCCGGAGATCATCGACCGCGGCGGCGACCGCGTCGATCTCGTCTTCACCATCACCGAGGGCAAGAAGACCACGGTGCGGCAGATCAATTTCGTGGGCAATCACGTCTTCGGCGATCGCCAGCTCCGTGCAGTGATCAAGACGTCCGCGACCACGATGCTGAGTTTTCTGACCGGCGGTGATGTCTACGATCCCGACCGCGTCGACGACGACCGCGAGAAGCTCCGGCAATATTATCGCAGCCACGGATACGCCGACGCCAGCGTCCGAGAGGCGCGCGCCGAATTCGATCCGACGACCAAGGGCTTTACGCTGACTTTTGTCATCGACGAAGGACAGGTCTACCGTTTCGGCGACATCAGCCTGGCCTGCAACGTGCCGGGGCTCGATCCCGACAAGCTGCGCCGTCTGCTCGTGCTGAAGAGCGGCGCGACGTTCGACAGCAGCGTGCTCGACAAGACCAGTGAAGCGCTCGCCATCGAGATGGCCAAGCAGGGCTACCCCTTCGCGCACGCCACGCCCCGGTTGATACGAGACGCCGTGGCGTCACGCATCGACGTCGCGTTCGCGGTCGACGAAGGCCAGCGCACCTATGTCGAGCGCATCGAGATCCACGGCAACACCCGCACGCGGGACTATGTGATCCGGCGCGAATTCGACATCGGCGAAGGCGACGCCTACAACAAGACGCTGATCGACCGTGCCGAGAAGCACTTGAAGGATTTGAACTACTTCAAGAGCGTCAAGATCACGACAAGGCCCGGCTCTGCGCCTGACCGAATCGTGCTCGATGTCGAAACGGTCGACCAGGCAACCGGGGATTTCAACGTTGCCGGCGGCTACTCGACGACCGACGGCTGGATGGGCGAGGTCAAGGTCGGAGACCGCAACTTCCTTGGCAGCGGCGACAACGCGCAGGCCGCCGTCAGCTATGGCCAGTATGGACGTGGCGCAAATCTTTCGATCACCGATCCGTCGCTGCTCGGCAACCACGTTTCTGGCGGAGTGGAGGTCTACGACCGCCAGACCTTCACCAGCCCCTATCAATCCTACGGCAGCAACACCTATGGCGCGAATTTCATCGTGGGCACGCCGGTCACCGAGACGACGCTCGTGCAGTGGCGCTATTCGCTCTATGACCAGAACATCACGATCGATCCGGCGGCGCTCGCGGCAATCCCCTCTCTGCCGGTGCGGCAGGCCGCGGCCGCCGGACGCCAACTGGTCTCCGCGGCCGGCGAGACGGTGACGTACAACACGCTCGACAACAACAAGGCGCCGAGCAACGGCATCCATTCGCAACTGCGCCAGGACCTCGCCGGCCTCGGCGGCGATGTGAGATTCCTGCGTACCGCGGAAGACGTGCGCTACTATCACTCGCTCGGCAGCGACCTCACCGGCATGGTGCGCGCGCAGGGCGGCTATATCACCGGCTGGGGCGGCCAGCAGGTGCCGATGATGAACAATTTCTTCGGCGGCCCGAGCATGGTGCGCGGCTTTGCGCCGAACGGCTTTGGCCCGCGCGATCTCACGCCGGGCTCAACCATGGATAATGTCGGCGGCAGCGCGTACTGGGCCACGACCGCGGAATTGCAGAGCGCGATTCCCGGCATTCCCAAGGAATACGGCCTCCGCGGTTCCGCCTTCGTCGATGCCGGCAGCGTCTTTGGCTACAAGGGCGCGACGGGCTTCGCCGGGCAGACCGCGCAGATCGCGAACTCCAACGTGGTACGGTCCTCGGTCGGCGTCGGTTTGACCTGGGCCTCGCCCTTCGGCGCGCTCACGGTGAACTATGCAGTGCCGCTATCGAAGGCGTCCTACGACGTCGTGCAGCCGCTGAGCTTCAACGCCAACCCGTTCTAGCCGCCCGACCCGCTACGCCAAAAGTCTAGCCGGCGACATCGACCCGCGCAGGAACTGATGCCGCATGAGCGGATTGTTGCGTTAGAGCCAGTCCTTTCATCAACCGAAGGGAGCTTGAGCCATGAAGAAATGGCGGCGTGAATCGGTGCTTGATCTGTACAATCTGGTGCTGGCTGTCGTGCTGTTCGCGTCGCCCTGGCTGTTCAGCCTGACCAACGGCACGGCGAGGATGGATTTCTGGGTCAGCAGCGTGGCGGTCGTCGCGATCTCGCTGGCGGCAATCTTCGCCTATGCGAATTGGGAGGAATGGGCGAACCTCCTGTTCGGCCTCTGGCTGATTGTCTCGCCGTGGGTATTGGGATTTTCGAAAGCCCGCGCGATGCATTTTGCCGTCGGCATCGGCGTCATGATGGCCTTCCTCGCATTGCTCGAGCTCTGGCTGATGTATGAGAAGGCTCATCCGATCAAATCGGCGGCAACTCCCAAGCACCGGTAATGGGCTTTGCGGAGATCATTGCTGCTTCACCCTGTAGACGTAGTCGTTGAGGCCGATCGCCGCCGTCATCCCGTCGACAAGATGGAAGTCGATCTCTCAAACCGGCTTCCAGCGTCTTGATGCGCGCACCCGCAAAACCAAGTGACCCGGCTACCGCGGCTTTGTCGCAAAGCCGTAGATCAGCGCAAGTCGGTCAAGGCATTCCTGGAACCGCCGCGAGAAATAGTCCTTCCAGCGTTGGGAACACAGGCCTCGCCGCTGTCCGATCTGCTCCATGGTCATTCCCTTGACCAGGACATCGTGCACCAGCGCCGATCCGTCCGCGCCAAGCTCGCGCTCGGCGCGGTTGAGCCGCAGCACCGCCTGGCGCTGCCCTTCGGTGACCGCCTCGCGCCGCTGCACGCCATCGACATATTCGCGGGCGGGATCGACCGCCTGCGGTCCGCGTTCGGCGCGCTCCCAGTCGTTCTGGAAGGCGCGGCCGCCCTGATATTGCGCCTCGTCGATCTGCCCGCGCGAATGCAGCCTCGCCAGCGGATCGTTGCGGATCGAGCGCAAGGCGACGATCTTCTCGCCCGGCTCCAGCGCCAGCGGATCGTCGACCTCGACCGTTGCGATCTCCGCGTTGCGCGGCGGTCCGCCGAGCGCCGGTCGTGAATTGTAGCCGCCCGAAGCGACCGTCTGCGTCTGACGCGAGCCATATGTCCTTCCTCATGATTGAAACGAAACGGCGTCTAAGAGCTGCTCAGGCGGCTTCAACGAGCCGCAGCACGAAAGGGCCGGCCGGACGCCCGAACTCGACGGCGGGACCGCGCGTCAGGTGAAAATGCGGCGCGCAGTAGCTCGAGCTCCCAAAACGCGGATGCCCGCAGAAGGTGATGGCCTCCCCCTCCTTGTCGCCGCCATAGGGGTAGCGGCAGTCGTCGTTCCCAAGTTCCACCAGACAGACCAGCCGCGGCTGGACGCCGACACAGCGCAATTTCACCGGTTCGGCCCGCTCGGGGGCCGGCGGCGGAGCGATAAGCCCGGCGCGGCGCCCGGGTGATGTCTGCATGGCTGCCTTTGGCGGTCTTGGTGCCTTCGGCACCCGTGCCGGCATGTCCTCGGAACGCCGCGGAACGGCAAGCCCGATCCGCTTGGCGCGGCCGATCGCGGCGCTGCGGCTATAGGCGGTGCCGAACCTCGCATTGAGCGCGTCGGCGGCTGCCGCAAAGGACATACCCCGCGCAATAAATTCCTGCAGCGCCGAAGTATGCTCCGGCGCCCAACTAAGTGTCTGCATCGACTGACCTTTCCCTGGCGCGCCCGCTCCTCGAATGGAATCGCGCGTCAGGTTGACGACCTTCCGATATTCCGAAATTAAAGTCAAGTCGTATTTCCGATATTCGGAATTGCATTTCCTTCCGAAATTCGGAAGAAGGGACGGGGTAACGCGATTTGGAGAAAAAGGGATGGCCATGCTGGACGCTGCGACGATCGAACGGGCGCTGGAGAGAACGGGCAAGAGCAAGGGCGGTCTCGCCATCGCCATGGGCGTGCGCGCCGGGGCGGTTTCCGAGATCCTGTCCGGCCTCCGGCTGATCAAGGCCTCCGAAATCGGGCCGATCATGGAGTATCTCGGGCTCAATTCGGTGCCGATCATGGGCCGCGTCGGCGCCGGCGCCGTCATTGAGCCTGAAAACGAGCAGGTCCCCCCCGAAGGCCTCGGCGAGGTTGAGCTCCCCTTCCCGATCTCCGGGGAAACCATCGCTTTCGAGGTGGCAGGCAATTCCATGCTGCCCAAATACGAAAATGGCGATGTCATCGTGGTTTACCGCGACCAGCGGCACCCGCTCGCGAGCTTCTTCGGCGAGGAGGCGGTCGTGCGGCTGAAGACCGGCCAGCGCTACCTGAAGACGATCGAGCGCGGCAAAACACCCAGCTCGGTCAACCTCACGAGCTTCAATGCCAAGCCGATCAACGGGGTGAAGCTGGAATGGATCGGCGAGATCTGCGTTACCCTGCCGCGCGGCCAGATCGAGCGAATGCGGACAAAATCGGCCGCACGCGCCCGCAAGGGCTCAAGGGCAGCAAAATAGAGGCAGGCCCGGCGGGCGGTGCACGGCCGCCGGATGCCGCCCCTTTTGGGATGATTCGGCCTCGCCTCGCCTGAATTTCTGTTTTACGTAATTTATTGCTTGACTTAATTCCGATTATCGGAAATATTGGTCCGCATGCAGTATTTTGTCGTGATGATCGATTACGGCCGCCGCGGACGCGAGGCCGTCGTCGATCCGGAGATGACCCGGCGGGACGTCATCTCGCGCATAGCCTCCGGCGAATACAACAACATCAGTTTCATTCATGAAATCGCGGACCGCTCGGTCGACGATGTCACCGAGGCGATCCTGGCCGAGGCGGCGCTGCCCGACGTCGCGGCATCGGAAACGGATTTGCAAGCCAGCCAATTCGATCACGCCAGGGATTTGCGCAAGCACGAGACGGTGTAACCAGCCGTTATCAGCTTCTGGCGAGGAACTCGCCCGCGACAGCCTTGAACGACGCGATCGGCGGCGGGCATGCGAGGGTCGGCCGGATTGTCGACGGCCTCGCGGCTCGATGGCGTATTGCACCGCACTGTCCCGGCCTTGCTTCACCTCTCACAATGTTGTCACTGTGGACGCAAGCCCGGGAACTCTTTTGCCCCACGGGCGTGTTTCAACAAGATAACGGGCCCGCTGCGATGAACACTCTTGAGATCAATACGCTTGCCAAGGTCACCAAGCGCCTCGTGCCCTTCCTGATCGTCTGCTACTTCGTCGCCTATCTGGACCGCGTCAATGTCGGCTTTGCCGCGCTGACGATGAATCAGGATCTGGGCCTGTCGCAAACGGCATTCGGCTTTGGCGCCGGCATTTTCTTCCTCGCCTATTTCCTGTTCGAGGTGCCTTCGAACCTGCTGCTGGAGCGCTTCGGCGCACGCAAATGGATTGCGCGCATCATGCTGAGCTGGGGCCTCTTGTCCGGCCTGATGGCGTTCATTCCCAACATCGCCGGCGCGACCGGCATGGGCAGCGAGAACACCTTCTACCTGATCCGCGTGCTGCTGGGCGTCGCCGAAGCCGGCTTCTTTCCCGGCATCATCTTTTATCTGACCCTGTGGTTCCCCGCGGAATACCGCGCCCGCATCGTCGGCTACTTCATGGCCGCGATCCCGCTTTCGACCGTGATCGGCGCGCCGATCTCGGGCCTGCTGCTCACGCTGCACGGCGCCGGAGGGCTCGCCGGCTGGCAATGGCTGTTCATTATGGAAGCCGTTCCGGCCGTCATCCTCTCCGGCTTCGTGTTCTTCTATTTGACGGATAAGCCCGCCGACGCCGCCTGGCTCGCCGCAGACGAGCGCAGGTGGCTGAACGAGCGGCTCACGCTCGAGCGGAAGCAGCGCGAGGCCGTGCAGGAGTTCACGGTGGGACAGGCGCTGGTGAACCCGCATGTGATCGGACTGAGCCTGGTCTATTTCGGCGCGGTCGCGACCAATTACGGACTCGGGTTCTTCCTGCCGCAGATCGTCAAGGCCTTCGGCCTCACGACGTTCATGACGACGGTGGTCTCCGCCGCGCCTTACGCCGTTGGCACCATCGCCATGGTCTGGTGGGGCCGGCGCTCCGATCGGTTCGCCGAGCGGCGCTGGCATACGGCGATTCCACTGTTCATTGCCGCCGCCGGCATCGCCGCGTCCACGGTGCTCGACGATCCCACGCTCAAGATGATCGCCTTCTGCGTGGCGGGCTTCGGCATCTTTGCCTGCCTGCCCGTGTTCTGGACCCTGCCGACCGCCTTCCTGTCGGGCGCTGCCGCCGCTGCAGGTATCGCGGTCATCAATTCGATCGGCAATCTGGCGGGCTTTGCAGGACCGTTCGCGATGGGCTGGATCAAGGACCACACCGGCAGCTATGCCGGCGGACTGTTGCTCTTGGCCGGGCTCGGCGTCATCGCGATGGGCGTCGTGCTCAGCCTCAGCCACAACGATGCGCTCGAGCGGGCGCCGGCGTCCGCCGCGAAATAAACCTCGCAGGGCGCGTTACCTGCGAAAACAGGTAACTCGCCCCGCTTGATCATATCAGACCAGGAACACCGTCGATCCCGTCGTCTTGCGCGCTGCGAGATCGGCATGCGCCTTCGCCGCGTCCTTCAGCGGATAGGTCTGGTGCACCTCGATCTTGACCGCGCCCGACTGCACGACGTCGAACAGCTCCTTCGCCATCGCCGTCAGGGCTTCATGCTTGGCGGCGTAAGTGTTGAGCGTCGGGCGGGTGACGAAGAGCGAGCCCTTCTGCGCGAGCAGACCGAGATTGAGCGGCTCGACGCTGCCCGAGGATTGGCCGAACAGCGCGGCAACGCCGAGCGGCGCGAGACAATCGAGCGACTTCAGGAACGTGTCCTTGCCGACGGAATCATACACCACAGGCACCTTCTTGCCGCCGGTGATCTCGTCCACGCGCTTGACGAAATCCTCCCTGGTGTAGACGATGGTATGGGCGCAGCCGTGTGCCTTGGCGAGCTTCGCCTTCTCGTCGCTGCCGACGGTGCCGATGACGGTCGCGCCGAGATGCTTCGCCCATTGCGAGAGGATCAGGCCGACACCGCCGGCTGCCGCATGCAGCAGGATGGTATCACCTGATTTGACGCGATAGGTCTGGCGGATAAGGTACTGCACGGTCAGGCCCTTCAGCATCATCGCGGCCGCCGTCTTGTCGTCGATGCTGTCGGGAAGCTTGAGCAGACGATCGGCCGGGATCAGCCGCGCCTCGGCGTAAGCGCCGATCGGCGCAGCGCCATAGGCAACGCGGTCGCCCGGCTTGAGATGGGTGACGGCCGAACCAACCTCCTCCACCACGCCGGCGCCCTCGCCGCCGAGCCCGCTCGGCAACTGCGCCGGATAAAGCCCGGAGCGGTTATAGATATCGACAAAGTTCAAGCCGACCGCGGTGTGGCGGATTCGGGCTTCGCCCGGCCCGGGCTTGCCGACCTGGACCTCTTCCCAGACCAGCACTTCGGGCCCGCCGGTCCTGTGAAAGCGGATGGCATGCGTCATGACGTTTACTCCCTCAATCAATGAACCAACCTGGCGCTTCTCCGGCGCGGCGCTTACGCGTCAATCGCATCCTTGATGCGCTTGCGCGTCAGCGGCAGGTTACGTAGCCGTTTACCGGTGGCATTGGCAATCGCATTTGCGAGCGAAGCCGCCGCCGGCCCCTGCCCGGTCTCCCCACTGCCGAGGAACGGCTTACCGGGCCTGTTGATGATGTGCACTTCGATCCTTTCGGGCACCGCATCGAACCGCAGGATCGGATAGGTCTGCCAGTCGATGCTGGTGATCCTGTTCTCATCGAAGGTCACGCGCTCGTACAGCGTCCAGCTCGTCGATTGCACGATCGCGCCCTCGATCTGGTTGGTCAGCCCGTCCGGATTGACCACCTGCCCGCTGTCCACGGCTGCGACCGCCCGCACCAGCCGCGCGCGGCCGGTCTCGCGATTGACCTCGACTTCGCTCGCTATCGCACAATACGCCGCGAGATTCTTGTAGCGCGCAAAAGCAAAGCCGAAGCCACGGTCCTGCGGCGACCTCTG
This sequence comes from uncultured Alphaproteobacteria bacterium, assembly GCA_963831505.1. GTDB lineage: Bacteria > Pseudomonadota > Alphaproteobacteria > Rhizobiales > Xanthobacteraceae > Bradyrhizobium. Next base: position 64,760 of record CAWHQY010000054.1, on the reverse strand, counting down.
CCCTTTCTTCCAGCCAAAGCCCTCGGCCGCTTTTGCGATCACGTCGCGGCCTCTGGGATCGTCGAGATGCTTCAAGCGGAATTCGACAGGATCGGCGCCGGCGAGATCGGCGAGCTCATCCATGAAACTCTCGATCGAGAACACATTATGATAGGCGCCAAGTGCGCGCATCGCGGAAATCCGGATCGGCATCTCGGGCAGGAAGTGATGCACCACATGCGCATTGGGGAAGGTGTAGATCGGGATGGCATTTCGATCGCCGCCGCCTTCGGGCAGCGGCAACGGCTTTGCCGCCGGCACCGCAAAGGGCTGCGCCATGTGTTGCGCCGCGAGGAGACAGCCGGCGCCGCCCGGCCGCATCGAATGCGTATTGCTCCAGACCTCGAAATTCCAGTCGGCGATCTTGCCGTCGTCGCCAATCGAAGCCTTCAGCTTCGTGACCATGGCCGGCCCGAAAGGCTCCCAGGCATGCTCCTGCTCGCGCGACCATTGCACGCGGACCGGAACACCCGGCAGCGCACGCGCGATCAGCGCGGCGTCGGCGGCGGCATCATCCGCACCATTATGGCCGTAGCAACCGGAGCCCTCGACATGGATCATGCGGACGCTTGCCGGCGGCACGCGCAGCATTTCGGCAATCGCCGCGCGGTCGGGATAGACGCCTTGCGTATGCGACCACACCGTCATCGCGCCATCGGTGAATTGCGCCACCGCGCAGGAGGGTCCGATCGAGCCGTGCGCCTGGTACGGCCGCGTATAGGTGGCCTCGATGGTCTTCTGTCCGCCGGCTGAGGGATTGCCGCGTTCGAAGATGACCGAATCTTTCGACGCCAACGCCGTCGTCAGCACGGAAGGAAGATCATCCTGCTTCGGCAGTTGTGCGTTTTCCTTCCATTTCGCGGCGGCCGACAGCGCCTGCATCGCCTTGACCGCCTGGAATTCGCCCCTTGCGACGACGGCGAGGAAATTGCCGTCGCGCACCACCTTGACGAAACCGGGCAGCCTCTCGACGCCCGCGGTGTCGCAATCCGTCAGTTGCGCGCCATAGCTCGGCGGCCGCACGACCCGGGCATGCACCATGCCCGGCAGCCGTAAATCCTGCACATAGGCGACGCCGCCGGTGACCTTGGCGGGGATATCGACGCGCGGAATCGATTGGCCCATCACCTTGAACGTCGAAGGATCTTTCAGCTTCGAAGATGCTTGCGCCTGCACATGCAGCATGTCGTTCGCGACGAGTTGGCCGTAAGAGAGTTTCCGCCCATCCGGCGCGATCACGGCGCCGTTCTCGGCACGCAGATTTTCCGCGGACAGGTCGAGACGTTTCGCTGCCTCCTCGACCAGAAGCGCGCGCGCCTGCGCCGCCGCGTTCTGGATCGCGGTGCCGCTGTCCTGCATCGAATGGCTGCCGGAGGTGTAGCCCTCATTCGCGGTCAAACTGGTATCGGCCGTCACGACCTTCAGCGATGCAAAGGGAACGTCGAGTTCTTCCGCCGCGATCTGCTGGAACGCGGTCTTGAAGCCCTGACCCAGTTCGGCCTTTCCGGTGAACACGGTGATGCCGCCATCGGCATCGATACGGATCCAGGAATCGAGATATGGCGTTGTCGACAGACTGCCCGGCGGTTTCGGCGCGGCAGGCGCAGGCAACGGGCTTTGATCCTGCGCAAGGGCATTCGTGAGCGAGAAGCTGACGATCAGGGCGCCGCCGCCCTTGAGCAGCCGGCGGCGATCGAGGATGAGGGGGGCGTTCATTGCGCGCTCCTCCTGTCTGCCGGCGCAAGTTCGGCGGTGTCCATCAGCCGTGCGGCGCGATGCACCGCGCGCAGGATGCGCATATGGGTACCGCACCGGCACAGATGCGGCGCAAGCTCGGCGCGGATCTGCTCATCGGTCGGTTTGGAATTTCGTTGCAGCAGCGCCTGCGCGCGCATCATCATGCCCGCGATGCAATAGCCGCACTGCGCCGCCTGCTCTTCCATGAAGGCGCGCTGGATCGGCGCCGGTTGAGAAGCGGTTCCGAGCCCCTCCAGCGTCGTCACCTGCTTGCCCTCCAACAGCACCATCGGCGTCACGCAGGACAGTACCGCCTTGCCGTCGACGATCACCGTGCAGGAACCGCACTGGCCGAGCCCGCAGCCAAACTTCGCGGCGTTGAGTTTCAAATCGTCCCGCAGCACATAGAGCAGCGGCGTATCCGGTTCCGCTTCGACCTGATGATCCCGACCATTGACCTTCAATGTCATCATGGCTTGTCTCGCTGTGATGGATCGGCCGGGGCATTACGTGCGCCCGCCGAGGTCTCAAGATAGGCAGTCTGGGTGCGTCGCGCCTCCGCGACGATATTTTCGACGTCGCTCCACGCGGGCTGGGAGCTGAAGCGCGAACGCAGATAGTTCAGAAGCGCCGCGATCTGCACGTCGCTCATGCTCGCCGCAAAGCCCGGCATGATCGGGCTGCGCTCGCCCTCGACCGGACGTACGCCGGCAAGCACGATATTGGCAAGGTTGCGAGGGTCAGGCCCGCTGATCGTCGTGCTGAGGCCGAGATGGATGCCGCCATAGGGCGCCGGGCGGCCGCTCTCATGACAGCCCGCGCAAGCCGCGGCGTAGATCGCCCCGCCCGGTGAATCCTTCGCAGGAGTCGCCGCGCCCGACTTCGCCTGCGCAAGGGCCGCCTCGCCCTGGCGCTTGCGATCCTGCGACGGCGCGCCGAAGACATCGGCCATATAGGTCGCGATGGCACGGACATCGCCGGCCGAAACGGATGACAGGTTGCTCACCACTTCCGCCATCGGCCCCCGCGCTGTGCCGTGATCGGGATGAAAGCCCTCGCGCAGATACGCGTACAGCGCGTCCGCATCCCATGGCACCGGCGACGGCGATTGGGCGTTGATCGCATAAGCCTTCCAGTTGTCGACATCGCCACCGGCGAAAGTAGCGGTGGCGCGCTCGGCGCCGAGCGCATTGCGCGGGGTGTGGCAGGCGCCGCAATGCGCCAGCCCCTCGACCAGATAGGCGCCGCGATTCCATTCCGCGCTTTTGGCCGGGTCAGGCTTATAAGTGTCGCGATGCAGGAACAGCAGTTTCCATCCCGCAACCACGACGCGCTGGTCGAGCGGGAAGGAAAGCTGGTTCGCGCGTGCGGGCGCGTGAACCGGTTCGCGCGTCATCAGATATGCGTAGAGCGCTCGGTCGTCCTCATCGCTGACATTGGTGAAGTGGTCGTACGGAAATGTCGGATAGAGATGCCGGCCCTCGCGATCGACGCCGACATGCATCGCGCGCTGGAACGCGGCTTCCGGCCAGCGGCCGATTCCGGTTTCGGCATCCGGCGTAATATTGGATGAATAGATCGTGCCGAACGGCGTCGGCACCGGCAGCCCGCCGGCAAAATTCTTTCCTCCGCGCACCGTGTGGCAATCATTGCAGTTGCCGATCGCGGCCAGCTCACGGCCGTGTTTGACGAGCGCGGCATCGAAGCTTTGCGGCTTGGGCGGATCGATCGCCGCGATGGCCGGCCGCCAGGCAACCGCAAACGCGGCTGCCGCGCCGCCAAGCAGCACGACCAGAGCGCCCCCGATGATTGTTTTCTTCTTCATCCGTTCCAGCGGCTTTTTCTGGTTCCTAGCACAATCCGCAGTCCTTTGCGGAGTAGCCCCGTCCTTCCCACCGCCTGTTGATGCTCTGCGCTACAACAACGGCGCTTTCAGGGAACACCGCAACCGGCGCGGCGTTCCATCCAGGGGATTTAGGAGAGGCGTCAAGCACTTGGTCAGGGAAGCTCCAGCGCAGCCAGCGCCGACCCAAGCCGTATCCGGCCGAAAAAGCACGGGGTAGCGCCGTTGCAGCGATGGGTCTTCACCGCGGACCTGGTCCGCGCGGCGATCCTGGTGCTGGTCCTGAGCCCCTCGCGATAAGAAAGCGGCGTTGATGCGGCTCAGCCCATAGTTGTTACCGCAATGCCACACGCGGGTACAAACTCTGGATGTTCCGGGTACGTTCGCAACAGTTGATGAGCACTGACTGATCTAGCGGGGATAGGCTCGGCCGAGTTGAAGTTCACCGTGCTCTCGCCTCCCGAAGGAGAACGGACATGCCAGCCTACATGCACCATCATGACGTCGAGATGGCGACGGTCATCTGCCCGGGCTGTATGGGAATGTCGCCCATGTATGTGCGCGAGGTCGAGCCGCATTGGAGCATGACCAAGATCGACTTCATCTACGAATGTTCGGACTGCGGCGCCGAAGTCAGGCAGACGGTGCGAAAGGCTCAGTCGTGGCATTGATGGGAAGGTGGCCGGTCGGGCCGGCAGCACATCGTGCCTCGTCGATTTGACGAGGCGCCCCACAATCACATCATCTTGTAAAACGCTCGCCTCAGGCGGCTATCAGCTCAGCATCGCCATTGCCGAGATTGCATTCTCGGAAGTGATAGGCGATCTCGTCGAGCGCGCGCTGCTCCCACTCTTCCGCTTGTGCCAGCCAGAAAGCTCTACGCTCGGAATCCAACGTCGCGCGCTCTCGGCACGCATATTCCAGACTGCGTATCTCTACGAGCTTGTTCATATATGACCCCCACTCCCGCGGCGTGAAGTCCACTGACATCCATGAGCCTACCAGAAACGCAGCCGGACGTTCGCACTTTACTGTGCATAATCCCACAGCATCCCGCACCTGCGAAATCGGCAAATCGCAACGCAGCAAGTCGTTCGCATCGCGCGATTTTTACATAAAATTTCTCGATCAGCGGCGCACATAGCAATGAAAGCCGCCGAAAATTAACGAGCGATCGAGCTCATAGCCGATGGCACTGCGCTCTTCGTCGCGGCGCCAGACTTCGCGCACGGGAGCGAGTTCCTCCCGCTCCAGCGGCGATTCGACGCCGGCAGTGCGGAAGATCACCCGCGCCCGGTCACTGCCAGCCCGGTCGATCGTATCCCACAATGTGCGGATTTCGTCGGCCGTCATCCAGTCCTGTGAGTCCAGCAGCACGACCGCATCGACCTCGCGCGCCGGCAGGCTTTCGAGGAACTGGCGGAGACTGGCGTGCACCGGGATGATCAGGCCAGCATCATTGCGCATTCGCGCAAACTGATTCCGCTGCAAATAAGGCGGCAGACAGCGGTCGCCCGGACCGGGGTAGCAGCGGCGCAGCGCCTGCCAGGCAAAATAATTGGTGCCACACGGATGCCCGTTGAGCAGGCGGAGGAGCCGCTGGTAAAGCACTTCATTGAGCGGCGCACCGCCGCCCAGCAATGCACGTTGTTGTGGCGGAATGCCGAGGCCGTACAGCAGCGCGGGCGTTCCCGCCAAAAGGTGCGCCCAGCGCGAATGGAACAGGCGATGCAGGCGGTCCAGCGCCTCCATGCGTTCCGGTGCATCGATCTCGGCGGACAACAGCGCCGCAAGATCGATACGCGCGAGCCTCGCTATGAGATGCGCCAGGCCGATGAAGCGCCCCATCATCCCATGGCGGTAAAATCCATCCGTGAAATAGGCATGCCGTGGACGGCCAATGACGTTGCGCTTGTCCCAATAGGCCCGTGCCTCATCATCGAGCACGGGCCTGAGCCGGTCGCGATAGAGCTGTGCGTTCGCGGGCGATGCCGCCTCGCCGAAGAACTGCCAGAACTCGGAATACCCGGAAAGCACGCGGACACCGGCAAGTTTCAGCTTGAGCAGCGCAAGATGCGCCTCATTGGGATCGACGGCATAGACCTGCGCCGGTTGCGCGGTCAGATACGACAACGCGTTGCAGCCGCCGGATGAGATCGTGACGATGGTCGATCCGAGCGGCAGTTGCAACGCGGCGAGATCGGCTTCGGGGTCCTCCCAGATCTGGGTGTAGACCAGGCGGCGGAGCCAGAACGCATAGATCCGGTTCCAGATCGTCGGTTGATCCTGTGCTTCGCCGTTCCGTACCGCGTCCGCGATCAGTTGCGCACTCATGCCCGCCTCGAATCAGAATTCGACCAAGCTATCCCCGACGGACTTCAGTTTTGCGACAGCCGGGCGAGGTGCAGGCAAGCCTGCGGACCGCCTGTCACATGCTTGTCGCGCGAACATCGCAAGGAGGAGCAGGGATATTTTCGACAAGAGCCCCCGACTATGTCGGCACATTCTCCCGGATTTGGTGGCGAAATCATCCGATGGTCGCGTGCGACACATCACACCGCGTTCGATGGCCTCGGCTACAATGCGGAAATGCCCTGTTCCCAGACAAGCGCCGCTTCGTTCGGCAAGCATGCGCGTCGCGTTCTCGCGACGCTAGGTTGCGCTACGCACACTAATCCACAGGTTTTGTTTTCGGCGGCCACATCATGAGCGCGTGGCTTGCCTTGCTTGGCGCCGGCCTGCTTGAGGTCGGCTGGGCCCTCGGACTCAAATATTCCGACGGCTTGACTCGGTTCTGGCCAACGGCTGCGACAGCCGTGGCGATCATCCTCAGTTTTACCTTGATGGCGCTGGCGCTGCGCTCACTTCCGTTCGGCACGGCGTACGCGGTATGGACCGGCATCGGCGCGGTCGGCAGCATCCTCGCCGGCATGATGCTCTTTAGCGAGTCGGCCGATCCGGTTCGCATCATCTGCCTGACGCTGATCGTCGCCGGCATGATCGGATTGAAACTCAATTCGCCGGTCTGAAGCCTGCGCGATATCGGTGGCGGGCGGCTTCGCGCGAACACTTCGCCACAGCTCCACGCCGCCGAACAAAAGCAGCGCGATCGAAAGCGGCACGAGGTGATAGAGAACGCGGAACATCAGAAGCGCGGCGAGCAATTGCTCGCGGTTCTCCTCGCCCAATCCGATCAGGATGGTCGCATCGAACACGCCAAGCCCCGCCGGCGCATGGCTGGCGAAGCCCAGCAGAGTGGCGGCGATGAAAACCGCGATCATGCGGAAGAAGCCGATCTCGACTCCGGCCGGGAGCAGCACGTACATCGCAACCGCCGCCGCCGTCAGATCGAGCAGCCCGACCAGGATCTGGACCAGCACCAGAGGCCCGGAAGGAAGCCGGACCAGCCACTCGCTCTTGCCGATCTGCCGCGGATGCAGCCAGCTCCATACCAGATATCCACCGACGCCGGTCAGCAGGACCAGCGCCAGCGCGCGGTTGATCCAGGGAGAGAGGTGATCGATGACGCCAATCGCGGCCGGCTCGTAAAGCAGGCTGAAGCCGAGCGCCGTCATGTTGCCGAGCCAGAACGTGAGTCCGGTCAGGAAGCAGATGTTGGCCACTCCCATCGCACCCAGCCCGCTCCTGGAATAGATGCGATAGCGAATGATCGGCGAAACCAGCGCCACCGCCCCAAGTCCATGTGCGATCGGATAGCTGGTGAAGCTCGCCAGCGCCGCAATGCGATACGGTACATCCCTGCGGCCCATGGTGTGCAGCGCGAGCCAATCATACAGCGTGATGCTGCCATAGGAAGCCGTGACCATGACCAGCGCCAGCGCAATGACGCTGGGCTCGGTGCCGCGGATGATCGCAAACACCTTCTCGTAGTCGGTGTTCTTCAGCGCGTGGGTCAGCGCGAAGATCGCCCCGGTGCCGATCGCAATACTGAGAACTGCGCCGCCCAGACCCTTGAGCCGGGCACTGCTGCCGACCTTGTTCTTCAACCAATCGATGTTCAGGGCGCGCTTCCAGTCCAGGCAGCCAAAAGGCCTACCCTCGCGCTGCCCGATTCGAGGTGACCAATGGCGTGCTTTGACACGCGGATGTGACAGCGGCGTTACCGGTTCCGCTGATTTTGCAATGAGATGTGATCTGAGCCACCGACAGTGAGTTCGAACTCAGGACTCAATCAAGTCGCATCTCCTTCACGCAGCGCCGGTAAGACACACGCGAAAATTCCGAGCTCTTCGAGGCCGCATGAACGCCGAACTCGACTACGATCTCTCACCCGATCAATGGGAAACGCTGAAGGCCCTTCGCGGCGGCGCGACACAACGCCGCGCACCGAGCCCCTTCATCGTCGCGCAGCTGGCCGCGCTCGGCCTTGTCGTGTCAGGCCATGACGGTGCCGTGATCACGCCGATGGGACGCAAGGTCCTGATCAGGGGGTCGTCGCGGCTTTGGGAGGATGTGGCGGCCTGAGCTTGCCACTCGCCCCTTGCCCCGGACTCACCACATCGTCTGGCGGGCGCGTTCCGGCCATTCCCGGTCATATTGCTCGCCGCCGACCCGGTTCTCGCTCATCTCGGCGAGGATCTGGCCGGGCGTCGGCAGCGACCCGGGGTCGACGCGCTTGTCGGGATTCCAGAGATCGGAGCGCACGATCGCCCGCGCACACTGGAAATAGACCTCGTGCACGGCCATGACGACCACCGTGCGCGGCGCCTTGCCTTCCATCCCAAAGGAAGCGAGCAGCGCCGGATCGGCCGAGACATGCGCATGGCCGTTGATACGGAGCGTGCTGCCGGCGCCCGGAATCAGGAACAGCAGCGCGACCCGGGGATCACGCACGATGTTGCGGAGTGAATCGACGCGGTTGTTGCCGCGGCGGTCCGGCATCATCAGCGTCTTCTCATCGTGGATACGGACAAAGCCGGGCAGATCGCCGCGCGGCGAGCAATCGAGCCCTTCCGGACCCGAGGTCGCCAGCGCCGCAAACGGCGATTTCTCGATCAGCACGCGGTAGGACGGCGTGATGCGGTCGGCCACCTTCACTGTTGAGCTCTCGCCGGGAAACCCGTAGATCGCTTCCAACTGCTCGATGGTGGCAACGACCGACATGCTCATTCGCCCCTGATGGCACGCACCAGCCGCCGGGCGTGATCGTCGGGCCGGCCGACATTGAGAATGGTGATGTCAGGTGCGGTCGTATCGACCGTGCGGCTCAGCCGCTGCTCGACCCGGCCGTCGCTGCCGCGCGCCCGCATCTTCAGCCGCTCGACCAGAATTTCGGGCGGCGCGGTGATCGCGATGACCGTGACATTGGCGTAGGTTCGCCGCGCGGCGTCGATTACCGTGCGCGACACGTTGACCACCACCGAACGGCCGGCACGGATGTCGTCATCGACCGTACGCGGCAGCCCGTAGCTGTGGCCATGCGCCTCCCAATGCATCGCAAAATCGCCACGCGCAAGCGCTTGGAGGAACTCGTCGGCACCAAACTGCGCATTGTCTTCCGAAGCTGAAGCTTCTCGCGTCACCGCGCGGCGCGGAAACACAACATTAGCGTCCTCGGCGCAGGCAGACCTGGCTAACCCCAGCAACGTGTCCTTGCCGGCGCCGCTCGGACCAACCACCAGGACCAGCCGGCCAGGGCCGATGGCATCGGGAGAACAGGCGGGAAGAACCGGAGCTTCGCTCATGCCACGCGGCTCCCTTCCCGCCAGACGCTGCGCACCACCGGCACGTCGCGCACGACATGCACGCGGATCAGGTCGGCGCGCTTGCCGACGGCGATCTCGCCGCGATCGTTGAGGCCGACCGCTTCCGCCGGCGTCTTGGTGACGGTGCGGACCGCGGCAGCCAGATCGATCGCCGGTATCTGCTTCGGCAATTGCAGCGCGCCCATCAAAAGGCTCGAGGGCACGTAGTCCGACGACAGGATGTCGAGCAGACCCTCGCGCGCGAGATCGACCGCGGCGATGTTGCCGGAATGCGAGCCGCCGCGGACCACGTTCGGCGCGCCCATCAGGATGTCGATTCCCGCCCGGTGCAGACCGCGCGCGGCTTCCATCGTGGTCGGAAATTCCGCGACCGACACACGGTCGCGGATCGCATCGGTGACGTTCTCGTCGGTGGTGTCGTCATGGCTTGCCAGCGGAATCTCGTATTGATGCGCCAGCGCCACGATCTCGCGCATATTCTTCGCGGCATACGCCTGCTGATAGTCGAAACGTCGCTTGAACAGCACGTCGAGCTCGGCGTCGGTCATGCCGCCGGCCTTGCCGCGATAATAATCGCGCAGCTTGACCTCATCGCGGAACTGGCGCTGTCCGGGCGTGTGATCCATCAGCGACATCAGCCGCACATCGGGCCGGTCGATCAGCTCCTTGGCCTCCTCGACGACATCAGGCATCGGAATTTCGCAGCGCAAATGCAGGAAATGCTCGGCGCGCAGGATGTTGGCCTCGCGCGCCGCGGTGATCGCCGCCGCCAGGATACCGGCACGGCCGTCGACATCCTCCGCGCCGTCCTCGCGCCACACCCGCAGCGAATCCAGCACGGTCGTGATCCCGCAGGTCGCGAGCTGCCCGTCATAGGAAACGACCGCCGAAATCGGATCCCAGAACACCTTCGGCCGCGGCACGTAATGTGCCTCGAGGTGATCGGTATGCAGCTCGATCAAGCCCGGCATGACGAGATCGCCGCCTGCATCGTCGCTGCCGGCGGGCGCGTCCCCCTCGCCGATTTCGGCGATGCGGCCATCGGCAAGGGCGACCCATCCACGTTCGATCACGCGATCCGCGAGGATCACTCGCGCATTGCCGATGACGATGTCGGATTTGGTCGAGTTCATCTCATCCGTCTTTCTTCATGCCGCGGCCGCAAAGGTCGTCACGTCCACCACGCGATCGGCGATCCGGCCGCGGATTTCATCGTCATGCACGATCGCGACCATGGCAACGCCGGCCCGCTTCTTTTCATTGATCAGGTTAACCACCACCTCGCGGTTGGCGGTGTCGAGCGAGGCGGTCGGCTCGTCCAGCAGCAGGATCGGATGATCGGAAATGAAGCCATGGGCGATATTGACGCGCTGCTGCTCGCCGCCCGAGAAGGTCGACGGCGGCAAGGTCCACAGCCGCTCGGGAATGTTGAGGCAGCGCAACAGGCGCCCGGCCTGCTCGCGCGCCTGCCCGCGCGGCGTGCCGGTTGCGATCAGGGGCTCGGCGACGACATCGATGGTCGGCACGCGCGGCACCGCCCGCAGGAACTGGCTGACATAGCCGATGGTCTCGCGCCTGACGTTCAACACCTCTCTCGGCTCCGCATTGGCGAGGTCGATCAGGCCGCCCTGGTGACGGATGCCGATGCGCCCGCCATCGCAGCGGTAGTTGCCGAAGATCATTTTCAGGATCGATGATTTTCCGGCGCCCGACGGGCCCGACAACACCACGCACTCGCCGCCGTGAACTTCAAAATTCACGCCGCACACCACGGGCAGCTTCACCCCGCCTTGCAGATGCATGGTGAAGGTCTTTTCCGCGTCGGCGATCTCGATCATCACAGGCATTGGCTTAGCTCATGGCGGCAAAATCGAAGAGACAAGAAGCTGGGTGTAGGGTTCATGCGGATCGTCCAGCACCTGGTCGGTCAGGCCGGTCTCGATGACCCGGCCGCCCTTCATCACCATCACCCGGTGCGACAACAGCCGCGCGACCGCGAGGTCATGCGTCACCACGATCGCGGCGAGGCCGAGCTCGCTGACGAGGTTGCGCATGAGATCGAGCAGGCGGGCCTGCACCGAGACGTCAAGTCCGCCGGTCGGCTCGTCCATGAACACCAGTCGCGGCTCGGTCACGAGATTGCGCGCGATCTGCAGACGCTGCCGCATGCCGCCGGAATAGGTTTTGGGCGCGTCGTCGATGCGCGCGGTGTCGATCTCGACACGCTCCAGCCAGGACGACGCGGTCTGCCGGATGCGGCCATAATGATTCCAGCCGACCGCCATCAGCCGTTCGCCGACATTGGCGCCGGCGGAGACCGCCATACGCAGTCCCTGCGCCGGATCCTGATGCACAAAGCCCCAATCGGTGCGGAACAGAAAGCGCCGCTCGGCCTCACCCAGCGAATTGAGGTCGCGCAGCACCCCATCGCGCATGCGATACGACACGCGGCCGGAAGACGGCGTCATCTGCGCCGACAGCATCTGCAGCAGCGTCGACTTGCCGGAACCGAACTCGCCGACGATCGCCAGCACCTCGCCGGGATAGAGCGTGAAGGAGATGTCGCGGCAGGCGGCGAGTCGGCCGAAATTCCTGGAGAGGTTTTCGGCCACCAATAGCGGCTGCTCGTTGGCGTTCAGCGTTTCAACCATGCGCCCTCTCCTTGTGTGGAGCGGCGCTCTCGCGGCCGCGATGACCGGCGGCCTGCCGGCCTTCGCAATAGTCCGTGTCGGAGCAGACGAACATCCGGCTGCCGGCGTCATCCGTGACGATCTCGTCGAGATAGGCGTCCTCGGCGCCGCACAGCGCGCAAGGCGCGTCGAAGCGATAGCGCGAGAACGGATGATCCTCGAAATCAAGCGACACCACCCTGGTGTAGGGCGGGATCGCGTAAATGCGCTTCTCGCGGCCGGCGCCGAACAATTGCAGTGCCGCGCAATTGTCCATCTTCGGATTGTCGAACTTCGGCGTCGGTGACGGGTCCATCACGTAGCGCGCATTCACCTTCACCGGATAGGCATACGACGTCGCGATATGCCCGAAGCGCGCGATATCCTCGTAGAGCTTCACATGCATCAGCCCGTATTCGCCAAGCGCATGCATGCGCCGCGTCTCGGTCTCGCGCGGCTCGAGAAAGCGCAGCGGCTCCGGAATCGGCACCTGGTAGACCAGCACCTGCCCCGCATGCAGCGGCGCCTCGGGAATCCGGTGACGCGTCTGGATGACGGTCGCTTCGGTTGTCGACGTCGTGGTCGCGACGCCTGCGGTCTTTCCGAAGAATTTCCGGATCGAGATCGCGTTGGTGGTGTCGTCGGAGCCCTGGTCGATCACCTTGAGCACGTCGTCGGGTCCCAGGATCGCCGCGGTCACCTGAACGCCGCCGGTGCCCCAGCCATAGGGCATCGGCATCTCGCGGCTCGCGAACGGCACCTGATAGCCGGGGATCGCGATCGCCTTGAGGATCGCGCGGCGGATCATCCGCTTGGTCTGTTCGTCGAGATAGGCGAAGTTGTAGGCGGGCGCGTTCATTCCGCGGCCTCCTGCATCGGCTCGGGATTGTCGTTGGCTTCGGCAAACTCCTTGCGCAGTTTGCGCAGCAGGCCGAGCTCGGACTGGAAGTCGACGTAATGGGGCAGCTTCAGATGCTCGACGAAGCCCGTCGCCTGCACATTGTCGGAATGCGACATCACGAACTCTTCGTCCTGGGCAGGCGCAAGTACCTCTTCTCCGAGCTCGCGGGCGCGCAAACTCCGGTCGACCAGCGCCATCGACATGGTCTTGCGCTCGCTCTGGCCGAAGGCCAACCCATAGCCGCGGGTGAAGCACGGCGCTTCCGTCGCCGACCCCTTGAACTGATTGACCATCTGGCATTCGGTCAATTCGACCGATCCGAGCGGCACGGCAAAGCCGACATCCTCCGCGAAAAACTCGACCTCGACCTCGCCGAAGCGAATCTCGCCGGCGAACGGATGATTACGGCCATAGCCGCGCTGCGTGGAATACCCCATCGCCAGTAGAAAGCCCTCGTCGGCACGGGCGAGATTTTGCAGCCGCAGATCGCGATCGGCGGGAAAGCTCAGCGGCTCGCGGGTGAGATCGCCCACCGGCACATCAGCTTCGGCCTGCGGCGACAGCTCGATCAGTCCGTCGCGGCCCAGAATGTCGGTGACGCGCGGCGTCGCGGCCGAAGAAGCCGGCGATATCGCGGGCTCTTCCGGAATAAGGCCTTCGGCGAGTTGTGGGTCGAGCAGGCGGTGGGTATAGTCGAAGGTGGGACCGAGGATCTGGCCGCCCGGGATATCCTTGAAGGTCGAGGAAACCCGGCGCGACACCCGCATCCTGCCGGTGTCGACCGGCTCGGTCGCCCCGAAGCGCGGCAGCGTGGCACGGAAGGCGCGGACCAGGAAGATCGCCTCGATCAAGTCGCCGCGCGCCTGCTTGATCGCAAGCGCCGCGAGCTCGCGATCATGAAGCGAACCTTCGCTCATGACGCGATCGACGGCGAGTCCGAGCTGCTCGGAGATCTGCGCAAGCGTCAGCTCCGGAACGTCGCGATCGCCGCGGCGCTCATGTGCCAGCAGCCGGTGCGCATTCTCGATGGCGCGTTCGCCTCCCTTGACGGCGACGTACATGCATCAACCTCCCTTCACGGCCAGCCGCGTGGTGCGCGGGATCGCGACAATGGTCTCTCCCGAGACCAGCACCACATCGATGCCGCGCGGAAACATCGTCTCGTTGAGCGCGAGCCGATCGAACAGGTCTGCTGGCGCAATCATCGCGCGCAGGCTTGCGGTGCCGTCAATGCCGGGTCCGCGCAACTCGTAAGCGCTGCCATGCTTCAGGCTGTCCACCTGCAGGATCAGCGTCGTCGAGCGGTCGGGATATTCATTGGTCCCGAAGGAGAAGTTGGAAAGATCGGGCAATGCGGCGCCATTCCCGATCAGCGCGAAGCTGCAAATCGCGGGATCGTCCACGACCGGCGCACCGCTGTGGAACTTCAGCCATTCCGCGACTTCGGACGTTCCCGACATCTCCGCATCGAGCCAGATCGGCGTGTCGTGATCGAACAGCGTGAGCGCAATCGCGGCCGTGCCGTGCATCATCGGCCCTGGCGTACCGACCGCGGCGACCGCCTGCTGCAGGCTACCCGGCCGCGCCATGGCGTCCATGACGGAGCGGAAGGTCGATTGTGCCGACAGCACCTTGTCCGCAAATCCCGCCGGCAGCTTGGCGATCGTGGTCATCGTTCACCCCTCACCACGCACCATCGTGTAGAAATCGACCCGTGTCGCCGCCGCTTCCGCGGCCTTCCGGTTCCGCGAAGCGAGCATGGCCGCGCCCAGCGGTGCGATCACTTTGGCCTCGACCTCGGCGGCAAACTTGTCCGACTGAACCATGGCGTCGCACAGCGCGATCATCCGCGCCTTCTCCCGGTCGCGCCCGAGCGTGTAGCCGAAGCCGACGTCGCCGCTCGAAAGCCGCACCGCCGCGCGCGAGACCGTCGCTTCGCCGAGATTGAAGGGCGCGCCGTCACCGCCGATACGGCCGCGAACCATGACAAGGCCGTCTTCCGCTTCGCGCAGGTTTTCATGGGCCGGCACGTCGATGGCAACGAGGCGGGCCGCGATTTCGGCGCCGGTCGCATGCGCGAGCACCGCCATCGCGGCCTTGCGTCGCGCCTGCCTGCCCTCATCCATCTCTGCGGTGTTGCTGCCTGCGCTCATGATCCGATGTGAGTTCTAGCTTGCCGGAAACAAGTTGTCTATGCTAATAGACAACTTGTTAATGAGCCGCGATGAAGATTTCGTGACAGAGACATGACTTTGATGCTTTGGGAGTCCTCTGCGCCATGAGCCTGCAGGATGCGGCGGCGGGCGTCGCGCTGTGGCGGCAGGTCGCCGACGGCATCGAGCGCGGCATCGCCAGCGGAACCTATGCACCGGGCGAAAAGCTGCCGGGCGAGACCGAGATCGCCGAGACCTATCGCGTCAACCGTCATACCGTGCGCCGGGCGCTCGCGACATTGGCCGGGCGCGGCCTCGTGCGCGCCGAGCGCGGCAGCGGCACCTATGTCGAGGCGATACGGCGCATCGCCTACCCGCTGCGCTCACGGACGCGGTTCTCGGAAATCGTCGGTGCCGGCGGGCAGGAGCCGCGCGGCCAGCTGATCGACGCCTCGGACGACATCGCAACGCGCGAGCTGGCGCGCGAGCTTGGCCTGAAGACCGGCGCACCGTTGATCCGCATCGAATCGGTCCGCCTTGCCGACCGCACGCCGATCAGCATCAGCACGACCTGGCTGTCGGCCGACCGCTTTCCCGGTGCCGGCGACGTATTTGCGGCGACGCGCTCAATGACCAAGCTGCTTGCGCATTACGGCGTTCGCGACTACCGGCGTTCGACGACCCGGATCACCGCGGCGATCGCGGATGCGACCGATGCCACGCATCTCGATCTGCCGCTCGGGCGTCCGGTGCTTGTGGTCGACGCCACCGACGTCGACATCAACGGAAAACCGCTGACGACCAAGCGCGCGCGTTTCGCGGCCGAGCGCGTCGAATTCCTGGTCGAGAACAGCTAAAGTTACGCCACCGCGCGGCGGCCGATGATCGCAAAGCGCAGCTTGCCCGAAATCCAGTCGATGGCCGCAACGGCCACGAGGATCATCAGGATCAGGAACGACACCTTTTGCCATTCCAGCACGCGGATCTGTTCCGCGAGCTGCAAGCCGATACCGCCCGCGCCGACAATGCCGATGATGGTCGCCGAGCGCGTGTTCGAACTCGATGAAATAGAGCACCTGCCCGGCGATCACCGGTAGCACCTGCGGCATCAGGCCGAAGCGGATTTCGTGCAGCAAGCCGCCGCCGGTCGCGCGGATGCCTTCGACCTGCTTGCGGTCGGCGGCCTCGATCGCCTCCGAGAACAGCTTTCCAAACGCGCCGAAATCCGAGACTGCGATCGCAAGCACGCCGGCAAAGGGGCCGAGGCCGACAACGTTGATCCAGACCAGCGCCCAGATCAGCGTATCGACGCCGCGGATCGAATCCAGGAACCGGCGCACCGGAAAACGGATGACGTCAGGCATGATGTTGCGCGCGGCGAGCAGGCTGACCGGCAGCGCCGCGATGGCCGCGAGCGTGGTGCCGAGCAGCGCGATCGACAGCGTCTCGCCCAGCGCCCTGAGATAAAGCGGCAGCGAGGAGCCGGGATCGGGCGGCAGCATCATCAAGGTGATCCAGCCGAGTTGATGGAGACCGTTGAAGAACCGGGTCGGCGAAAAGTCGAGATCGACCAGGCCGAAAATGAAGATGCCGAAGGCGAGCAGCGCCATGGCGGGTGTCGCGAGCCGCGCCGAAGCCGGCCGGTCGAATACCTGCGGATAGCGCGCGCGGAGCTGAGCGCTTGCGGGCGCGGGCACCCGGTTCATGTCCGCGCTTCCTTGCCGAACAGACGGCCGCGCAGCCAGCCGGTCGCGATATCGATGATGAACACGGTGATGATGATCGTGACCAGGATCGCACTGACATCGGAGTAATAGAATTTCCGGATCGCGACCACGAGCTCCTGGCCGATGCCGCCTGCGCCGACAAAGCCCATCACGCTCGCCTCGCGGACGTTGATCTCGAGCCGCAGCAGTGCGTAGCTGGCAAAACCTGCGATGACCTGCGGCAGCACCGCAAAACGCATACAGGACACCCAGCTCGCGCCCGTGGAGCGCACGCCCTCGACCGGCTTCATGTCGGCATTCTCGACGATCTCGGAAAACAGCTTTCCGAGCGCGCCGGTGGAATGGATCGCAATCGCCAGCACGCCCGCCATGGGACCGAGCCCGAAGGCGATGACGAAGATCAGCGCGAACACGATGCCGGGAACCGTGCGGGCAAATTCAAGGAGCCGGCGAACGATGAAGCGAAGCCAAGGCGCCGGCGACGTATTCTCGGCGGCGAGGAAATTCAGCAGGAACGCCAGTACCGCGCCGATCAGGGTCCCGACATAGCTGATCAGAAGCGTCTCGCCCAGCAGCTTCAGCCATTTTTGCCAGCCCCAGAACCACTCGCCGAAATTGGTCCAGACGCGACTTCCGTCGTCGAGCTTCAGGATGCGGTCGAAATAACTGACGAAGTTGCCGATATAGGTGAAGAAGGTGCGCAGGTTTACCTCGGCGCCGAACGCGGCGATCGCCAGTGCCGCCAGGAACACCAAAGCTCCCAGCGCGAAGCGCAACCGCTTGCGCGCGACCGCCTTGCGATACGATTCATTCAGCGCGGCAAGCTGCTGGCTCGGAAGGATCGCGACGGCTGAGGTCATGAAGTTGCGCTGCCTGTCGAAAGGGCCGGATCGGGATGACCCGGCCGGTTCTTTCCCGGTGATCGATCAGGAGGCTTTCTTCTTGCGAAGGTTGTCGACGAACTTGATCAGTTCGATGGTGCCATCCCAATCCTTGGTCGTGGCCGGATGGAAACCCAGCTTCTGGCCATCCGACAAGCGATCGAAGGCGGCCTTATCCTTGGTCGGAGCGTCGAAGAAGGATTTTGCGATCGCCGCCTTCAGATCATCAGGAAGGTCGGAGCTATACGCATACATCGATGGCCCAATGATCGGCGCCGACTTGTGGATGATCCGGAAATCCTCCTTCTTCATCGGCGATCCGTCGGCGTTCTTCAGCATGCCCTTGTGAAGCATCTGGGCCAGTGTCGAGTCGTCATCACTTGTCCATTGATTGGCGGCAACATCGACGGTGCCTTGCGCCAGCGCGAGCACAGCGTTCTCGTGGCTGCCGGCGAAGACGACCTTGCCGAAGTAGGTATCGGCATCGGGAATACCCATCTTGTTGAGCTCGAAACGCGGCACATTGTTGCCCGACGTTGAATTGGGATCAACGAGACCAAGGTTCTTGCCCTTGAGGTCGTCGACGTTCTTATAGGGGCTGCTCGCCTTGACGAAGAAAACCGAATAATAGCCGGTACCACCGTCTGCATTCAGATCGCTGGCGAAAGCATCGGTCTTGACGCCCGTCAAGCGAGCGCGGGCGAACGAAGCCGAACCGTAACACGCAACTTGAATGTTACCAGCGCGCTGCCCCTCAATGACGGCGGCGTAATCATTGGCGATGCGCAACGTGACCTTCACGCCGAGTTCTTTGGACAGATAGTTGACGAACGGAGTGTAACGTTCGGTGACACCGGAGGCGTTCTCTGCCGGCACCACGGCGAAGGTCAATTCCGGATATTTCGTCTTCCAGTCGTCAGCAAAAGCGGAGGAGGTGAACGCCAGCGAGGCAAGCCCCGCAACAACCAGTCTGCGATTTATCATCATGCACCCTTCGGGTTAGGTATGGCGGGAGTTGGAGCTTCGAACGCGAACGATCAGGCAGCGGCAGCCTTGCCGAGTTCGGGAACGGCGGCGTCGGCCGGCATATCCACGGGCGCCGTTCCCATGACCTCATTGGCCTCGAGATCATAGAGCTCTCTGGCAATGTGCTCGGTGAGCGCCGACGGCGCGCCGTCGAAGACCACGCGGCCGGCCGCCATGCCGATCAGGCGGTCGCAATAGCTGCGCGCGAGATCGAGCGAATGCAGGTTGCAGAGCACGGTGATGCCGAAATGCTTGTTGATGCGCAAAAGCGCGTCCATCACGATCCTGGTGTTGCGCGGATCGAGCGAGGCGATCGGCTCGTCGGCGAGAATGATGTCCGGCTCCTGCACCATGGCCCGCGCTATCGCCACGCGCTGCTGCTGGCCGCCCGAAAGCTGGTCGGCGCGCTGCGCGGAAATCTGTGCCATGTCGAACTGTTCCAGTGCCGACATCGCGACCGCGATGTCCTCCTCCGGCCAAAGCTGAAACAGCGAACGCCAGGCTGGAATTTCCGAAAGCCGGCCCATCAGCACGTTCGTGAGAACATCAAGCCGGCCGATCAGGTTGAACTGCTGGAAGATCATCGCCGAGCGGGCGCGCCACTTGCGCAGCGCCTTTCCCTTCAGCGCCGTCACATCGACGCCGTCGAAAAGGATGCGGCCGGAAGTCGCCGGCGTCAGGCGATTGATGGTTCGCAGCAGGGTCGACTTGCCGGCGCCGGAGCGCCCGATCACGCCGATGAAGCCGCCCGGCGCAACAGAAAACGACGCATTGTCGACCGCGGCCGTTGTGCCGAAACGGCACGTCAAACCTTCCACCACCAGCATGCCAAGCTCCGCGCGAATAGCTCTGGCCATCGCTATCCCTCGGATCCTACAGTTATGTGACACGTGCGCTGCGGTGCGGCATTCGTCCACATGCATGTTGGCCGTCATGTCAATGTCATGAAGTTGTCATCGCGACCTCCGATGACGTTCGCGCCGACATATCGTTGGCGCTATCTGGAATTAAGCAATGGCCGGCAAGACGCTTTCCACCGAACCCTTGATCGATCCGAGTGCGAAGGTGCAGGAAACCTCTCTCGGCGCCTATTGCGAAATCGGTGCCCGCACCATCCTGCTCGACGTCACGATGGGCGACTACTCCTACGTCGTCAACGACGCGCAGATCACCTACACGGCGATCGGCAAGTTCTGCTCGATCGCGGCGATGACCCGCATCAATCCCGGCAATCACCCGATGCATCGCGCGACGCAGGCGCACTTCACCTACCGCGCCAGCGCCTATTTTCCGGGCGAGAGCGACGAGGCCGGGTTCTTCGACTGGCGCAAGAGCCATCGCGTCCATATCGGACATGACGTCTGGATCGGCCATGGCGCGATCGTGCTGCCGGGGCGCAGCATCGGCACCGGCGCCGCGGTCGCAGCGGGCGCAATCGTCACCAAGGACGTGCCCGCCTACACCATCGTGGCGGGCAATCCGGCGCGTCCGATCAGGCGGCGATTCTCCGAGCAGATCGCCGATCGCCTCGCGCAGCTTGCCTGGTGGGATTGGCATCATGAAGCCCTCCGCCAGGCACTGCCGGATTTCCGGAAGCTTGATATCGAGGAATTCCTCGGCAAGTACGAAGCTGCATCCGCCCTGCCCCTCTCCCGACGAAGTGCCGTATCGTGACTGACATTTTCATTGAAGGCGGCCGCGCTTTGCTCGGCCGTGACTTTGCCGAGACCTCGGTGTGCATCGGAGGCGGCAATATCCAGGAGCTCGGCGGAGGCGCCGCCCACGGCGCCGTCGAGCTCGATGCGCACGATCTGCTGGTGCTGCCCGGCATCGTCGACCTGCACGGCGATGCCTTCGAGCGCCAGATGATGCCGCGCCCGAATGTCGATTTTCCGATCGATGTTGCGCTCGTCGACAGCGACCGGCAGGCCATCGCGAACGGCATCACCACGGTATTTCATGCGACCACCTGGTCGTGGGAGCCCGGCCTGCGCAGCGGCACCAATGCGAGAAAGCTGATCGACGCGATCGAGGCCATGCGGCCCCGTTTCGCTGCGGATACACGCTTTCATCTCAGGCACGAGACCTACAATCTCGACGCGGAGCAGGAGATCGGTGAATGGCTCGCGTCCGGACGCATCGACCTGTTCGCCTTCAATGACCATATGGACGGCACGATCGCCGCGCTCGACAAGCCGAACAAGCGCAGCCGCATGGTTGAGCGCACCGGGCTTTCGAACGAGGCGTTCGATGAACTCGTACAGCGTATCCTGTCCCGCGCCGACGCCGTGCCGGCCTCGATCTCGCGCCTCGCGCAGATCTCGCGGGATGCCAACGTCCGCATGCTCTCGCATGACGACGAAAGCCCTGCGATGCGGCGGGCGTTTCGCGCCCAGGGCGTTGCCATCGCGGAATTTCCGGTCAATGAGGAGACCGCGCGCGAGGCCGCGGCCGGCGGCGACGCCATCGTGTTCGGCGCGCCCAATGTCGTGCGCGGCGGCAGCCATACCGGCTGGACCAGGGCTTCCGACATGGTCGAGAAGGGTCTCTGCTCGGTGCTGGCCTCCGACTATTATTATCCGGCGCCGCTTCTCGCAGCATTCCGCCTCGCCGCCGACAAGGTGCTGCCGCTCGGCAAGGCCTGGGACCTGATCTCGGCGGCGCCGGCGAAGGCGGCTGGGCTTTCCGACCGCGGCACGCTCAGGGAAGGACAACGCGCCGACATCCTGCTCGTGGACGACGCCCTGCCGATGCGTCCCCGGATCGTCGCCGTCATCGCCGGTGGCCGTCTGGTGTGCATGACCGACGCGGACCGCATTGCTGCCTCGCGTGCAAGGCGCTTCGAGGCGATTGCGGCCGAGTGATATTTCCGTAAAACTTTCCCCGGGATGGCTCATTTTCCACGCTACGCGATCTACTACGCCTCGGCGCAGGGCTCCGCTCTCGATCAGTTCGGGGCGGAAATGCTCGGCTATGACGCATGGACCGGCGACGCGCCGCCCTTCCCCGCCGATGTCGTCCAACAGATGCCGGACTGGCGCGCGCTGACCGACGATCCGCGCAAATACGGCTTTCACGCCACGCTGAAGGCGCCGATGGCGCTGGCGAACGGCAAGACGGAGAAGATGCTGCTCGCCGCCTGCGCCGATTTCGCAAAGACGGCCCGGCCGATCCCGATCATCACGCCCATCGTTAATTCGATCAGCGGCTTCATTGCCGTGATTCCTCGCGAGCGCTCCGACAAGCTCGAACAACTCGCCGCCGATTGCGTCACGGCCTTCGACCCCTTTCGCGCCCCGCTCACGCCGGACGATCGTGCGCGGCGAAATCCGCAGCGATTGACGCCGCGCCAGGTCGAATATCTGGACCGCTGGGGCTACCCCTATGTCATGGAGGAATTTCGCTTCCATATGACGCTTACGGGCCGGCTCGACGAAACACGCCGCCAAGGCGTGATCGCGATGCTGCGGGAACGGTTTGCCCAACTCGGTCTTGGCGAACTCGCCATCGATCGCATCGCGCTGTTTAGGCAGGACGACGCCGAGATGCGTTTTGGGATCATCGGGGATTGGCAACTGCACGTGGCATGAGTGATAGTTGGGGTGTCTGACTACGGCTTTCCGGTCTTCACCGGCGCGGTCTCCGGCATCAGGCTCATGGCGAAAAGGCCGACGGTAGCGGCCAAGAGCAGATACCAGGCCGGCGCCAGCGGATTTCCCGTCACGTGCAGGAGCCAGGTGACCACGAGTTGCGCGGTGCCGCCAAAGCTTGCGATCGCGACTGCATAGATGGTGGCGAAGACGCCGCCGCGAATGCTCTGCGGCAACGCTTCGGTGAAGGTCGCGTAGAAGCCGTGAACGGCAGCGAGCCGATCAGCGAGAGCACGCCGAAGCCGAACAGCAGCGACAACTCGCCGGGCGAATGCACGATCCAGAGGAAGGCCGGATAGGTCGCGAGCAGCGTGAAGAGCTGCGGCCAGATCATCACGGGCTTGCGTCCGTAGCGATCGGCGAGCCAGCCGCCGAGCAGCGCGCCTAAAATCTGCAGCGCATTGCTGACCAGCGACACCGTGAACGCCAGCGGCGCGGCCACGTGCAGCGTGTTCTGGGCATAGGTCGTCATGTACTGCGTGACATAGGTCGCGATGGTGCCGCTCGCCAGAATCATCACCGCGAGCCCGATGACGCGCGAATGCCGGCGCGCAAGCGCGAGATGGCTGGTGCGTTCCGCTGCCGCACCGTGCTCGCCTTGCGGAATCGTTTCCGGCAATGTCCGGCGCATCCACAGGCCGAACGGCAGGCAGGCCGCGCCGATCAGGAACGCAATGCGCCAGCCGTAGGCGTCGAGCGCCTCCGCCTCCATGGTCTTGCTGAGAATGACGCCAACCAGCGCGCCCGCGGTTGCTGCGATCTCCTGGCTCGTCGGCTGCCACGCAATCACCAGGGCCCGCCGTTCAGGCGAGGCGATCTCCATCAGATAGGCCGTGGTCGGGCCGACCTCGCCGCCCAGCGCAAAACCCTGCACCATGCGCGCGGCGATGGCGACGATCGGCGCCGCAATGCCGATGCTGTTGTAGGACGGCGTCAGCGCCAGCACCAGGATCGCGCCGCCCATCAGCGCGAAACTCAACAGCATCGCCGGCCGCCGCCCGACGCGATCGGAATAGATGCCGAGCACGATGCCGCCGATCGGCCGGGTGATGAACCCCGCACCGAAGGTCGCGAGCGACAGCATCAGACTGCCGTATTCGCTCTGCGCGGGAAAAAAGGCGTGGCCGATCTGGATCGCGAAGAAGGCGTAGGTAATAAAGTCGTAGAACTCGAGCATATTGCCGATGGTCGCGCTAAACGCGGCGCGCATCATCTCGGGTTTTTCCAGGCTAACGGTGTGTTGCGGCAATCGATGCTTCCTTCGGCCAGTTCCCAATCCAGCACGATTGAATATTCTTGGCCTGCAGGTGTCCAGCAGGACATGAAGACCACGCTATCTCACGTCGTCACAGCAATCGCCGTCGCGGTCGTCCTGTGGACGCTGATGGGCTCCCGCACCCGTAACGCCGGATTGTAGCTAAAGCCTCGCGTTCCCGCGGCGCATCGCGCCCGGGGTTTTCTCGGAAATCGCGCCCTGCAAAAACAGAGGGCGCAGGGAATGCCGGGTGAGGGCCTCACCCATGGCCCGCCTGCAACAAAAAAAGCAGGCGGCAGTCACCACAGGTTTAGCCGGATCAACCGGCATTCCCTGCGCGATGGTGTTAACGGCTGCTCCGCGCTCTCCCCGGTGTGCCGGCTTGATAGCCACCGTCGCCTTGCGGATCGACACCACAAGACTTGATCCCAGCGTCGGGGGACCAGAACCACGCGACTTCGCCGTCCGCGCGAGCGCGCTTCGTCCGAGCGCACCAACGCGTCCACCGCATCCCGCTTCCTCGTCCGTGACGATCGCGATACGCCCCTCCAGCGGAGTCGGGATGGCGCCAGTTAGCGCACGATTTCCGATATTCGTAAATCAAATTATTTTTCACGCCGGGACTGGACAGCCCAAATCAGATTGAAATGGCTTGCGAAATCAGTTCTTCGGCGCACGCGTTTCTCGAGCCTGAACGAGCTCTCCCGCGCGGCATCGCTTGCGAAACGCCATGTCGGGCCGATCAGTTCGAGCGCTGCCGACGCAGCGCCTGCTTGAGCCGTCGCGCATCTTCGGCCGCCTCGGCCAGGAGCCAGTTCCGGAACGTGACGATCTTTGGCAAGCCCGATGTCGCTTTCGGACAGATGATCCAGTAGGTCTTCGACAGCGGAAGCGAATCCGGAAAGGGCCGCACGAGCCGGCCGGTGATCAAATCCCACGCTGCCAGCGTCGTTCGCGCAAGCGAAACGCCCTGGCCGTTGATGGCGGCATCGATCACCATGCTCGCCCGGTTGAGAACCGGCCCATGCGTGACGGAATCCTCGTCGACTCCAGCCGCCCGCAGCCAGTGCGTCCAATCCGCCCGGCTATCCAGATGGATCAGCGGAAACTTCAGGATATCGGCGGGCTTGCCGAGCAGGCGGCGGCCCGACAGCAGCTTCGGGCTGCAAACCGTGAAAAGCTGTTCGGCGCTCAACTGAACCGCATCGAGCCCGGGCCAGTTGCCGTCGCCGTGCCGGACCGCAAGGTCAACCTCCTCGCGCGCAAAATCGACGTGATGCAGCGTGGCCGAGACGCGAAGGTCGATGCCGGAATGTGCCTCGGCGAAATGACCGAGCCGGTGCACGAGCCATTTGGCCGCAAAATCGGGCGACGTGCTGACGGTCAGCACACCGGCATTCTGGCGCTGAAGCAACCTTTCGGTGCCGACCGCAATGCGATCCAGCGCATCGCGCACGATCGTGAGATAATCGCGGCCGGCCTCCGTGATGACGAGGCGCTGGCGCTCGCGATTGAACAGCTTGATTCCAAGCCCCTCTTCGAGAGCCTTGACCTGCTGGCTCACCGCGCCTTGCGTAACGCAAAGTTCTTCAGCGGCGCGGGTAAAGCTCTCGTGCCGGGCCGCAGCCTCGAAGGCTTTCAGATTGTTCAACGGCGGCAGCCGCGGGCGCATCGCAGGACTTCATTAGTAAAACTAGGGCAGGCAAGAGAAAGCATGGTTTGCCGGCGAGCCGCCGGCCGAACTATTGGAGAACTCCAAACCAGCATTTCACGAGTCGTGGAGCTTGTCGATATGCCAACGTTGATGACTTACACCGAACTCCGGGGTTCGCAACTTCATCAGAAAAACTGGGGAGCTGCGCCCGGCCATCAGTGGCACCGGTGGCGCCTTCGATGGGCGCGGCACGGCCAGCGCATGGCGCTCCGTGACCTCGCCGACGATCCCCATTTGCTCGCGGATATCGGCGTGAGCCGCGAGCAGGCCCTGGAAGAAGCCGACAAGCCCTTTTGGCGGTGACGCCCCACATCAAGCAATCGAGTGAAAGAGAGTTACGATGTCCGATCCGATCGTCTATGGTTTTCCGCGAAGCACTTATGTCAACATCGTCAGGCTGGTGCTGACGCACAAGAACGTGCCCTACACCTTCCACGATCTTGAAACGGTGATGGGCAAGCCGGAGCACCTGGCGCTGCACCCGTTCGACCGCGTTCCGATCCTGCGGCACGACGATTTCACGATCTACGAGACCAGCGCCATCGCCTCCTATGTCGACGAGGCATTTGGCGGGCCGCGGTTGACGCCGCAGGACGTCCGGGCTCGCGGCCGCATGAACCAGTGGATCAGTGCCGTCAATTCCTACTACTACCCCTACATGATCTACCACGTGACGCACGAACGGATCGTCTTTCCCGAACTCGGCATCGCATCCGATGAAAAAGTGGTGGAGCACGCGTTGCCCAAGGTCGAACTCGGGCTTGGCGTCCTGGAGCGCGAGCTATCGCACGGCAAGGACTATTTGCTCGGCTCCGAACTCACGCTTGCGGACTTCTACCTGTTGCCGAGCACTTTTGCGTTCAGCTTCACCGAGGAAGGCAAGACGATGTATCCGAAATTCCCTGCCTTCTGCCGATGGCGGGAGCGGATGGAGAACTTGCCCTCGACGAAAAAGTTGCGGGCGATCATGCCGCCCCGCGCCCCCATTGCCCATGCGCGCGAATGGGCGACTTCGCATCGGCCGAAATATTGATGCCGTTCCCTTCGGCGTCACATTTATCAGATGATCCTCGAGCGAGCTGATCGCTCGAGGCCAGATCAAGGTCACCGTATTGTTAGATCAACCGCGCCGCGGGGATCAGGTTGATGGCCGCGTCTGTTTGAGCACGCAGACGATCGTTAGCGAGACTTGTCGTAGGCTTTCGCAGTCCCCGTCTGGCTGGCCGAACCCGTGGTCTCGCTTTCCGGTCGGCCCGGAGGGTGAGCTGAAGAGCCGGGCTTGTCTTGGTCGGCCACGCGTCCGGACTCTCCGGAGTTGCGGGTTTTGATGCCTTTGTCGGCGTCACGTTGCATCTGCTCGCTGGTTTGCTCGCCTGTCTTGAGCCCCTTGTCAGCATCCTGGAGCGTTTGCTGGCCGCTTTGCTCGCTGGGTGCAGCCTGCCGCTCTCCGGGCTGCTGTTGCGCCGTTGCAGGGAAAGCGATCGTGCTTCCGGCAACAACCATGATCGCGAAAATTGATGTTCGCATAGGCAGTCCTCCAGTCGGTTGCCCTGTGCGGCGACGCGCCAAATCCCGGAGGTTTCCTCGCTTGAGACTGTTTTTATGAGGCGGTTCCTTGGGTTCGAGTGCCTTACGCACGACCGGTTACATAAGCAGTTTTGGTTCGAACTCGGTTGAAGGTGTGCCATCCAGCCTCGGCGGACCTTTTCGGGCGCGCACAACCCGATTGACAGCGCGGCCGGCAAGCAGTTTATTTGGGGCACGGGGGTTTGCGATCCCCCCGCGAGGCGACATGCCCAAGAATCGCGTCCTGGTTCACAAAGGGCGCAGCATGTCTTCCTACACCTCGATCTCATCAGACAAATTGTTACGGCTCATCGGCACGGCCAACGCGCCGACGCTGATCGACGTCCGCATCGACGACGATTTCGCGGCTGACCCGCGGCTCATTCCCGGCGCGAGCCGCCGCTCCCATCGCGATATCCAGGACTGGGCGGGAAGTCTCGCCGGCCAGTCCGTCGTGGTCATCTGCCACAAGGGCCAGAAGCTCAGTGAAGGCACGGCGGCCTGGCTCCGCCACAACAGTATCGCCGCCGAAACGCTCGAAGGCGGACAGGTCGGCTGGAAACAGGCGGAGCTCCCGACCGTCCCCGCCGACAAGATTCCAGAACGCGACGGGCGCGGCCGCACCGTCTGGGTCACGCGGTCGCGGCCGAAGATCGACCGCATCGCCTGCCCCTGGCTGATCCGCCGCTTCATCGATCCGGCCGCGGTGTTCCTGTTCGTCGCGCCCGCCGAAGTCGGCGCCGTCGCCGAGCGTTTCGACGCCACGCCGTTCGACGTGGAGGACGTGTTCTGGAGCCATCGCGGCGAGCTCTGCACGTTCGACGTCATGGTGCAGGAACTGGGCTTGTCGACGCCGCCGCTGGAGCGGCTCGCGACCATGGTTCGGGCCGCCGATACCGCAAGACTCGATCTTTCACCGGAGGCGCCGGGGCTGCTCGCCGCGTCGCTCGGCCTGTCGCGGATGTATGACGACGACCTCGAGCAGTTGAGCGCCGGCATGCTGCTCTACGACGCATTCTACCGCTGGTGCCGCGACGCGGCGAAGGAAACCCACAACTGGCCGACGAACAAGGTGAAGCCGTGAGAACGAAAAGAGGAATAACGAGGAAAGGAGGACACGAGGAACGGCGAGAAAAGCTGGGGTCCAACACGGGGAGCCGGGGCGACGAATAAAAAGGAGTGTTCAATGACGATGAATACCGAACGCCGAGACTTCATCAGGAGCGTTGGCGCCGCCGCCGCATCTACGGCCGTGCTCGCGGGAACACAAGCGCTTGCGCAAGCCAATCAGCCAACAGGAGCCAAGCCGATGGCGTACCAGCCCAAACCGATGCCGTTCGATCCGAAATCCATCGCCGGCATCTCGGAGAAGGTGCTCGTCAGCCACTATGAGAACAACTATGTCGGCGCCGTGAAACGGCTCAACGCGATCGGAACGCAGCTTGCCGAGCTCGACTTCGCGAAAGCACCGAACTTCGTGATCAACGGCTTGAAGCGCGAGGAGCTGGTCGCCTCCAATTCAATGATCCTGCATGAAATCTATTTCGATGGGCTTGGCGGTGGCGGCAATGCGAAGGGGCCGCTTGTCGAGGCCATCGTGCGCGATTTCGGCAGCCTGGAGCGGTGGCGCGCCGAGTTCTCGGCCATGGGCAAGGCAGAAGGCGGCGGCTCGGGCTGGGTGATCCTTTCCTACTCGCCGCGCGACAAGCGACTCGTCAACCAATGGGCCGCCGACCACACCACGACACTCGCCGGCGGCCGTCCGGTGCTGGTGCTCGACATGTACGAGCACGCCTATCACATGGACTACGGCGCGGCCGCCGCGAAATATGTCGACATCTACATGGAAGCGATCAAATGGGACAACGCCGCAAGGCTGTACGAGCAGTACAGCCGGGAAGCCTAGCTGCGAGGCGCGCCGCACGGCGCTCTCCGGAAACAAGCCGCGCGGCGCGTCTGAAACAAGTGGGGCAATGATGACGACGACAACGACCACCGAGCCCGGCCGGATCGGCGAGCTGGTGCGCTACTTCCTGCGGCTCGGCTGTCTCGGCTTCGGCGGGCCGGTGGCGCTGGTCGGCCAGATGGAGCGCGAACTCGTCGACGGCAAGAAGTGGCTCACCAAGGAGCAGATGCGCGAGGCCATCGCCATCTGCCAGTCGCTGCCGGGACCGCTCGCGATCCAGGTCGGCGTCTACATCTCATATCTGCGCGGCGGCTTCTGGGGCGCATGGGCCGGCGGCTGGGCCTTCATCCTGCCGAACTTCATCATCGTCGCGGCACTCGGCGCGCTCTATGTCTATCTCGGCGACCTGCAGCCGGTCACGGCTGTCTTCTACGGCGTGAGCCCCGCGGTGATCGCGCTGATCCTGCATTCCTGCTATCGGCTCGCCAAGCTCGGCATGGAAGACTGGCTGCAATGGGTGATCGCGGCGGTCTGCCTTGCCGTCACCGTGATCCTGCAGGCGGAAGTGGCGCTCCTGTTCATCGGGGCCGGTGTCGTCGGCATTCTCTATTACGGCAGCCTGTTCAAGCGCACGCCGGCCGCGCTCGCCCTGACCGCGCCGGTGCTGGCACAGCTTGCGCCGAACGCATCCGGCTCGATCCTCGGCAAGCTCCTGCTGTTTTTCCTCAAGGCGGGCTCGCTCACCTTCGGCAGCGGGCTCGTGATCGTGCCCTTCCTCGAGCAGGGGCTGGTGCAGCAATTCGGCTGGCTCGACCAGCGCCAGTTCCTGATCGCGGTGGCAATCGGCATGATCAGCCCGGGGCCGGTCGTGATCACCGCGACCTTTGTCGGCTATCTCGTCGCGGGCTTCTGGGGCTCGCTGGTGTCGACCATCGGCATCTTCCTGCCGTCGTTCCTGCTCGTGCTGATCGCAGCGCCCCTGCTCGCGCGCCATCGCGGCAACCTCAATGTGCAGGGTTTTGTGAAGGGCGCCTATGCCGCCGCGATCGGAACGATACTGGGTGCATGCATCCTGCTCGGCCGCATTGCGATCGGAGACTGGTTGACGGCGCTGATCGGGATCGTCTCGCTGGCCGTGCTGTTCCGCTGGAAGGTGAGCAATCCGCTGCTGATCGCGGCGACCGCCGTCATCGGACTGATCGCCTATCCGATCCTGCAACCAGGCTGGGTGATGGTGCATTAGGACGGAAAAAGGGGGACGACGATGTCGTATCCATTCCGGAAGATCGTTGCGGCGCTGTCGAGCAGCATGATGCTCGCCTGCTTCGCCGCGTCCGCGCAATCGGCCGACAACGGTCCTCTGCAGCTCGAGGCCAAGATTTTGCTCGGTGACGTACGCGGCCGGATCGATCACATGGCGGTCGATCTGAAGCGGCAGCGCCTATTCGTCGCCGAACTTGGCAATGACAGCCTGGGCGTTGTCGACCTCACCAATCGCAGCGTGGTCCGCACCATTGCCGGATTGAACGAGCCGCAAGGGGTCGGCTACGAGCCGTCGACCGACACGCTTTATGTGGCGAATGCCCGCGACGGTTCGGTCAAGCTGTTCGAAGGCGATACGTACACGGCGGCGGGGCAAATTGAGCTCGGCAGCGATGCCGACAATGTCCGTATTGATGCTGCGGCCAAGCGGGTCGTCGTTGGTTACGGCGACGGAGGATTGGCCGTCGTCGATCCATCGAGCCGCAGCAAGGTCGAGAATGTGCCGCTCAAGGCTCATCCCGAAAGCTTCCAGCTCGAACCGGAGAGCGACCGCATCTTTGTCAACCTCCCCGGCGCGCATGCAGTCGTCGTGGTGGATGGAAAATCCGGAAAGCAGCTTGCCAACTGGCCGCTGAGCAAGGGCGGCAATTTCGCCATGACCTTCGATCGCGATCGAAACCGCGTTCTCGTGGTCTTCCGCAGCCCGCCAGAGCTTGCCGTCTTCTCCATGGTCGACGGCAAACCCGTCGCGAATGCCGAGACTTGCGGCGACGTCGACGACCTCTTCGTCGACGCGAAGCGCGGGCGCGTCTATGTCAGTTGCGGCGCTGGTTATGTCGATGTCTTCGAGACCAAGGATGCCGCCTATCGGCGAATGGCGCGCATTCCGACCGCAACAGGCGCGCGCACATCGTTGTTTGTACCGGAGATGGATCGCCTGCTGGTCGCCGTCCGCGCGGGCCCGGCCGGGCCAGCGGCGATCTGGGTGTTCAAGCCAATGCCTTGAGATCGATGTCGGGAGACGCGCATGCCCGCCAATTGCCCAGGTTTCCAGGGACTGCAGAAGCCTCTCGCTTCGGTCGCAATGATCGCGCTTGGCTTCTACGCCTGGTCTGCCCCTGCGCGGGCTTATCGTCCCTTCGATGGCACCGATGCCGCCGTCGCCAAAAAAGGTGAAATGGAAATCGAACTGCAGCCAGCCGGACGCTTGCGCGATGAGAGCGGAACGAGCCTCATCGCGCCCGCTACGGTCATCAACTACGGCTTGAGCGACGACTGGGAAGCGGTCTTCGAAGGCCAGGGGCAGACACCGCTTTCACCGATGGGACCGACGAGCTTGTCCTCGGCCGGGGCATTCCTCAAGCATGTGCTCGTACCCGGCAGCCTGCAGGACAAAGCCGGTCCAAGCGTCGCCACTGAATTTGGCGTCCTTGTTCCAGACAGCACCGGCAATTCAGGCGTCGGCGCAAGCCTCGCCGGCATCGTCTCGCAGCGCTGGGATTGGGGAACAATCCATCTCAATGCGGAGACCGCCCTCACCCGCGATCATCACGGCGATGTTTTCCTTGACGCCATTCTCGAGGGACCATCGACATGGTCTGTTCGGCCGGTCGCGGAGATTTTCTACGAGAACGAATTTGGCAAGGCGGAAACGGTATCCGGTCTGGTCGGCCTGATCTGGCGGGTTCGCGACAATTTGAGTTTCGATGTCGGCATACGTCACGCGCTGACGAACGGACATCCGGTGAACGAAGTTCGCGCGGGCCTGACATTCGGCTTCCCGCTTTCTTTTCTCGAATCTCACACAGGACATTGACAACGAACTTGCCGCAAGCAACACGCCTTGCTAGGATAAAGGTACGGGGACATGCAGACTCCCCGCGAGACGGTCCCCGTCCAAGTTCTGCGCAACACTCGATGTTCGAGGAGATTGCGCGTATGGATGGGCCTTCATCACCACAAACCTGTTTCGATCGACGTTCGAGGCCGCAGGGCAGCACGAGGCCGCCATGCCGCTAAAGACACTTGGCGTTATTGAAATTCCCAACGGGGCGGACAGCGACTTCGATCACGCGGCGTTCGACCCCAAAACACGGCGGGTTTTCATCGCACACACCGCACGTGACTGTATCGAGGTGATCGATCACGACGCGCAAAAGCATGTAGCAACGCTGCCGGGCTTCCCCGGCGTCGCGGGTGCGGTCGCTGATGACGGGGAGATCCTGACCACCAATCGCAGTGCCGCGACAATCACCTGGTTGGACGCCACGACCTACAAGATCAAAGCCGTATTCCCATCGGGACCAAGGCCCAACGGCGCCGCTATTGTCGGGCGCACGGGCATCGGCATAGCCGCGTGCATTGGCGACGCGCAACAAGGTCCGATACTGCAAATCATCGATTTGAAAGCAGTCACGCAGCACGCGATCGATCTGCCGGGGCGACCCCGCTGGTGCGTGACCGATGCCAATGCCGAACGGATATACCTCTGCATCCGCGAGCCTTCGATGGTGCTGGTCGCAAGGCTCCCCGATCTCACCGATGTTGTCCATTGGGAACTGCCATCCGGCGGCGCTCACGGCCTCGACATCGATCATCGACGCCAGCGTCTCTATGCTGCTTGCGACGACGGTGCGCTGGTCGAGATTGACAGCAATGTCGGCAACGTCACCAATGTCTGGCCAATTGCAGGCACGCCGGATGTGACCTTTTTCAATCCGTCGACGGGCCTTGTGCATGTTGCCATCGGTGAACCGGGCCTGATCGAAACGATCAATCCGAAAACGGGTGCCACCGAGCGGACCATGACCGGCCGGGGCGCACACACATCGGCCATCGTCGTTCCCGACCGGCTTTATGTCATCTCACCCAAACACGGCGGCGTCCTCGTACTTGCCGACGCATGACATCAACTCAACAGGAGGATCGGATGAAGTGGATTACCCGAGAACATGTGAAGGTCGACCGCGTCGCCTGTCCATGGTTGATCAGAAAGTTCGTCGACAAGGACGCGGAGTTCGTCTTTGCGCCACCCGACAAGGTAATGGCGGAAGCCAAGCGGCTCGGTGCCATTCCCTACGATGTCAAGGATGTCGAACTCGGCCATCACGGCAAGGAATGCTCGTTCGAGGCGATCCTGAAGACATACAAATTGACCGGCGACCCGGCGCTGATGCTGCTCGGCCGCATCGTCAATGGCGCGGACACCGACAACACGCTCTACCATCAGGCCGAAGGACCCGGCCTGCAGGCGATCGCCGAGGGATTCCGGCGTCTTGGTTTCAAGGACGACCACGAACTCAATGCCGCCGAGTGGATCGTCTACGACGCGCTCTATGAATATTGCCGCGAGATGATCAAACGCGGAAAGCCGGAGGGCCAGTTCGCCCACTAACACGCACGCCCTGCCCGTTCGACCTGACGCCTTCGGGGATCTGCAGCCTCCCCTTCAGATGGATGTCCATCCAAGCGCTCGCCACCTGGTTTACGGGAGCGAACCCTATGGATGGACTTGTCTTTGCCCTTTTTGCCCTCGCCGCCTTCGCCGGCGGTTTCATCAGCGGCTTTTCCGGCTTCGCGATGGGCCTTGTCGTATCGGGCGTGTGGTTGCACATCATCACGCCGATGCAGACCGCAACACTGATCGCCGGCTATGGCCTGCTCACGCAAGGTTATGGGATCTTCAATCTGCGACATGCTCTGGACCCCAGGAAGACCTGGCCGCTCGCAGTCGGGACCATCATCGGCGTTCCCCTCGGCGTGAGCGTTCTGGCCTATCTCAATCCGGTCTATCTGCGATTTGGCGTCGGCGTGCTGCTGGTGCTTTACACGATTTACGGCCTGACGCGGCCCATGTTTGCTCCGATAAAGATCGGGGTAGCATCCGACATCGCGATCGGCATATCCAATGGGTTGCTCGGCGGGCTCACGGGGCTCGGCGGCATCATCTCGACGATCTCTTGCCAGTTGCGCGGCTGGCCCAAGGATGTGCAGCGCGCCGTGTTCCAACCCGTGCTGTTCGTGGCGTTCGTGGCTATCTCGATATCCCAGGCCGTTGCCGGCAGCATCACCGCGGACACGCTCAAATTATACGGCGTAGGCGTGCCCTTCATGGTCGCGGGTCTGTGGCTCGGCTTCCGGCTCTTTGGAAAAATCAACGACGAGACGTTTCGCAAGACCGTGTTGGCGCTTCTGCTGCTCGCGGGACTGTCGCTGATCGTGCCGTCGCTCGCATTTGCCTTCCGTGCGCTGGTGATCGTCTTTTCCGGAAGCGGTCCGTGGATCTGAATTTCGGTTGGCTGTCGCGGGAAAATAAGCAATCCGGTGCAGATTGCTGCAACCGGATTTGGCGTTAGTACATGCGCCACAACCCTTCGTGCGACGATCGGCCGATTGCATCGTGCGATCGCATCGGCGATGTCAAACGTATGATCCAGATCAGATCGCTCCTGAAAAGGCTGGCTGCGGCCGCCGCGATTGCCGTGGCGTGCTGCGGCTCGGCGCTCGCCCAAGACCGTTCCATCACGGTCGCCTCGACCACCTCCACCGAGCAGTCCGGCCTGTTCGGCTATCTGCTGCCACGTTTCTCCGAGGCGAGCGGCATCCAGGTGAAGGTGGTCGCGGTCGGCACGGGACAGGCGCTCGACATCGGACGGCGCGGCGACGCCGATGTCGTGTTCGTGCACGACAAGCCGGCCGAGGAGAAATTCCTTGGCGAGGGTTTTGCGACCAGGCGCAACGACGTCATGTACAACGATTTCATCGTCGTCGGGCCGAGGGCGGATCCGGCGCATATCGCAGGCGACAAGGATGTCGCCGATGCCTTGCGCAAGATCGCCGCGGCAAAGGCGCCCTTCATCTCGCGCGGCGACCGCTCCGGTACGCACGAGGCCGAGCTCAGGCTCTGGAAGATCGCCGGCATCGACGTCGCCGCCGCCAAGGGCGACTGGTATCGCGAGATCGGCCAGGGCATGGGACCCGCGCTCAACATGGCGTCGTCCACGAACGCCTATCTGCTGTCGGACCGCGGCACCTGGCTGTCGTTCAAGAACAAGGGCGATCTTGCGATCCTGACCGAAGGCGACAAGCGGCTGTTCAACCAGTATGGCGTGATGCTGGTCAACCCGGCCAAACATCCGACCGTGAAAGCGAAGGATGGCCAGGCCTTCATCGACTGGCTGATCTCGCCGAAGGGCCAGGAAACCATCGCAGGCTACAAGGTCGGCGGCGAGCAGCTATTTTTCCCCAACGCGTCCAACTAGCAGAAAGGCGGTCATCGAAACCGCCACGCTCAGCGCCAGCAGGATCAGACCCAACCCGAGCGCCAGCGGCAGGTCGCCCTTGCTGGTTTCCAGCGCAATCGCCGTCGTCATCGTGCGCGTGAAGCCGGCGATGTTGCCGCCGACGATGATGATGGCACCAACCTCGGCGATGGCGCGGCCGAAGGCGGCGAGGAACGCCGTCAGCAGCGAGGCGCGACCGAGCGCAAACAGCAGGGCGATGCTGCGCAGATTCGACAGGCCGTCGGTGCGGGCGAGATCGGCATATTCGGCCCACAACAGCGAGGCGGGGCGATGCACCAGCGCGACCACAATGGGCGTCGCCAGCAGCGTCTGGGCAATGACCATCGCGGATGGCGTGAACAGCAGCCCGGCCGGACCGAGCGGCCCGGACCGCGAGAGAAGCAAATAGAGCGCAAGGCCCACCACGACCGGCGGCAGGCCGAGCAGCGCGTTGGTGAGCACGATGATCACGCGCCGCCCGGGAAAGCGGGCAATCGCAAGCCAGGCGCCGAACGGCGCGCCGATCAGAAGGGCAACGACGCTCGCCGAGAGGCTGACGCGCAGCGACAGGCCGACAATGCCGAGCAGCTCGGGATCGAGGCGGCCGATCAGGGAGAAGGCCGCGGCAACGGATCGCGCGAAGTCGTTCATTCAGCCGGCGCCCTGCGCGAAACGGGTTTGCGTCATTTCCGATGGGCCTTGACGCCGTGGGCATGGGGATGGCCATGCGTATGCGGCTCGATCGGCATCATCACAACCTGGCCGTGACGTACGCCGCGCTCGGCGATGACGTGGTCGGCGAACGCCTTCACCTCGCTGCCACGGCCCTTCAACACCGTGACCTCGAGACAGGAATCGTGGTCGATATGCACGTGCAGCGTCGCCTGCGCGAGCTCATGGTGCTCGTGATAGTCGCTGGTCAGCCGCTTCGGCAATTCGCGGGCGGCATGGTCGTAGACATAGCTGAGCGTGGCGATGCAGTGGCGGTTGCCTGCGGTCGCGGCGCCGGAATGCTCGAGGCCGCCGCGCAGGAGATCGCGAAACGCCTCGGAGCGATTGGCATAGCCATGCTGCGCGATGAACTCGTCGACCTCGCCGAGCAGGTCGTCATCGATGGTGATGGTCAGGCGTTGCATTTGAGCTCTCCGGCGGGCATTTTTTTGCATTTCTAGTATGATGAATTCAGATTGACATCATACTTTCGCAAAAATAACGTTCCCAGCATTCGACAAGCTGGTCATCGATGCAATGCTTACTTCGCGGGCCAGATCAGGCTTGCGGACACGCAGAGGCTCGGTCAAATGCGGGGAGTGCAGTGTCGCGTCGGTGGGGCGAGTTGGGACTTGTGGCGCTGGGCGTCTCGCTCGGCAACCCCGCCCTCGCCCAATCCCCGGTGGAGACGCTGGCGCTGCCGCCGGTGACGGTGCAATCCCCTTCACCCTCGACAAGACTGCATCCGCCGCCGAAACGCGCATCGCGCAAGCCGCCATCGGCGGCGCCGCGCGCCGTCGTGTCGAACGCTGCGCCCCAACCGCCAGACGTCGGGTCCGGCGCGCCGAATGTGGGCTCCGGGCCGACGAGCCCGCCCAGCATGGCAAGCCAGACCACCGCCACCGGCGAGGAGCTCAATGCTCGTCCGGTGACGCGGCCGGGCGAAGTGCTGGAGGCCGTGCCCGGCCTGATCGTGACCCAGCACTCCGGTGAGGGCAAAGCCAACCAGTATTTCCTGCGCGGCTATAACCTCGACCATGGCACCGATCTCGCGATTTATGTCGACGACGTGCCCGTCAACATGCGCACCCATGCGCACGGCCAGGGTTATGCCGACCTGAACTGGCTGATGCCGGAGACCATCAATTCGCTCGAAATCCGCAAGGGCCCCTATTTCGCCGACGAGGGCGATTTCTCCTCGGTCGGCAATCTGCATATCGGCCTGATCGACAGCGTGCCGAAGGCGATCGCGCAACTGACCGCGGGCAGTTTCGGCTACCGCCGGATCTTCGGGATGGATTCCGCGAAGGCCGGTGACGGCACTCTCCTGGTCGCGGGCGAAGCCGCGACCCAAGATGGCCCCTGGGTCAATCCGGACGGGATGGGCAAGGTCAACGGCCTGCTGCGCTACACGCAGGGCACTGCGCTCGACGGCTTCTCCCTCACCGGCATGGCCTATTCCAACAAGTGGAATTCGACCGATCAGATTCCGCAGCGCGCCGTTCCGCTGATCGGTCTTTTCGGTTCGGAAGACCCGAGCGACGGCGGCAAGACCAACCGCTTCGCACTGTCGGCGCGCATTGCGGGGACCGATGACGCGGGGTCGTGGAAGGCCAATGCCTATGCCGTCAAAAGCCAGCTCGACCTCTTCAACAACTTCACCTATTTCCTGCGCGAGCCCGTGCTCGGCGATCAATTCCACCAGCACGACGACCGGATCATGGCCGGCGCCAATGCCTCGCGCACGCTGAACGGATCGTTCGCGGGCCTGCCGATGCAGACCACCTTCGGCGTGCAGACGCGCTACGACGCGATCGAGCTGGCGCTCACCGATACGTTCCGGCGCGGCTTCCTCGCCAACGTCCGCAGCGACAAGGTCGGCGAAGGCAGCATTGGCGTCTATGCCCAGAACACAGTGAAATGGACCGATTGGCTCAGGACGACACTCGGCTGGCGCGGCGACTATTATCAGGCTCGCGTCAATTCCATCTTCGACTCCAACAATTCCGGCACGGTGAGCGCGGGAATCGGCAGCCCTAAATTCACAATGGTGCTGGGGCCCTTCAACAAGACCGAATTCTTTCTCGGCGCAGGCGAAGGCATGCACAGCAACGACGCACGCGGCGCTACGATTACCGAAGACCCGACCGATCCCCCCACGAAACTGTCAGCCTCGCCGCTGCTCGTTCGCACCAAAGGCGCGGAGACCGGCGTGCGCACCAAGATCATTCCGGGGTTCGATTCCTCGCTCAGCGTGTTCATGCTCGACCAGGATTCCGAGATCGTGTTCCAGGGCGATGCCGGCGACACTTCCGCAAGCCGGGCCAGCCGGCGCTACGGCGTGGAATGGACCAACCGCTATCGGCCGGTGTCGTGGATCGATGTCGACGCCGACCTCGCCTATTCACATGCGCGCTTTGTCGGATTTGATAGTGACCAGGCGGCGGTGTTTGAATTGCTCACCGGATTTCCACAGGCCCAGATCGGCAACGCGCCCGGCAATTACATCCCGAATGCGCCCGCGATCGTCGCGTCCGCCGGCATCACGCTCGGCGAAAAGACAGGCCCCTTCGGCACGCTGCGCTGGCGCTATCTCGGATCGAGCCCCTTGACCGAAGACAATGCGTTCCGCTCGCCCGCGACCAGCATCTTCAACGGCCGCCTCGGCTACCGCGCCGACAATGGCTGGAAAATCCAGCTCGACGTGCTGAACCTGCTCAACAGCCGCACCAACCAGATCACCTATGCCTACGGTTCGCTGATCAAGACCGACAACCTTTACAATCTCTGCCTGTCGCCTGCGCCCCCGCCCGCGGCCGTGTGCCGGAACGGCGTGATGGACACGGTCCTGCATCCGATCGAGCCGCTCACGATCCGGATCACGGTGGCCGGTGCGTTTTGAGTGAGGCCTGCTCCTCCGGCGGCTTGATGTGGCGAAACGAGAGCAGCAGCGCGATGTCGTAGGCGATCTTGAGCGTGCCGCAGATAATGAGCGGCAGCCCGGTAAAAGCCGTCGTCAGGAGCACGCCCGAGATCGCCGGGCTGATCGATGAGGCGAGGCTGCGCGGAACGGCGGTGACGCTCGCGGCGGCCGGGCGCTCGGCCGGCGTGACGACCGCCATCACGTAGGAGGTCCGGGTCGGCACATCCATCTGCGACAGCGCGGCACGCAACAGCAGCAGGCCAAGCGCGAGATAGAGGTTGGGCGAGATCGCCGCCAGGATCAGGAAGATGCTGGATGGAATGTGCGTGAACACCATGGTGTTGACGAGGCCCGCGCGTTTCGCGATCCAGGCGGCGACCGGGTAGGAGAAGGCGGCGAGCGTGCTCGACCAGAAAAAGAACAGGCCCGCCGCCGACAGCGAGAGATCGAAACGTTCGAACAGCCACAACACCAATAGCGACTGCGCGATGAAGCCGCCGGCAAAGGCGTCGACGGAAAACAGCGCCGCAAGCTTGTAGACCGTGTTGCGCGACGGCCCGAGCGGCGCGGCCGGCGCCCTCTCCTCGCCCATCGAATGCGGCACTTTGCGATAGAGCAGGGCGCTCGCGATGCCGAGCGCGGCATAGGCATAGAACATCCAGCGGAAGGCGGCCATCGGCGCCGCGCCACGCGCTGTCAGCAAATCCGGCACTGAGGCGGCAAGCGATCCCGCTGCCGTGCAAAGCGCGCCGATCAGGCTGTAGCGCGCGAAGACCTGCGTGCGGCGCTCGTCGGTCGCACTCTTCGCCAGCACCGCATGTTCCAGCGGCACGAGCACGCCGAGGTCGCCGCCGGAAGGATTGATGGTGCCGACAAAGGCGACCAGCGCGATCAGGAGAAAATGTTCGACATTCGGGAACGCCAGTCCCGTCGCCGCCATCAGGCCCGCGCCGAAAATGAGTAACGCGCGCAGATCGTGGCGCGGTGCGATCCAGCCGACGCCCAGGGTGAACGCGGCCGTGCCGAGCAGCGACGCCGTGGCCACCAGGCCGACCGCGGCGGCATCATAGCCGAGCGCGGTCATGTAGGCCGGCAGCACGATGATGGCAAAGCCGTCGCCGAAGCCGCGCAAGCCCCGCGCTGCGTACAGCAGCGCGACCAGCGAGGTATCTTCGGACTTTCCGGAATCGGATGTCGGAAGAGCCGGCCGGTGTTCGTTCATGCGCAATCCCTCGATGGTTCGAGCGTCGCGCAGAGCTTGAACGGCGGGCCGTCTAAGGGGGAGTCTGCACTTCCCCGCGGAACCGAAGCTAGATGGAAGACGGCCCACAGGCAAGGTCCGTCAGAAGAGCCGGGAGGAGGTGCGGCAGGATGCCGATAGTCGCGTTTCGGCCCCAAAACTGGCACGGTTGTTGCTCGGTTTTCCTGGAATGCATCGGGGAGCGCAACATGACAACCATCACGACCACGGCGCCGGCGGCGCGAAAGCCGCTCTATGCATCGCTATTCGTGCAGGTCCTGGCCGGACTGATCCTCGGCATCGTGCTCGGCATGGCCGCTCCCGACTTTGCGGTCAGCCTGAAGATCCTGAGCGATGCCTTCCTCAAGCTGATCTCGATGATCGTCGCGCCGATCGTGTTCTGCGTGGTCGTGCACGGCATCGCCGGCGCCGGCGACCTCAAGAAGGTCGGGCGGGTCGGCGTCAAGGCGCTGGTCTATTTCGAGGTCATGACCACGGTCGCGCTCATGGTCGGCCTCCTGCTCGCCTATCTGTTCGGACCCGGCCACGGCATGAACATCGATCCCTCGACGCTCGATGCCAAGGCGCTCGCCAATTATTCCGGCAATGCCCAGAAGCTGAAGGGCGAAGGCATCGGCGCCTTCCTGATGAACGTCATCCCGACCACCTCTTTCGACGCGCTGGCGCGCAACGACGTGCTGCAGGTGCTGTTCTTCGCCATCCTGTTCGGCGTCAGCCTGGCGCTGGTCGGCGGCGAGAAGGGCGAGCGCATCTCCTCGCTGATCGACGCGGTCTCGACCGTGCTGTTCCGCGCCATGGGCCTGATCGTACGCGTCGCGCCGCTCGGCGTGCTCGGCGCGGTCGCCTATACCGTCGGCAAGTATGGCGTCGGCTCGCTGAAGCAGCTCGTGTCGCTGGTGATGCTGTTCTACGTCTCGGTTGCGATCTTCGTGTTCGGTGTGCTCGGCTGCGTAATGGCGCTCGCCGGCATCAATATCCTCAAATTCCTGAATTACCTGCGCGAGGAATTGACCATCGTGCTCGCGACTGCCTCGTCGGACGCGGTGCTGCCGCAGATCATGAAGAAGCTGGAGCGGATGGGCGTGAAGGATTCCGTGGTCGGCCTCGTCATCCCGACCGGCTACTCCTTCAATCTCGACGCGTTCTCGATCTATCTCACGCTGGCCGTGGTGTTCATCGCGCAGGCAACCAACACGCCGCTGTCGTTCGGCGATCTCCTGTTGGTGCTCGGGGTCTCGCTCATCACCTCGAAGGGCGCGCATGGCGTGCCTGGCTCGGCGATCGTGATCCTGGCGGCGACCCTGAACGCCGTGCCGAGCATCCCCGCGATCGGGCTGGTGCTGGTGCTCTCGGTCGACTGGTTCATCGGCATGGCCCGCGCGCTCGGCAACCTCATCGGCAATTGCGTCGCCACCGTCGTGGTCGCCGCCTGGGAAGGCGATCTCGACCGCGCCAAGGCGGCGCAGGTGCTCGCGGGCGATGAACTGGTGGATGTGACGGCGGGATGAAGATCGTCATTGCGAGCGAAGCGAAGCAATCCAGAGTTTCTTTGCTGCGGCGCTCATGGATTGCTGCGGCGCTTCGCTCCTCGCAATGACGGCATGGCTTATTTAGGCGCCCTCCCGCGCCCTGAAATTCTCGATCACGCGCAGCAGCACGCGCGCGCCGGCGTCGGCGTCCGCAAGCTCGACATGCTCGGCCGGATGATGGCTGATGCCGCCGCGGCAGCGCACGAAGATCATGCCGACATCGGCGATGTCGATCATCGCCATGCCGTCATGCCCCGCACCGCTCGGCAGCTCGAACGCGCGAAGGCCTTCGGCGACGATGGCTTCCGCCACCTGAGTTTGCAGCCAGGACGCGCAGGGCGCGGTGCGGTTCTCGTGGGTGACGTCGAGCTGGAGCGCCAGATTGCGACGGCCGGCAACGGCTTCGATGCGGCGAACGATGTCGGCGACGGCGCGCTTGCGATGCGCGTCGGTCGGCGCGCGGACATCGATGGTGAAGGAAACCTGCCCGGGAATGACATTGGTCGCGCCGGGCTGCGCATGGACATAG
The DNA here is from genome assembly GCA_963831505.1 of uncultured Alphaproteobacteria bacterium. Classification (GTDB taxonomy): domain Bacteria; phylum Pseudomonadota; class Alphaproteobacteria; order Rhizobiales; family Xanthobacteraceae; genus Bradyrhizobium. The sequence goes on along the minus strand of CAWHQY010000054.1, from coordinate 22,469 downwards.
CCGACAGTCCCAACCAGGCCATTCGAGTCGGTGCAGCAGAATTCCTCGATTGTCCCGATGCATTCGGCCGCGCCCGCGAGCGCATCGCGCCGCAGCGCCATCGGCACAGTGCCGGCGTGGCCTGCCATGCCGGTCAAGCGCGCCGCCATCCGCGTCGCGCCCGCGATCGCCGTAACGACGCCGACGGGAAGCCCTTCCGCTTCCAGTACCGGCCCCTGCTCGATATGCAGTTCGAGATAGGCCAGCAATTCGCGCCGCGTCCGGGCGGCCGCGCCAATGTGATCCGGATCGAGGCCGAAGTCCTTCAGCGCCTCGCGCATCGAAATTCCGGCGGCATCGCGCGCGTTCAGCACGCTCTCGTCAAAGGTGCCCGCGACCGCGCGGCTGCCAAGCAGCGTGGAGGCAAAACGGACGCCCTCTTCATCAGCAAAGCCGGTGACCTCGATCGCAAAGGGCAGCCGCTTGCCGCGGCGGTTCAGATCGGCAACGCAGGAAATCGCCGTAATCAGGCCGAGCGGCCCGTCCCATTTGCCGGCGTCGCGCACCGTGTCGTAGTGCGAGCCCAGCATCAGGCAAGGGAGATTTGGCGATGTGCCCTCATAGCGACCGCAGACATTGCCGATGGCATCGAGATGCGCGCGCATGCCGGCGTCGTGCATCCACCCGAGGATGAGATCGGCGGCGGCGCGATGCTCGGGCGTGAGGAAGATGCGGGCGAGATGCTCCTTCGCCTCGGAAATCGCGCCGAGCTCGTTGATCCGGCCGACGATCTCCTTGCCGAGCGAAAGCGCCTGCCCCATCAAGCCATCTCGAAGCGGATGTTCTGCGCGCCCTTCCACAGCACGGTCTTGCCGAGCGTGGGCAGGTCCTCCAGTCCCGAGGTCAGAGTGATGAAATGATTGCCGGCGAGCTGGCCCATCTTGCTCGCGAAATGCACCCCGCCATAGGCCAGCAAAATCTCGGTCTCGCTGATGCCGCCGGGATAGAGGATGATCTGGCCGGGGGCGGGGTAGCTGGTGTGGTTCTCGTAACTGACGCCGAAGTCGAGATCGCCAAGCGGCATCCACACCCCCTCGCCGCTCCAGCGCACATGGATGACCTGGCTGACGAAGGGCATGGCCTTCCTGAACGCCGCGCAGGTCTTCGGCGCCAGCGCCTCCTCGAAGCGGGCCTGGAAGGTGAATTCAGCGGCGCGGATGATCAATTCACTCATGCAGATGGCTCTCGATCAGAAGGTAAGGCGTTATCGGCGAAGGGTATCTAGCCCAACCGCTCGCGGCTCGGCAAATCTATTCGTCACCCGCAAGCACCCGCCCCTGCCGTTGCCTTGGGCAACGTGCATTGCGCGTCTACGGATCATCTGGTTAGCTCGGGGAAAATGAAGCCGGGGAAACGAAAGCGTGGCACTGAAAAACGTCATCGGCATCGATCATGCCGTGGTCATGGTGAGGGATCTCGATCACGCGGCCGAGAGCTGGAAGCGGCTCGGCTTCACCCTGTCGCCGCGCGGCACCCACAGCGTGCATATGGGCACGGGCAACTACACGATGATGCTCGACCCCGATTATCTCGAACTGCTCGGCGTGCTCACCCCGACCGAGCACAACGCGCCGGCCCGCGCGATGCTGGAGAAGCACGAGGGCATCGAGCGCGTCGCCTTCACCGCGGTGGATTCGGCCGCGGGCGCGGAAGAAATCCGCGCGCGCGGCTATGCGCCGATCGGTCCGACCGATTTCGAGCGGCCGGTGACGATGCCGGATGGCACAAGATCGGCCGCGAAATTCCGAACCTTCCAGTGGCCCGTCGCGGAAGCCCCCGCAGGCATGCGCATCTTCGCCTGCCAGCACAAGACGCGGGAGACCGTGTGGATTCCCGAATTGATGAAGCATGCCAATGGCGCGAAGCGCTTGAAGCAGGTGCTGCTCGTCGCACCGGACCCTGCGAGGGAAGCGGCGCATCTCTCAAAGATGATCGACCGCGAAACGCGCACCGAGACGGATGGCGCCATTGCGGTGCCTTCCGGCGCCGACCGCGCCGATTTCATCTTCATGACGCTGGAACAATTGGGCCGGCGCTATCCCGGCGTTTCGTTGGCGGGCCTTGCCGATCGCGGCGCGGCGGGACTCGTGATCGCAGCCGATCTGAGTGCGACGGAAAAGGCGCTGGGTGCAAACGGCGTGCGCAGCGGAAACGCGATTTGCGTGCTGCCGGCGAAAGCCAATGGTACGCTGCTCACGTTCGTCAACGCATGATGTAACCTTCGTAGCCCGCGTGAGCGAGGCGACACGCGGGACTTCATCCCCGGGTATCGCCTCGCTCACCCGGGCTACAAAGCGGCCCTCACCGCTTGAGCGGCGTAATGGAATTTTCGCAGCTCCGCTGCTCCCAGCCACGGCGTTCGAGCTCGGGATCGTCGTGCTCTTCCTCGGGCCAACCGAGGCAGAGATAGGCGACAAAAGCCCAGCCCGCAGGCAGATCTAGCGTCGCGCGAACCGCCTCGGGATCGAGGATCGAGACCCAGCCGACGCCCAAACCTTCGGCACGCGCCGCAAGCCACAGCGTCTGGATCGCAGCGACGACGGAATAGCGGATGGTCTCCGGCATGGTCTGGCGGCCGAGGCCGTGGCCCTGCCCGGTCGCTTCATCGGCGCAGACGGCAAGATGCACCGGCGCCTGCGACAGCCCTTCGAGCTTCAGCCGCGCATAGCGCGCCTGCCGCTCGCCGGCATAGCCGTTGAGTGCAGTTTCATTGGCCTTGCTGAAATTCTCGCGGACTGCCGCACGACGCGCCGACGTTTCGACCAGCACGAAGCGCCAGGGTTGGCTCAAGCCCACCGACGGCGCATGCGAGGCCAGCGCCAATAACGTCTCGATCAGGCGCGGATCGATCGGGTCGGGGCGAAAGCGCCGGACATCCCGCCGCCAGCGCACGAGATCGGCGAACCGCGCCTTGAACGTGGCGTCGAAATCCGGTGGTTTATGGCTGGCGTCGGCCGTCATGGGTCAGGTCCTGGAAGAGGGCCTAACAGGTCGGGCGTAGAGCCGAAAGGGCTAAAACGTCGCCTCGCCGGTTCAGCGCTCGGCGAACGCCTTCTCGACCACGAACTGCGCGGGTTCGCCGTGATTGCCTTCGACAAAACCCTTCGCGCTCAAGAGCGCGCGGGTATCCTGCACCAGCGCCGGGCTGCCGCAGATCATGACGCGGTCATGCGCCGGGTCGATCCCCGGCAGGCCGATATCGACGAACAGCTTGCCTGAGGTGATGAGATCGGTGATGCGGCCGCGGTTCTTGAAGGGATCGCGGGTCACGGTCGGATAATAGATCAGCTGCTCGCGCACCAGCTCGCCGATCAGCTCGTCGTCCGGCAGCCGCTTCGTGATCATCTCGCCATAGGCCAATTCCCTGACGTGCCGGCAGCCATGCAGCAGCACGACCTTCTCGAAGCGGTCGTAGGTCTCGGGGTCCTTGATCACGCTGAGGAACGGCGCGAGCCCCGTGCCGGTACCGACGAGGTAAAGGTTGCGGCCGTCGTCGAGATTGTCGATCACGAGCGTGCCGGTCGCCTTGCGGCTGACCATGATCTCGTCGCCTTCCTTCAGATGCTGCAGCCGCGAGGTGAGCGGGCCGTCCGGCACCTTGATCGAGAAGAACTCGAGCCGGTCCTCGTAATTGGCGCTGGCGACGCTGTAGGCGCGCAGCAGCGGACGCTCGCCGACCTTGAGCCCGATCATGGTGAACTCGCCGTTGCGGAAACGGAACGAGGGATCGCGGGTGGTGGTGAAGGAGAACAGCGTGTCGGTCCAGTGGTGAACGCTCAGCACGCTTTCCTGGTTGAAATTTCTCATCGCCCAAGTCCTAAACTTGTTCGGGCATGATCTTTTCGGAAAACCGGTTTCCACTTTTCCGGATCATGCCCGCCGGTTGACCGGCCAATTCATTTGTATACGATCATTCGTATACGAATGAATAATCCAGCTTGATCGAAAGGTCAAGCCGGGCTCAAATTCGCCAATGATTTCATCAGGGAACCGAAAGGGATATCCCCATGGCGCATGACGCACCCCAGGCTACAGGCCCGAGCAAGCTCGTAATCCGCAATATCGGCCTGCTGCTCTCCGGCGCCCTGGAGAAGCCCATTCTGGACGCCGATACGATCGTCGCCGAGAACGGCAAGATCACCGGCATCGGCCGCGCCAGGGACGTCAACACCGAAGGCGCCACCACCGTCGTGGACGCCCACGGCACCACCGTCGCACCCGGCCTGATCGACAGCCATGTTCATCCCGTCGCCGGCGACTGGACGCCGCGGCAGAACCAGACCAACTGGATCGACAGCTATCTCCATGGCGGCGTCACCACCATGATCTCCGCCGGCGAGGTGCATATGCCCGGCCGTCCCCGCGACGTCGTCGGCCTGAAGGCGATGGCGATTTTCGCACAGCGCGCGTTCTGGACGCTGCGTCCGGGCGGCGTGAAGGTGCATGCCGGTGCGCCCGTGATCGAATGCGAAATGGTCGAGGATGATTTCAGGGAGATGGCCGCCGCCGGCGTCAAGCTGCTCGGCGAAGTCGGCCTTGGCGGCGTCAAGGACGGCCCCACCGCGCGCAAGATGGTCGGCTGGGCGCGCAAATACGGCATCCAGAGCACGATCCATACCGGCGGGCCGTCGATCCCCGGCTCCGGGCTGATCGACAAGGACGTCGTCCTCGAAGCCGACACCGACGTGGTCGGCCATATCAATGGCGGCCACACCGCGCTGCCCGACGACCAGATCCGCTGCATCTGCGAGGGCTGCAAGCGCGGGCTCGAGCTCGTTCACAACGGCAATGAGCGCTCGGCGCTGTACACGCTGCGCACCGCGCGGGAAATGGGCGATCTTGCCCGCGTCATCCTCGGCACCGACGCGCCGGCCGGCTCCGGCGTGCAGCCGCTCGGAATCCTGCGAATGGTGTCGATGCTGTCCTCGCTCGGCGACCTGCCGGCCGAGCTCGCCTTCTGCCTTGCGACCGGCAACACCGCACGCATGCGCGCGCTCGATTGCGGCCTGATCGAGATCGGCCGCTCGGCCGATTTCGTCATCATGGACAAGGCGCAGCATTCGCCGGGCAAGAACCTCCTGCAAAGCGTGCAGCTCGGCGACCTCCCCGGCGTCAGCATGACCATCATCGACGGTATCGTGCGGACGCAACGCAGCCGCAACACGCCGCCCGCGGAGAAGGTGGCGGAGATCGTGGGGCACTGACCCACCGTCGTCATTGCGAGAAGCGAAGCGACGAAGCAATCCAAGCCGCAACAAGCGAACAGATGGATTGCTTCGCTGAGCCTGTCATCGGGCGCGCGTTCGCGCGACCCGTTGGCTCGCAATGACGGAGGAAACGGACGTGCCGGTGACGATAATATCACCGCAGCTTGTTCAGCAGCGCGAACAGCGTCTCGCGCTCCCTGGCATCGAGCGGCGAAAGCGTCTCGCGTGAGATCGCGAGCGCATTCGCGGCTGCCTTTTCCGCCATCTGCTGACCCGCCCGTGTGAGACTCACCAGCAGACGACGCCCGTCCTCCGGATCGGACGAGGTCTCGGTCAATCCGCGCGCGCAGAGGCGGTCGATCACGCCCTTGATGGTCGCGACATCCATCGCCGTCAGGCGACCGAGCTGGTTTTGCGAGCACGGCCCGGTCTCGTTGAGCTTGGCCAGCGCCGCCCATTGCGTCGGCGTCAGATTAATTCCGATATCGCGCGAAAAAATCGCGGCATGGCGCTGCCACACCTGGCGCAGGATGAAGCCGATCTGCTCATCCAGGATATAGCCCGGCTTCGACGGTTTTGCGCTCTTCTTCAATGTGGCGCTCCTGCCCATGTCCGTCCCTCGCCTTCTCTATAACGACAGATGCGCGTCGCTGATGTCAGGACGCGCATCCAGCTCGGCCATCGTGCCGCCAAAGCAGATCCGCCCGCGTTCGATGATATAGGCGCGGTCGGAGATCAGTTTCGCGAAATGCAGATTCTGCTCGGAGACGACGATGCTGACGCCTTCCTTCTTCATGGTGAGGATGGCGTCGACCATCTGCTCGACGATTTTCGGCGACAAGCCTTCCGACGGCTCGTCGAGCAGCACCAGCGACGGATTTCCCATCAGCGTGCGCGCGATCGTCAGCATCTGCTGCTCGCCGCCGCTCATGCGCCCGCCCGGACGGTTGCGCATCTCGGCAAGATTGGGAAACAGCGCGAACAGCTTGTCCTGCGTCCATTGCGGCGCGTTCGGCCGCTTGGGCTGGCGGCCGACTTCGAGATTCTCCTCCACCGTCAGATCGGTGAAGATCCGCCGCTCCTCCGGCACGTAACCAAGGCCCGAACGCACGATCTCGTGCGTCGGCTGCGCGCGAGACATTCCTGCCCTCGAACATGATGCGGCCGGAGCGCTGCTCGACGAGACCCACGATCGAGCGGAAGGTCGTCGACTTGCCGGCGCCGTTGCGGCCGAGCAGCGCCACGACCTCGCCGTCGCCGACCTCGAGCGCGATATCGAACAGGATATGCGCGGGGCCGTAATGGCTGTTGAGGTTTTCGACACTGAGCTTCATGCCGAAGCCCCCTCGCGGTGGCGGGCGTCATAGACGAGGCCCTCGCCAAGATAGACCGCGCGCACTTCCGTGTTGCCGCGAACTTCCGCCGGCGTTCCCTCCGCGATCAGGCTGCCGCGGTTGAGCACGAGGATGCGGTCGGCATGCTCGAACACCACGTCCATGTCGTGCTCGGTGAAGAGCACGCCGATCGATTGTTCGCGCGCGATCTGCGCCGTCAATCGCATCAGCTCGATGCGCTCGCGCGGCGCCATGCCCGCGGTCGGCTCGTCCATCAACAGAAGCTTTGGCTGGTTGGCAAGCGCAACCGCCAGTTCCAGCCGCTTGAGATCGCCATAGGCGAGCTCGCCGCAGGGCCGGTCGGCATAGCCGCTCATGCCGACCAGTTCGAGCAGGCGGCCGGCTTCCTCGCGCGACAGTTTTGGCGTCGACGACCAGAGATTAAAGAGCTGTCCGTGATGCGACACCAGTGCGACCTGCACGTTCTCTCGCACGGTCATGGTCGGGAATGTCGCGGTGATCTGGAAGGTGCGCCCCACGCCAAGTCGCCAGATCTCGCGCGGCGCATGGCCTGTGGTGTCCTCGCCGAGCAGCGTGATCCGGCCGCTATCGGGACTCTTCTGGCCGTTGAGCATGTCGAAGCAGGTGCTCTTGCCCGCGCCGTTCGGGCCGATCAGCGCCAGGATCTCGCCGGCCTTCAGCGCAAAGGAGACGCCGCGCACGGCATGGACGCCGCCATAGGATTTGGTCAGGCCTTCGACCGACAACAATGCGGATGCGTTGCTCATTCGGCGGACTCGATACGCGAGGCGAGAACCGCCGGTTGCGGGGACGCACGGCGATAGCGGAGCCGGACCGTCTCGATCACGCCGACAATGCCCTTGGGGAAGGCCACCACGATCAGCACAATGAAGCCGCCGAGCACGAGTTTCGACCAGTCGGTCTGGCTCACCAGCCAGATGTTGAGCGCCTTGTAGACGACCGCGCCGACCACGGCGCCTGAAATGGTCTCGACGCCGCCGAGCAGCACCATGACCAGCGCATCGACCGAGAGCGAGATGCCGACATTGTCGGGAAACACGCTGCCCTTGAGATAGGCGAACAGCGCACCGCCGACGCCCGCGACCGTGCCGGCGATGACAAACGCGGTCCACTGGATCCGCTTGCCGTCGATGCCGATCGCCTCACCGCGCAGCGGCGAATCGCGGGTGGCGCGCAGCGCAAAGCCGAACGGCGAGAAGATCGCGACCCGTAGCGCCGCCACCATCAGCACGGCGATGCCAAGCGCGAGCCAGTAGAAATGCGACGGGCTGCCGGCCCATTTCTCGGGCCAGACGCCGAGAATGCCGTTGTCGCCGCCGGTCACCTCGACCCACTGGAACGCGATCGACCACACGATCTGCGCAAAGGCGAGCGTCAGCATCGCAAAGTAGACGCCGGACAGTTGCACGGCGAAGAATCCGAACACCGCCGCGCCGACAAGGCCGAGCAACGGTCCGAGCAGCAGGCAAAAAATCATCGGCAGTCCCGCCATCTTGGCGAGGAAGGCAACGCCGTAGGCGCCGAGGCCGAAATAGGCGGCATGGCCGAAGGACGCGAGCCCGCCGACCGACATCAGGAAATGCAGGCTGGCGGCGAAGATCACGAAGATCGCGATCTCGGAAGCGACGGTGAGCGCATAATTGCCGGCGAATAGCGGCAGCGCGGCAGCGATGACAATCGCCGCCAGCGCCACAAGTCGTTCGCCTGAGGTCAGCGGCCGCCAGGGATTGACCGTCAGGCCCGGCGAGCGCCGCGCCGCCGCCTCCTGCTTGCCGAACAGGCCCCACGGACGGACGATCAAGACCACCGCCATCACCAGGAACACCAGGATGATGGAAATCTTCGGAAAGATCAGGATGCCGAAAGCGTTGAGCTCGGAAACCAGCACGGCGGCAACAAAGGCTCCCAAGATACTGCCGAGGCCGCCGATCACGACCACCACGAAGACGTCGACGACGATGCGCAGATCCATGGCATGGTTGACGGCATCGCGCGGAATCTGCAGCGCGCCGCCAAGCGCCGCGAGGAAGACGCCGAGCGCAAACACGCTAGTGAACAGCCATTTCTGATTGACGCCCAGCGCCGCCACCATGTCGCGGTCCTGGGTCGCGGCGCGCACCAGCACGCCCCATCGCGTGCGCTGGAACAACAGCCAGAGAATGCCGAGCACGACGGGCCCGAGCACGATCAGGAACAGGTCGTAGCTCGGGATGTTCTGGCCAAAGAAACCGACCGCGCCCTTGAACCCCGGCGCACGCGGGCCGACCAGGTCGCTCGGTCCCCATCTCCACACCACGAGGTCTTCAACCATCAGCGTGAGGCCGAAGGTCGCGAGCAGCTGGAACAGCTCCGGCGAATGATAGATCCGCCGCAGCAGGATCATCTCGACGATCACGCCAATGACCGCGACGATCAACGCCGCGGCAACGATGCCGCCCCAGAAGCCGAGCGCGCCGGAGAAGCGCTCGGTCAGCGTGAAAGCGACGTAGGCACCGAGCATATAGAAGGCGCCGTGGGCGAAATTGACGATCCGCGTCACGCCAAAAATGATCGACAGGCCCGACGCGACAAGAAACAGCGATGCCGCGCTGGCAAGGCCGGTCAGGAACTGGACGAAATAAAAGGCCATCGGCGGTCCGCGTTAGCTTCGTTGCAAGTACGGGGCCTCATCCTTCGAGACGGCGCTTCGCGCCTCCTCAGGATGAGGTTCTTACTCCTCATGGTGAGGAGCGCGGCAACGCCGCGCATCTCGAACCATGAGGCCAAGGTCATTACTCGAACGAGGTCACTCCTTCGGGCGCAACTTTTCGACTTCGGCGTCGCTCGGGAGATAGTCGGAGCCTTTCTTGTAGGCGGTGTCCACCATGATGCCCTTGCCGTCCTTCAGCGCGGTCTTGCCGGTGAAGGCGCCGAGCGTCGACTGGTGATCGATCTTGCGGAAGGTGATCTCGCCGAACGGCGACGGCACGGACAGGCCCTCGGCCGCGGCAATCAGCTTCTCCGGATCGGTCGAGTTTGCCTTGGCGAGGATCGCCGCCGCCGACTTGATGGTCTGGTAACCGACGATCGAGCCGAGCCGCGGATAGTCGTTGTACTTGGCCTGATAGGCCTTCAGGAACGCATCGTGCTCCGGCGTCTTGATCGAGTACCAGGGATAGCCGGTGACGATCCACCCCTCCGGCGTCTCGTCCTTCAGCGGATCGAGATATTCGGGTTCGCCGGTGAGGAAGCTCACCACCTTGCGGTCCTTGAACAGGCCGCGGGTATTTCCTTCGCGCACGAGCTTCACGAGGTCGGCGCCAAAGGTGACGTTGAGGATCGCCTCCGGATTGGCGGCAGCCGTCGCCTGCACTACCGGGCCCGCATCGATCTTGCCCTGCGGCGGCCATTGCTCGTCGACCCACTGGATGTCGGGGCGTTTTTCCGACATCAGTTTCTTGAACACGGCGACTGCCGACTGGCCGTATTCATAATTCGGCGCGATCGTGGCCCAGCGCTTGGCCGGCAGCTTCGCCGCCTCCTCCACCAGCATCGCCGCCTGCATGTAATTGGAGGGGCGCAGGCGGAAGGTGTAGCGATTGCCCTTGGACCAGGTGATGGCGTCAGTCAAAGGCTCGGCCGCCAGGAAAAACACCTTCTTCTGGTTGGCAAAGTCGCTGACGGCGAGGCCGATGTTGGACAGGAACGTGCCGGCCAGCATCGCGACATTCTCGCTCGAGACAAGCTCATTGGCCGCGGTCTGCGCATCGGCCGGCTTGCCGCCGTCGTCCTTGGAAATGACGACGAGCTTCTTGCCGTTGATGCCGCCGGCCGCGTTGATCTCTTCCACCGCGAGCTGCCAGCCCTTGCGGTAGGGATCGGTGAAGGCGGGCAAGAGCGAATAACTGTTGATCTCGCCGATCTTGATCTCGCCCTGCGCCATGGCGGAGTTCGCCATGCCGGCAACCACGATCGCAAGACCTGCCCCTAGAACAAGACCTGCCCCTAGAAAATGTCGTCGTCGCATCCCTAAACCTCCACTGTTAAAGCAAATTACCGCAAGCCATCCTCGCCTTTGATCTCGGCGACGGTAAGCCCGCCGACCCGCGGCAGCGGCCGGCCAGAGTCGGTGACGGCGACCGCAACCATGATCTCGTTGGCACGAGGCGCGTCGTTGATCTGCACTTCCATGCCGTCGAAATGGCTGCGCACGAAGGCTGCGTCCTTGTGCCCGAGCGGAATGTCGAGCGTGGTGCCGGGACCGCTGCGCTTCTTCGACGACGGGATCAGCGCCGCGCCCTTGCTGAGCACCTTCCGCACCGGCGCGCCCATCCTGGGATGCAGGATCGCGGCCGCGTGCTCCAGCTCGCCGTTCTCGCCGACGGCGGCGGCCTTGCCGTAGCTGTGCGCCTTGGCGCCGTCGATGCCGAGCGCGGCGACGGCCTTCTTCGACAGTAATTCGCCAAGCTCCTCGCCGATCGCAATCAATGGCGACAGGTCCTCGACATAGCGGCCGGCAAAGGGATTTTCGATCACAGCGATCGCCGCCGCGCGGCGCGTCGGTGGCGCGATGGATTTTCCCATCTCGATATGGGTCTCCTCGACCACGGTGACGATCTTGCGAATGATGGCACTCATCTCAGTCTTCCCGATCAAGCCTGCATTGCTTTTAGCGGACGCGCGTGGCGCGTTAACGATTCGGCTTCACGCGTTCCCACGAGAAGCGTCTCACCCTCGAGCCGCAACGCCGCACCCTCGATCAAGCCTGCCGCCAGCAACCGGCGGGCGCAGTCTGCACCCGCCTCCAGCGCCTGCTCAATCTCACTTTCGGACAAGACGCCGACATCCCGCGTGACCAGGCGAGCGCCGAGATCGCTGTCCGGCTGCAACTCGTTGGCCGGCAGGCGGATAATGGCGGGATGGCCGGGCAGATCGACGGCATTGGCGACGATGGTCGCGGCCGCGTCGGCCCGAGAGGCGGTCTTCGCCAGCACGGTAACGGCATCGGCAATGCCGAGCGAGAAACTGCGGCCGTGGCGGCCGCTGGTCGCAATTCCGCGAATGGGATCATCGGCGCCGATGACCATCGTGCGCATCAGGCCCTGGCTGTCGGGGCGATCCACCAGTCCAACCGCAAACTCCTCGCCCTTGGCCAGATGCAGCGCGATGTCGCCACCATTGTTGACATAGGCGCGATCGAGCTGCGCTACTGCCAGCATCACACCAAGAATCTCCTCGGCCACGCTGCCCGCCACCGCCGCCATCGGCGTGATGAAGCAGCCGCCCGCAAAAAGCGCGACCGCCGCATGCATGCGGCGAGCGACCGCGCCCTTCAACACGCTTCGCGCCGGGTCGGCGGCCTTGCGCAGTTCAACAAGTTCTTCGCAGAGTTCGTCGAGCAGCCCGGTAAAGCGATGAACCGCCGCTTCATAGGCCGCGCGAACATCGGTCGCGCTTCCCTTCGCCTCGACGATCAGATCGATCGGACCATCCTGCAAATGCAGCCGCTTGCCGTCGGGAAGAAGCGCGATTTGCGGCAGCCGTTTCATGCGCGCCGCCCGGGGATGTGAGGCATCGCGCGTATTTCGGCGGAATCGCGGAGCGACGACAGCGGCCGGACATAATCCATGTGGCCGCCCAGCGCGGCATAATCGGCGAGCCGCATCGTGAACTCGATCGGCGCCACCAGCGCCGGCGTCGGCACATAGCCGAAGGCGCCGGCCGGCATCTGCGTGACATCGACCATGAAGGTGATGCCGCCGCCGGGCCAGACATAAACCGGCGCGCCACCGCTGGTGACCCGCGTCAGCGCATCCTTTACCGAGCGCGTCAGCCGCACCGGATTGTCGGTGACGCCCGCGCGCAGCGAGCCGCCGGCGCCGCCCATGAACAAGACGGTGCAAAGCGCGGGCTCGCAATTCTCCTGGATACGCTCGACCGATAGCCTCAAGTCGAGCGGCATTTCCTTTTCGATCGGCCGCAACGCCTCGTCGAGCACGTAATAGGCCGAATGCTCGCCGGTGGTCGACACCATCAGCATGGTGAGGCCGGCCCGCGCCTCCTTCTTGTCGAAAGGACCCAATACCGACAGCGGATCGGAGATTTTCGTGCCGCCCCAGCCCGTGCCGGGCTCAGCGACCTGGAAGTAACGTCCGGGCGTCGAACGCCGGCCCTTCATCTTGATGCCGGTATCGGCAATGTCGAGCAGCTTGCCGGCCTGATGCTCGCTGAGCACGCCGGTGATGTGATCGTCGACCACGACGACCTCGTCGACCTTGCCGTGCCATTGCTTGGCGAACATCCCGATGGTCGCCGAGCCGCAGCCGACCCGCATGCGCTCCTCGGGCACGCCATTGACGATCGGCGCTTTCCCGGCCTGCACCACCACGGTCGCGCCGCCGTCGATCGTGAGCTCGACCGGCTTGCAGTTGGAAAGGTCCATCAGCGTGTCGCAGGTGAGGCGGCCCTCCTTTTTCGAGCCGCCGGTCAGGTGATGCACACCGCCGAGCGAGAGCATCTGCGAACCATATTCGCTGGTCGTGACATGACCGACCATCTCGCCTTCCGCGCGCACGGCCGCGGTCTCGGGGCCGAGATAGCGGTCGGTGTCGATCTTCACCTTGACGCCGCAATAGGAGAAAATGCCCTCGGTCACGACCGTGACCATGTCGACGCCGTCGATCTCGGTGGAGACGATGAAGGGCGCGGGCTTGTAGTCGGGATAGGTGGTGCCGGCGCCGATCGCGGTGACGAAAATATCGGGCTGATGGACGATCTTGCCGTCCCAATCGCCGCCGGCCTGGAACGGCACCAGCCGTCCGCCATGCTCGACCGTGCGCTCCAGCACGATATGCGGGTCGACGCGCACGAGCTGACCGTCATGATTGGCATAGCGGTCGCAGGCGCCCGCCGCGCCCGGCTTGATGTAGCACATCACCGGACAGGCATCGCAGCGGATCTTGTCGCCGACGGCCGCAGCCGTCGCTTCAGTCGACATGAACAGCCTGTTCTCCGGCGGCACAGCGTCGGCCGGCCGGGGCAATTGTTCGTATACGAATGATGTTGCGCGGGAAGCCGGAAGCTGTCAAGCGGCGGCTCGGGCGAAAAAGGCCCGGTGCCGAATAATCGCTCATTTGCCTACGGCCCTTGTTCGAAAGGCAGGCAGCCGTTTGCACCGCAAAAGGCGCGCCGCTTGCACGTTTGTATACAAACGGTACTGTCCCAAGGCGAAAATTGCGGAAGCGCATTCGGGCACGGGATGAAGCAAGCGACGATCCGACTGACCGTCAACGGTAAGAGCTGCGATGTCGACGCGGCTCCCGATACTGCATTGCTTTACGTGCTGCGCAACGATCTCGCCTTGAACGGACCGAAATACGGCTGCGGGCTCGGCGAATGCGGAACCTGCACCGTGCTGATCGACGGCATGGCCGCGCGTTCCTGCGTGATCCCGATCGAGGGCTGCGTCGGCCGCGACATCGTGACGCTCGAAGGCCTCGGCTCGCGTGAGCATCCCGATCCCGTGCAGGAGGCTTTCATCCGGGAGCAGGCCGCGCAATGCGGCTATTGCCTCAACGGCATGATCATGACGACAAAGGCGTTGCTGAACCGCACGCCTGACCCGACCGAAGCCGAAATCCTCGAAGCGCTGCGCTACAATCTCTGCCGCTGCGGCGCGCATGTCGAAATCATGCGCGCGGCGATGCGGGCCGCGGGCCACGCGATCGGGGTGCGCGACTGATGGCGGCTTCGGGCATTCTGGTGGTCGTTCGCCACGACGCCGCGACAGGCAAGGACGAGACCTTCATCCGGATCACCGCCGACGGCGACGTCAACGCCTATAACGGCCATGTCGATCTCGGCACCGGCATCCGCACCGCGCTCGGGCAGATTGTCGCTGAAGAGCTCGATGTCTCCTTTGCACGCGTCGTGGTCGTGCTCGGGGACACGACCGAGGTCCCGAACCAGGGACCGACCATCGCGAGCGAGACGATCCAGATCACGGCCGTTCCCTTGCGCAAGGCCGCCGCACAGGCGCGGCAGTTCCTGGTCGCGCGCGCGGCGCAGCGATTGGAGCTTCCGATCGAGGAACTTTCGATCGAAGACGGCCTGGTCCGCGGCAAGGACAATCGCAGCGTCTCCTATGGCGAACTGATCGCCGGCGAAGAGTTTCGCCTCGAGCTTGCGAATGATGTTCCGGTGAAGGCGGCCGGCAGCTACTCGATCGTCGGCCAGTCGGTGCCGCGCGTCGATTTGCCGGCAAAGGCGACGGGTGAACTCACTTATGTACATGACGTACGCGTGCCCGGCATGCTGCATGGCCGCGTCGTCCGCCCGCCCTATGCCGGCGTCGATGCGGGGCCGTTTGTCGGGACCAGCCTGATCTCGGTGGACGAATCCTCGGTACGAAACGTTCCAGGCCTCGTTGCCGTGGTGCGGATCGGCGATTTCGTCGGCGTCGTTGCCGAGCGCGAGGAGAATGCGATCAAGGCGGCAAACCAGCTCAAGGTGAACTGGAAGCCGACGCCCACCCTCCCCGATCTAGGCGATATCGAGACGGCGTTGCGCGCCAATCCTTCGACACCGCGCGTTCTGAAGGACACGGGAGACGTCGACGCCGCCATCGCTGCTGCAGCGAAGCCGATGACGCGGACTTATGTCTGGCCCTACCAGATGCACGCGTCGATCGGCCCGTCCTGTGCCGTGGCGGAGTTCAGGAATGACCGGATCAGGGTCTGGTCGGGCACGCAAAACCCGCATTGGCTCCGCACCGATCTTGCGAAGTTGGTCGAACGGCCCGAGAGCGACATCGATGTGATCCGGCTGGAAGCCGCCGGCTGCTACGGTCGGAACTGCGCCGACGACGTCACCGCGGACGCGTTGCTGCTGTCGCGCGCGGTCGGCCGTCCCGTGCGTGTGCAATTGACGCGCGAACAGGAGCACGCCTGGGAACCGAAAGGCACGGCGCAACTGATCGACGTCAATGGCGGGCTGAGCGACGACGGCAGCGTCGCAGGTTACGACGTCGCGACGCGTTATCCTTCCAACGGCGCGCCGACACTGGCGCTGCTGTTGACCGGCCGCGTCGCGCCGGAACCGCTCGTATTCGAGATGGGCGATCGCACCGCAATCCCGCCCTATGATTACGACCACATGCGCGTGGTCGCGCATGACATGCCGCCGATCGTTCGCGCATCCTGGTTCCGCGGCGTCTCGGCACTGCCGAATTCGTTCGCGCACGAATCCTGGATCGACGAATGCGCCGATGAAGCCGGCGTTGATCCCATTGAATATCGGCTGCGCTACCTGAAGGACCAGCGCGCGATCGATCTCGTCCATGCGGTGGCCGAGCGTGCCGGCTGGCAGAAGCGGCCGGTGCGGGAAGAGAAGATTGCCGAAGGCGATATCGTGCGCGGCCGCGGCTTCGCCTACGCGCTCTATGTGCACAGCCAATTTCCCGGCTATGGCGCCGCGTGGTCGGCCTGGATCGCCGATGTCGCCGTCAACAAGGCGACCGGCGATGTCAGCGTGACGCGCGTGGTCGCGGGGCAGGATTCCGGATTGATGATCAATCCGGACGGTGTGCGGCACCAGATTCACGGCAATGTCGTGCAGTCGACCAGCCGCGCGCTGATGGAGGAAGTGTCGTTCGATCGCACCTCAGTGGCGACCCGTGAATGGGGCGCCTACCCCATCATCAAATTCCCCGAGGTGCCTGACATCGACGTGCTGATGCTGCCGCGACAGGATCAGCCGCCGCTCGGCGTCGGCGAATCCGCCTCCGTGCCGAGTGCCGCCGCGATCGCCAATGCGATCTATGACGCGACCGGCGTCCGCTTCCGCGCGCCGCCCTTTACGCCGGAACGCATTCTCCGGGGACTGCGCGAAGGGCAAATCATCCCCGAGGCGCTGCCGGCACCGCGGACGACATCAACGCCCCCTCAAACCAAATGGTCAAATCCGTTCGCGGCTGGGCGCGGCATGTTTGCGAGCGGCGCTGCGCTCTGCGCGGCTGTCGTCGGCATCGGCGCAGCCGTGCTGCCATGGCGCGCGATTGCCCCGATCGCTCGGCCGGATGTGTCGGTCTATTCGGCCGCGACCATTGCCCGCGGCCAACAGCTTGCCGCGCTCGGCGCCTGCGCGGAGTGCCACACTAACGCGAACGGCATCGTCAATGCCGGCGGCCGGCCGCTCGAGACGCCGTTCGGCATCATCACCAGCACCAACATCACGCCCGACGAGGCAACGGGCATCGGCGCGTGGTCCTACCCCGCCTTCGAACGCGCGATGCGCAAAGGAATCCATCGCGACGGCAAACATCTTTATCCGGCGTTTCCCTATCCGCATTTCGCCAAGGCCAGCGATGCCGATCTGCAGGCGCTCTACGCTTACCTGATGGCGCAGGCGCCGGTGCGCGCGGACGCGCCGAACAACGAATTGCGCTTTCCGTTCAACCTGCGCCCGCTGATGGCGGGATGGAACGCACTATTTCACCAAGCCGAGACATTCCAGCCCAACCCGGCGAAGTCCGAGGCCTGGAATCGCGGGGCGTATCTGGTCGAAGGCCTCGGCCATTGCAGCGCCTGCCATTCGCCGCGCAACGCGCTCGGCGCGGAGCAACAAAACAGATATCTCGCTGGAGGATTCGCAGAAGGCTGGGAAGCGCCTGCGTTGACCTCGCTGTCGCAGGCGCCGATTCCCTGGAGCGAGGATGAGCTCTTTGCTTATCTGCGCACCGGCGAGTCCCGCTTCCACGGCGTGGCGGCCGGCCCGATGGCGCCCGTGGTGAAGGAACTGACAGCGCTCCCGGACAACGATATCCGGGCGATAGCGATTTATCTCGCTTCGTTCAACGAAGAAGCGGTCGATACATCAGCGCAACAAGCACGCGCTACGCGGCTGGAGACAGCGACGAAAGTGACGTATGCGCCGAGTTTCGGCGCACGGCTCTACCAGGGCGCCTGTGCGGTCTGCCATGAAGTCGGCGGCCTGCCGCTGTTCGGCAGCCGGCCGTCGCTGGCGCTGAACAGCAACCTGCACAGCACCCAGCCCGACAATCTGATCCAGGTGATCCTGCATGGTATCGCCAAGCCCGCTATCCAGCGACCTCGGCTACATGCCGGCCTTCAAGGACAGCATGAGCGACGCGCAGATCGCCGAACTCGTATCCTTCCTGCGCAAGCAATTCGCGCCGGACAAGCCGGCGTGGACCGACGGTCTCGTCTGCCGTCAGCCGTGTCCGGCAGCGCGCTTTCTAGGGCATGATCCGGAAAAGTGTGAAGCGGTTTCCCTCGCGACAAACGCGAAGCGTTTGCGCGGAGATCATGCCCAAACAAGGGAGCCAAAACGCGATGACGATTTCATCCTAAACTCATCGCGCTTTAGAGCGCTCTCCTCAAAGCAGCCGCGCCATCGCCGCCTGCGCATCGCTCTGGATCTTCTTCAGGTGCGCGGCATCGCGGAAACTCTCCGCATAGATCTTGCAGACATCCTCGGTGCCCGAGGGCCTGGCGGCAAACCAGCCCATGTCGGTTTCGACCTTGATGCCGCCGAAAGCCTGGTTGTTGCCCGGCGCCGTGGTGCGCATCGCCTTCACGGGATCGCCGGCCAGCTCCTTCATGTTGAGGCGCTCCGGCGTCGCCGCCTTCAGTGCATTCTTCAAGGGCGCGGTCGCGGGCACGTCGATCCGCTCGTAGAAGGGAACGCCGAGCTCGGCCGTCAGCTCCGTGAAGAACTGGCTGGGATCGCGTCCGGTCCTGGCCATGATCTCCGCGGCGACGAGCCCCAGGATGATTCCGTCCTTGTCCGTGGTCCAGACCGATCCGTCGCGTTTCAGGAACGAGGCGCCGGCGCTTTCTTCGCCGGCAAAGCCGAACGAGCCGTTGCCGAGACCCTCGACGAACCATTTGAAGCCGACCGGCGTCTCCACCAGCTTGCGGTTCAGCTTTCGCGCGACGCGATCGATGATGGAGGAGGAAACGACGGTCTTGCCGATCGCCGCATCCTTGCTCCATTGCGGGCGATGCCCGAACAGATGGGCGATCGCGGCGGCGAGGAAGTGGTTCGGATTCATCAGCCCGTTCGAGCGCGTCACGATGCCGTGGCGGTCGGCATCGGTGTCGTTGGCAAAGGCGACGTCGAACCGGTCGCGCATCTGGATCAGGCTCGCCATCGCGTAAGGCGATGAGCAGTCCATGCGGATCTTGCCGTCCCAGTCCGCGGTCATGAAGCGGAAGGTCGGATCGACGAGATCGTTGACGATCGTCGCCTTGATCCCATAGCGCTCGATGATCGGCTGCCAGTAATGCACGGCGGCCCCGCCCAAGGGATCGATGCCGATTCGAACACCGGCGGACTTGATCAAATCCATGTCCACGACATTCGCGAGATCGGCGACATAGGGACCGATGTAATCGTGGGGATGCACGCTCGGCGATTTGCGCGCGCGCTCGTAACTCATCCGCGCGACGCCCTTCAGCCCTTCCTCCATGTAGCGGTTGGCCTGCTTCTCGACCTTGCCCGTGACGTCGGTGTCAGCCGGCCCGCCATGCGGCGGATTATATTTGTAGCCGCCGTCCTCCGGCGGATTGTGCGAGGGCGTGATCACGACGCCATCGGCAAGGCCGTCCTTTCTGCCCTTGTTGTAGGACAGGATCGCATGCGAGATCACGGGCGTCGGCGTATAGCCGCCGCGCTCGTCGACCATGATGTCGACGCCGTTGGTGGCGAATACCTCGATCGCGCTGGCGAGCGCGGGCTCCGCCAGCGCATGAGTGTCGATGCCGACAAACAGCGGTCCGGTGAGGCCGGCATCCTTGCGATAATCGCAGATCGCCTGCGTCGTCGCCAGGATGTGGTTTTCGTTGAAGGAGATTTTCAGCGACGTACCACGATGGCCCGACGTTCCGAACGCCACGCGCTGCGCGGGATCGGCGGGATCCGGCTTCAAGGCAAAATAAGCGGTGACGAGCTTTGGAATGTTCGTCAGCGCGTTGGCGGCGACCGGTTTGCCGGCGGCGGGATTTGGAGCGTTCACGTGGGATCCTTTGATTTCCAACAAACGATCGGGTCGATCATTTATATCGCATCTCGACGAGCTCGCGATACAGCTCGGCATAGCGGCTGGCGCGACTGCGCCAGGAAACGTCGGTCGACATCGCCGCGTGCTGAAGTTTTTGCCATACAGGCTTGTCACGAAAGGTTACACGGGCTCGGCGCAGGGCGCCTGCGAGATTATCAGCGGTGACCGGCGCGAACTTGAACCCGGTTGCCGTGCCGCTTGCGAGCGCGGCTTCATCGGCATCGACAACGGTATCTTCGAGGCCGCCGACGCGCGAGACAATGGGAATTGCGCCATATCGGAGCGCGCAAAGCTGGGTCAGGCCGCAGGGCTCGAAGCGCGAAGGCACGGCCAGCGCATCGCTGCCGGCCTGGATCAGATGGGCGAGCGCTTCGTCATAGCCGATGACGACGCCGATCTGTCCCGGATGGGCCGCGGCCGCCTCCCGATAGCGTTCCTGAAGCTCCGTGTCGCCGCTGCCGAGCAACGCGAGTTGCATCCCCTCGCCCAGGATCGTCGGAAGGTTTTCGAGCAGAAGATCGAGTCCCTTCTGCCAGGAGAGACGGCTGATGACGCCGAGCAGGAAGGCATCCGGCGAAGCCTCGAGGCCAAATCGTTGCCGCAGCGCCGCCTTGTTGGCGGCTCGGTTTTCGAGATCATCGACATCGAAACGCGCGGCGATCTGCGGATCGGTCGCGGGATCCCACACGGAAATATCGATGCCGTTGAGGATGCCGCTGATATCGGCGCGGCGATCGCGCAGCAAGCCGGCCAGTCCCATGCCGCCTTCGTCGGTCTGGATCTCCCCGGCATAGGTCGGCGAAACCGTCGTGATGCGATCGGAAAATTGCAATCCGGCTTTCAGGAAGCCGATGCCTCCATCATGCTGAACTCCATACATCGAGAAGAACTCCGGGGGCAGGCCTAGTTCATCGAGCATCTCCATCGCAAACCGGCCCTGAAAGCCAAGGTTATGCACGGTCATCACCGTGGCCGGGGCCGGCCGGCCGCTGTAATGCAGATAGGCCGGCGTCAGCCCGGCCTGCCAGTCATGCGCATGAATGACATCGGGCACGAAGGAAGGGAGGGTGCCGAGGCCGATATTTTCGGCCATCCGCGCCAGCGCCGGCAAAACTCGCAGGCCGTTGTCGGCCCAGTCGAGCGCCCTCCGGTGCCGACGTAGGGATTTCCCGGCCGGTCGAAGAGATGCGGCGCGTCGAGCACCAACAGATCGAGTCCCGATCGCGCCCTTGCCCGCAACGATCGACGCCGGTCCGACCAAAGCGCCAGCTCCAAAGATGTACGACCTGCCCGATCGACCAGCGCTGCCTTGACCGACGGATAGCCGGGCACCATGACCCGCATGTCCACGATCGTGCGCCTTCAGCGCCGAACGGCAGCGCGCCGGCGACGTCGGCCAGACCGCCTGTCTTGATGAAGTGGAAAGACCTCGGACGCGACCGCAAGAACCCGGATCGACTTGCACCTCGGTCATGCCGTTGATCATTTGCTGCGTGACCAGACACACGCCTTTTTCCGTCCGTCCGGAAGCGCTTGGCATCGAGCTCTGGGTCCTCGCCCATCACCAGTCCCTCGGGATGCGCACGCCGCGATCGACCACGACATTCCTTCAGGTGCACGTTCCGCCCGATCTCGACGTAGGGCAGGATCACCGCATCTTCCGCCGGGGAGTACGAAGTTCACCCGCACCCCGGTAAAGAGCAGCGTGCGCTTCAAGCGCCGCGCCGGAAACAATGCAACCCCCGGAGACCACGCGAGGAAACCGCCATGCCGCGCCGCCCGTCCTCGTCGTGCACGAACTTCGCCGGCGGCGATCAGTTCGGCATTGGTCCAGATCGGCCACGACCGGTCGAAGAGGTCGAGCGCGGGGATCACGTCGGTCAGATCGATATTGGCCTCCCAGTACGCGTCGACCGTTCCGACGTCGCGCCAGTAGGCTCGGCTGATCGCGCCGAGCGCACGCAGGACTGCTGAAGTGGTGCGCCACCGCCCGGCCGTGCTTCACGATGTAAGGAATGATGTCCTTGCCCAGAAATCACGATTCGAATTCGGATCGTTCGCGTCACGCCGGAACTGGTCGAGAAGAAACTTGGTCTGGAAACATAGATGCCCATGCCGGTGCCAGTGTCCGGCTTGCCCGGCATGGCGGCGGATCGTCCGGCTTCTTCGAGGAACGATGATGACGTCTTCTCGTCGACGTCGATAACGCCGAACGCCCTGAAGTCCGACCGCGGCATCTACGAGCAGCCGACCGTCACGTCGGCGCCCTGCTCGACGTGCTGCTGGAGCATCAGCTCGTAGTCCATCTTGTAGACGTAGCCGCCCGGAGTAGCACGACGTACTCCGCGCCAGGGCCCTCGAAGATGTCGATGTTTGATAGACCGCGTCAGCGGTCCCGAGTACCACAGATTCTCGGAAACGCGCTGGCTCGCCGGCAGAATATCGAAGCTCTCGTTACGCTCGGGCCGGAGAAATCCGGCCCATCTGCAGGTGACGGATCAGGCTGTGCGCCCGGTACTGGTGAGCCGCGATGCGGCGGATGCCTGAATTCACCGCGTTCGACAGCGCGAAATCGATGATGCGCGATTTTCCCCCGAAATAAACCGCCGGCTTGGCGCGCCTGTCGGTCAGTTCCAGAAGCCGGCTGCCGCGTCCGCCCGCGAGAACGAAGGCAAGCGCATGCCGCGCCAGCGGCTCGTTTGCGACGGGTCGCATTTGATCCTCCCTCTACGCAGCATAAACCCCCGATCACTGCCGGTCGTTCCCATCACCGGGAGCCTTCTGTTG
>CAWHQY010000053.1:0-12298 GCA_963831505.1 uncultured Alphaproteobacteria bacterium | reverse complement strand
GCGGGGAGCATCGGGCGCGTGGCCGCCGATCCGCTCATAATGATCGCGGGCGATCAGGAGGCCCTGGTCCGCCAGCGGGCCCGTGATCTTGCGCGCCAGCGCGCGGAAGCGGTCGCGCAGGCCGGTATCGGCATAGGGCGAGCGCGCATAGCGGAAGACGCCGGCGCGCGGGCGTCCGCTCAGCGCGACGCCCTGGATGAACTGGTTGGTTTCCTCGATCCAGCCGGTGTCGAGCACGGCGCCCGGGCGCAGGAACATCAGCCAGGGCGAGCGGGCTTGCTTCGCGCCGGCCGCAAGCGCCGCGGCGCGCGTTCCCTCAAAACGCAGGAAGCGGCAGCCCGCGACGTCGGCCACCCGTTCGATCACGCCATTGTCGGCCCGATCCACCAGAAGCACCTCGCGGATGATTCCGGCGGCGGCTCCCGGCACCAGCGCCGCCAGCGTCGCGACGGCAGGCTGCTCGATGCCTTCGGTGGGGATGATCACACTCAGCATGAGGCTCCGTTGGCTCGCCTGTGGAAAAGCGCGGCACTGTTATCAGCTTGTTACAATCAAAACAGCCCTACCGCTGAGGCTTTTTCAGGCAAGCCGCATTAAGAACAATGTCCGGCCGCGCGGTATCCGGAGACGATTGTTCTTGATTTGTTCTCATAACGTGCTATCTGGGAAACATGAGCCGAGCATCCTCTCATGCCCTCAAGCACCCGCCGGTCACGGCGCCCTCCGAACCGGCGGGTGCGCCTACCCCTTTTCCTGAACCCGCGGTCGCCATCGACAGCCAAAGGCGGCGCGGGCGCGGCGCGCAATCCAACGCCAGCGGCCGCTTTGAGGCCGAGGCGCGGATTGCCTTCGACGATGGCTGGCAGAGCCTCGACGAGCTGCCCGCGTTCAAGACGTCGGTGGAAATAGATACCGCGCGAAAAGTGATCACACGCAACGAATCCCCCGACATCGGCTTCGACCGTTCCATCAATCCCTATCGCGGCTGCGAGCATGGATGCGTCTACTGCTTCGCGCGGCCGACGCACGCCTATCTCGGCCTGTCGCCGGGGCTGGATTTCGAATCCCGTCTCTATGCCAAGCCCGATGCGCCGGCGATGCTGGCCAAGGAGCTGGCGGCGCCGGATTATGAGCCTCGCATGATCGCGATCGGCACCAACACCGATCCCTATCAGCCGATCGAGCGCGAGCGCAAAATCATGCGCGGCATTCTCGAGGTGCTGGAGCAGGCGGGGCATCCCGTCGGCATTGTCACCAAGTCGGCGCTGGTCGCCCGCGACATCGATATTCTCTCGCGGATGGCCAAGCGCAATCTTGCCAAGGTCGCGATTTCGGTCACCTCGCTCGATCCGAAACTCGCGCGCACCATGGAGCCGCGCGCGCCCACGCCGTCGCGGCGGCTGGAGGCGCTGAAAGCGCTTTCGGAGGCAGGCATTCCGACCACGGTGATGGTGGCGCCCGTGATCCCGGCGCTGAACGACAGCGAGATCGAGCGCATTCTGGACGCGGCCGCGCATGCTGGCGTCAAGGAGGCAAGCTACGTGCTGCTGCGGTTGCCGCTCGAGGTGCGCGACCTCTTCCGCGAATGGCTGATGGCGAACCATCCCGACCGCTATCGCCATGTCTTCACCCTGATCCGCGACATGCGCGGCGGTCGTGACTACGACTCGCAATGGGGCACGCGGATGAAGGGCACCGGGCCGATGGCCTGGATGATCGGTCGGCGGTTCGAGATCGCCTGCGAAAAGCTCGGGCTGAACAAGCGGCGCTCGAAGCTGACCACGGATCATTTCGTGAAACCGAAGGGCAGTGGACAGCAGCTCAGTTTGTTCTAGCCAATCCAATGTCATGATCGTCATTGCGAATCCATGCATCCGCGCGAAAAGTGTGGATTGCTTCGTCGCTTCGCTTCTCGCAATGACGGAGAGAGGGGAACATGAGTAAAAGCCCGCCGCCGCCGGTCCCGCGCTTCACGGTCGTCACGCTCGGCGTCAATGACATGCACAAGAGCATCGCCTTCTACGAAGCGCTGGGCTTTGCGCGAAAGTTCCGCGCGACGGGGGAGGCGGTGGCGTTCTTCGACACCGGCGCCACCGTGATCGGGCTGTTTCCATGGGACCAGCTCGCGCAGGATGTCACGCTGCCGGAAAATCCGCGGCCAAAGGCCTTTCGCGGCATGACGCTCGCCTGGAATTGCAATTCCAGCGAGGAAGTCGATGCCGTGCTCGATTTCGCCATCTCGAAGGGCGCGGAACTGATAAAGGCCGCGCACAAGACCGATTACGGCGGCTACTCCGGATATTTCGCCGATCCCGACGGCCATCCCTGGGAGGCCGTGGTCGCGCCCAATATCGAAGTCGGCGACGATCGACGCGTGCATTTGCCGGATTAGCGGTGGGCCATCTATATTTGGGGCCTGCTGTTGAGAGCGGTGAAATCGACGCGGCGCGGAGAAGTTCCCGGTTGCGCTGCCGGGCCTGCTTCAGCACCATCCCGGCATGATTCGGGACAAGAGCGCAAAGAAACCAGCCAAACTGCCGAAAGGCGTGATCGCGGTGGCGCCGCCGAGCTTTCGGCGCGAGCGCGCGCTGTTCAAGCGCGGCATCTGGCCGGTCGCGGGCTGCGACGAAGCCGGACGCGGTCCGCTCGCGGGGCCGGTGGTCGCTGCCGCCGTCGTGCTCGATCCCGATCGCATCCCGAAGGGCATCGACGATTCCAAGCGGCTCTCGGCCGAAAAGCGCGAAGAGCTGTTCGAGAAGATCTGCGCGACTTCAGCTTTCGCGGTCGCCTTTGCCTCGCCGGCGCGAATCGATCGCGACAATATCCTGCGCGCCTCGCTCTGGGCGCTGGCGCGCGCCGTGCAGGCGCTGCCGGAAATGCCCAAACACGTCTTTGTCGACGGCCGCGACGGGCTGGCGCTGCCTTGCGACTGCGACGCGGTGATCGGCGGCGACGGCATGGTGGTGTCGATCGCGGCCGCCTCCATCATCGCCAAGGTGACGCGCGACCGCCTGATGAGCGCGCTGGCGCAGGATTGTCCCGGTTACGGTTTCGAGCAGCACAAGGGCTATGCGGTGCCGGAGCATCTGGAGGCGCTGGATCGCCTCGGTCCATCCGCGCATCACCGCAGCTTCTTTGCCCCCGTCATTGCCGCGCGCGAAAAGCACCAGCCGTGGACGGTCAAGCGTGAAGCCGACCTTTTCACGGCCGAAATCGCCATCGAAGCGCAAATTTACGCCGCCAACTAAGCCTAGTTGCTTCGGCGACCTCGGCGCTTTATCAAGCTACGGCATGATCCGGAAAAGTGTGCAGCGGTTTTCCGAAAAGATCATGCTTAAACAAAAGGCTGGAGCGGGAAACGATTCGAAAAAGAGTCATCCGGTTCTAGCGCAATGGATGAGGCCGGCAATCGACGCCGGTCGGGGGCTCCCGGGCGTTTCATGCGTTTCACCTCGCTCGTTATCGAACTGATCCGGGCCCGGCCGCGGCTGGTGGTCTGGATCGTGGCGCTGTCGCAGGCCGCGCTGTGGCTGATCGTGCCGCTTCTGTTCTACGCAAGCCCGCCCGCCAGCGTCGCAACCCTGCTCGCGTTCGGCCGGGAATACCAGGTCGGGACCGATCTCGGGCCGCCGCTTTCGTTCTGGCTCGCGGACATTTTCTACCGCGCGGCTGGCAACCATTTGATCGGCGTCTATTTCCTGGCGCAGCTCTGCTCGGTCGTGACGTTCTGGTTCCTCTATCTGTTGTCGCGCGCCGTCGTCGGCAGCCAGCAGGCGGTGCTCGCGGTGTTGTTGACCGTGACGGTCACGGCGTTCTCTTCGCCGAGCCTCGAATTCGGTCCGCTGGTGCTGGCGCGACCGCTCTGGGCGCTGCTGTTGTTCCATTCCTGGCAATTGATCGGGCAGAACCGGCGCAACGTCTGGTTCGCGTGGTCGATCGAGGCCGGCCTGTTGCTGCTGACGACGTCGGCCGCGATCGGCCTGTTGCTGCTGGTTGCCGGCTTTACGGTCGCGACGGAGCGCGGACGGCGCACGCTGATGTCGTTCGACCCGCTGTTTGCGCTGCTCGTGATCGCGGTCCTGGTGCTGCCTTACTTCATCTGGCTGATCCGGGCGGATGCGCTTGCCGTGCCGCCGTTCCCGCAACTGGCCGAGCTGAGCGCGCGGGCGACGCACTGGGCATGGCTCCTCGGCGGCCTTTTGTTGGCGATGCTGGGCATCGCGGTCCTCGTGGTGCTGAATACGCGGCTGTTCAGCCGCACGCCGGAGGAGGCGCCGATCATCTATCGGCCGCCGGTCGAGCCGCTGGCGCGCGATTTCGTCTATTTCTTCGCCATCGCGCCGGCCCTCGCCGGCAGCCTGATTTCCGGCATGTTCAATCTCGATCGCGTCGTGGGCGGTGCGGGCCTCGTGCTTTTGATGTCGGGCCTCGCTGCGATCGTCGCCACCGGAGATCTCGTGCATCTGCGGCGCCAGCGCCTGCTACGCACCGTCTGGGCCGCCGCCATCGTTGCTCCGGCGTTGTCGGCCATCGGAGCGACGCTGTTCCTGCCCTGGACCGGCAGCAACGAGGTCGCGACCTCGCTGCCGGCGCGCTCGATCGCGCAGTTCTTTGGCGACAGTTTTGAGCGGCGCACCAATCAGCGGCTGCGAGCGGTGGCGGGCGACGCGCAACTTGCGAGCCTGGTTGCGCTCGATCGCGGGCGCCCGCATCTGTTCCTCGATGCGACGCCGCAACGTACCCCCTGGCTGACGCCGTCGAAGTTCAACGAAACCGGCGGTGTCGTGGTCTGGCGCGCCTCCGATACATCGGGCACGCCGCCGCCCGAGATCGCGCAGCGCTTTCCCGGTCTCGCGCCCGAGGTGCCGCGCGCCTTCGAATGGCCGGTGACCGGCCGTCAGCCGCTCTTGCGGATCGGCTGGGCCATCGTGCGGCCGAAGGCGCCGTGAGCACCGCCTCAGGAAGGTGCCAGCACCTTTGCGATGGCGCGCAGATCTTGCCAGGACATCCGCTTGTAGGACGGCGAGCGCAGGAGATAGGCCGGATGGAACGTCGGCAACGCGCGGATCGTGCGCGTGCCGGTGTCGTAGTCGAACCATTTGCCGCGCGTGCGCATGATGCCCTCGCGCGTGCCGAGCAGGCTCTGGGTCGAAGGATTGCCGAGCGTCACCAGCACGTCGGGATCGACCAGCTCGATCTGGCGCTGGATGAAGGGCAGGCACACGAGCGTCTCCTGCGGCGTCGGCGTGCGGTTGCCCGGCGGGCGCCATGGAATGACGTTGGCGATATAGGCCTTGCTACGGTCGAGCCCGATCGCGGCGATCATCCGGTCCAGCAACTGGCCGGAGCGTCCGACAAAGGGCAGGCCTGCGATATCTTCGTCGCGTCCCGGCGCCTCGCCGACGAACATGACGCGGGCTTCCGGATTGCCGTCGGCAAACACGAGCCGTGTGGCGGTCGATTTCAGCGCGCAGCCGTCGAACTTCTCCAGGAGATCGCGCAGCGCCTCCAGCGTCGGCGCGGTGCGGGCGGCTTCGCGCGCGGAGGCGATCGCCGCATCCGGCGCGGGCGGCGCCTCCGCCAATCCCGTGAGCACGGGAGCTGCCGGCATCGACCTCGCGACAGCCGGCGGCGGAGCCTCGCGCGGTGCAGCAGGGGCGAGGTCTGGATCGGCCAGCCGATTGACCGGCTCCTCGCCCAACGCGCAATCGACGCCGGCCTCAAGATAAAAGGCCAGCAATTGCGCAACGTTCGGGGCGGGTTCGGGCGCGGTCTGCGACATCGCGTCAATTTACGCCGCATTGCGCCATCGTGAAACGTATTTCGGTGGTTGTCCTATCCGCAAAAATCGGAAACAACGGGGGCGTTTAGACATTTTCCAACCGGGCCGAGCCAAGATCATGAGCAGCGAAGAATTACCCCCGCGCGAATCCATGGAATTCGACGTTGTGATCGTTGGCGCCGGTCCCTCCGGCCTGTCCGCCGCGATCAAGCTGAAGCAGCTCAATGCCGATCTCAACATCGTCGTGGTGGAGAAGGGATCGGAAGTCGGCGCGCATATCCTGTCGGGCATGGTGATGGACCCGGTTGGGCTCGACAAGCTCATTTCGGACTGGCGCGAGGATTCCGATTGTCCGCTGAAGACGGAGGTCAAGGACGATCGCTTCTACTGGATGACCGGGAGCGGCGCGATCCGCCTGCCGAACTTCATCATGCCGCCGCTGATGAGCAATCATCATTGCTACATCGGCTCGCTCGGCCAGGTCTGCCGCTGGCTTGCGCGCAAGGCGGAGGCGCTCGGCGTCGAGATCTATCCGGGCTTTGCGGCTGCCGAGGTGCTTTATGACGACAAGGGCGGGGTGCGCGGCATCGCCACCGGCGACATGGGCATTGCCAGGGATGGCACGCACAAGGATTCGTTCACGCGCGGCATGGAGCTCCTCGGCAAATATACGCTGTTTGCCGAAGGCGCGCGCGGCAGTCTGACAAAACAGCTCATCGCGAAATATTCGCTGGACGCCAAAAGCGAGCCGCCGAAATTCGGCATCGGCCTGAAAGAAGTCTGGCAGATCGATCCGTCCAAGCACAGGAAAGGCCTGATCCAGCATTCCTTCGGCTGGCCGCTCGGCACCAAGACCGGAGGCGGTTCGTTCCTCTACCATTATGACGACAATCTGGTCGCGGTCGGCTTTGTCGTGCATCTCAATTACGACGACCCCTATCTTTCGCCGTTCGACGAGTTCCAGCGCTTCAAGACACATCCCTCGATCCGCCCGATCTTCGAAGGCGGCAAGCGGCTGTCCTATGGCGCGCGCGCCATCACCGAGGGCGGCTATCAATCTGTACCGCGCCTGAGCTTTGCCGGCGGCGCGCTGATCGGCTGCGCGGCGGGGCTCGTCAACGTGCCGCGCATCAAGGGCGTTCACAACGCGATCGGCAGCGGCATGCTCGCGGCCGAGCACGTTGCCGCCGCGCTTGGCGCGGGCCGCGCCAATGACGAACTCGTCGAATATGAAAATGCCTGGCGCGATTCCGCCGTCGGCAAGGACCTTTATCCGGTTCGCAACGTCAAGCCGTTGTGGTCGAAGCTCGGCACTATCCTGGGCGTGGGCCTCGGCGGCTTCGACATGTGGTGCAACACGCTCGGCTTCTCGCTGTTCGGCACCCAGTCGCATGCCAAGCCGGATCGCAAGACGCTCGATGCCGCGAAGGCGCATGCGCCGATCGCCTATCCGAAGCCGGACGGCAAGGTTTCGTTCGACAAGCTGTCGTCGGTGTTCCTGTCCAACACCAATCACGAGGAAGACCAGCCGGTTCATCTCAAGGTCGCCGACATGAACCTGCAGAAGACGTCCGAGCACGATGTGTTCGCGGGTCCCTCCAACCGCTATTGCCCGGCCGGCGTCTATGAATGGGTGGAGGAGGCTTCAGGTCCGCGTTTCCAGATCAACGCCCAAAATTGCGTCCACTGCAAAACCTGCGACGTGAAGGACCCGAACGGGAATATTACCTGGGTTCCGCCGGAAGGAGGTGGCGGCCCAAATTACGAGGCCATGTGAGCACGATTGCGTGAGCCCGCTCACGGATCGACCGGCTGCGGTCGGCCACGATACGGCCACACTGCGGCGGTTCTGGGATGGTACCGGGCGAGCCGGACCTGCCATCAAATGTTGTTCCAATCCTTGCGGTTAGGCGGCAAACACGGCATTGTCCGGCCAACGGCGTTTCCTGTTGCCGCCGATTGGGCTGGTATGCGAAACGATCCGAAAATTCCTCAAAGCTAGAGCAAACCGTGATGCTTTCCATTCGTTGCACTCGCTGGACTGTTGCCGCCCTCGCGCTGACCGCGATGGCGATGCCTGGCTCGATTTCGGCGCAGACGCCCGAACGTCCTGATGCCACGGCGATGCCCATGACGCAGTTTCCGACCCGCAACGATCTGAAGTCGCTCACGACCTCCGGCAGCTATCTCGCCGCGCGCCATGCGAGCGTGGAGCGTGACGCGGCGTCCGCTGCGGAGTTCTATCGCTCCGCCTTGCGCGCCGATCCCAAGAACAACGAGCTCCTGGACCGCGCCTTCATCTCGTCTGTCGCGGATGGCGACGTCGACGAGGCCGTCAAGCTCGCCGAGCGGATCCTGGCGAACGACAAGTCGAACCGCGTCGCGCGGCTCGTGGTCGGCGTGCACGGCTTGAAGCAGAAAAAATATGCCGCAGCCCAGCTCAACATCAACCAGTCCGTCCGCGGTCCGATCACCGATCTGGTGGCGACGCTGCTGTCGGCCTGGGCGGCCTACGGCGCCGGTGACACCAAAGGCGCGGTCGCCGGCATCGACAAGCTGACCGGTCCGGAATGGTATCCGATCTTCAAGGATCTGCATGCGGGCATGATCCTCGAGCTGTCGGGCAAGGAAAAGGACGCCGGCGCGCGCTTCGAGCGGGCCTACAAGCTCGACGATTCCATGCTGCGCATCACCGAGGCGTATGCGCGCTGGCTCACGCGCAACAAGGATGAAAACAAGGCCACCTCGATCTACGAGGCCTTCGACAAGAAGCTCGCGCGCCATCCGCTGGTGCAGGAAGGCCTGCGCGAGACCAAGGCGGGCAAGAAGATGCCGCCGCTTGTGGATTCGGCGCAAGCCGGTGCCGCCGAAGCGCTCTATGGCATCGGCGCGACGCTGACGCGCCGCGGCGGCGAGGACCTCGCGCTGGTCTATCTGCAGCTTGCGCTTTACCTCCAGCCGACCCATCCGCTGGCGCTGCTGTCACTCGCCGATCTCTACGAGTCGGTGAAGCGGCCGCAGATGGCGATCAAGGTCTATGAGCGCGTGCCGGCAAGCTCCCCGCTGAAGCGCAACGCGCAGATTCAGCTTGCGACCGATCTCAATTCCGCCGACCGCAGCGACGAGGCGATCAAGATCCTCCGCGATGTGGTCACGGCCGACCCGAAGGACCTCGAAGCCGTGATGGCGCTCGGCAATATCGAGCGAGGCCGCAAGAAATTTTCCGATTGCGGCGATACCTATTCCAAGGGCATCGCGGTGCTGCCCGAAGGCAACGACAAGGCCAACAGCGTCTGGTACTATTATCGCGGCATCTGCGAGGAGCGTTCCAAGCAGTGGCCGAAGGCCGAAGCGGACATGCGCAAGGCGCTCGATCTTCAGTCCGACCAGCCGCATGTGCTGAATTATCTCGGCTATTCCTGGATCGACCAGGGCATCAATCTCGACGAGGGCATGAAGATGATCAAGCGCGCCGTCGAGCAGCGTCCCGACGACGGCTATATCGTCGATTCTCTCGGCTGGGCTTACTACCGCATCGGCAATTACGAAGAGGCGGTGAAGAACCTCGAGCGCGCCATCGATCTCAAGCCCGAGGACCCGACCATCAACGATCATCTCGGCGACGCCTATTGGCGCGTCGGCCGCACGCTGGAGGCGAAATTCCAGTGGGCCCACGCCCGCGACCTGAAGCCGGAGCCGGACGATCTGCCGAAGATCCTGGCCAAGATCGAAAACGGGCTGACCGACGATCCGACGCCGGCGGCCGCTTCCATTGAAAAGAAAAAGGAAGACGGCAAAGAGGACGGCAAGGGCGGCTAAAGCCGATTTGGGGCTGGGGGCTTCTTGCCGATGTTGACGGACCAGGGGCGTGCCAAGGTCAACCTGACCCTGCGGGTGATCGGGCGCCGTGTCGACGGCTATCATGATCTCGAAAGCGTGGTGGCGTTTGCCGACTGCGCCGATCGTCTCGACGCTTGAACCCGGAAATGAATTGTCGCTGACGACGACGGGGCCGCTCGCGCAGGCCTGCGGCGCGGCGGCGGATAATCTCGTGTTCAAGGCCTCGCGGCTTCTCGCCGAGCGGGTACCCGGCCTGAAGCTCGGCGCGTTCACGCTCGAAAAGGTACTGCCGGTCGCGGCCGGTATCGGCGGCGGCTCGGCCGATGCCGCGGCGGCGTTGCGGCTCCTGGCGCGGATGAACGGTCTTTCGCTCGACGACGCGCGTCTGCAGGACGTGGCGCTGGCGACCGGCGCCGACGTGCCGGTGTGCCTCTCTTCACAGGCCTGCGACATGACCGGCGTCGGCGAACGCCTGCTGCCGCTGAACCTGCCGAGGCTGCCTTGCGTGATGGTCAACCCCTGCATTCCCGTCGCAACCAAGGACGTGTTTGCCGCGCTGGGCTTGCGCAATGGCGAGCTCCTGGTCGGCGCCGCCGACGTGATCAAGTCGCCGGCCTGGCCGGATGGCGGCGCATCGATCGCGGACTGGGTCAAGGCACTGGCGATCGTTCCCAACGATCTGGAGGCGCCAGCCATCCGCGTGCAGCCCCTCATCGGCGGCGTGCTCTCCGCACTTGGCACCGCCGATGGCGTGCTGCTGTCGCGGATGTCGGGATCGGGCGCGACCTGCTTTGCGCTTTTCAGCGAGGACGCCAGGGCGCACGCCGCCTCGGAGCAAATCCGGCGCGATCATCCGGACTGGTGGGTGCATGCGGGTGTGCTGAGCTAAGGCATGATCCGGAAAAGTGTGAAGCGGTTTTCCCTCGCGACAAACGCGTAGCGTTTCGCGCGGAGATCATGCCCAAACAAGAGCTAAAGCGCGATGACGATTCAACATGAACTCATCGCGCTCTAGGCTCGCTTCTGAAGCCAGCGCCTCCAGGCGCTCCAGTCAGAGACGATGGCGGCAAACTCGGCGTAGCCGCCTCCATTTGGATGGGTACCGTCGCCCTGCGCGGCCTCTCGCGACCACACGGGACTGGATGCGAGAACGGGAAAGACGGGCAGGTACGATACGTTGATGTCCGTGCAAACCCGCGCAAAATCCTGCGACAGGGCGGCTATCCGCTTGTCGGCATCGGCATCGAATGTGACCGGGGCCGGTCCGATCATGAGCGTCGGCAGCCATGCCGACGCTTCGGAAAGGATATGATGCGCGTTGGCGACGGCCTGCTCACGGGCCACTCGAACTCCGCTCGCGCCGTTCGATACGCAGTCATTGCCGCCGAACGCGAAGACAAGGTGCCCGTCAAGACCGGGCGGCAGGCGCCTTTCTGCCTCCTGTCGCCAGCGAACGCCGATGTCGGCGCTCGTGTCGCGCCGAATGCCGAGATTGTAGCAGGTGACGTCGTGACCGGCCTGGCGTGCCGCGGCGCAGACGCGGCCCGTCCAGCCGAGACATGCGTCGTCCCCCGTGCCGTTCACGATGCTGTCGCCAAAGAAACAGATTCTCATCAGGCTCGTTCCCCGTGAACACAGCCGCTCCTGCCGATGGGCATGGTGATCGCCAAGGCCTAATTGGCTGCGGGCCGCCGCGCCAGCAGCAATGAGGCGCCGAGCCCGATCATGAACAATCCCGAGCCCCGGCGCAGCCGCTGAAAAAGCCGCGGCCGTCGCGTGAAATTCTCACGCGTGACGGTGGCGGCAGCCACCACGACGAAGTCGGCGAGTGTACTCAACGTGACCGAGATCAGGCCGAGCGCCATGAATTGCAGCGCGGGGTGTGCGGCGGCGGTATCCAGAAATTGCGGAATGAAAGCGAGGAAGAAGGCTGCGGTCTTGGGATTGGTGGCTTCGACCACAATGCCTTCGCGAAAGGCCCGCACGGCTCCCCCGGCCTTCGCGCTCCGGCGGCAATTCGCCGGCCTCGCGAAAGGCCCGGATCCCGAGCCAGATCAGATAGAGCGCGCCGGCGAATTGAGCAAGGCGAAAGCCTCCGCGCTCGCCATGATGAGTGCCGAGACGCCAAGGCCGCCCGCGATCACATGCACCAGGCCGCCGAGCGCGGTGCCGAATGTGGAGGCGACGCCGGCACTTCTGCCTTCCGAAAGCGTGCGCGCGACGACATAGAAAATGCCGAGCCGGGAACGGCCGCGACAATCAGGGCTGCGACGAGAAAGAGGGAGAAATCAGCCGGCGGCGGCACTCATGCGACCGCGCCAGGCAGAAGGCGACGACCTGCCCCAGCGCGGCCTTCATCGGCGAGGCCGGAAACAGCGCCAGCGCATCGACCGCCATCGCGCCGTAATGCTGGGCGCGGTTCAGCGTGTCCTCCAGCGCGCGGTGCTTGGTCATCAGGCCGATCGCATGGTCGAGATCGCTATCCCTGCATCCCGCCGCGCTCCAGCGCCCGCACCCAGAAGGCGCGTTCGGTGTCATTGCCGCGGCGGAACGCCAGCACCACCGGCAGCGTGATCTTGCCTTCGCGGAAATCGTCGCCGACATTCTTGCCAAGCTTGGCCGACTTGCCGCCGTAGTCGAGCACGTCGTCGACGAGCTGGAAGGCGATGCCGAGAT
>CAWHQY010000052.1:0-49688 GCA_963831505.1 uncultured Alphaproteobacteria bacterium | reverse complement strand
TCGCAATGACGGAGAGAGGGGAACATGAGTAAAAACCCGCCGCCACCGGTTCCGCGTCACACTGTCATCACGCTCGGCGTCAATGACATATGCAAGAGCATCGCCTTCTACGAAGCGCTGGGCTTTGCGCGAAAAATGCGCGCGACGGGCGAAATGGTTGCGTTCTTCGACACCGGCGCCACCGTGATCGGACTGTTTCCATGGGACCAACTGGCGCAAGACGCCACGCCTGCCGGACCATCCGCGGCCTAATGCATTTCGCGGCATGACGCTCGCGTGGAACTGCAACTCTACCGAAGAAGTCGACGCGGTAATCGAATTTGCGATCTCGAAAGGCGCGAAACGGTGAGCCCGCCCACAAGACCGACTACGGCGGCTATAGGGCTATCTGCCGATCCCGACGGCCATCCCTGGGAGGCCGTGGTCGCGCCCAATATCGAGGTCGGCGACGATCGACGCGTGCATTTGCCGGATTAGCGGTGGCCATCGACATATCGGGCCTGCTGTTGAGAGCGGTGAAATCGACGCGGCGCGGAGAAGTTCCCGATTGCGCTGCCGGGCCTGCTTCAGCACCATCCCGGCATGACTCGGGACAAGACGCAAAGAAGCCAGCCAAACTGCCGAAAGGCGTGATCGCGGTGGCGCCGCCGAGCTTTCGGCGCGAGCGCGCGCTGTTCAAGCGCGGCATCCGGCCGGTCGCGGGCTGCGACGAAGCCGGACGCGGTCCGCTCGCGGGGCCGGTGGTCGCCGCCGCCGTCGTGCTCGATCCCGATCGCATCCCGAAGGGCATCGACGATTTCAAGCGGCTCTCGGCCGAAAAGCGCGAAGAGCTGTTCGAGAAGATCTGCGCGACTTCGGCTTTCGCGGTCGCCTTTGCCTCGCCGGCGCGAATTGATCGCGACAATATCCTGCGCGCCTCGCTCTGGGCGCTGGCGCGCGCCGTGCAGGCGCTGCCGGAAATGCCCAAACACGTCTTTGTCGACGGCCGCGACGGGCTGGCGCTGCCTTGCGACTGCGACGCGGTGATCGGCGGCGACGGCATGGTGGTGTCGATCGCGGCCGCCTCCATCATCGCCAAGGTGACGCGCGACCGCCTGATGAGCGCGCTGGCGCAGGATTGTCCCGGTTACGGTTTCGAGCAGCACAAGGGCTATGCGGTGCCGGAGCATCTGGAGGCGCTGGATCGCCTCGGTCCATCCGCGCATCACCGCAGCTTCTTTGCCCCCGTCATTGCCGCGCGCGAAAAGCACCAGCCGTGGACGGTCAAGCGTGAAGCCGACCTTTTCACGGCCGAAATCGCCATCGAAGCGCAAATTTACGCCGCCAACTAAGCCTAGTTGCTTCGGCGACCTCGGCGCTTTATCAAGCTACGGCATGATCCGGAAAAGTGTGCAGCGGTTTTCCGAAAAGATCATGCTTAAACAAAAGGCTGGAGCGGGAAACGATTCCAAAAAGAGTTATCCGGTTCTAGCGCAATGGATGAGGCCGGCAATCGACGCCGGTCGGGGGCTCCCGGGCGTTTCATGCGTTTCACCTCGCTCGTTATCGAACTGATCCGGGCCCGGCCGCGGCTGGTGGTCTGGATCGTGGCGCTGTCGCAGGCCGCGCTGTGGCTGATCGTGCCGCTTCTGTTCTACGCAAGCCCGCCCGCCAGCGTCGCAACCCTGCTCGCGTTCGGCCGGGAATACCAGGTCGGGACCGATCTCGGGCCGCCGCTTTCGTTCTGGCTCGCGGACATTTTCTACCGCGCGGCTGGCAACCATTTGATCGGCGTCTATTTCCTGGCGCAGCTCTGCTCGGTCGTGACGTTCTGGTTCCTCTATCTGTTGTCGCGCGCCGTCGTCGGCAGCCAGCAGGCGGTGCTCGCGGTGTTGTTGACCGTGACGGTCACGGCGTTCTCTTCGCCGAGCCTCGAATTCGGTCCGCTGGTGCTGGCGCGACCGCTCTGGGCGCTGCTGTTGTTCCATTCCTGGCAATTGATCGGGCAGAACCGGCGCAACGTCTGGTTCGCGTGGTCGATCGAGGCCGGCCTGTTGCTGCTGACGACGTCGGCCGCGATCGGCCTGTTGCTGCTGGTTGCCGGCTTTACGGTCGCGACGGAGCGCGGACGGCGCACGCTGATGTCGTTCGACCCGCTGTTTGCGCTGCTCGTGATCGCGGTCCTGGTGCTGCCTTACTTCATCTGGCTGATCCGGGCGGATGCGCTTGCCGTGCCGCCGTTCCCGCAACTGGCCGAGCTGAGCGCGCGGGCGACGCACTGGGCATGGCTCCTCGGCGGCCTTTTGTTGGCGATGCTGGGCATCGCGGTCCTCGTGGTGCTGAATACGCGGCTGTTCAGCCGCACGCCGGAGGAGGCGCCGATCATCTATCGGCCGCCGGTCGAGCCGCTGGCGCGCGATTTCGTCTATTTCTTCGCCATCGCGCCGGCCCTCGCCGGCAGCCTGATTTCCGGCATGTTCAATCTCGATCGCGTCGTGGGCGGTGCGGGCCTCGTGCTTTTGATGTCGGGCCTCGCTGCGATCGTCGCCACCGGAGATCTCGTGCATCTGCGGCGCCAGCGCCTGCTACGCACCGTCTGGGCCGCCGCCATCGTTGCTCCGGCGTTGTCGGCCATCGGAGCGACGCTGTTCCTGCCCTGGACCGGCAGCAACGAGGTCGCGACCTCGCTGCCGGCGCGCTCGATCGCGCAGTTCTTTGGCGACAGTTTTGAGCGGCGCACCAATCAGCGGCTGCGGGCGGTGGCGGGCGACGCGCAACTTGCGAGCCTGGTTGCGCTCGATCGCGGGCGCCCGCATCTGTTCCTCGATGCGACGCCGCAACGTACCCCCTGGCTGACGCCGTCGAAGTTCAACGAAACCGGCGGTGTCGTGGTCTGGCGCGCCTCCGATACATCGGGCACGCCGCCGCCCGAGATCGCGCAGCGCTTTCCCGGTCTCGCGCCCGAGGTGCCGCGCGCCTTCGAATGGCCGGTGACCGGCCGTCAGCCGCTCTTGCGGATCGGCTGGGCCATCGTGCGGCCGAAGGGGCCGTGAGCACCGCCTCAGGAAGGTGCCAGCACCTTTGCGATGGCGCGCAGATCTTGCCAGGACATCCGCTTGTAGGACGGCGAGCGCAGGAGATAGGCCGGATGGAACGTCGGCAACGCGCGGATCGTGCGCGTGCCGGTGTCGTAGTCGAACCATTTGCCGCGCGTGCGCATGATGCCCTCGCGCGTGCCGAGCAGGCTCTGGGTCGAAGGATTGCCGAGCGTCACCAGCACGTCGGGATCGACCAGCTCGATCTGGCGTTGGATGAAGGGCAGGCACACGAGCGTCTCCTGCGGCGTCGGCGTGCGGTTGCCCGGCGGGCGCCATGGAATGACGTTGGCGATATAGGCCTTGCTACGGTCGAGCCCGATCGCGGCGATCATCCGGTCCAGCAACTGGCCGGAGCGTCCGACAAAGGGCAGGCCTGCGATATCTTCGTCGCGTCCCGGCGCCTCGCCGACGAACATGACGCGGGCTTCCGGATTGCCGTCGGCAAACACGAGCCGTGTGGCGGTCGATTTCAGCGCGCAGCCGTCGAACTTCTCCAGGAGATCGCGCAGCGCCTCCAGCGTCGGCGCGGTGCGGGCGGCTTCGCGCGCGGAGGCGATCGCCGCATCCGGCGCGGGCGGCGCCTCCGCCAATCCCGTGAGCACGGGAGCTGCCGGCATCGACCTCGCGACAGCCGCCGGCGGAGCCTCGCGCGGTGCAGCAGGGGCGAGGTCTGGATCGGCCAGCCGATTGACCGGCTCCTCGCCCAACGCGCAATCGACGCCGGCCTCAAGATAAAAGGCCAGCAATTGCGCAACGTTCGGGGCGGGTTCGGGCGCGGTCTGCGACATCGCGTCAATTTACGCCGCATTGCGCCATCGTGAAACGTATTTCGGTGGTTGTCCTATCCGCAAAAATCGGAAACAACGGGGGCGTTTAGACATTTTCCAACCGGGCCGAGCCAAGATCATGAGCAGCGAAGAATTACCCCCGCGCGAATCCATGGAATTCGACGTTGTGATCGTTGGCGCCGGTCCCTCCGGCCTGTCCGCCGCGATCAAGCTGAAGCAGCTCAATGCCGATCTCAACATCGTCGTGGTGGAGAAGGGATCGGAAGTCGGCGCGCATATCCTGTCGGGCATGGTGATGGACCCGGTTGGGCTCGACAAGCTCATTTCGGACTGGCGCGAGGATTCCGATTGTCCGCTGAAGACGGAGGTCAAGGACGATCGCTTCTACTGGATGACCGGGAGCGGCGCGATCCGCCTGCCGAACTTCATCATGCCGCCGCTGATGAGCAATCATCATTGCTACATCGGCTCGCTCGGCCAGGTCTGCCGCTGGCTTGCGCGCAAGGCCGAGGCGCTCGGCGTCGAGATCTATCCGGGCTTTGCGGCTGCCGAGGTGCTTTATGACGACAAGGGCGGGGTGCGCGGCATCGCCACCGGCGACATGGGCATTGCCAGGGATGGCACGCACAAGGATTCGTTCACGCGCGGCATGGAGCTCCTCGGCAAATATACGCTGTTTGCCGAAGGCGCGCGCGGCAGTCTGACAAAACAGCTCATCGCGAAATATTCGCTGGACGCCAAAAGCGAGCCGCCGAAATTCGGCATCGGCCTGAAAGAAGTCTGGCAGATCGATCCGTCCAAGCACAGGAAAGGCCTGATCCAGCATTCCTTCGGCTGGCCGCTCGGCACCAAGACCGGAGGCGGTTCGTTCCTCTACCATTATGACGACAATCTGGTCGCGGTCGGCTTTGTCGTGCATCTCAATTACGACGACCCCTATCTTTCGCCGTTCGACGAGTTCCAGCGCTTCAAGACACATCCCTCGATCCGCCCGATCTTCGAAGGCGGCAAGCGGCTGTCCTATGGCGCGCGCGCCATCACCGAGGGCGGCTATCAATCTGTACCGCGCCTGAGCTTTGCCGGCGGCGCGCTGATCGGCTGCGCGGCGGGGCTCGTCAACGTGCCGCGCATCAAGGGCGTTCACAACGCGATCGGCAGCGGCATGCTCGCGGCCGAGCACGTTGCCGCCGCGCTTGGCGCGGGCCGCGCCAATGACGAACTCGTCGAATATGAAAATGCCTGGCGCGATTCCGCCGTCGGCAAGGACCTTTATCCGGTTCGCAACGTCAAGCCGTTGTGGTCGAAGCTCGGCACTATCCTGGGCGTGGGCCTCGGCGGCTTCGACATGTGGTGCAACACGCTCGGCTTCTCGCTGTTCGGCACCCAGTCGCATGCCAAGCCGGATCGCAAGACGCTCGATGCCGCGAAGGCGCATGCGCCGATCGCCTATCCGAAGCCGGACGGCAAGGTTTCGTTCGACAAGCTGTCGTCGGTGTTCCTGTCCAACACCAATCACGAGGAAGACCAGCCGGTTCATCTCAAGGTCGCCGACATGAACCTGCAGAAGACGTCCGAGCACGATGTGTTCGCGGGTCCCTCCAACCGCTATTGCCCGGCCGGCGTCTATGAATGGGTGGAGGAGGCTTCAGGTCCGCGTTTCCAGATCAACGCCCAGAATTGCGTCCACTGCAAAACCTGCGACGTGAAGGACCCGAACGGGAATATTACCTGGGTTCCGCCGGAAGGCGGTGGCGGCCCAAATTACGAGGCCATGTGAGCACGATTGCGTGAGCCGGCTCACGGATCGACCGGCTGCGGTCGGCCACGATACGGCCACACTGCGGCGGTTCTGGGATGGTACCGGGCGAGTCGGACCTGCCATCAAATGTTGTTCCAATCCTTGCGGTTAGGCGGCAAACACGGCATTGTCCGGCCAACGGCGTTTCCTGTTGCCGCCGATTGGGCTGGTATGCGAAACGATCCGAAAATTCCTCAAAGCTAGAGCAAACCGTGATGCTTTCCATTCGTTGCACTCGCTGGACTGTTGCCGCCCTCGCGCTGACCGCGATGGCGATGCCTGGCTCGATTTCGGCGCAGACGCCCGAACGTCCTGATGCCACGGCGATGCCCATGACGCAGTTTCCGACCCGCAACGATCTGAAGTCGCTCACGACCTCCGGCAGCTATCTCGCCGCGCGCCATGCGAGCGTGGAGCGTGACGCGGCGTCCGCTGCGGAGTTCTATCGCTCCGCCTTGCGCGCCGATCCCAAGAACAACGAGCTCCTGGACCGCGCCTTCATCTCGTCTGTCGCGGATGGCGACGTCGACGAGGCCGTCAAGCTCGCCGAGCGGATCCTGGCGAACGACAAGTCGAACCGCGTCGCGCGGCTCGTGGTCGGCGTGCACGGCTTGAAGCAGAAAAAATATGCCGCAGCCCAGCTCAACATCAACCAGTCCGTCCGCGGTCCGATCACCGATCTGGTGGCGACGCTGCTGTCGGCCTGGGCGGCCTACGGCGCCGGTGACACCAAAGGCGCGGTCGCCGGCATCGACAAGCTGACCGGTCCGGAATGGTATCCGATCTTCAAGGATCTGCATGCGGGCATGATCCTCGAGCTGTCGGGCAAGGAAAAGGACGCCGGCGCGCGCTTCGAGCGGGCCTACAAGCTCGACGATTCCATGCTGCGCATCACCGAGGCGTATGCGCGCTGGCTCACGCGCAACAAGGATGAAAACAAGGCCACCTCGATCTACGAGGCCTTCGACAAGAAGCTCGCGCGCCATCCGCTGGTGCAGGAAGGCCTGCGCGAGACCAAGGCGGGCAAGAAGATGCCGCCGCTTGTGGATTTGGCGCAAGCCGGTGCCGCCGAAGCGCTCTATGGCATCGGCGCGACGCTGACGCGCCGCGGCGGCGAGGACCTCGCGCTGGTCTATCTGCAGCTTGCGCTTTACCTCCAGCCGACCCATCCGCTGGCGCTGCTGTCACTCGCCGATCTCTACGAGTTGGTGAAGCGGCCGCAGATGGCGATCAAGGTCTATGAGCGCGTGCCGGCAAGCTCCCCGCTGAAGCGCAACGCGCAGATTCAGCTTGCGACCGATCTCGATTCCGCCGACCGCAGCGACGAGGCGATCAAGATCCTCCGCGATGTGGTCACGGCCGACCCGAAGGACCTCGAAGCCGTGATGGCGCTCGGCAATATCGAGCGAGGCCGCAAGAAATTTTCCGATTGCGGCGATACCTATTCCAAGGGCATCGCGGTGCTGCCCGAAGGCAACGACAAGGCCAACAGCGTCTGGTACTATTATCGCGGCATCTGCGAGGAGCGTTCCAAGCAGTGGCCGAAGGCCGAAGCGGACATGCGCAAGGCGCTCGATCTTCAGTCCGACCAGCCGCATGTGCTGAATTATCTCGGCTATTCCTGGATCGACCAGGGCATCAATCTCGACGAGGGCATGAAGATGATCAAGCGCGCCGTCGAGCAGCGTCCCGACGACGGCTATATCGTCGATTCTCTCGGCTGGGCTTACTACCGCATCGGCAATTACGAAGAGGCGGTGAAGAACCTCGAGCGCGCCATCGATCTCAAGCCCGAGGACCCGACCATCAACGATCATCTCGGCGACGCCTATTGGCGCGTCGGCCGCACGCTGGAGGCGAAATTCCAGTGGGCCCACGCCCGCGACCTGAAGCCGGAGCCGGACGATCTGCCGAAGATCCTGGCCAAGATCGAAAACGGGCTGACCGACGATCCGACGCCGGCGGCCGCTTCCATTGAAAAGAAAAAGGAAGACGGCAAAGAGGACGGCAAGGGCGGCTAAAGCCGATTTGGGGCTGGGGGCTTCTTGCCGATGTTGACGGACCAGGGGCGTGCCAAGGTCAACCTGACCCTGCGGGTGATCGGGCGCCGTGTCGACGGCTATCATGATCTCGAAAGCGTGGTGGCGTTTGCCGACTGCGCCGATCGTCTGACGCTTGAACCCGGAAATGAATTGTCGCTGACGACGACGGGGCCGCTCGCGCAGGCCTGCGGCGCGGCGGCGGATAATCTCGTGTTCAAGGCCTCGCGGCTTCTCGCCGAGCGGGTGCCCGGCCTGAAGCTCGGCGCGTTCACGCTCGAAAAGGTGCTGCCGGTCGCGGCCGGTATCGGCGGCGGCTCGGCCGATGCCGCGGCGGCGTTGCGGCTCCTGGCGCGGATGAACGGTCTTTCGCTCGACGACGCGCGTCTGCAGGACGTGGCGCTGGCGACCGGCGCCGACGTGCCGGTGTGCCTCTCTTCACAGGCCTGCGACATGACCGGCGTCGGCGAACGCCTGCTGCCGCTGAACCTGCCGAGGCTGCCTTGCGTGATGGTCAACCCCTGCATTCCCGTCGCCACCAAGGACGTGTTTGCCGCGCTGGGCTTGCGCAATGGCGAGCTCCTGGTCGGCGCCGCCGACGTGATCAAGTCGCCGGCCTGGCCGGATGGCGGCGCATCGGTCGCGGACTGGGTCAAGGCGCTGGCGATCGTTCCCAACGATCTGGAGGCGCCAGCCATCCGCGTGCAGCCCCTCATCGGCGGCGTGCTCTCCGCACTTGGCACCGCCGACGGCGTGCTGCTGTCGCGGATGTCGGGATCGGGCGCGACCTGCTTTGCGCTTTTCAGCGAGGACGCCAGGGCGCACGCCGCCTCGGAGCAAATCCGGCGCGATCATCCCGACTGGTGGGTGCATGCGGGTGTGCTGAGCTAAGGCATGATCCGGAAAAGTGTGAAGCGGTTTTCCCTCGCGACAAACGCGTAGCGTTTGCGCGGAGATCATGCCCAAACAAGAGCTAAAGCGCGATGACGATTCAACATGAACTCATCGCGCTCTAGGCTCGCTTCTGAAGCCAGCGCCTCCAGGCGCTCCAGTCAGAGACGATGGCGGCAAACTCGGCGTAGCCGCCTCCATTTGGATGGGTACCGTCGCCTTGCGCGGCCTCTCGCGACCACACGGGACTGGATGCGAGAACGGGAAAGACGGGCAGGTACGATACGTTGATGTCCGTGCAAACCCGCGCAAAATCCTGCGACAGGACGGCTATCCGCTTGTCGGCATCGGCATCGAATGTGACCGGGGCCGGTCCGATCATGAGCGTCGGCAGCCATGCCGACGCTTCGGAAAGGATATGATGCGCGTTGGCGACGGCCTGCTCACGGGCCACTCGAACTCCGCTCGCGCCGTTCGATACGCAGTCATTGCCGCCGAACGCGAAGACAAGGTGCCCGTCAAGACCGGGCGGCAGGCGCCTTTCTGCCTCCTGTCGCCAGCGAACGCCGATGTCGGCGCTCGTGTCGCGCCGAATGCCGAGATTGTAGCAGGTGACGTCGTGACCGGCCTGGCGTGCCGCGGCGCAGACGCGGCCCGTCCAGCCGAGACATGCGTCGTCCCCCGTGCCGTTCACGATGCTGTCGCCAAAGAAACAGATTCTCATCAGGCTCGTTCCCCGTGAACACAGCCGCTCCTGCCGACGGGCATGGTGATCGCCAAGGCCTAATTGGCTGCGGGCCGCCGCGCCAGCAGCAATGAGGCGCCGAGCCCGATCATGAACAATCCCGAGCCCCGGCGCAGCCGCTGAAAAAGCCGTGGCCGTCGCGTGAAATTCTCACGCGTGACGGTGGCGGCAGCCACCACGACGAAGTCGGCGAGTGTATTCAACGTGACCGAGATCAGGCCGAGCGCCATGAATTGCAGCGCCGGGTGTGCGGCGGCGGTATCCAGAAATTGCGGAATGAAAGCGAGGAAGAAGGCTGCGGTCTTGGGATTGGTGGCTTCGACCACAATGCCTTCGCGAAAGGCCCGCACGGCTCCCCCGGCCTTCGGCTCCGGCGGCAATTCGCCGGCCTCGCGAAAGGCCCGGATCCCGAGCCAGATCAGATAGAGCGCGCCGGCGAATTTGAGCAAGGCGAAAGCCTCCGCGCTCGCCATGATGAGTGCCGAGACGCCAAGGCCGCCCGCGATCACATGCACCAGGCCGCCGAGCGCGGTGCCGAATGTGGAGGCGACGCCGGCACTTCTGCCTTCCGAAAGCGTGCGCGCGACGACATAGAAAATGCCGGGGCCGGGAACGGCCGCGACAATCAGGGCTGCGACGAGAAAGAGGGAGAAATCAGCCGGCGGCGGCACTAATGCGACCGCGCCAGGCAGAAGGCGACGACCTGCCCCAGCGCGGCCTTCATCGGCGAGGCCGGAAACAGCGCCA
The DNA here is from genome assembly GCA_963831505.1 of uncultured Alphaproteobacteria bacterium. Taxonomy (GTDB): domain Bacteria; phylum Pseudomonadota; class Alphaproteobacteria; order Rhizobiales; family Xanthobacteraceae; genus Bradyrhizobium. Next base: position 39,603 of record CAWHQY010000052.1, on the reverse strand, counting down.
GCGCATCGACCGCCATCGCGCCGTAATGCTGGGCGCGGTTCAGCGTGTCCTCCAGCGCGCGGTGCTTGGTCATCAGGCCGATCGCGTGGTCGAGATCGCTATCCCTGATCTCGCCGCGCTCCAGCGCCCGCACCCAGAAGGCGCGTTCGGTGTCATTGCCGCGGCGGAACGCCAGCACCACCGGCAGCGTGATCTTGCCTTCGCGGAAATCGTCGCCGACATTCTTGCCAAGCTTGGCCGACTTGCCGCCGTAGTCGAGCACGTCGTCGACGAGCTGGAAGGCGATGCCGAGATTCATGCCGACCGAGCGGCACGCGGTCTGCTCCGCCTTCGGGCGATTGGCGATGGTGGGACCGACCTCGCAGGCGGCTGCGAACAATTCCGCGGTCTTGCCGCGGATCACGGCGAGATATTCATCCTCGGTTGTCGCGGTGTTCTTGGCCGCCGCAAGCTGCATCACTTCGCCTTCGGCGATGGTGGCCGCCGCCGCCGACAGGATGTCGAGCGCACGCAGCGAGCCGACCTCGACCATCATGCGGAAGGCCTGGCCGAGCAGGAAGTCGCCGACCAGCACGCTGGCTTCATTGCCCCAGAGCATGCGTGCGGACAATTTGCCGCGCCTGAGTTCGCTCTCGTCGACCACATCGTCATGCAGCAGCGTCGCGGTGTGCATGAACTCGACCGCGGCGGCGAGCTTGATATGGCCGTCGCCGGAATAGCCGGCGAGGCCGGCCATCGCGAGCGTGAGCATCGGGCGCAGCCGCTTTCCGCCGGAGGAAATCAGATGGTTGGCGACCTCCGGGATCATGGTCACCTCCGAGCCCGTGCGTGACAGGATGGTGGCGTTGACCCGCTCCATGTCGGCGGCAACGAGGCTGATCAGCGCGTCGATCGAGGCGTCCTGGGGGTTCTCGAAGGGTACAATAACCGCCACGCCGGTCTCCACATTTGCTATCCTGTACTTAACAATAGAAAGTGCTACGCGATGCGGCAAGGGCAGGGATGCCATTGACACCGGCCCGATCGCTTTGAGGAGTGCGGCAAGTTGCGGGAATTGGTTCGGACCAACGATATCGTGCTGGTGTCGGCGATCGGCGCGCTGCTCGACGGCGCCCATATCGACCATTTCGTGGCGGACCAGAACATGAGCATCATCGAGGGTTCGCTCGGCATCCTGCCGCGACGGATCCTGGTGCATGACGAGGACGTCGACGCGGCACGACAAGTCCTCGCAGACGCCGGGCTGTCGCACGAATTGCGGCCCAATGAGTGAGATTTTGGCCGACACCACCGAGGACGCGTTTCTCGGCGGCCGGTTGCGTTTGCGCCAACCCAGATCCGGTCACCGTTCGGGCCACGACGCCATGCTGCTCGCGGCGGCAATCGCGGCGCGACCGGGCGACCGCGTGGTGGAGTTCGGCGCGGGAGTTGGTGCAGCAGGGCTCGCGCTCGCCAAACGAGCTGGTGCGATCGAACTGACGTTGGTCGAGATCGATCCGTGGCTTGCTTCGCTTGCGCGCGACAACGCCGCAGCCAACGCCATCGCCGCCAATGTGGTGGTGCTGGATGTGACGGCGCCCGCGGAAGCTTTCGCGAGCACGGGCCTCAGCCCTGACAGCGCAGACATCGTCCTGATGAACCCGCCCTTCAACGATGCCGCGCGCCATCGCGTCTCGCCGGACGAGGCCCGGGCTTCCGCGCATGTCGCCGAGGCCGAGACATTGGAGGGATGGATTCACGCCAGCCGGAGGCTGCTGAAATCCGGCGGCAAGCTCGCGCTGATCTGGCGCGCCGATGGGCTCTCGGAGGTACTGGCAGCGCTCGGGCGCGGCTTTGGAAGCCTCGCGATCCTGCCTGTGCATGCCGACGCGGCAAAGCCCGCGATTCGCGTGCTGGTTCGTGCCGTCAAGGGTGGGCGGGCGCCGATGCGAATGTTGACAAGCCTGCTGCTCAAGGATGAGTCAGGCCTGCCTAATAAAGAGGTCGCGAAAATGTTGGCAGGGGACGCCATGCTGCCGCTGGCGAGCCCCTGAGAAGGGCGCGGTCCGGCTACTGCGGGAGCGTTTCTGACCGCTTTTCAGGGGCGGAAGTGAAGTGCACCAGGGTCAGAAGAGTGCCAATTAGCATCATCAGCAGATAGATTTTCATATGGTTCTCCGCTGCACCGTTGCAGCCAGCAACGATGGGAATGCAAGGCGTGTTCCACTCGAAGCAATGACAGTGACGTGATAAAAAATGGTTAATTCGAGGTAACGGGATGACTGAACAACTTAGTGATCGGGCCGTGATCCGCGACGGATGGCCGGGCCTGGTCGACCGCTGCACGGCGTGGCTTCCGGCGCGATTCCGGCGCGGGGCCGCCCTGGTTCCCGTGGTCAGGCTGTCCGGCGTGATCGGCGCGGTGACGCCGCTCCGGCAGGGGATGACGCTTGCCGGCGTCGCCAAGATGCTGGAGCGCGCCTTCGCCATGAGGAACGCCAGGGCGGTGGCGCTATTGATCAATTCGCCCGGCGGCTCGCCCGTGCAGTCGCGCCAGATTTACCTGCGCATCCGTCAGCTTGCGGCCGAGAAGAAGCTGCCGGTGCTGGTCTTCGTCGAGGACGTCGCGGCGTCGGGCGGCTACATGATCGCCTGCGCGGGCGACGAAATTTTTTGCGATCCTTCCTCGATCCTGGGATCGATCGGCGTGGTCGGCGGCTCCTTTGGGTTGACGGAACTGATCAAGAAGGTCGGCGTCGAACGGCGGCTCTATACCGCGGGCTCGCACAAGGCGATGCTCGATCCGTTCCTGCCCGAAAACCCCGACGACGTCGCGCGGCTTAAGGCAATCCAGCGCGAGATCCACACGATCTTTATTTCGCTTGTCAAAGATAGCCGTGGCGCCCGGCTGAAGGGCGCCGCCGACGAGCTTTTCACCGGCGAATATTGGGCCGGCGAGACCTCGGTGTCGCTCGGGCTCGCGGACGGCATCGGCGACCTGCGCTCGACCTTGCGCGCCCGCTATGGCGAGAAGGTCCAGACCCCCCTGATCGCGCCTGCCAGCGGCATGCTGGCGAGCCTGCTCGGCCGCAAATCGGCTGGCGCCGGCGCGATGGCCGCGCTGGACGGAGCCGCTGGATTGCCGGATGAGCTGATTTCGGCGCTGGAAACCCGGGCGATTTGGGCCAGATTTGGCTTTTAGGGGCCTTTCCCCGCGCCATTTGGTCACGAACATGCCAATTGCGGGAAATGGGCGCATCGGCGAGAATATGAATCAGGGGCGTGACGGATAAAGGGATCGACGATGCCGCCAATCATCGCATTTGCGGGCGTTCTCGGCGGGCTCGCGGTGGTGCGCTGGGCCTACAAGACGGCTCGGAGGATCAACCAGGAGCTGGAGGAAATGCGCCTTGCGCGCGTCGCGGAGGCTGCGCGAGCGAGCGAGATCAAGACGCTGCGGCGCGACCCCGTTACCGGTGCCTATCGGCCGGGCTAAATCGGAGCGGATTCGACTGAATTCGGCGGGCTTTGCACCCGCCCTTGCTTGATTCCCATCCCCGCCGCCGATACGGTCCCGCGCTCCCAGATACCCCTGCCGCGAGACCCAGCTGGCGACGATGGATACGCTGCCTTCCCATATGCGCCCGGAACGTTCGTTCCAGGGCTTTATCCTGGCGCTCCAGCGGTTCTGGGCCGAGCAGGGCTGCGTGATCCTGCAGCCCTATGACATGGAAATGGGGGCCGGAACGTTCCATCCCGCGACCACGCTGCGTGCGCTCGGGCCAAAACCGTGGAACGCCGCCTATGTGCAGCCGTCGCGGCGGCCGAAGGACGGCCGTTACGGCGAAAATCCAAATCGCCTGCAGCACTACTACCAGTTCCAGGTGATCATGAAGCCGTCACCGCCGAACCTTCAGGATTTGTACCTGAAGTCGCTGGCCGCGATCGGGATCGACTCCGCGCTCCATGACATCCGTTTTGTCGAGGACGATTGGGAAAGCCCGACGCTCGGCGCATGGGGGCTGGGCTGGGAATGCTGGTGCGACGGCATGGAAGTCAGCCAGTTCACCTATTTCCAGCAGGTCGCCGGCGTCGAATGCGCCCCCGTCGCGGGCGAACTGACCTATGGGCTCGAGCGGCTTGCGATGTATGTGCAGGGCGTCGATCGCGTCTACGATCTCAACTTCAACGGCCGCGACGGCGCCGAGCGCGTCACCTATGGCGACGTCTTCCTGCAGGCCGAGCAGGAATATTCGCGACACAATTTCGAGGTCGCGGACACCGCGATGCTGTTCGAGCAGTTCAAGATGGCTGAAGAGGCCTGCAAGAAATATCTCGCGGCCGGCTGGCAAGAAAACAAGAACTTGGGCGGCAACCGGAAAGAACATCTGATGGCGCTGCCGGCCTATGACCAGTGCATCAAGGCAAGCCACGTCTTCAACCTGCTCGATGCGCGCGGCGTGATCTCGGTGACGGAGCGGCAGAGCTATATTTTGCGCGTGCGCGAGCTCGCAAAGGCCTGCGGGGAAGCCTGGGTGCATACCGAAGCCGGAAGGGCGGTTTGATGCCCGATCTCCTGCTCGAACTTTTTTCGGAAGAGATTCCCGCGCGCATGCAGGCGAAGGCGGCGGACGACCTGCGCCGCATGGTGACCGACAAGCTCGTTGCCGAAGGCCTGATCTATGAAGGCGCCAAGGCATTCGCGACGCCGCGGCGGTTGGCGCTGACCGTGCACGGAATCCCCGCGCGCCAGCCCGACCTGAAGGAAGAGCGCCGCGGCCCGCGCGTCGGCGGGCCCGATGCCGCGATCCAGGGCTTTCTCAAAGCCACCGGCCTTGCCTCGCTCAGCGAAGCAAAAATCCAGCCGGACAAGAAGGGCGATTTCTATATCGCGCTGATCGAGAAGAAGGGCCGCGCCACGCTGGAAGTGCTCGCCGAAATCCTGCCAGTGATCGTGCGGACCTTCCCGTGGCCGAAATCGATGCGCTGGGGCGCGCGTTCGGCCAGGCCCGGCTCGCTCAACTGGGTGCGGCCGCTGCACGCGATGACTGCGACCTTCGGGCTCGAGACCGAAGAGCCTGACGTGGTGAAATTCGCGATCGACGGCATCGAGACCGGCCAGACGACTTTCGGCCATCGCTTCATGGCGCCCGCCGCGATCAATGTGCGCCGCTTCGAGGATTACGAAGCCAAACTGCTCGATGCCAGGGTCGTGCTCGATCCTGAGCGGCGCAAGGACACCATCCTGACCGACGCCAAGCAGCTTGCCTTCGCGCAGGGTTTTGAGCTGGTCGAGGATCAGGGGCTATTGGACGAAGTCGCGGGCCTCGTCGAATGGCCGGTCGTGCTGATGGGCTCGTTCGACGCGGAATTCTTGTCGATCCCCGGCGAGGTCATCCGCGCCACCATCCGCAACAACCAGAAATGCTTTGTCGTCAGCAATCCCGGAACGAAGAAGCTGACCAACAAGTTCATCATCACGGCCAATATCGAGGCGGCCGATGGCGGCAAGACCATCATCGGCGGCAACGAACGCGTCATCCGCGCGCGATTGTCGGACGCGAAGTTCTTCTATGAGACCGATCTGAAGACGAAGCTCGAAGATCGCCTGCCGAAATTCGAGCAGATCGTGTTTCACGAGAAGCTGGGCACGCAAGGACAGCGCATCAAGCGCATCGAGCGCCTAGCCGCGGAGATCGCGCCAATCATCTGGAAGCAGCGCGAGACCTATTTCGACGGCAAGTTCCTGAATGCCGACGATTTCAAGGACGAGCAGCAATATATCCGCCATGTGTCCCGCGCGGCGAAGCTTGCGAAGGCTGACCTTCTCACCGAAGTGGTCGGCGAATTCCCGGAGCTGCAGGGCTTGATGGGGAAATATTACGCGCTGGCGCAGGGCGAACCCGCCTCGGTCGCCGCGGCAAGCGAGGAACATTACAAGCCGCAAGGACCGGCCGATCGCGTGCCGAACGATCCGGTAAGCGTGGCGGTCGCGCTCGCCGACAAGATCGATACGCTGGTCGGCTTCTGGGCGATCGATGAGAAGCCGACGGGGAGCAAGGACCCGTATGCGTTGCGGCGAGCGGCGTTGGGTGTGATCCGAATTCTGATCAGCAACGATCTCCGAATCCACTTGGCAGCGATTCTTGGCCAAGCGATCAGGGGCTACGTCGAACAGGATAATGCAAATGTTCGGAAGGGCGTAGAGGCGTGGGCGCAACCTGCAGAAACCGTCCGAGATACTCTCAAGTCGGCATACGATGCTTGGACCGCCGGCGGCGTTCGAGTTTTTGTTTCCGATCGTCTGAAGGTCCAACTCCGCGAGCAAGGCGCGCGGCACGATCTCGTCGATGCCGTGTTCTCCCTCGGCGGCCAGGACGATCTGTTGATGGTGGTCCGCCGCGTCGACGCGCTCGGCGCGTTCCTCGACACCGATGACGGCAAGAACCTGCTCGCAGGCATCAAGCGCGCGAGCAACATCCTTGCCATCGAAGAGAAGCGGGACAAGCGGACTTTTGACGGCGAACCCAGCCTGGCGCTCTACAGCCTCGCCGAAGAGAAGGAACTCGCGGACGCGATCGACCTGGTGAAGGTCGAGGCCAGCGTCGCCGTGATGAACGAGGACTTCGCCAGCGCCATGAGCTTCATGGCAACGCTCCGTCCGGCGGTCGATGCGTTCTTTGACAAGGTCAAGGTCAATGACGACGACCAGAAGGTGCGCGAGAACCGGCTGAAGCTCCTCAGCGAAATCCGCAGCGCCACGCGCACGGTCGCGGATTTTTCCAAGATCGAGGGATGATCCCAATCCTCATGGTGAGGAGCGCGTAGCGCGTCTCGAACCATGAGGCCCTAATCGGGCCTCGCCCTTCGAGACGCTTGCTCCGCAAGCTCCTCAGGGTGGGGAGAAACGCCCTTGTCGACGCGAACACCACAAAAAAAGCCCCACCCGGTGGGGGATGACCGGGCGGGGCTCACGTCCGGTTGCCGCTGCGGCGCGCCGGACTCAAGTTTCAGCAGCTAACTCGTTTGCGCATGATCTTCTCGGAAAACCGGTTCCGACTTTTTCGGATCATGCGTTGTTACTCGCTACTCCAGCACCTGGACGATGCGGCGCGTGCGCGGCTCGACCAGAACCGTTTCGCCGTTCACCACGGTGTAGCGATAGGGCGTCGCGCCAAAGGTCTGCGGCACGTCGTAGGTGGTCACGCCTGCTTCGGGCAGGACCGTGCCGATCACGACGCGATCTGGAATGGTGTAGGTCGGCACGCGTTCGCGGATCACATATTCACGGAAGGCCGGCCGCTGGGCGACCGCGATCCCCCCGGATTCGGTGACCGCTACGTCGGGGGCGCCCGGAGCGACGCCGACGGTGACGCTGCTCTGCGCGAGCGTTGATGCCGGTGCGCCGAGCGCGGCTGCGACCGCTGCGATGGCTAGTATTCTGTACTGCATTGGCTGCTCCTCTCATGACGCAGGCGGGATATGGCCCGTGGCCCGCGCATCGCAGCCCAATGCATCGCGCGCGGCATCGTTCCAGGGAACAGCCGATCTCTTCAGTGGCATTTTCAGGCAATTTTTGTGAGGGGTGGAACCCAGGAACGCCGTAAGCGTCTCCTAATTTGGAACCTGCATCGTTAAAGTGCCGGCCTCTAAACAATTCCCCGCATCACAGGAGTATCCATGGTCATCACCGCTGCGCATGTCCCCGCCATCGTGGCCCTGATCGCCGGCATATTGATCTTGATCATGCCGCGCCTGCTCAACTTCATCGTAGCCATCTACCTGATCGTCGTAGGACTGATCGGGCTCGGCCTGCTCCGCTGGCTCCATATGTAACGCGGGAAAGGCGGTTTCGCGGCTTGCGCGGAACCGCCCAAAGTGGTGTAAGCGCGCAAATCCCTCCCTCACTGGATATTCAGAGAGCCATGGCCAAAGCCGTCGCGAAGTCGAAGAAAATCTCAGCGAAATCAAAGCCATCCGTGGTCGCCCGGGCCAAAGCCGCGCCGGTTGCCTCGGCACGGAAGCCGCTGAAGAAGGGCCCGGCCAAGCCTGCAACGAAGCAGGCCCCGAAAGTGGCGCCGCCGGAGACCGTCAAGGCCGGCAAGTGGGTCTATACCTTCGGCGACGGCAAGGCCGAGGGCAAGGCGGGCCTGCGCGATCTGTTGGGAGGCAAGGGCGCCAATCTCGCCGAAATGGCCAATCTCGGCCTGCCGGTGCCGCCCGGCTTCACCATCCCGACCTCGGTCTGCACCTATTTCTACGCCCACGACAAAACCTATCCGAAGGAATTGAAGGCGCAGGTCGAGAAGGCGCTCGATCATGTCGGCCGACTGACCGGCAAGGTGTTCGGCGATTCCAGAACTCCGCTGCTGGTCTCCGTGCGCTCCGGCGGCCGTGCCTCGATGCCCGGCATGATGGACACCGTGCTCAATCTCGGTCTCAACGACCAGACGGTCGAAGCGCTCGCCGAGCTCTCCGGCGACCGCCGTTTCGCCTATGACAGCTATCGCCGCTTCATCACCATGTATTCTGATGTCGTGCTCGGCTTCGAGCATCATCATTTCGAAGACATCCTCGACACCTTCAAGGACAGCCAGGGCTATTCGCTCGACACCGACCTCTCCGCCGAGGACTGGGTTCAACTCGTCGGCAGGTACAAGGATGCGGTCGCCAGCGAAACCGGCAAGGACTTCCCGCAGGATCCGCACGACCAGTTGTGGGGCGCGATCGGCGCGGTGTTTTCATCCTGGATGAATGCGCGCGCGGTGACCTATCGCAAGCTGCACGACATTCCGGAATCCTGGGGCACCGCGGTCAATGTGCAGGCCATGGTGTTCGGCAACATGGGCGACACGTCCGCGACCGGCGTGGCCTTTACCCGCAATCCCTCGACCGGCGAGAGCCGGCTCTATGGCGAGTTCCTGATCAACGCGCAGGGCGAGGATGTGGTGGCGGGCATCCGCACGCCGCAGGACATCACCGAACATGCGCGGCAGGAGTCCGGCTCCGACAAGTCCTCGATGGAAACCGCGATGCCCGACGCCTTCAAGGAGCTGACGCGGATCTACACGATGCTGGAAAAGCATTACCGCGACATGCAGGACATGGAATTCACCGTCGAGCGCGGCAAATTGTGGATGCTGCAGACCCGCGGCGGCAAGCGCACCGCGAAGGCGGCGCTGCGCATCGCCGTCGAGCTCGCCAATGAAGGCCTGATCTCGAAGAAGGAAGCAGTGTCGCGCATCGATCCCGCTTCGCTCGACCAGCTCCTGCATCCGACGATCGATCCCGCCGCCAAGCGCGACGTGATCGCCACCGGCCTGCCGGCCTCGCCAGGTGCTGCTTCAGGCGAAATCGTGTTCTCCTCCGACGAGGCTGCCAAGCTGCAGGCCGACGGGCGCAAGGTAATTCTGGTCCGCATCGAGACCTCGCCGGAAGACATTCACGGCATGCACGCCGCCGAAGGCATCCTGACCACGCGCGGCGGCATGACCTCGCACGCCGCCGTGGTTGCGCGCGGCATGGGCAAACCCTGTGTCTCCGGCTGCGGCACCATCCGCGTCGATTACGGCCGCGGCACCATGAGCATCGGCTCGCGCACCTTCAAGACCGGCGACGTCATCACCATCGACGGCTCGCTCGGCCAGGTGCTGGCAGGCCGCATGCCGATGATCGAGCCGGAAATGTCGGGCGAGTTCGGCACGTTGATGGGCTGGGCCGACCAGGTCCGCAAGATCGGCGTCCGCGTCAACGCCGATACGCCTGATGATGCACGCACCGCGATCAAGTTCGGCACCGAAGGCATCGGCCTTTGCCGCACCGAGCACATGTTCTTCGAGGAAACCCGCATCCGCACCGTGCGCGAAATGATCCTGGCGGAAGACGAGCAGAGCCGCCGCGCCGCCCTGTCGAAATTGTTGCCGATGCAGCGCGCGGATTTCGTCGAGTTGTTCGAGATCATGAAGGGCCTGCCGGTGACGATCCGGCTGCTCGATCCGCCGCTGCACGAGTTCCTGCCGCACACCCAGGCCGAGATCGAGGAAGTCGCGCGCGCGATGAACACCGATCCGCGTCGCCTTGCCGACCGCGCCCGCGATCTCGCCGAGTTCAACCCGATGCTCGGCTTCCGCGGCTGCCGTATCGCGATCGCCTATCCGGAGATCGCCGAGATGCAGGCGCGTGCGATCTTCGAGGCCGCGGTGGAAGCGCAGAAGCGTACCGGCAAGGCCGTCGGGCTCGAGGTGATGGTGCCGCTGATCGCGACCAAGCTCGAGCTCGATCTCGTCAAGTCGCGGATCGACGCGACCGCGCAAGCCGTGATGAAGGAGACCGGCACCAAGCTCGCCTACCAGGTCGGTACCATGATCGAACTGCCGCGCGCGTGCCTGCTCGCGGGCGATATTGCCAAGAGCGCGGAGTTCTTCTCGTTCGGCACCAACGACCTCACGCAGACCACCTACGGCATCAGCCGCGATGACGCGGCGAGCTTCCTCGGCGCCTATGTCAGCAAGGGGATCCTCGAGATCGATCCCTTCATCGCGCTCGACCAGGAAGGCGTCGGCGAGCTCGTGAAGATCGGCGTCCAGCGCGGCCGCAAGACGCGGCCCGGCCTCAAGGTCGGCATCTGCGGCGAGCATGGCGGCGATCCCGCTTCCGTCGCGTTCTGCCACGAGATCGGCCTCGACTACGTCTCGTGCTCGCCCTATCGCGTGCCGATCGCGCGCCTCGCCGCGGCGCAAGCCGCGATCGGCAAGGCCGTCGCGAGCCAGGCGTAACGTAGATCGTCATTGCGAGCCAACGGGTCGCGCGAACGCGCGCCCGATGACAGGCTCCGCGAAGCAATCCGGCGCCAGGCAAACAAACTGGATTGCTTCGTCGCGTCGCTCCTCGCAATGACGGAGACGACTGTCCCGCATTGACACGGGGAACCCGGCAAAAATTCCTCCGCATTTTTGTTGACGGGATATTTACCACTTCCACTCAAGCGCCATTTACCAACACTTTCGAAGCGATCGCGCCAATTGCTGACATCGCTTGCCTGTGGCGCGCGGGCCACGCGGATTAACGCCCCGGCAACCTAAATTAGATATCAACGGAAAAGATCGAATTGCACGGATGTACTGCATTCGAACTCTTTGAGCGTGTAGCGTTGCGTGAGTGTGTTGATACCAGTCAAGCGTAAGAAGCCGGGGGGCGTGCGTTTTGCGTCCTTCGGTTTTGCGCTGTGTGTCTTCGCCCTGTTGCCGAACGAGATCGGCTATCAGGACATCGCCTCGCTGCTCGCACGCCAGCCAGGCGTCGGCGAACGCTGGCAGAGGCGGGTCACCGGTGCTGCCGCCACCATCCAGCTCGCGACCTACAGTTTCGGCCGTCCGATCGGCACCTCCACGCCGGAAAGCGCGACCTATCGGCTCGCCAGCCTCGATCGTTCGGCTTCGGACATCACGGGCTCGCTGCCGCGCAATTCGGTGCTGCAGTCGCCGCCGCGTTACCAACCCTCGGACTTCCCGAAGGTGGATCGCACGCTGAAGGGCGACCGGCTTGTGATCGCGCCGCCGCCCGCGATCGAGCCCGAGACCGGCCGCCCCGACGACGCGCCGGCAACGCTTGAAGACCCCGCGGCCTCGAATGCGAACGTGATGGGCGCCAAGACCGCGACCGCGCCTCAGCCGAAGCGGACGCCGCTCGATCCGGAACTGCAGGCGGCGATGAACGCGCCGCCGCTGACGCAATACGGCTCGCAGGTGCTGCCCAAATCCGACATTTCGCAGTCGCTGGAATCCCGGCCGATGGACGATCTGAAAAATTCCTCCGCGGCCATCCAGCCGGCGCCGTCGCGCGACAGCTTCAACGTCAAGACCGCGAGCCTGTTCTTCGGCAACGCATCGCTCGGCGGTTCGGCCGAGAGCATCGAACGCTGGCAGCCCGGCGAGGAGCCGACCATCGTCACCGCCGATCCCGACATGAAGGTGATGGCATCGCTGCAGCCTTCGGATGATGTGGTCCGCGAAACCGAAAGCGGCGAAAGCGTTGCGCCGAAGGGCGAAGTGAACGCCGACAATCAGTTATCGAAGACCCCGGCCGAGCGGCTCGGCCTCACCGACGAGAAGTCGCGCGCCAAGGCAGAGAAGTGTCTCGCGGAGGTCGTCTATTTCGAAGCCCGGGGCGAAGCCGTGCGCGGCCAGATCGCGGTCGCGCAGGTCGTGATGAATCGTGCCTTCTCCGGCAAATATCCGAACGACGTGTGCGGCGTGGTCTACCAGAACAAGCACCGGCACATGGCCTGCCAGTTCACCTTCGCCTGCGACAATTATGCCGATGTGATCCGCGAGCCCGACATGTGGGAGCGCGCGAAGAAAATCGCGAAGGCCATGCTCGACGGCCAGGTCTGGCTGCCCGAAGTCGGCAAGTCGACGCACTACCACGCCTATTATGTGCATCCGTCCTGGGTCAGCGAGATGACCAGGCTCTACAAGTTCGGCGTCCACACCTTTTATCGGCCGAAGAAGTGGGGCGACGGCAGCGACGCGCCGAGCTGGGGAACGCCGGCGCAGACCGCGGCGCTCTCCCAGCAACTCGCCTCGGAGGCAAAGAGCGAAGCCGAGATGTATCCGAACTCCGTGCGGCGCTAGCGCTGAGACGGCCGCAGCCATTGCTTACATTCGTCATGCGCGGGCTTGACCCGCGCATCCACCAAAAGAAATCCTTTGCAGATGGATTGCCGGGTCAGGCCCGGCAATGACGAGTTATGCCTCAATATCCAGCGCCACGTCGAAATTCGGCGCGGAATGGGTCAGCGCGCCGGAGGAGGCGTAGTCCACGCCGGTCGCCGCGATCGCAGCAATCGAAGAGAAGGTGAGGCCGCCCGAAGCTTCCAGCACGACGCGGCCGCTCGCGAGCTTCACCGCCTCCCTCAGCGTGGCGATATCCATGTTGTCCAGCAGCACGACGTCGGCGAGGCCGGTATCGAGCACCTCGCGCAGTTGATCGAGCGTATCGACCTCGATCTCGACCTTGACGAGGTGTCCGGTGGTGGCGCGGGCGCGTTCAAGCACCAGCCGGACGCCGCCGGCGACCGCGATGTGATTGTCCTTGATCAGGATCGCATCGTCGAGCCCGAAGCGATGGTTGAAGCCACCACCGCAACGTATCGCGTATTTCTCCAGCGCCCGCAGTCCCGGCGTGGTTTTCCGCGTGCAGCAGATGCGCATCCTGGTCCCGGCGGTGTGCCGAACATAGTCAGCGGTTACCGTTGCAATGCCGGACAGCCGGCCGACGAAGTTCAGCGCGGTGCGCTCGCCGGTGAGCACCGCGCGCGCCGGGCCGGCGATGGTCATGACCTTCATGCCCTTCTCAACACTTGCACCGTCGCGAACATGGGGCTCGATCCGGATTTCGGGCGAAAGCTTTTGAAATGTCGCGACCGCCAGCGGCAGGCCCGCGATCACGCCCGCCTGGCGCGCGACCATGATGGCGCGGGCCGGCGTCGCTTCGGGCACGGTCGCAATCGAGGTGATGTCGCCCGCGCGACCGAGATCCTCGTCGAGCGCGCGATGTACGGCCTCGTCGATCGCGAGCGGCGACAGGAAGGCGTCGGGGTACAACAGGGAGACGGCAGTCGTCATGGCTTGCTTCCTCAGGCAATCATCGGTTGCGCGCTGCGCAGGGCAGGGATATCGAGCACCGCCGCAATCTCGCGCGCTTTCGCAAGCGTCGTCATGGTGCGATGAGCGAGGGCGGGTGCCTCGACCGGATGGTCGGCGCGGCAATGCGCGCCGCGGCTTTCGCGGCGGTTCCAGGCGGAAGCGGCCACCAGGAGCGCTGTGGTCGCCATGTTGCGAAGCCCGCTATTGCCGGCCTCGCTTTCAAGGGCTGCGAAGGCGCGGACCGCGTCGGCAAGCCCCTCGCCATGGCGGATCACGCCGACATGCTCGCTCATCGTTGCACGCAGCTTCTTCTCGGCGTGGGCGGACATGGCGCTGTTGCGGGGAACGACGAGCGCGGCCGGCAGACGCGCGGATGTGGCGATCGCCTGACCCGCGATATCCTCCGCGATACGCGCGGCGTAGACCACGGCTTCCAGCAGCGAATTGGAAGCGAGGCGGTTCGCGCCATGCGCGCCGGTCGAGGATACTTCGCCGCCGGCCCAGAGACCGCCGAGAGAAGTGCGGCCGCGCGCGTCCACGGCAATGCCGCCCATGTGGTAATGCGCGGCGGGCGCGACCGGGATCGGCTCTTTTGAGGGATCGAGGCCAGCCGCGAGGCAGCTCGCATAAACGGTCGGAAATTTTTCGGCGAAGCGTGCCCCGAGTGCCTCTCGTGCATCGAGATAGGCGCCGCGTCCTGCGGCGATCTCCGCGAACACGCCGCGCGCCACGATATCGCGCGGGGCGAGTTCTGCGAGCGGATGACGCGACAGCATGAAGCGCTTGCCATGATCGTCAATGAGGGTTGCGCCTTCGCCGCGCAGCGCTTCGGTCGCAAGCGGCGCCGGATCGCGGCCGACCATGATCGCGGTCGGGTGGAACTGCACGAATTCGGGGTCCGCGATGACGGCGCCGGCGCGTGCGGCGATCGCAAGGCCAAGGCCGCTCGCTTCCCGCGGATTGGTGGTCACGGCATAGAGATGCCCGATGCCGCCGGTCGCGAGCACGATGGCGCGCGATGCGATGATGAGGGGCCGCGCCGCCGGATCGTCTGCCTTGCGCAGTTGCAGCCCCGAGACCGCGTTGTCTTCCGTCAGCAGCGCTTCGGCGACAAAGCCTTCGATCACGCGGATCGAGGGTGTCTTGCGTACAGCCTCGGTCAGCGCGGCGATGATAGCCTGGCCTGCCATGTCGCCGCGCACATGCACGATGCGCTTCGCCGAATGCGCGGCCTCCCGGCCGACCGCAAGCTTGCCCTCGAGATCGCGATCGAACGGCACGCCGTACCGGAGCAGGTCCTGGATGCGCGCGCCGGCCTCGCGCGCAAGACCCAGCGCGATCTCCTCATCGACAATGCCTCCGCCGACCGCGATCGTGTCCGCCGCATGCGCTTCCGCGCTGTCGCCCTCGGCGATGGCGGCAGCGATGCCGCCCTGCGCCCAGGCGGTTGAAGCGCCCTCGCCAAGCGGCGCCGCCGAAATCAGGGTGACCGGACGCGGCGCGAGCTTCAGCGCGCAGAACAGGCCGGCAAGACCGCCGCCGACGATCACGACATCGTCGGTCTTGCGGGTGAGGTCATGGATGTTGTTGGTCATGGTTCTCTCCTCTCGTCGTCCCCGCGAAAGCGGGACCCATAGCGACCGGCAGTCGTTGTCTTGCGAAGCGCTTGGTTTTCCAAATCACTGCGGCCTGGGGTTATGGGGCCCGGCTCGCGCTTCGCCTGCCGGGACGACAGCGATGTTAGTTTTTCAAATTGATCATCCGCTCGACCGAGCGTCGCGCCTTGTCCGCGATGGCGGGATCGATCGTGATTTCCTCGCGAAGGTGAACGAGGCTTTCCAGAATGTTCGCCAGCGTGATCCGCTTCATGTGCGGACAGAGGTTGCAGGGCCGCATCATTTCGACGTCGGGCAGCTCGGCCTGCACGTTGTCGGCCATCGAGCATTCGGTGATCATCACGATGCGTTTCTTCCGGTTCTGCCGAACCCAGTTGATCATGTGCGCGGTCGAGCCGGTGAAGTCGGCTTCCGCCAGCACGTCGGGCGGGCATTCCGGATGCGCGATGATCTGCACGGTGGGATCGGCTTCGCGGTACGCGCGCAGCTCGTCGCCGGTGAAGCGCTCGTGCACCTCGCAGGCGCCTTTCCAGGCGATGATCTTTACGCTGGTTTTCGAGGCGACGTATTTCGCGAGATATTGATCCGGCAGGAAGATCACCTCGGGCGCGTTCAGGCTCTCGACCACCGCGACCGCGTTTGACGAGGTGCAGCAGATATCGACCTCCGCCTTCACTTCCGCCGACGTGTTGACATAGGCCACCACCGGCACACCGGGAAAGCGTTCGCGCAGCAGCCGTACATCGGCGGCGGTGATGGAGGAGGCGAGCGAGCAGCCCGCGCGCGAATCCGGAATCAGCACGCGCTTTTCCGGATTGAGGATCTTCGACGTCTCCGCCATGAAGTGCACGCCGCACTGGACGATGGTGGAAGCTTTCACCCTGGTGGCCTCGACGGCGAGCTGCAGCGAGTCACCTTTGATGTCGGCGACGCAATGGAAGATTTCCGGCGTCTGGTAGTTGTGGGCGAGGATGACGGCGTCGCGCGCCTGCTTCAGCCCGTTGATCGCCCTGATGGTCGGCGCCATCAGCGGCCACTCGACCGGTGAAATGACGCGCTTGACCCGCTCATAGAGATGCGCGGTGTCGCGTTCGACCTCGGGCGTCCATTCCAGCGACGGCATCGGCAGCGCTGTCGCGCGTTCGCCCGGGCCGGCCTCGTCCGGGACCGGAGCGATCGCCGGCCGGCGTAAGGATTTGTCGAAATCATCGGGACCATAGATGGCGGCGATTGGCATTGGTTGCTTCCTTAGGATTATATGCTCGAGTTGAGCATATTCGCGTTGTTAGAAATCCGGCCTCTCCGGGCCGGCTTTCTCACTATCGAGGATATTATCCTCACTATGAGCAAATTAAACCTAACATGGTCTTTCGCGGTACGCTAGATGTCACGGCCATCAAGTCGTCGTGTCTGCTCGCCGAGATTTGCATCGCTGCGATGCGCGCGGAGATTTTTCCGGCGGGGTCCTTGGATTTCCATGCAGATGCATTAACTCCCTGTAACGAACGCGGCCGATTCGTCCGAGCCGCGAACAAGAAGGGTCAGTTGATGTCGACCACCGCGGGCGATCTTCGTCCGGCTTCAAGTCTTACGAGCTGGCGTACGCCGCTCGTCATCATCGTCTGTGGCTGTGCGATCGCCCTGCTGGGCTTCGGCCCGCGATCCGCTCTCGGCTTTTTCATCCAGCCGATGGGCCATGAATTTTCCTGGGGCCGTGACGTGTTCGGCCTCGCGCTTGCCGTGCAGAACCTGTTGTGGGGGCTCGGCCAGCCGGTTGCCGGCGCCATTGCCGACCGGTTCGGTACACTCCGCGTGATGTTCGTCGGCGCTTTGCTCTATGCCGCCGGCCTTTTGATGATGCGCTACGCCGCAACGCCGTTGTCGCTCGATCTCGGCGCCGGCGTGCTGGTCGGCTTCGGCCTGTCGGGGTGTTCGTTCAACCTCGTGCTGTCGGCGTTCTCGAAATTGTTGCCGCCGGAGCGGCGCGGCATCGCGCTCGGCGCCGGCACCGCGGCGGGATCGTTCGGCCAATTCGTGTTCGCGCCGTTCGGCGTGGCGCTGATCGACAATTTCGGCTGGCAGGCGGCGCTCACGGTATTCGCCGCGCTGATGCTGCTGATCGTGCCGCTGTCGCTTGCGTTGTCCACGCCGCCTGCGACCACTGCGAATGTGCCGGCGGCGCAGCAGCAATCGTTCAGGACCGCGCTTGCCGAAGCTTTCGGCCACCGCTCTTATGTGCTGCTGGTGCTCGGCTTCTTCACCTGCGGTTTCCAGCTTGCCTTCGTCACCGTGCATCTGCCGGCGTTCCTGGTCGATCGCGGCATCTCCGCCCAGATCGGCGGCTGGGTGATGGCGTCGATCGGCCTGTTCAACATGATGGGCTCGCTCAGCGTCGGCTGGCTGCAGAACCGCCTGCCCAAGCGCTACATCCTGTCGGCGATCTATTTTGCCCGCGCGCTCGCGACGGTCGCTTTCATCTCCTTCCCGATCACGCCGTTCACTGCGATCGCGTTCGGCTCGGTCTCCGGCCTGTTGTGGCTGTCGACGGTGCCGCCGACCTCGGCGCTGGTCTCGCTGATGTTCGGCACGCGCTGGTTTGCAACGCTGTACGGCTTCGCCTTTGTCAGCCACCAGATCGGCGGCTTCCTCGGCGTCTGGTTAGGGGGCATCGTGTTCGAGAAATTCGGTTCCTACACGCCGATCTGGTGGCTGTCGGTGCTGTTCGGCGTGCTCTCGGCGCTGATCAATCTGCCGATCGAGGAGAAGCCTGTCGAACGTGCCGTTGCACAGCCTGCGTGATGCGATAAAATCCCTGAGCAAGAATTCAGGGAGCTTACCTTGGGAACGTTCAAGGCGATCAGGATCGACAAGGCGGAAAAAGGCACCACCGCAGCCCTCGTTCAATTCGACGAAGCCGAGTTGATGGAAGGCGATGTCACCGTTGCCGTCGAATGGTCGACGCTGAACTACAAGGATGGCCTTGCCGTCACCGGCAAGGCACCGGTGGTGCGGCGCTTCCCCATGATCGCCGGGATCGATTTCGCGGGCACGGTCGAACAATCCTCCCATCCCGCCTGGAAGCCCGGCGACAAGGTCGTCTGTACCGGCTGGGGCATGGGCGAAACCCATCTCGGCGCCTATGCCGAAAAGGCGCGCGTGAAGGGCGAGTGGCTGGTGCGTTTGCCGGACGGCCTGTCGGCGCGCGAAGCGATGGCGATCGGCACCGCCGGTTTCACCGCGATGCTGGCCGTGCTGGCGCTGGAAAAGCAGGGTCTCTCGCCGCAGAGCGGGCCGATGGTTGTCACGGGTGCCGCCGGCGGCGTCGGCTCGGTCGCGATCGCCGTGCTCGCCAAGCTCGGCTATCACGTCATCGCCTCGACCGGGCGGATGTCAGAGGCCGCTTATCTGCAGAGCCTCGGTGCGGCCGAGGTGATCGACCGCAACGAGCTGTCCGGTCCGGCCAAGCCGCTTGCGAAAGAACGCTGGGCGGGCGGCGTCGACAGCGTCGGATCGACCACGCTCGCCAACCTGTTGTCGATGACGAGATATGGCGGGGCGATTTCGGCCTGCGGACTTGCGGCGGGTATGGATCTGCCCTCATCGGTTGCCCCCTTCATTTTGCGGGGGGTGTGCCTTCTCGGCATCGACTCCGTGATGTGCCCGATCGAGCCCCGAAAAGTGGCCTGGGAGCGGCTGGCCCGTGACCTGGATCGGTCAAAACTATCTGAAATTACTCATGAAATTCCGCTGGACCAAGTCATCGGCACGGGCTCCAAGATCCTCGCCGGTCAGGTCCGGGGCAGAATTGTGATAAAAATCGTCTAACCATGTTCAGACTTTACCAACCAAGCTGCTCCAATGTTGCCACGGTTAGTATGGTAAGCAGCGGGTAAAGGAAAACAGGCGTCACCCGCGGCTTGGGTCAAGTCGGAGTTTTTGCAATGCTTGCGCGTTTTGTGTTGGGGACCGTCGCTGCTGGAGCCATGATCATGCCCGCGCTGGCTGGCATGATGACCGCCGATGAGGCGCGCAAGTTCGTCGCGGGCAAGGTGTTCTCCTTCACCTGCGTCGACGGCACGCGCGGCGCCGGGCAGATCCTCGACGATATGGGCGCGGCCGGCGCGGTGCAGTTCTCCGGCTCCGGCCCGGTCCGGCATGTCCGTCTTCCCGGCAATACGCTTCAAATCCGTGGCCAGTCGGTGTGCGCCTCGCTGCGGGGCGTTCCGTTCGAGCCCTGCTTCAATCTCGACAAGAAGAACGAAGTCAGCTTCCGCGGCTCCGTGTCCGGCATGAGCTTCGCCTATTGCGATTTCCAGCATCAGGGCGGGACGCAGATGTTGATGGCGCGCGCGGTGGCGCGGCCTCGTTCCCGTCATGCCGAGCGGACCGGTTCGATCGACAATTCGCGGGCTGAAGTGACCGCGCGTGTGGAGACGCCGCACGTCGACAGCGCCAATCTCGAGCCGGCCAAATCCGAGCCCAAGGCGGAAGCGCCGAAGTCCGAGGGCACGGTGGAACTGCGCCGCTCGACCGAGTAAGCGGTTCCCTTCACTGATATCAGCAAGAATATGCCGGCGGCGGCGGAAGTGCTGTGGCGTGCCGTAATCCTACGGACGCATTCCTTCATGCCTTGGTCACGTCCCCGATCCAGTTTGGACGCGAGGGATGGGGTCAAACCCATGGATCAAAGGAATGCCGCAATACTTCTTCCGCATCAGCCAGGGCCGCTATTCCGGCGCGTCCGACCATCCTTATGAGTGCGAGGACCGCGAGGCGGCCTGGACCGAGATGAAGTCGGTCTGCGCCAACCTGCTCGGCGGTATTTCGCGCGGGCTGAAGCAAGGTGCCGAATGGCGCATGGAATTGCTGGACGAGGCCAAGCAGCCGCTGTTCCGGATTCGCCTGCTTGGCGAGGTGGTGGACTAGGGGCAGGCTTTGCTCTTGCGCGTCCGGCCTCGGAAGCCTCGGCTGCGTTCAGTCCAATCGCGCAATCTCAACGCGTTAATCTTCCAGGACTGAAACAAAGATTGCGTAACGCCCTGCCGTTTTTGGTTTTTTTGTCGCAGCTCGTAGTCCTACGGATATTGGTTAACTTTAATTTGGAACCTCAGGCCTATCCGTAGGTCCCCGGGCGCGAAGCTGAATTTGAGCAGCAGGGCGCGATTGCGCGATGTGCGCACGGCATTTTAGGACCTGTAACATAATGATAACGCTCATCCAGAATTTGCGAATTGGCACCAAGCTCGCCATCACTTCGGCGCTCAGTATCCTGCTGGTGGCGGGCATGATCTTCGCCCAGATGAGCGGCAACTCCGCGGTGCGGCAAGCCGACGAGATCGCAGGTGCACAGCATGCGATCGCGTTGCGCGCGTCAGAAGCAAAGGCTTCGGCCCGCGGCATGATGGTTGGCGTCCGTGACATTCGCCTGGCGAGCAATCAGGCGGAATTGCAGACGGCGCAGGACTACCTCGAAGCAAGGCACAAGGCCGCCCTGAACAACATCGGCGAGACACTCAAGCTTTCCAAGTCCCCGGAAAATCGTGCTCGAATCGAGAAGATGAAGGTTCTCGCTGACGATTACGTCAACCGTGCCGCCCGCGAGATCGTTGCCGTGCAGAAAGAAGCCGTCACAATCGAGGCCAAGCGCGGCGCGAATGGGGAGTTGGCTCCAGAGTTGGAGGCGCGCCTTATGAAGCTTCACAGCGAAGAGGGCCGTCTTGCACGTGAAACCGGTCTTCCCATCGCGAAAGAGCTCGACGAACTGGCCAACAAGGTCGTCGAATTTGCCAAGCACCGCGTGGAAGAAGAGACCGCCGCCGCGCAACAGGAGATGTCGTCGGCTGAGCACAATTCGCTGGTGATCGGCCTGACCGCGGCGCTCGTGCTGATCGGCGCCTGCGTGCTCTCGATCTTCCTGATCGCCCGTCCGATCCAGTCGCTGACGCGCGCGATGCGCGAGCTGGCGAATGGCAATTTCAGCGTGGTGCTCCCCGGCCTCGGTCGCAAGGACGAGATCGGCGACATCGCCGGCGCGGTCGAGGATTTCAAGGTCAAGGCCGAGGAAAAGGCCCGCGAGGAAGCCGAGGCCAAGGTCAAGCAGGACAAGATACTGGCCGATCAGCGCAAGGCCGACATGTACCGCCTTGCCGATGGTTTCGAAGCTGCCGTTGGCGAGATCATCGATACCGTGTCGTCGGCTTCGACCGAGCTCGAGGCTTCTGCGAAAACGCTGACCTCGACCGCCGCGCGCGGGCAGGAGATTGCCACCACGGTGGCCGCCGCCTCGGAGGAGGCTTCCACCAACGTGCAGTCGGTCGCGTCCGCAACGGAAGAACTGTCGTCGTCGATCACCGAGATCAGCCGCCAGGTGCAGGAATCGGCGCGGATGGCGAGCGAGGCGGTCGGTCAGGCGCGTTCGACCACCGATCGCGTCAGCGAGCTGTCAAAGGCAGCGACCCGGATTGGCGACGTGGTCGAGCTGATCAACACCATCGCGGGCCAGACCAACCTTCTCGCCCTCAACGCCACCATCGAGGCGGCGCGTGCGGGTGAAGCCGGCCGCGGCTTCGCGGTCGTCGCCTCGGAGGTCAAGGCGCTGGCCGAGCAGACGGCGAAAGCAACCGGCGAGATCGGCCAGCAGATTTCCGGCATCCAGTCGGCGACCCAGGAATCGGTCGGCGCGATCAAGGACATCTCCGGTACGATCGAAAAGCTTTCGGAAATCTCCTCGGCGATTGCCGCCGCGGTCGAAGAGCAGGGCGCGGCGACGCAGGAAATTTCCCGCAACGTCCAGCAGGCGTCGCAGGGCACCCAGCAGGTGTCCTCCAACATCACCGAAGTTCAGCGCGGAGCAACCGAAACCGGATCGGCTTCCTCGCAGGTGCTTTCTTCCGCGCAATTGCTGTCGAGCGACTCCAACCGCCTCAAGCTCGAGGTCGGCAAGTTCCTCAACACCGTGCGCGCGGCCTGACGCCGCCTCTCACCAGGACCGCTCCATCATTCCGGTCCCCTCGATGGGCCGGAATTATTTTTGGCGAGCCCGTCGGGACAGGCCTGCAATCTTGAGGTGCGGGCCATCTGCATGATTTTCCTTATGCGTGTAAAGCCGAGAGCTTGCACGCGACTTCCCGTATTGTTACGGGCCTCCAAATTTAGGTTTGCTTGGGAAATTAAGCTTACCGCTTCGTATGCGCGACAAAGCGTCGCTGCGGCAGCCCGTCGCTCGGGCGGCCTGTGTTTCCTCGTCCCGGCTCGTCCTGCCTGCGACCACCGCAAGGATTGCCCCATGTCTTTCTTGAATTTTCGGATTCGCGGTCGGCTCTATGGCGGCTTCGCCATCCTCCTGGTGTTTTGCGCAGGCCTTGCCGCCTTCGCCGTATCGCAGCTTACGGCCGTCCGCGACCAAGTCGATCTGCTGGGCCTGCAGTCGAAGAACACCATCCGCGTCGGCGAGATCACGACCGAGCTGCAGGCGATCCGCCGCGGCATCCTGCGCTATACGTTCGACCAGGATGACGCTTCCTTCACCGAGTCCGACAAGCGTCTGGCAAAGGTCGCGGAGCTGCTCGACGAGGCGGTCCGCACCACGAAGAGCGAGGAACGGAAGGCCAGTTATCGCGAAGCTGCCAAGGAGATCGCAGACCTGAAGGTCAAGCGCGCCGAGCTCGGCGAAGCCGTGAAGCGGATGCTGGCGGGCCGCGCCATGCTCTACGCTGAAGGCGACCAGATGGCCGCTGACGTGCAGAAGTTCGTCGACGCCGCGGACGGCACGCCGTTCGCACATAACGGCAATGCGCTGGAGTCCCAGAGTCTTGCTGGTTCGCGTGGCGAACTGGCGCATGCTGGCGACGCGCGATGCCAAGGGTTTTGCTACCTTCAAGGCCAACGTCGGCAAGGCGCAGGAGCAGGTCACGCTGCTGGAAAAGCTCGACTTGCCCCCTGAACTCGCGAAGCAGCTGGTCGTGGTCAAGTCCGGGATCGCCAAATATGCCGAGGCGTTCGACAAGACCGGACCCAATCTCGTGCGCGGCGACGAACTCTACTACAAGAGCATCACACCCGTGATCGCAAGCGCCGTCGAGAAGATGGACAAGGTGAAGGAGGCCATCAACGAGGCCTTCAAGAAGACGACGGCCGAGACGGGGGACCGGATCGATTCCACCATCACCGCGCAGGAGATGGTCGCGGGGCTTGCCGTGCTGCTCGGCCTTGCCATCGCCTTCCTGATCGCGCGCGGCATCATCCGGCCGCTGTCCGGTCTCACGGCCGGGATGAAGGAACTTGCCGGCGGCAATTTCGGCGTGATCCTGCCCGGGCTCGATCGCAAGGACGAGGTCGGCGACATGGCGCAGGCGGTCGAGGCCTTCAAGGTCAAGGCCGAGGAAAAGGCGCGCGACGAAGCTGAAACCAAGATCAAGCAAGACGAGGTTCTCGCGCGCCAGCGCAAGGCGGAGATGGCCAAGATGGCAGACGATTTCGAAAGTGCGGTTGGCCGCATCGTCGAGACCGTGTCGTCGGCCTCGAGAGAACTCGAGGTTTCTGCACGCACTCTGACTTCGACCGCGGCGCGTTCGCAGGAGCTGTCGACGACGGTCGCTTCCGCCTCGGAGGAAGCCTCCACCAACGTGCAGTCGGTGGCGTCTGCCACGGAAGAACTGTCGTCCTCGGTCAACGAGATCAGCCGCCAGGTACAGGAATTGGCGCGGATGGCGAGCGAAGCCGTCGGCCAGGCGCGTGGTACGACCGATCGCGTCAGCGAGCTGTCGAAGGCCGCGACCCGCATCGGCGACGTCGTCGAGTTGATCAATACCATCGCCGGTCAGACCAATCTGCTTGCGCTGAACGCCACCATCGAGGCGGCCCGTGCCGGCGAAGCCGGCCGCGGTTTTGCGGTGGTCGCCTCCGA
The DNA here is from genome assembly GCA_963831505.1 of uncultured Alphaproteobacteria bacterium. GTDB lineage: Bacteria > Pseudomonadota > Alphaproteobacteria > Rhizobiales > Xanthobacteraceae > Bradyrhizobium. The sequence continues at coordinate 15,457 of CAWHQY010000052.1, read as the reverse complement.
GGTGAAGGCGCTCGCCGAGCAGACGGCGAAGGCCACCGGGGAGATCGGCCAGCAGATCAACGGCATTCAGGCGGCGACCCAGGACTTCGTCAACGCCATCAAGGAAATCTCCGGCACCATCGAGAAGCTGTCGGAAATCTCCTCGACGATTGCGGCTGCGGTGGAAGAGCAGGGCGCGGCGACGCAGGAAATCTCCCGCAACGTCCAGCAGGCGGCCCAGGGCACCCAGCAGGTGTCTTCCAACATCACGGACGTGCAGCGCGGTGCGAGCGAAACCGGCTCCGCCTCGTCTCAGGTGCTGTCGGCGGCGCAGACGCTGTCTGGCGACTCCGGCCGGCTCAAGTCGGAGGTATCGAGATTTCTCAACTCGGTCCGCGCGGCCTGACAACTATTCCGCTGGCGCAGCCGGCCGTCTCCTGAACAGGATGCGCTGGTACAGCCAGCCGATCGCGACCAGCACCAGGCCGAGGCAGATGAACGACAGCGCGCGGTAGACGCCCGTCAGGGTCGACATGTCGACCAGGAACGCCTTGGCGATCGTGAGCGCGATCACGGCCGCCGATGCCAGCCGGGCGCGCTGCGAGTTCACCAGGATGCCGACGCCGAGCAGCACAACGCCACACGCCAGCCAGGCGATCGAATAGGTATATTGCTCGGCGCCGCTGATCGTTCCGACATTGATGACCGGACCCCGGTAGAGCCGGCGGATTTCCAGCGTCACATAGGCGAGCGCGAAGATCAGTGCGCCGGCGGCGATCGTGTTGGCGTAGGGCGCGCCACGGCGGCCCACGGCCGCATAGGCCAACAGCAGCATCAGCACCGCCGGCAGCGCATAGGCGAGCAGCAGCAGGTTGATGAAGCCGCCGTCGAGCTGGACCGTCGTGAGAATGGGGTTCTCCAGCAGCAACAGCCCGGCCACGCCGACGACCCCGGCAAATGCGGTGAGCAGCATCGCGCCGATGTCGTGCACGATGCTGTTGGTGCGCAGCCGCAGCCGCTCGAGTCCGATCGCCATGGCCAGCGCGGAGCAGACTTCCAGCGCGAACTCCGCCAGCGTTGGCGTGACACGATAGACGTCGCCGCCATAGACCGCGTGGCGGATCTCCATGAATACCAACAGCACCGTGAACAGGATGGCAGCGGATTCCACGACGCGCAGCGGCGCATCGTCGACGCGGCGGCGCAGGAAGGTGCTTCCGATCCAGAACGATGCGGCGGGAATGCCGTAGCCCCAAAGCAGCCAATTGAAGATCGGCGTGGTGCCTACGGCGCCGCCCACAATGCGCGGCTCATAACCGATGCGCAGCACCACGATGCCGGCGAGGATCGCGGCGAGCGAACGCAGGAACGGGATCGGCCGCTGCATCGAGATCCAGGCGGTGCCCATCGACATCAGCGCCAGCGCGATCGTGAGCCAGCCCTTTTCAAGCGCAAAAGTCAGCGCCAGCGCCAGCGCGCCAAGCGAGCCGGTGGCGAACAACGCAGTCGAGATCATCAGCCCCGGCCGGCTCTCGCGGCGGGCGAGGATTTCGGTCGCGCCGCCGAAGGCCGCAGCGAGAATCACGGCGAGGATCGCAAACGGGATCGAGCGGTCGAGATGCGCGATGCGGGCGTAAAGTGCGATCAACAATGCCAGCGGCACGAAGGTCGCCGTCGCCGACCACACCACGGGGACGATGGCGCTTGACGAGCGGCCTTGCGCGAGGAATCCCGCGACGCCGAAGCCGGCGGCGAAGATTGCGGCCGTGACCAGGTGCAGCGTCACGGCTTGATCGGTGGCGCTCGGCCCGATGCCGGGCAGCGGGCCGCCGGGGATCACCAGCATGTCCGGGTTGCCGCGCACCGCCCACTCGGCGAAGACGATGAAGACGAACGCGGCGGCGGCGCCGATCGCCCCGGTCGCCGATGGCGCGCGCCAGGCGATTGCGAGCGTGCCGGCAACCAGGATCGCGAATGCAATCAGCGCCGTGTCGGCATGGAAGCTCGTCAGCACGATCGCCATGGCGCCGAACAGATAGGCGGCGAGCGACCCGGACGAGATCGGCTCGATCTGGCCTTCCTCGATCGAGGGGCCGAACATGAAGCCGCACACCACGAGCAGCGCCGCAAGGATGAAGCCGGCGACAATATGGAACACATGCGGCGCCACCATCGACGGGCCGCAGTCGAGACAGGGCAGCGTCCAGAACAGCGCGAAGGCGATGGCCGTGACCGCGAGCCAGCGCCACAGCCGGATACGCGCGAGCCCAAGCGAAGCCGCCGTGACGACGGCGAGATAGATATAGAGCGCCCAGTAATCGGGCTGGTCGGAGGAGACCAGCATCGGCGTGACGAAGGCGCCGACCACGCCGAGGCCCGCGAGCGCAGGTCCGTGCAGAAGGGCGGCGGCGAGCGTGCCGAGCGCCACCAGCCCGAGCAGGACAAAGGCGATGGCGGGTGCGAGGAAGCCGTAGAGCGCGTAGGCGGCGTAAACGGTCGCAAACGCCACTGCGGTGCCGGCCGCGGTCAGGATGGCCGGGATGTTGGCGATCGGCAGCGCGACGATATCGGAGATGCTTTCCTTGCGCCGCGTCCATTCGCCGGCCGCCAGCAGCGCCAATGCGAACAGGCCGCCGCAGAAAATGCGGACTCGAGGACCGACCAGCCCCGCCTCGATCGAATAGCGGACCAGGAAGAAGCCGCCGAGCGCAAGCGTCAGGCCGCCGATCCAGACCACCCAGCGGGTCCCGAGCTGCTCCTCGAAACCGGGATGGGCCGGCGGCGGGGGCGGAGCCGCAGGTAATGGCGGCGGCGCGATCCCGGCCCTGGCGGCGTCAAGGTCGAGCGCGGGCGTTTCCGCACCAGGCGCGGCCGCGTTGTCCTGAGGGATCGGCGCCCGTTGTTCGGCGGCCAGTGGTGGGGCCGGCTCGGACGCCTGCTGGGGAATGGGCGGCGGCATCGGCCGTGTGGCCGCTGCGGCGGCTAACGCCTGCATGGCGTCGAGCCGTTCGCGCAGCTCATCGGCCCGGTTGAACGCCTTGCGCGCAATGACGAGGGCGACGATTGCGACCAGCAAGGCGAGAACGTCGAACGGCGAGTCGAACATGAAATCTCCAGGCCTCAAGCCCGAAGCGTTTGGGCTCACCAAAGTCAAACCTTTCAGCGCCGTCCGCTCACGCGCAAGCCGGGCGCCGGCCGCTCCTGCAGCACCTCGCGGCGGAAGCGGAAGAGTGCGGCGGGACGGCCGCCGGTCTGTGTCGACATCACACCGGTCGGCTCGACCAGCGCGCCCGCTTCCACAAGCCGGCGGAAATTCTGCTTGTGCAGATGCCTGCCAGAGATCGCTTCCACGGTCCGCTGCAATTCCGTAAGTGTAAATTCCGGCGGCAGAAGTTCAAATACCACAGGGCGATATTTGAGTTTTGCGCGAAGCCGCGCGATCGCGGTCGCGAGAATCCGGCGGTGGTCGAAGTGCATGGAGACGCCGAGCGCGGGCAGCGACTTGCGCTGCAATGCCGCAGGCCGGCCGTCGCGGCGCGCTTCCTCCACGAGCCCCGCCTCGTAGAGCAGCTCGTAGCGGTCGAGCACGCGCTCCTCGTCCCAATGCATGCCTTCGGTACCGAAACAGAGCCGCACCCGGTCGCGGCGTGGAAGCGCACGCGCCGCCTCCGGCGCCTCGCTTTGCCCGGCCCATCTGGTGAGTTCGGGAAGGATGTCGCGCGCGATCATCGCCGGCGGTGCTTCGCGCCAGTCTTCCCAGGGGAAGAAGCGATACCAGGGTTCGAAATTGGCCCCCGGCGCGCGTGTGCCGCTGTTATCCGCGGCGCGGGTCAGTGCCAGGTAGCCGATGGAGGCGACGTGCATGTCGGTATCGCGCGGCTGCGTGTGCCGGCCGCGATCGCCGAAAGTGTAGAGTTGTTCGACATAGCCGAGCCGAAGCCCGGTCTGCTCTTCGACCCAGGCGCGCAACCCGATCTCGAAGGTGCGGTGCGAGACTGCGTCGAACGGACCGAAGGGCAGGCCCGCGAGCTTGTGTCCATCGCTGCCGGAGGCGGTGAGGATCAACGGCTCATTGCCCTCGATCGCGACGATCGCCGCCGTCAGGCCGATCTCAATCGGCGTGAGAGGCTTGTCGATCATGCTAGTGTCCCGGCTCTAACATTCGCATCCCGTCGCGGTCGGCTCTCTTGCGAATGTCAGAGCCAAAGGGACACCAGCAATAATATGATTCTGGTGCGGTTATTAGATTCGACATTCGCCAACTTGAATCGCGGCAACACCGTAGCGAATGTCAAATCTACCGCACTGGCGGCAATCATGGGGCTATTCGAGTTCGACGAGGAACGGCTTGCCCTCGACCATCATGCTGGCCGGACCGATCTGGTCGAGCGCGCGGACCATGCGGCCGTCGCGGCCGAGCGCCTTGTCGGCGAGACTGACAATCAGCCGGTTGGGCGAGGCGATCGGGGAAGCGGCGCGGAGTTTCCGCGCGATCTCCATCTCGTCGCGATGCGGATTGAGCATGCAGGCGGCGGCAAACGCACTCGCGGTGGAGCGGCTGACGCCGGCATAACAATGGATCACCATGGGTGCAGTGCGGTCCCAGCTGCGCACGAAGTTCAAGACCTGCTCGACATGCGCGGCCGACGGCGGGGTGTAGCCCTCCATCGGTTCAGTGATGTCGTCCATCGAGACCTTCAGATGGTTGGCCGGAAGCACCGATACCGGCCGCTGCACCTGCTCGACATTGGCCATCACCGTCAACACATGGCTGGCGCCGGTGATCTTGACGATTTCGGGCAGGGCGGCGAGCGAGCAGACATGAATCATGGCGGTCCTTTCCCGGCGAATATAGGCCTCCGGTGAGTGCCGTGAAAGCAGGTTCGGAGCTTGCGTTCAAGCCTGTAACGAGTTGAATCTCGCCAGGAATCGCTTCTCGGCCTTGGCCGCGCTCCAGGGCGTCAGATAGTCCTCGCACACGCTTTCGGGCAGGCCCGGATCACGGCCGAACAGGCGCCTCGCTTCGGCTTCCGAAAAGCCCGCCAGGACGGTGGCTTCGAGATAGGCCGCGCCACGGTCGGCGTTCTTGATCTGCGCGGTGATGCTGGCGCTCAGGACCGGGGGCAGTCCGAAGCGGATGTGGATCGCGGATAACAGCCGCAGCTCAACCGCTTTGTAATCGCCGCCGAGGACTGCCTTGAACGGCGAGATCATGTCGCCGATGACATATTCCGGCGCATCGTGCAGCAGGGCGGCCAACCTGAGTTTTTCGTCGATCCGCGGCGTGTGCGCGCGCATCACGGCTTCGACCAGCAGCGTATGCTGCGCCACCGAGAAGATATGCGCACCGCTGGTCTGGCCGTTCCAGCGGGCGACCCGCGCCAGCCCATGGGCGATGTCGGCGATCTCGATGTCGAGCGGCGAGGGATCGATCAGGTCGAGCCGCCGGCCCGACAGCATCCGCTGCCAGACGCGCGTGTCGGCGGCGGCGCGTTTGGCCGCCGTCATTTGGCTTTGAGGCGCGGCGATCGCGGTTTCGCGCCGCAGCTTCCGTGGCAGAAGCAGGTGACGAGATGGTCGTTGACCATGCCGGTCGCCTGCATGAAAGCGTAGACGATGGTCGGGCCGACGAATTTGAAGCCGCGCCCCGAGAGCTCCTTGGAGATCTTGATCGAGACCGGCGTGGAGGCGGGAACGCTCGCCGTGGTCTTGAACTGGTTCACCTTCGGCCTGCCGTCGACGAAGTCCCATAAAAGCTTCGAGAAGCCCGGGCCTTCGTCCATGATCTTCAGGTAGGACTTCGCGCTTGCGATCGCGCCCTCGATCTTGGCGCGGTTGCGAACGATGCCGGCATCGTTCATCAGCACGTGGACCCTCTTGGCATCGTAGCGCGCGATCTTTTCCGGCTGGAAGTCGTCAAAGGCGCGGCGGAATTTGTCGCGCTTGCGCAGGATGGTGATCCAGGAGAGCCCGGCCTGAAAACCGTCGAGGATCAGCTTCTCATAGAGCGCGCGGTCGTCATATTCCGGCACGCCCCACTCGGTGTCGTGATAGGCGACGTAAAACGGGTCCTCCCCCGGCCAGGGGCATCGCATCTTGCCGTCGGGATGCAAGCGAGCGGAGCGGCTCATGCGACGGTCTGCTTGGTGGCGGCGCGGATGGCGTCGGGATCGGCGAGGCGGATGCCGAGCCCGCCGGCGGTGAGCGCCAGTCCCGCATCGAGCGCATCGGTGACGCGATCGGTGCGGATCAGCGCCAGCCCGTTCTGGCCCGAGGTCGAGCCCATGGTGCCGACCTGCTTGTCGCCGGCCAGGATCGTGCTGCCGGCCTCGGGCGGCGCGCCGTCGAGTGTCACGCGCACGGTTCGGGTGCGCGCGGTGCCGCGATGCTGCATCCGCGACACCACCTCCTGCCCGACATAGCAGCCCTTGTCGAAATCGACCCCATGCAGGCGGTCCATATTGGTCTCGTGCGGGAAGGCATCGCCATACATGAAGTCGAGCCCGCCGCGCGGCACGCCGGTTGCGATGCGATGCGCCTCATAGGCGGCACTGTCGGCGAGGTCCGCGCCGATCAGGCCGGCGACTTTCGGAGCCAGGTCTTTTGGAGCGAGAATACGCCAGCCGAGCGCCGTATCTCTCGGATCGGCGAAGGCGAGGTCCGGCTTCATCGCAGGCTCGCCGTCCCAGGCTGCGATCACGCCGAGGCTGTCGGAGAGGTTTTCCACCGTGACCTTGGCGCGGAGCTTGTAGAAGCCGAGCTTGTCGGCGAGGCTTTGCGCCAGCGGCCGCGGGCAGTCGATCAGCAAGCCGCCACCATGGCCGCTTGGTGCTTCCGTAATAAGGAAATCGATCGTGATCTTGCCCTGCGGCGTGAGCAGCGCGCCGAACCGGCCGAGCCCGGGCGAGAGCTGCGTCACGTCGGTGGTGACCAGGCCATTGAGAAAGTTGCGTGCGTCCTCGCCGGATATCTTGACCACGCCCCGGTCGGGAAGAAACGCTGCCTTCATAAGAGGTTGCTCTTGAAGTTCCTGTTGAAACGCAACTCACCGATATCACATGGGAAGCTAAGTCGCTAAGGTGCTGTGAACAAGGCCCGCGCGGCCCAATTCCCTGAAATGACGCTGTAGAGTTATGACTCAAACGTTTGATACCATTCTAAAATCCGGCACCGTGGTCAACCAGGACGGCGAGGGGGTCCGCGACATCGGCATTCGCGCTGGCCGCATCGCCGAAATCGGCGGATTGGGGCAGGCGAGCGCGGCCGAGATCATCGATTGCAAGGGCCTGCACATCCTGCCCGGCGTGATGGACACGCAGGTGCATTTCCGCGAGCCGGGGCTGACCCATAAGGAAGATCTGGAGACGGGCTCGCGCAGCGCGGTCATGGGCGGGGTGACCGCGGTATTCGAGATGCCGAACACCAATCCGCTGACGGTCACGGAAGAAACCTTCACCGGCAAGATCAGGCTTGGCCGCCATCGCATGCATTGCGATTTCGCCTTCTTCATTGGCGGCACGCGCGAGAACGTTCAGGATCTGCCTGAACTTGAACGCGCGCCCGGCTGCGCCGGCGTCAAGGTGTTCATCGGCTCCTCGACCGGCGCGCTCCTGGTCGAGGACGACGAGAGTTTGCGCAGGATATTCCAGGTGATACGGCGGCGCGCTGCCTTTCACGCGGAGGACGAATATCGCCTCAACGACCGCAAGGGGCTGCGCGTCGAGGGCGATCCGCGCTCGCATCCCCTCTGGCGCGACGAGACTGCCGCGCTGATGGCGACCGAGCGTCTGGTCAAGCTCGCGCGCGAGACGGGAAAGCGCATCCATGTGCTGCACATCTCGACGAGGCAGGAGATCGAATATCTCAGGGATCACAAGGACGTCGCCTCCTGCGAGGCGACGCCGCATCACCTGACCATGGCGGCGCCCGAATGCTACGAGCGGCTCGGCACCCGCGCCCAGATGAACCCGCCCGTGCGTTCGGCCGATCACCGCGAAGGCATCTGGCGCGGCATCGAGCAGGGCATCGTCGATGTGCTCGGCTCCGACCATGCCCCGCATACGCTGGAGGAGAAGGCCAAGGCCTATCCGGCGTCGCCCTCGGGGATGACCGGGGTGCAGACGCTGGTGCCCTTGATGCTGGATCACGTCAATGCGGGACGACTGTCGCTGCAGCGCTTCGTCGATCTCACCAGCGCCGGCCCCGCGCGGCTCTTCAACATTGCCTGCAAGGGCCGGATTGCGGCCGGCTACGACGCCGATTTCACGGTGGTCGATCTCAAGCGCAGCGAGACCATCACCGACAAATGGGTCGCCTCGAAGGCCGGCTGGACGCCCTATGACGGGATGCGGGTCACCGGCTGGCCGGTCGGCACCTTCGTCCGCGGCAAGCGCGTGATGTGGCAGGGCGAATTGGTGTCGCCGTCATCCGGCGAGCCGGTGCGGTTCCTGGAGACGCTGAAGGCTTAGGGCTTATCGGGGACTTACTGCTTGGCGAGCGAGATCGAGAACTCGCCATTGTGCACGCGCGAGGGGATTCCCTCGGCGAATTTCGCGACCGCATCCTCGCCATAGGTGCCGACCAGTTCGGCGAGCGCCGCGAACAGGCTGGCCTGCGCCAGGCAGTCTCCGTCGACGCCGTCATGGCGCGCTTCCGCCCAGGCCTCGTTGAGATAGCTGAGCGCGGCCTTCTTCTGCTCGTGTGTCGGGCAAGGCATCGCGGGCGAAGGCGAAGGAGAAAGGATGCATGAATTCAACGAGCGAAGTTACAGCGATTCCGTTGCGGAACGCGTCGGAGGTGTGTGCTTTAGCATGCTTACCCGCGCCGCCTAGACCAGTTCTTTAGGAAGGGTTAACGGCACTTCAGACATTCGTCGGCGTATTCCTGCCGCTCACCAGCCCGCCTTGAATCAGCTCCAGAACCGCGCGTGGTGAGGCGCAAAGATGGCGTGCGCCCGCAGCCGTCAACTCGTCGGGGCTTCCGTAGCCGTAAGTTACACCGATCGCATCCATGCCGTTGCTCTTCGCACCGACGACGTCATGACTGCGATCGCCGATCATCAGCGCCTGTGACGGATCGACACCGGCTTGCCGCAGCGCATAGGCCAGAAGGTCGCTCTTGTGGACGCGCGTGCCGTCCAGCTCGGAGCCGAAGACGTGCTCGAAATAGCTGTTAAGCCCGAAATGATCGACGATGCGCGTGGCGAACACATGCGGCTTGCTGGTGGCGACGAACATGCGCCCTCCCGATTGGCTGAGCGCGACCAGAACATGCTCGATATCGGGATAGACGCTGTTCTCGAACAGCCCGACGTCGGCAAATCGCTCGCGATAGAGCTCGAGGGCGCGATCGGCGAGGCCCTCGCCGCCGAGCAGTACCGCAAAGCTCGCCCGTAGCGGCGGGCCGATGCACCAGGTCAGTTCGTCCTGCGAAGGAACAGGCCGATCCAGCTTCCGCAGCGCGTATTGGATCGAGCCGGTGATGCCGGGCTTGGGGTCCGTCAACGTGCCGTCGAGATCGAAGAACAGCGCGGGCTCAGTTGGCATAGCGTGCCGTCAGGTCGCGCGAAATCTTCGAGCCCTCGTCGATATAGCGGCGGATCGCGACCATCGCCGCGGGCGTGCAGGTCCGGTAGGTCTGCTGGAAGCCGTTATAGCCGCGGTTGAAGCCCGCGATCATGCGGGCGCGGCGGTCGCCGGACGGCGTTTCCGCATCGATCAGCGCCTGCATCTGGTTGCGCCATTTGGGGCCTTCATTGCTGCCGCAAATGCCCCGGAGATAATGCAGCGTGCCGAGGATCTCGGCCAGCCGCTGCAGGTCGCCGTCGAAGGGCGCCGCGGCGTCCTGGGCGCGGACGGGGGCGCAAAGGCAGGCAAGTACGGCAAATATGGCGAAGAGGCGCTTGGGCATTCTGCGGTCCACGGGATGGCCAGCGTGATAGCCCTTTAAATGCGCTGGAAGCAAGGCGCGAAGGCTAGCTCTCCACCAGCCGTCGGGCGGCCTCGACCACCTCCAAAAGGCCGCCGGTGAGCTTGAGATCGCCGAAGGCTGCAGGCGCAAGCCATTTGAAGTCGTCGTGCTCGTCGTTCAGCACCACCTCCCGGGCCGCCCAGCGCGCTGCAAACGACATGATGACGTAATGGCCGCCGCCGGCCGCTGCCGGCAACACCTCGCGCCAGCCGGCGAGCCCGACGATGCCGATCTGCAAGCCCGTTTCCTCGTCGACCTCGCGGGCGAGCGCGGCGTGCAGGCTTTCCCCGAATTCGACCCGTCCGCCCGGCAGCGAATAAAACCCCTTGCCCGGCGAGCGCGCGCGCCGCACCAACAGGACCTTGCCGTCGCGGAAGATGACCGCGCTGACGGCGAGCTGGGGACGGGTGGATGGATCGGGGGATGCCACGGCGATCAGGCCGCCATGATGGTCTCGACGTCGGCCTCGTAGCCGCCGTTGATGACGCCGCCGGCCGCCACCACCAGTGGCTTCAGCCAGCCGATCGCCTGCTCGGCGAGCTTGGCCTTGGTCGCGTCCTGGGTCGCCTCGCGCATCGCGGTGCCGACCTCATTCAGGATCGAGGTCATGGTCTCCGTCATCTGGTCGAATTCGGCGCGGACATCGGCATCGGCGGACTCATAGGCCGAGATTGCCAGATCGCGCGCCTTGAAATTGGACGCCGTGAAATGTTCGGCATAGGACAAAGGATGCCACTGCAAAAAGTCTTCCGAGCACTCCGGCATGTCCGGAATCATCTCGAGCAGCATGATGGCTTCGTTGAAATGGTTGAGATAGTCGGTGGCGAGCCCGGTCTGCGGATTGATATTGGCAGCCTTGAGTGCCGCCGCGCGGGCCGCTGGATCCCGGCCCGAGGACAGTGGCGGCGAGCGATCAGATCGCGCGGATGGTTGGGCCGTGGAGCTCATCGGTCGCAGTGTTCCGGGTCGGGGTTAAAAGGTGCTGAACGGATGACCATTTAGGCTACAGAATGTGCGGACGTTTCGTCATTACTTCACCTCCCGCGGCGATACGGCTGGTATTTGGCTATGCCGAGCAGCCAAATTTCCCGCCACGGCATAATGTCGCGCCTACACAACCTATACCTGTTATTATTATCGAAAATGGTGCGCGGCATTTCAAATTGATGCGCTGGGGGCTGATACCGTCCTGGGTCAAGGATCCCCGTAAAATTACCCTCCTGATCAACGCGCGCTCGGAGACGGTGAACGAGAAGCCTGCCTTCAAGAACGCCATGCGGCGGCGGCGCTGCCTGATCCCGGCCGACGGCTATTACGAATGGCAGGTCGCGGGGGGTCGCAAGCGGCCCTTTTTCATCCATCGGCGCGACGGCCATCTGTTCGGCCTCGCCGCGCTTGCAGAGACCTGGATCGGCCCGAACGGCGAGGAACTCGATACGGTGGCGATCGTCACGGCCGCGGCGAGCGCCGACCTGGCGGTGCTGCATCACCGCGTCCCGGTCACGCTGATGCCGGATGATTTCGCACGCTGGCTCGATTGCAGCGAAGACGACGCCACGCCCGTCATGGCCATGCTGAGAGGCCCGCGCGAGGGCGAGTTCGCCTGGCATGAGGTGTCGACGCGGGTCAACCACGCCGACAATGACGACGCGCAACTGCTGCTGCCGATCACCGACGAGCAGCGCGCCGCGGAGGAGGCGCCGAAGCCGAGGAAGGCAGCGCCGCGCAAGGCGCCGCCGCCTTCGGCCGATGACGGGCAGGGGAGCTTGTTTTGAACGACGTGTAGCGTGAAGCCCGCATGAGCGTAGCGACATGCGGGATGTGAGGGGCGCCCCATCTACTTCCTGTCATTGAAGACATTCAGCGCGGCGTATTGCAGCAGCATGATGGTCTTGGCGTCGACGATGCGGCCGTCGGCGATCATCGCGAGCGCCTCGTCGATGGAAAGCTCCAGCACCTCGATCTCCTCGCCTTCTTCCGCGAGGCCGCCGCCAGCGCCGACCTTCATCTCGGGCTCGTATTCGGCGACGAAGAAATGCAGCTTCTCCGTCACCAGCCCCGGGCTCGTGAAGGCCTCGAACACCTTGTGGACGTCGTGCAGGCGATAGCCGGTTTCCTCCTCGGCCTCGAGGCGGATCCGGTTTTCGGGGGATTCATTGTCGAGCAGGCCCGCGGCAGCCTCGATCAGGAGATCGTCGTAGCCGTTGACATAGGCCGGATAGCGGAACTGCTTCACCAGCACGACGGTGCGTTGTTTGCGATTGTAGGGCAGCAGCGTCGCGCCGTTGCCGCGGTCACAGCTCTCGCGGCGCTGCGTCTGCCACTCGCCGTCGGCGCGCCGCCACTCGAAGGTGGTGGACGTCAGCTTGGTGTAGCTGTCGGAGAGCAGGCGGACGTCCTTGACGCGGATGCGGTCGGAAATGCTCATGCGTGCTTCCGGTTACGGCGTGGGTTCGCGGCCGTCGAGCCATTTGGCGAAGGTGACGCGCTTCTGGTCGTAATATCCAAGCGCCTCGTAGAAAGCATGGACCCTGGCGTTGTCGTCGCGGACCATCAGTTGAAGCTTGGCGATGCCGCGCTCGCGAAGCCAGTCTTCCGCCGCGGTCATGATTTCGCGGCCATAGTCCTTGAGGCGGTGGTCGGGGTCGACACTGACGTAATAGACCCAGCCGCGGTGGCCGTCATGGCCGACCAGCACCGAGGCCACCAGCGCGCCGTCGCGGCGGCCGAGCAGCACCGTCGCATTGTTTTCCTTCCGCGCCAGCGCAATGTCGCCGGCGGGATCGTTCCATTCGCGCGTCAGGCCGCACCGCTGCCAGAGGCGGGTCACCTCCGGGATGTCGCTGTCCTCGATGGACGTGACGGTCAGCGCGGGGCCGTTCGATTTCGTGCTCACAGCACCTTGCCGGGATTCATGATGCCGTTGGGATCGAGCATCGCCTTGAACGCGCGCATCAGCTCGATCGCGGTCTTGTCCTTGACGTCGGGCAGCTCGTCGCGCTTGAGCACGCCGATGCCGTGCTCGGCCGAGATCGAGCCGCCCATCTTGAGCACGATGTCGAACACGACCTTGTTGACCTCGTGCCACTGGTTCATGAAGTCGGCGGTATTGCCGCCGACGGGCTGGCTGACATTGTAATGAATGTTGCCGTCGCCGAGATGGCCGAACGGCACCGGCCGCGAGCCCGGGATCAGTTTCACCACGGCCGCATCCGCCTCCGCGATGAAATCAGGCACGGCCGCGACAGGCACGGAAATGTCGTGCTTGATCGAGCCGCCTTCCGGCTTCTGCGCCGCCGACATTTCGTCGCGCAGTTTCCAGAATGCCTGGCGCTGGCTCAAATTCGCCGCGATCACGGCGTCGTCGACGATGCCGTCTTCCATGCCCTTTTCCAGGATCGCTTCCAGCGTGGCGCGCGCGTCGTCGCGCGACGACGATAGCTCCATCAGCACATACCAGCGGTGCTTGCTCGCCAGCGGATCGCGCACGTCGATGCCGTGGCGGATCGAGAAATCGACGGCGACGTCGGAGAGCAGTTCAAAGCTCGTCAGCGTGCCGGCGGCCTCGTTCTGCGACAGCGACAACAGCTTCAGCGCTTCCGCCGGCGATTTCAACCCGACATAGGCCGTCTCGATCGCGCGCGGCTTCGGGAACATCTTCACCGTCGCCGCGGTGATGATGCCGAGCGTGCCTTCCGCGCCGATGAAGAGGTTGCGCAGATCGTAGCCGGTGTTGTCCTTTTTCAGTTTGGACAGGAGGTTCAGCACGCGCCCGTCGGCGAGCACGACCTCGAGGCCGAGCGCCATCTCGCGCGCGACGCCGTAGGCGAGCGCGGTGGTGCCGCCGGCATTGGTCGAGAGATTGCCGCCGATGGTGCAGCTTCCCTCCGCGCCGAGCGACAGCGGGAACAGGCGGTCGACCTCGGCGGCGCGCTGCTGCGCCACCTGCAGGATCACGCCGGCCTCGCAGGTCATGGTGTTGGACGCGGGATCGACCTCGCGGATCCTGTCCATCCGCTTCAGCGAGATCACGACCTCGCCGTTATGCGGCGTCTGGCCGCCGACGAGGCCGGTGTTGCCGCCCTGCGGCACCAGCGCGATCCTGTGCTCGCTTGCGAGCTTGCAGATTGCAGCGACTTCGGCGGTCGAGCCCGGGCGCAGCACCAGCGGCGAATGGCCGTGGAAGAGGTCGCGCTCCTCGGTGGTGTAGGGCGCGATATCGGCGGCATCCGTCAACGCATATTTGTCGCCGACGATCTTGCGGAATTTTGCGATGATGTCGCCGGAGAGGGAAGCAGAGGCCGCCGCCGGTTGCACGATGTTCATTGCCTTCAAGTCCAAGCCCTTCAAGTCCAAGCGCCCTTCAAGTCCAAGCGCTTAAAAGTCAGTCCCGCCCGACGGCCGCGCGGCGCAGGCGGTCATTGATGGCTTCGCCCAGCCCGTGGTTCGGGATGGGCATCACCGCGATCGTCCGTGCCGCCTTGGCGTCGAGCGCGCGAAGATAGCCGAAAAGATTGGCGGCGGCTTCATTGAGATCACCCTGCGCCGAGAGATTCATGACTGCGGCGGCCTTTTCCGCGCCCGCGATCGCTTGGCCGAATTGGTCGATTTCTTGGCCGAAGGCGAGCAGCGCCTCGCCGGGCTCGATCGAATTGGCGTTGAGGCGAACGCGGGTGCGCGGCGCGTAATGCGAGGCGAGCATGCCCGGCGCGAGCGGCTGGCCGCTGTCGCTTTCGGCGTCGCGAGGGGCCTGCACGAGCGCGCGGCCAAGCACGCGCTCGATGTCCTCGCGCGGCAGGCCGCCGGGGCGGAGCAGCATCGGCGTCTCGAAACATCCGACGATGGTGGATTCGACGCCGACCGCAACCGGCCCGCCGTCGACGATGAGGTCGATGAGGCCGTCGAGATCGCTTCGCACATGCGCGGCCGTCGTCGGCGAGACGTGGCCGGAGAGATTGGCCGACGGCGCCACCACGGGCTTGCCGAATGCTTCGAGGATCGCGCGCGCGATCGCGTGCGAGGGGATTCGGATCGCGATGGTGTCGAGTTCCGCGGTCGCAAGTTCCGCCACCGCGCAGTGGGCCGTCTTCGGGAGCACCAGCGTCAGCGGGCCAGGCCAAAAGGCCTCGGCGAGCCTCATGGCGGTGTCGTCGAAACGGCCGATCCGCCGGGCGGCGGCGAGATCGCCGACATGCGAGATCAGCGGGTTGAACGCGGGGCGGCCCTTGGCCTGGTAGAGCCGGGCGATGGCGGCAGCGTTGGTGGCATCTGCCCCGAGGCCGTAGACGGTCTCGGTCGGGAACGCAACCAGGCCGCCGGCTGCAAGCGCGCGCGCCGCGGAGGCCGTGGCGGCCTCACCGGCGGGCAATCTCGGACGTCAGGCCCACTTTCACGAGCTCGACATACCCAAATCGACTTCTTGCGCGCGCGACACCCAAGGCGATAGCCGCGGTCTAGTCGGAGTGTGGCTCAGCCCGGTAGAGCACTGCGTTCGGGACGCAGGGGTCGC
>CAWHQY010000051.1:0-13548 GCA_963831505.1 uncultured Alphaproteobacteria bacterium | reverse complement strand
GACATCCAACATCGATTGGGTCGCATATGCGAAGAGGCCGTTCGCCGGGCCCAAGCAAGTCTTGGGCTATTTGTCACGTTACACCCACCGGCCGCCAACGGCCTGCAGTTACAAATCTGGCGACGATACACTATGATGCGCCTGTTCCGCGTGAGTGGTTTGGGAAGGTGTCCATGCAGAGGATCAACGTCCTGAGTATTCAGCGCATCAGCACCGAAGATCGAGCGAAGATTGAGGCAGTCGATCCGGCGATCGAATTGACCGACGCCGGGGGCTGGTATGACGGGGAAATTCGCGAAACGTGGCCTGCATTCACCACAGCACGCTACTTGGCACCAGGCGCCACCGGCTCGGGGACCCGCGAGGAACGCGATCGCCTCCTCGCCGAAGCTGAAGTCATCCTTGGTGGCTGGCCATTTCCGCTCGATCTGCGCGCCAGGGCACCGAGGTTGAAATGGTTTCATCAGCGCCCTGCTGGCGCCAGCAATCTGCTCGTGGGCGATCTATGGGGCAGCCGCGTGGTGGTGACAACCTCACGAGGTTCGGGCAACACGCTGGCGATGGCTGAATACGCGCTGGCCGGTATTTTGCACTTTGCCAAGGGCTTCCACCGCGCCGCGGTCGATCGGGGCGCGGGCGTGTTCGACCATCGCGCATATCGACCGCTTCTATTGGAAGGTAAGACTGCGTACGTCGTGGGCGCCGGCGGAATCGGGCTCGATGTCGGTAAACTCTGCGCCGCCCTCGGCATGCGGGTCGTCGGCACCCGCCGCCACCCGCACCCCGACCGGCCCCTGCCACCGGGATTCAGCGAGCTTGGCGGCGCCGAAGATCTCGATCGGTTCTTGCCGGAGAGCGATTTCGTGGTGATCTGCTGCCAATGGACACCGGAGACGACCCGTCTCTTCGACAAGGACCGCTTTGCAGCGATGAAGCCGGGGGGCGTGCTCATCAACGTCGCCCGGGGTGAGATCGTCGACGAGGAGGCCCTCGCCGATGCGCTCCAACGCGATCATTTGCGCGGCGCAGCGCTCGATGTCTATGTCGGCGAATTCGAGCACACGCCGACGTCAAGGCTCTGGTCCGATCCTAGGGTCCTGATCACGCCGCATATCTCGTCTGCCAGTGATCAGGACCGTCATGGCGCGATAAATCTCTTCTGCGACAATCTGCGCGCCTACCTTGAGGGCGGGCCGCTCCGGAACGTCATCGATTGGGAACGGGGCTATTAAAAGCTCGCCGGCGCCCCGGCGCGGGGCCGGAATCGCCGCGCCGTGATTGGCAACCCCCCGCCCTTGCTCATTCGGCTGCCGCGTGGCTCGGCTTCAAGCGCACGATCGTCATGTGGCTAACGTTGTAGGTCCGCGCGATCTGCATCAGCGTCTCCCCCGCGGTGAGGTGGGCCAAGTCGAACACGCGCCAGTGCCCGGCATAAAGCCGATGAAGCTTGGTCAAGATGGCGCGATGCGCGACCTCGCAAAGCCGCAAGGTTAGAACGCAACACCAAGGTCAGCCGCGTCGACGACAGCCGGTGCGCCAATTGCTGGCGGCCATTCGTCTCTTAATGGCCCACTGCAACGCACTCGTGCGAGCGCGCCGACGGCATGGCCGCTGACGCGAGGGTCAGCCGTGCCAGAACCGTTTTCGCGCTGACTGCATCTTGACAGATGCCAGTTGACATCCATATACCATCCATACAGATGGTGTGGGATGATAAATCATGGCCAACAACATTCACGAACTCCGACCAAAGCCTGCCGATACCGAGAAAATCACGATCAATCTCGGCTATGTCGACCTTGGTCACGTCGATCTCATGGTGCAGGAGGGGTTCTACTCGAACCGTACCGACTTCATTCGCACGGCAATTCGCAACCAACTCGAACGTCACGCGGACGTCGTCAAACAGTCGACGTCCCGAAAAGGTCTGGACCTCGGTCTGCGCAATTACAGCCGCGCGGATCTCGAAGCCGCGCGGCGAGCCGGTGAGATGCTGCACATCAACGTTCTGGGCCTTGTCACTATCGCCCAAGACGTCACGCCCGAGCTTGCTCGCGCCACAATTGCCTCAGTCTCAGTGCTGGGAGCGTTGCATGCCAGTCCAGCGGTCAAAGCCGCTCTCGCCGACAGGACACGGTGAAGGCGATGCTGAATCAGGACATAGTTCGCGAAGCCACACGTCTCACGCGCGCGGGCCGACTCGTCGAGGCCACGGTGCTTCTACAGCGCATGCTTCGCGGTGGGAGTGCGCCCGACGCGACGTTCCGCACCGATCGCATCGTACTTCCAGGAGGCGAGCCACCAACCATTGACGCGAAAGCCAATACCGTTGACGAGACGGAGAGCCCGCAGTTTGCGCGGGCCACATCCGCTCAACCGCGCATGCTCCGCGCGTCGCTGGATCGCAAAAGGGAGCACACTGTGCCCCGACTGCGGGGCGTAATTAAGCCCGCTCCGCCGTCCGCGCGCGACATCGTGCCGGAGGGGACGCGATTCATCGAGGGTGTCTATGGCAATCCGGCGGGGAGCCGTGCCTATAGGCTCTTCATCCCCAACCGTTATCACGGCCAACCTCTTCCGTTGATCGTCATGCTTCACGGCTGCACCCAGTCTCCGGAAGATTTCGCCGCCGGTACGAGGATGAACTTTGTCGCGGAAGAACAACCGTGCTTTGTGGCCTATCCGGCGCAGCGCAGCGAAGCAAACCAAGCGAAATGCTGGAACTGGTTTCGTACAACCGACCAGCAGCGTGGCAAAGGTGAACCCTCGCTTATCGCGGGCATCACGCGCCAAATCATGCGCGACTACTCGGTTGATCCAAAGCGTGTTTACGTTGCTGGACTATCGGCCGGAGCGGCCGCCGCTGCCATCATGGGAGCAACGTATAACGATCTATATGCGGCAGTCGGTGTACATTCTGGCCTCGCATGTGGCGCCGCCGTCGACCTCCCCTCTGCGCTCCTCGCCATGCGACAAGGCGGCGGGTGGGATGACCGGGCGGTCCCAAGTGAGCGGACAGCTGTTCCGACCATTGTTTTTCACGGCGACCGCGACAATACGGTGCATCCGATCAACGGCAATCAAGTTCTTGAGCAATCTGCCGGAGCGAGGAGCACGCAAAAGAAGGTGCATCGCGGACGAGTGCCGGGAGGATATGCCTATACCCGCACGATCCATATCGACGCGAGCGGGCGCGGAAATCTTTGAGCACTGGAACATCCACGGAGCTGGACACGCATGGTCGGGAGGAAGCGCCGCGGGCTCCCACACTGATCCGCGAGGACCGGACGCAACGAGGGAAATGCTCCGTTTCTTCCTCGAGCATTCGCTCCTATACCCGCCTGGTCACAGCTAGTCCGTTGTTGGCACTTACCGACGTCGATAGTTTGCGAATGTCCGCTTCGCGCGCCAAAATCGGACCTTCCGCCATCGGCGCTTTTGACTCCCTGCGGACATTCGGAAGATGTAGAGTTCGGTCCCTGCGGTCCGCCCCAGCCTTCCCTCGCAGAAGTAGCGGAACTCGAGAGGTCGGAACTCGTTCAGAATAGACCTGGCTCACCAGCGGAGGTTCGCCATGCCAGTCACCGAAATGAAGGATCACGTTTATAAGATCCTAGAACTCGTAGGGTCTTCCGAAAAAAGTATCGAGGATGCCGTTCAAAATGCCATCACCCGCGCATCAAAGACCATCCGCGAAATGAAGTGGTTCGAAGTCGTGCAAACGAGAGGCCATATCGAAAGAGGGTCTGTCCGACATTATCAGGTCACTTTACGAGTTGGATTTACACTAGAGGAGTAGTTCTAGCGGGGAAATCGGAGGCGGGTCTTGGATCGTTAAACCGGCGCCGGCGCGATTGTCCCTGTCGTTTACGCATTCGGTTCCGGCGTGGAAGAGGAGCGTGCCGGTTTCGCTACTGCCAGTGCAGCGGACGCCAGGATTGCGCTGTTTCGTACCGGCCATTATCCTTGGGCCCGGCACATGCTGGCCCGCATCCAACAGGATCACCCCATGCTGACCGCGAGCTTGGCCCCCCTGGACGAGACCATCACGATCGCGGAGCTCACGCGCGATCCCTATCCGATCTATAGGCGCCTCAGACGCGAAGCGCCCGTATTACGGGTCAGATCGGTGGGCCGCACCTTCCTCACCAAGGCGGCCGACACCAAATACGTGAAGGACAATGCGGCGTTGTTCAGCTCCGACGACCCGAACACACCCATGAAGCGCGCCTTTCTCGCTCATACGCTGATGCGCAAGGACCACGACGAGCACCGGACCGAACGCATGGCGATGATGCCGGCCCTGATGCCGAAGACGATCGAATCCGTTTGGGCGCCGCTGTATGCGAAACTGGCCGCAGCGTATCTTGACCGGCTGCCGCGCGGTGAGGTGGTCGATCTCTTTCCCGCTCTCGCAGGACCGCTTGCCGCGCGGATTCTGGCGCATGCGATGGGTGTTCCGGACGCGAGCGATGAGGACATGCAGCGATGGTCGCAGACGCTGATCGACGGCGCCGGCAATTTTGGCTGGACGCCAGGGCCTTTCGATGCGACCGACATCGCCAATGCGGAGATGGACAGATGTATCCGCGCCAACGCCGAACGCGTGCGGGCCGAACCGGATTCCTCAGCGCTCTCATTCATGGTGAACGCGAAGAACCCGATTCCAGAAAGCCAGATGATTGCCAATGTGAAGATCGCGATCGGCGGCGGCATCAACGAGCCGCGCGACGCCCTGCTGACGATTCTCTACGGCTTGTTGACCAATCCAGATCAGCTTGACGCCGTGCGCGCGGGCGGCAAGTGGCGCTCCGCCTTCGAGGAGGGGGTGCGGTGGGTGGCGCCGATCCAGGCGAGTTCACGGCTCGTTATGGAGGACACGGAGATTCGCGGCTGCTTGATCCCGAAGGGCGACACTGTCATGACGATTCAGGCGTCGGCCAACCGAGACGAGGACGTCTTTGAAGATGGCGAGAACTATAACGGGCTGCGCGAGCCCAATCCTCACCAGGCCTTTGGCAACGGCCCGCATCATTGCGCGGGCGCGCACCTGTCACGGCGAACCGTTGGCGCCATCCTGCTGCCAATGCTGTTCGAGCGCTTCCCCAACATGACCTTGCTTGATCCCGCGAGCGTGCGCTGGCATGGATTTGGGTTCCGCGGCCCGCTCAATCTGCCGCTTCTCCTGCAGTAGAACCGGCGCGAGGGATAGGCATTGGCCTCATCCGCTCCCTAGACTAGGGCGTGAACCCATCTGTGGACGCCCCGCGAGATGCAAGCGGTTTTTGAAGGATATCGGCACGTAGTCGGATGCTGCCATCTGTCCGGCCTCTGATGCAGCGATAGAGTTGCGGGCCCGTATGGGAGTTCGCGGACCGGAACCAAATCATAAATGCGTGCTCTGGGCACGATGGGTTCATCTGGTTCTTCCGACCCCGTCTCGCCGACTGTTGTGCCATACCCTCCTTCGACCGACTACATCTGCGACGACCTCAGGTCTACCAGGCTCACGCCTTGGCTGCGACCGGAGCTCTGTAGTTTTCCTGCTTTACAAGTAGCGCCCAGATGATCCGCGCCATCTTGTTGGCGAGCGCGACGGTTACCAGCATGCGCGGCTTGCGAGCCAGCATCTGTTCGAGCCACGAACCCTTTGGAGCGCCGCGCTTGCTCGCTTGACGCACGACGGCGCTGCTGCCGATGATGAGGAGACGCCTGAGCGTGCGTTCGCCCATTTTGGATGTCTCGCCGAGCTTCTGCTTGCCGCCTGTCGATCTTTGAAGAGGCGTGAGACCCAGCCAGGCGGCAAAGTCGCGGCCCTTGGCAAAGGTCTCGGCTGGCGGTGCTAAGGCGGCGATCGCGGTGGCGGAGATTGGGCCGATACCGGGAACGGTCATCAGCCTGCGCGATACTTCATCCTCTCGAGCACGCCGTGCGATTTCTTTGTCGAGATCCGCGATCTTGCTATTGAGGCCGGCGAGTAGGTCTAACATCACTCGGAACATGGCGCGGGCCGCTTCGGGAAGCGAGTTGACCATCTCTTCTTCCTCGATCAGGTCGGCAAGCACCGCCACATGCGACGGCCCCTTGGGCGCGACCCAACCATATTCAGTGAGGTGTCCGCGGATCGCGTTGATGAGCTGGGTTCGCTGCCGTACTAACAAATCTCGAGTCCGAAACACCAGACCCGCCGCCTGCTGCTGTTCGCTCTTCACGGCTACAAACCGCATGCTCGGCCGCTGTGCTGCTTCGCAAATCGTTGGCCTACCCGCAAGCAAATCCACGAAGCCCGCGCTGTTCGTGATGCCGGCAGGCAGCGGTGCGAAGTCGTATGGGGTTGTGAAATGAAAAAGGCCGCCAACTGAGGCGGCCTCTAGTGATTATGGAGTAATCTTCTTCGCTGGTTTACCGCTCTTTTTGGGGGCGCAAGTGCCAGCGGTGCACTTCCCCGTTGAACCATAGGTATTGTCATAACCGGTCATAGTGCCCCGTCGGGCCGCGTTAGCGTCAGAAGTGCTGACCACTACAAGAAACGAAAGCGACAAAACGGCTGCTAAAAATCTTCATGCTAAAATCCTCCTACTTCGCGCTCGTTCTGAGCCTGAGGAGCTTATCTCAATATTCTGACCCGGGAACGCTGTTCTCTACCGGAGAACTACGGATTCCAAAATCGCGCGGCAGACGGGAAGCGATTTGGGACAATGCGAAATTCAGCTTAGGACACTTGGGGTCAAATGCGGACAGCACCCAGAGGCCGATAGGAACAGAGGGTGAAACGCGAACCCGGTGCGAACGCTTTTGCTCGGCTTCTGCACGCCGTAGGCGTTGATGCTCCAGCCCGGTTTTTACCTTTGCGGCTCTGGCATTCTATTCTATACCGCTCGCAAGCCATTCATTGCGAAACCATTGGTGGTAAGAAGTCCGAGTTGGAAATTCTCTAGCGATTTCATGGTCGGAGTGGCAGGATTCGAACCTGCGACCCCTGCGTCCCGAACGCAGTGCTCTACCGGGCTGAGCCACACTCCGACTAAGACCGCGGCTTATAGCCTTGGGTGTCGCGCACCGCAAGAAGCCGATTTTGGGTATTTTGAGCCTCATGAAAGTGGGCCTGACGACCGAGATTCTGCCCGCCGGTGAGGCCGCCACGGCCTCCGCGGCGCGCGCGCTTGCAGCCGGCGGCCTGGTCGCGTTCCCGACCGAGACCGTCTACGGCCTCGGGGCAGATGCCACCAACGCTGCCGCCATCGCCCGGCTCTACCACGCCAAGGGCCGCCCTGCGTTCAACCCGCTGATCTCGCATGTCGGCGATCTCGCCGCCGCCCGGCGGATCGGCCGTTTCGACGACACCGCCATGAGGCTCGCCGAGGCCTTTTGGCCTGGCCCGCTGACGCTGGTGCTCCCGAAGACGGCCCACTGCGCGGTGGCGGAACTTGCGACCGCGGAACTCGACACCATCGCGATCCGAATCCCCTCGCACGCGATCGCGCGCGCGATCCTCGAAGCATTCGGCAAGCCCGTGGTGGCGCCGTCGGCCAATCTCTCCGGCCACGTCTCGCCGACGACGGCCGCGCATGTGCGAAGCGATCTCGACGGCCTCATCGACCTCATCGTCGACGGCGGGCCGGTTGCGGTCGGCGTCGAATCCACCATCGTCGGATGTTTCGAGACGCCGATGCTGCTCCGCCCCGGCGGCCTGCCGCGCGAGGACATCGAGCGCGTGCTTGGCCGCGCGCTCGTGCAGGCCCCTCGCGACGCCGAAAGCGACAGCGGCCAGCCGCTCGCGCCGGGCATGCTCGCCTCGCATTACGCGCCGCGCACCCGCGTTCGCCTCAACGCCAATTCGATCGAGCCCGGCGAGGCGCTGCTCGCCTTCGGCCAAGAAATCGACCAAGAATTCGGCCAAGCGATCGCGGGCGCGGAAAAGGCCGCCGCTGTCATGAATCTGTCGGCGCAGGGTGATCTCAATGAAGCCGCCGCCAATCTTTTCGGCTATCTTCGCGCGCTCGACGCCAAGGCGGCACGGACGATCGCGGTGATGCCCATCCCGAACCACGGGCTGGGCGAAGCCATCAATGACCGCCTGCGCCGCGCGGCCGTCGGGCGGGACTGACTTTTAAGCGCTTGGACTTGAAGGGCTTGGACTTGAAGGGCTTGGACTTGAAGGCAATGAACATCGTGCAACCGGCGGCGGCCTCTGCTTCCCTCTCCGGCGACATCATCGCAAAATTCCGCAAGATCGTCGGCGACAAATATGCGTTGACGGATGCCGCCGATATCGCGCCCTACACCACCGAGGAGCGCGACCTCTTCCACGGCCATTCGCCGCTGGTGCTGCGCCCGGGCTCGACCGCCGAAGTCGCTGCAATCTGCAAGCTCGCAAGCGAGCACAGGATCGCGCTGGTGCCGCAGGGCGGCAACACCGGCCTCGTCGGCGGCCAGACGCCGCATAACGGCGAGGTCGTGATCTCGCTGAAGCGGATGGACAGGATCCGCGAGGTCGATCCCGCGTCCAACACCATGACCTGCGAGGCCGGCGTGATCCTGCAGGTGGCGCAGCAGCGCGCCGCCGAGGTCGACCGCCTGTTCCCGCTGTCGCTCGGCGCGGAGGGAAGCTGCACCATCGGCGGCAATCTCTCGACCAATGCCGGCGGCACCACCGCGCTCGCCTACGGCGTCGCGCGCGAGATGGCGCTCGGCCTCGAGGTCGTGCTCGCCGACGGGCGCGTGCTGAACCTCCTGTCCAAACTGAAAAAGGACAACACCGGCTACGATCTGCGCAACCTTTTCATCGGCGCGGAAGGCACGCTCGGCATCATCACCGCGGCGACGGTGAAGATGTTCCCGAAGCCGCGCGCGATCGAGACGGCCTATGTCGGGTTGAAATCGCCGGCGGAAGCGCTGAAGCTGTTGTCGCTGTCGCAGAACGAGGCCGCCGGCACGCTGACGAGCTTTGAACTGCTCTCCGACGTCGCCGTCGATTTCTCGATCCGCCACGGCATCGACGTGCGCGATCCGCTGGCGAGCAAGCACCGCTGGTATGTGCTGATGGAGCTATCGTCGTCGCGCGACGACGCGCGCGCCACGCTGGAAGCGATCCTGGAAAAGGGCATGGAAGACGGCATCGTCGACGACGCCGTGATCGCGGCGAATTTGAGCCAGCGCCAGGCATTCTGGAAACTGCGCGACGAAATGTCGGCGGCGCAGAAGCCGGAAGGCGGCTCGATCAAGCACGACATTTCCGTGCCTGTCGCGGCCGTGCCTGATTTCATCGCGGAGGCGGATGCGGCCGTGGTGAAACTGATCCCGGGCTCGCGGCCGGTGCCGTTCGGCCATCTTGGCGACGGCAACATTCATTACAATGTCAGCCAGCCCGTCGGCGGCAATACCGCCGACTTCATGAACCAGTGGCACGAGGTCAACAAGGTCGTGTTCAACATCGTGCTCAAGATGGGCGGCTCGATCTCGGCCGAGCACGGCATCGGCGTGCTCAAGCGCGACGAGCTGCCCGACGTCAAGGACAAGACCGCGATCGAGCTGATGCGCGCGTTCAAGGCGATGCTCGATCCCAACGGCATCATGAATCCCGGCAAGGTGCTGTGAGCACGAAATCGAACGGCCCAGCGCTGACCGTCACGTCCATCGAGGAAAGCGACATCCCGGAGGTGACCCGCCTCTGGCAGCGGTGCGGCCTGACGCGCGAATGGAACGATCCCGCCGGCGACATTGCGCTGGCGCGGAAGGAAAACAATGCGACGGTGCTGCTCGGCCGCCGCGACGGCGCGCTGGTGGCCTCGGTGCTGGTCGGCCATGACGGCCACCGCGGCTGGGTCTATTACGTCAGTGTCGACCCCGACCACCGCCTCAAGGACTATGGCCGCGAAATCATGACCGCGGCGGAAGACTGGCTTCGCGAGCGCGGCATCGCCAAGCTTCAACTGATGGTCCGCGACGACAACGCCAGGGTCCATGCTTTCTACGAGGCGCTTGGATATTACGACCAGAAGCGCGTCACCTTCGCCAAATGGCTCGACGGCCGCGAACCCACGCCGTAACCGGAAGCACGCATGAGCATTTCCGACCGCATCCGCGTCAAGGACGTCCGCCTGCTCTCCGACAGCTACACCAAGCTGACGTCCACCACCTTCGAGTGGCGGCGCGCCGACGGCGAGTGGCAGACGCAGCGCCGCGAGAGCTGTGACCGCGGCAACGGCGCGACGCTGCTGCCCTACAATCGCAAACAACGCACCGTCGTGCTGGTGAAGCAGTTCCGCTATCCGGCCTATGTCAACGGCTACGACGATCTCCTGATCGAGGCTGCCGCGGGCCTGCTCGACAATGAATTCCCCGAAAACCGGATCCGCCTCGAGGCCGAGGAGGAAACCGGCTATCGCCTGCACGACGTCCACAAGGTGTTCGAGGCCTTCACGAGCCCGGGGCTGGTGACGGAGAAGCTGCATTTCTTCGTCGCCGAATACGAGCCCGAGATGAAGGTCGGCGCTGGCGGCGGCCTCGCGGAAGAAGGCGAGGAGATCGAGGTGCTGGAGCTTTCCATCGACGAGGCGCTCGCGATGATCGCTGACGGCCGCATCGTCGACGCCAAGACCATCATGCTGCTGCAATACGCCGCGCTGAATGTCTTCAATGACAGGAAGTAGATGGGGCGCCCCTCACATCCCGCATGTCGCTACGCTCATGCGGGCTTCACGCTACACGTCGTTCAAAACAAGCTCCCCTGCCCGTCATCAGCCGAAGGCGGCGGCGCCTTGCGCGGCGCTGCCTTCCTCGGCTTCGGCGCCTCCTCCGCGGCGCGCTGCTCGTCGGTGATCGGCAGCAGCAGTTGCGCGTCGTCATTGTCAGCGTGGTTGACCCGCGTCGACACCTCATGCCAGGCGAACTCGCCCTCGCGCGGGCCTCTCAGCATGGCCATGACGGGCGTGGCGTCGTCTTCGCTGCAATCGAGCCAGCGTGCGAAATCATCCGGCATCAGCGTGACCGGGACGCGGTGATGCAGCACCGCCAGGTCGGCGCTCGCCGCGGCCGTGACGATCGCCACCGTATCGAGTTCCTCGCCGTTCGGGCCGATCCAGGTCTCTGCAAGCGCAGCAAGGCCGAACAGATGGCCGTCGCGCCGATGGATGAAAAAGGGCCGCTTGCGACCCCCCGCGACCTGCCATTCGTAATAGCCGTCGGCCGGGATCAGGCAGCGCCGCCGCCGCATGGCGTTCTTGAAGGCAGGCTTCTCGTTCACCGTCTCCGAGCGCGCGTTGATCAGGAGGGTAATTTTACGGGGATCCTTGACCCAGGACGGTATCAGCCCCCAGCGCATCAATTTGAAATGCCGCGCACCATTTTCGATAATAATAACAGGTATAGGTTGTGTAGGCGCGACATTATGCCGTGGCGGGAAATTTGGCTGCTCGGCATAGCCAAATACCAGCCGTATCGCCGCGGGAGGTGAAGTAATGACGAAACGTCCGCACATTCTGTAGCCTAAATGGTCATCCGTTCAGCACCTTTTAACCCCGACCCGGAACACTGCGACCGATGAGCTCCACGGCCCAACCATCCGCGCGATCTGATCGCTCGCCGCCACTGTCCTCGGGCCGGGATCCAGCGGCCCGCGCGGCGGCACTCAAGGCTGCCAATATCAATCCGCAGACCGGGCTCGCCACCGACTATCTCAACCATTTCAACGAAGCCATCATGCTGCTCGAGATGATTCCGGACATGCCGGAGTGCTCGGAAGACTTTTTGCAGTGGCATCCTTTGTCCTATGCCGAACATTTCACGGCGTCCAATTTCAAGGCGCGCGATCTGGCAATCTCGGCCTATGAGTCCGCCGATGCCGATGTCCGCGCCGAATTCGACCAGATGACGGAGACCATGACCTCGATCCTGAATGAGGTCGGCACCGCGATGCGCGAGGCGACCCAGGACACGACCAAGGCCAAGCTCGCCGAGCAGGCGATCGGCTGGCTGAAGCCACTGGTGGTGGCGGCCGGCGGCGTCATCAACGGCGGCTACGAGGCCGACGTCGAGACCATCATGGCGGCCTGATCGCCGTGGCATCCCCCGATCCATCCATCCGTCCCCAGCTCGCCGTCAGCGCGGTCATATTCCGCGACGGCAAGGTCCTGTTGGTGCGGCGCGCGCGCTCGCCGGGCAAGGGGTTTTATTCGCTGCCGGGCGGACGGGTCGAATTCGGGGAAAGCCTGCACGCCGCGCTCGCCCGCGAGGTCGACGAGGAAACGGGCTTGCAGATCGGCATCGTCGGGCTCGCCGGCTGGCGCGAGGTGTTGCCGGCAGCGGCCGGCGGCGGCCATTACGTCATCATGTCGTTTGCAGCGCGCTGGGCGGCCCGGGAGGTGGTGCTGAACGACGAGCACGACGACTTCAAATGGCTTGCGCCTGCAGCCTTCGGCGATCTCAAGCTGACCGGCGGCCTTTTGGAGGTGGTCGAGGCCGCCCGACGGCTGGTGGAGAGCTAACCTTCGCGCCTTGCTTCCAGCGCATTTAAAGGGCTATCACGCTGGCCATCCCGTGGACCGCAGAATGCCCAAGCGCCTCTTCGCCATATTTGCCGTACTTGCCTGCCTTAGCGCCCCCGTCCGCGCCCAGGACGCCGCGGCACCCTTCGACGGCGACCTGCAGCGGCTGGCCGAGATCCTCGGCACGCTGCATTATCTCCGGGGCATTTGCGGCGGCAGCAATGAAGGCCCCAAATGGCGCAACCAGATGCAGGCGCTGATCGATGCGGAAACGCCGTCCGGCGACCGCCGCGCCCGCATGATCGCGGGCTTCAACCGCGGCTATAACGGCTTCCAGCAGACCTACCGGACCTGCACGCCCGCGGCGATGGTCGCGATCCGCCGCTATATCGACGAGGGCTCGAAGATTTCGCGCGACCTGACGGCACGCTATGCCAACTGAGCCCGCGCTGTTCTTCGATCTAGACGGCACGTTGACGGACCCCAAGCCCGGCATCACCGGCTCGATCCAATACGCGCTGCGGAAGCTGGATCGGCCTGTTCCTTCCGCAGGACGAACTGACCTGGTGCATCGGCCCGCCGCTACGGGCGAGCTTTGCGGTACTGCTCGGCGGCGAGGGCCTCGCCGATCGCGCCCTCGAGCTCTATCGCGAGCGATTTGCCGACGTCGGGCTGTTCGAGAACAGCGTCTATCCCGATATCGAGCATGTTCTGGTCGCGCTCAGCCAATCGGGAGGGCGCATGTTCGTCGCCACCAGCAAGCCGCATGTGTTCGCCACGCGCATCGTCGATCATTTCGGGCTTAACAGCTATTTCGAGCACGTCTTCGGCTCCGAGCTGGACGGCACGCGCGTCCACAAGAGCGACCTTGGCCTATGCGCTGCGGCAAGCCGGTGTCGATCCGTCACAGGCGCTGATGATCGGCGATCGCAGTCATGACGTCGTCGGTGCGAAGAGCAATGGCATGGATGCGATCGGTGTAACTTACGGCTACGGAAGCCCCGACGAGTTGACGGCTGCGGGCGCACGCCATCTTTGCGCCTCACCGCGCGGTTCTGGAGCT
>CAWHQY010000050.1:0-20651 GCA_963831505.1 uncultured Alphaproteobacteria bacterium | reverse complement strand
TCGCGATGGGGATCGTGTTTATCGAACTCGGAGTCTTGTTTGCTCCCTAGACCTGTCCGTAGAACCGTCGTCAGTGACTCAAAGCGAGTCACCGGTGCGTTAAAACCGGAGGGCGCTAGGGTGGTAGCCATCCAGCGCCACGCTTATCAGTGAGTCGGCTAAGCCTCCACTCAAAACCGAGTAATCCGATCCAGGGCATCAAACGCCTTCTCAAGGGCTCGATCGCGGACAGGCCCCGGCGGAGGCGACCTTTGGATCTCCCCAGTTAGGCGCATTTCAATTCGTCAACGATTGTTTCCGGGGCTTCTACGGAGGCGCGCCAGATGACCAGCGCATCCGCGTCGGGCTTCACGCGCTCAGGCAATACCAAGGGCCGCGAGACAAGAAGCTTCGGCTCAGTGACGTGACGCAGATGTTCGTGCAGATGAGGAATCATGCGTGACGACTGCCGACTGGCGCTGATGTCAGTCACTGGTGCGGAAGACGTCGGTGCTGGCAACTATGATGACATAAGAGGCTGCCATTATCCAAAAGGCGTATTTGCTGACCATTGGTATTTCGATGAAGACGCCCACAATGGCAATTATAGTCAACAAGAGGGATAACATGAGCACTGCCTTGATACGTTTCTTGGACAGGCGGTTAACGCCGAGCCACAGTAGGTAAGCCCCGACCATGAACCAAAAGGCCCACTCGCTCACTATCGGAATTTCACCGAAAACCCCTGCGATCGCGGCAAAAGCTAACAACTGCGCGGCAATGCGCCCGAAGAACATTTTTGGCCCAAAGTCTAAAGACCGACTTGATAAGTGGCCTCATCCGATTCGCAATAGCAGCCGGCAACGCCTATTTTGAGGCCATGCCCAAGTTCGATTTCTGCATTCCCACTGTCGGTAAGGCCGTGCCTGCGGACCCGGAGTGGTTTCACGAAATCAAGTATGACGGCTACCGCGTCCGCGTCGAGCGCGATGGCGATCGCGTTCGCCTGATCACGCGCGGCGGCTATGACTGGTCCAAGCGCTTCCCGTGGATCGTTGAGGCGGCCCTCAAGAACCGCAACAAACGATTTGTGATCGATGGCGAAGCTGTCGTTCTTTGCGTGGATGGTCTGCCCGACTTCAATGCTCTGCACTCCAACAAGTACAATGAGGAGGTTCAGTTCTGCGCCTTCGATGTCCTGGCGCTCGACGGAGAGGACCTTCGCAATCTGCCGCTGTCGATGCGCAAGAGCAATTTGGAACGGTTACTCCGAGGCCGGCCAGATGGCATCTTTGTCAATCCATTCGAACAAGGCGCGATCGGGCCGGACTTGTTTCGCGCGGCTTGCGACATGGGCCTCGAGGGGCTGGTGTCAAAGCGCGGCGACCGACCTTACCGCGGCGGCCGATCGCCTCACTGGATCAAGGTCAAGAACCGTCAGCATCACGCTTTCGACCGAGTAAGGAAATCCTTCTCATGACCGTCTGGATCTACGTCGATAGGAGCAAGCAGGTTGGCCTTGTCTAGGCAGCCCAATCCAAAAAGATCAATTCATTTGAGCAAAGTTCCCTTCCACGTCAGAGTGACAACTCGGCGACCAGCCGGTTCCACTGGGCCGTTTGTTTGCGGCTCAAGCCACCGCCGCGCCCTGGCTGATTGTTGCTTTGCAGCCACAGCCGGTAGCGCAGGCCCGAACCAGGCGGGGGACAATGTCGTCTTTCGAAAATGTCTGCCAGAAAATATATCTTGTTGTGGGTCAAAAACTGCCTGTTTCAGATCGCGCCAAAACCATGGTTGGCCAAACCAAACCACGCTACGCTTATGCCGTGCGTTGCATTTCAGTCACGCCTTAACCTGACCAACCAACCAGCTCACTTGCCCTTACGCCGCAGCCTGGGTTTCGGGTTGAAGCGCCCTCCAGATGGTGCCGACGCCAACGCCATATTCCTCGGCAAGCTCGGGGATGGTTGCGCCCTTGCCATAGCGGTCGGCAATGACCCGCTTCTGGCCATCGTCTAAACGCTCCGGCCGTCCAAACTTCTTGCCCTGGCGCCGGGCCCGCTCAATGCCGGCATCGGTGCGGCTGCGAATGAGGCTGCGCTCGAACTGAGCAATGCCGCCCATGATCGTCAACATCAGCCTGCCAACGTCGGTAGTCGTATCGCACCAGCTTTCCCCGAGGCTTGTGAAGCCCGCAGAGAGGCCATCCAGCTCATGCAGGATGTTGTGAAGGTCACGGCTGGAGCGGGCCAGACGGTCCAGCTTCGTCACCACGACCGTATCGCCAGGCAACAGCGCTTTCATCAGCTTGGCGAACTCGGGACGGCCATCCCGGGACTTGCCGGACTGCTTCTCGCTGTAGATCTTCTCGCAGCCGGCCGCCTTCAGAGCCTCGACCTGGGCCTGATAGTCCTGAGCCTTAGAGCTCACTCGCGCATATCCGTATTTCATCGCTAAATCCCCATTTATGGAAACGTGACTTACGGAAACAGAATACCATCGTGATTTCTAGGGTCAACGGTTATTTTCCAAATCTGCCGGGTTGTGGAAACTGTGATCGGCTATTCCGGCTTGGCCTGCCTTTTGCAATTCTTTTGTTCGACCCGCGCCGCGAGCATTCTTCCGTCCCGACCACAGTTCGCCAGGCTGCTGCGCGTAGCGCCGAAGGCTTGTCCTTGACGGTAGCGAGCACAGCGGCAGGCTAGTGTGGTCGAGACGGCCCGCAACCTGGCTGCAAAACCGCCTCATGCGGAGGTACAATGATCACCCGAATCACTAGGAAACACCGCGATGTCCACCGATCGGACTAGAGAGGAATTTTTCGACGCGCTCTGTGACTTCCTCAGTACTCGATCACCGTCATTCGAACTACGGTGCCGGATGCATGCTGCGCGCCTCGATGCAAAGATGAGGCTGCCCGAAGCCGACTTCGACGCCACGGTTCTCGCGGCGAAGCGCTGTTCAAGTTGGTCGCGGCAACCCGCTTAATTAACGTCCACAACTGGTTTGGCCAGTGCACTGCGCAGTGCATCCTCGATCTGGTCACCGCTTGCAGTCGGCGCCAGTTCCCTCACCACGCCGACAATGCGCGTGAGCATGTTCCAGTCCTCAGGATCGAGCCCGCCAGGCAGTCGGTTTTCAATCCCGATCAGGATGTCCTTGGGCAGGATCGACGCCACGACGCGCATGTAGGTGCTCGGATCCGTTACCCTCACTCGCGCGATCGCCTCAGGTCCGCCGGCAGCCCAGTCCACCGCGAAGGCCTGGATCACGTCCTCTGAGAACTTATTCCGCGAACCAATGAGGTCTTCCTGCGGGATTCCCGCTCTCGCCAGGCCTCCAGGGTATCAATCCGCTGTTTTTCGTCTGTTTCTTCACTGCATATTCCAACTTTGTTCTATCAGGTGCTTACTCCGGTGCTTACTCGGTGCTCACTGGGTGCTTACTCCCATTTTAGGTGCTTACTCCGGGTGCGTACTTACTCCCTGCCTACCCTTATGGGAGTAAGCACCTGACGTGCTTACTTCCGATTGGCGGGATAGGCATAGGCACGATCTCGGTTCAGGTGGTTGCCAGCCTAGATCGACCGAGGCTCGGTTTGTCGTATTGCTCCATGCGGAGTTTTTGGTTCCTGAAGAGGTCGCGCATCGCCTGCTCAAGGTCGGACTTTTTGAGCCGATACCTTTTGGCCTCGTCCTCTTTCGCGAAGGCTGTCGGCGCGTAGTTCGGCGCGTTCGGCTTGTCGCTCACATTCCGGCCATCGGCAGTGAACCGCCGCAGCAGGTCCATGAACAGGTCCTCTGCTTTGGCTCCCCGTGATGCCTTGTCGAGGTCGGAAACCCCGGCTTCGGGCAGGAGTAGGCCGTGTTGGTAGCGCAAGATGAGGCTGTCGCCGCGAGGCCCGTACTGGTTTTTCTTGAACTCCAGTTCGCGAAGATCGTTATCGGGTTGCTCTCCAGCGTCAGCCTTGGCGCTCTTGAGATACTGCCGGAACCGGAAGGCGCCATGCCAGGCCGTGGACCCTGAAAGACCGGAGCCCGAACTCATGCCCTGCAAGCTGGGATGGCTGAGTACCGTGACCGAGCCCTCCGACACCATTGCTAAGGCCTGCATGTGCATCGCGAACGCATAGACCTGCACCCGGTCAATCTCATTGCCTGAGAAGGCCCTCGATAGCGTGTCGATCGAGATGTTCTTCGGTTTGATGTCGCCGGCGGCCTCATAGATTTGACGGTAGAGGCTGGTGACCTCGACCTTGCCGCTTTTGCCGACAGCACATAGCGTAGCGTCCTGCCCAAGCAGGGGCAGAACATGCAGGCCGCCGTTGGTCAGATCATTGAATGACACGCCGTAGTGCTTCGCTATGGCCGCCAGGCGGATGTGGATTTCCTCGTGATCGTCCTCGGCGCCGAGATAGAAGGCCGGCCCTGGTTCGGGCATCGAGCCGAGCCAGTCCTTTCCTGACACATGGGCAACGTTTTTCATCAGCTCGATGATGCTTTTGCCGGTGCCGCCTTCACCGGAGAATAGCCCCGCCTGCTTGAGCGGCACCCGATCCCTGATCGCCCACTTGCGTTCAGGAATCGGTGTGTGATCCCAGGCGGACATATCGAGCCATTGCAGCGGCGCGATGGATGGCGTGACCTTTTCCTCAGCGGTGACGGGTCGCAGTCGGCTGAAAACCTTCACTTCGGAATCGCTAGATGAGACGCTCATGCTGCGCCCTCCAGCTCGCGGCCATCACGATCGGCAATGACATTTAGAAAATCGTTGTAGTCCTTGCAGTAGTCCGGAGGCTCCCTGAGATAAACCTTGCGCCCCAAGTGGGTGTGCACATCCGCTGTTCGCTTTGCGGCTATCCATCCGGGCTCATCGTTATCGCAGAAGATGTGAAGCTCCTCGACTTGCGGAGGGAGCTCCAGGTTGTGCAGCCGTGCCGCACCAAGCGAGGCCCATACCGTCATGCCGGTCAGTTGCATGGCAGAGAGTGCCGTCTCGACACCCTCAGCTAGACCCATTGCTCGAGCCGTGGCACCCAGGCGCACCGCACCGTTGCCTAGGGCTCCGGTCGTCAGTCGTTTGGCTTGCGCCTTCTCGCCCGTGCTGGTGAGCCAGGTCTGCTGTATTGCAATGATCGAGCTGTCCGGTGCCTGCACGGCCGCCACCATCGATCGGCGATCAAGCCGGCAACGAAGCATGGGAGGGCGCAAGTAGATGCCGCGACGATTGAGATATTCGTCAACGATTGTTTCCGGGGCTTCTACGGAGGCGCGCCAGATGACCAGCGCATCCGCGTCGGGCTTTTGCTCGACTACGCGAATGGGTTGCGGAGGTCGATCCGATCGCGTTCCCTCGACCAAGCCGCGATGTTTCAGCTCATCCAGGATGTCTATGAAGTCGCAGCCGGCGAAGCAGCGGAGCAATATCCGCCCTTCGTCGCCGTCCGTAACCGAGAGCGAGGGGCTGCGGTCTCCACGTCCCTTTCCATGATTCGGACAGGGGCAACTCACAAGCCAGCCGGAACCGTTGCGGCGCCCACGGAGGGCAATTCCAATCTGCTGGGCACTCATCGCGACACCGCGAAGGCGAGTGCTGCGACCGTATTGGCAAAAGAATAGCCGAGCGCAAACCGGGCTTGCAGAGAGCGCGCTTGACGTTCTCCTGCGATTTCGGCAATGTCGTCGGTGCTGATTATCCCCATGTGACTGGCCCTGCCGTTTGCCGCGGCGGGGCTTTTCATTTGAGGGGGATCGGGTGGATCGGGCTCGTAACTGTCCCGATAACTGTCCCGGTTCGATATATAAGTGTTGAAAATAGTGGTCGGAGTGGCAGGATTTGAACCTGCGACCCCTGCGTCCCGAACGCAGTGCTCTACCGGGCTGAGCCACACTCCGACTAAGACCGCGGCTTATAGCCTTGGGTGTCGCGCACCGCAAGAAGCCGATTTTGGGTATTTTGAGCCTCATGAAAGTGGGCCTGACGACCGAGATTCTGCCCGCCGGTGAGGCCGCCACGGCCTCCGCGGCGCGCGCGCTTGCAGCCGGCGGCCTGGTCGCGTTCCCGACCGAGACCGTCTACGGCCTCGGGGCAGATGCCACCAACGCTGCCGCCATCGCCCGGCTCTACCACGCCAAGGGCCGCCCTGCGTTCAACCCGCTGATCTCGCATGTCGGCGATCTCGCCGCCGCCCGGCGGATCGGCCGTTTCGACGACTCCGCGATGAGGCTCGCCGAGGCCTTTTGGCCTGGCCCGCTGACGCTGGTGCTCCCGAAGACGGCCCACTGCGCGGTGGCGGAACTTGCGACCGCGGAACTCGACACCGTCGCGATCCGAATCCCCTCGCACGCGATCGCGCGCGCGATCCTCGAAGCATTCGGCAAGCCCGTGGTGGCGCCGTCGGCCAATCTCTCCGGCCACGTCTCGCCGACGACGGCCGCGCATGTGCGAAGCGATCTCGACGGCCTCATCGACCTCATCGTCGACGGTGGGCCGGTTGCGGTCGGCGTCGAATCCACCATCGTCGGATGTTTCGAGACGCCGATGCTGCTCCGCCCCGGCGGCCTGCCGCGCGAGGACATCGAGCGCGTGCTTGGCCGCGCGCTCGTGCAGGGCCCTCGCGACGCCGAAAGCGACAGCGGCCAGCCGCTCGCGCCGGGCATGCTCGCCTCGCATTACGCGCCGCGCACCCGCGTTCGCCTCAACGCCAATTCGATCGAGCCCGGCGAGGCGCTGCTCGCCTTCGGCCAAGAAATCGACCAAGAATTCGGCCAAGCGATCGCGGGCGCGGAAAAGGCCGCCGCAGTCATGAATCTGTCGGCGCAGGGTGATCTCAATGAAGCCGCCGCCAATCTTTTCGGCTATCTTCGCGCGCTCGACGCCAAGGCGGCACGGACGATCGCGGTGATGCCCATCCCGAACCACGGGCTGGGCGAGGCCATCAATGACCGCCTGCGCCGCGCGGCCGTCGGGCGTGACTGACTTTTAAGCGCTTGGACTTGAAGCGCTTGGACTTGAAGGGCTTGGACTTGAAGGCAATGAACATCGTGCAACCGGCGGCGGCCTCTGCTTCCCTCTCCGGCGACATCATCGCAAAATTCCGCAAGATCGTCGGCGACAAATATGCGTTGACGGATGCCGCCGATATCGCGCCCTACACCACCGAGGAGCGCGACCTCTTCCACGGCCATTCGCCGCTGGTGCTGCGCCCGGGCTCGACCGCCGAAGTCGCTGCAATCTGCAAGCTCGCAAGCGAGCACAGGATCGCGCTGGTGCCGCAGGGCGGCAACACCGGCCTCGTCGGCGGCCAGACGCCGCATAACGGCGAGGTCGTGATCTCGCTGAAGCGGATGGACAGGATCCGCGAGGTCGATCCCGCGTCGAACACCATGACCTGCGAGGCCGGCGTGATCCTGCAGGTCGCGCAGCAGCGCGCCGCCGAGGTCGACCGCCTGTTCCCGCTGTCGCTCGGCGCGGAGGGAAGCTGCACCATCGG
This sequence comes from uncultured Alphaproteobacteria bacterium, assembly GCA_963831505.1. Lineage (GTDB taxonomy): Bacteria > Pseudomonadota > Alphaproteobacteria > Rhizobiales > Xanthobacteraceae > Bradyrhizobium. The sequence goes on along the minus strand of CAWHQY010000050.1, from coordinate 13,180 downwards.
CGGCAATCTCTCGACCAATGCCGGCGGCACCACCGCGCTCGCCTACGGCGTCGCGCGCGAGATGGCGCTCGGCCTCGAGGTCGTGCTCGCCGACGGGCGCGTGCTGAATCTCCTGTCCAAACTGAAAAAGGACAACACCGGCTACGATCTGCGCAACCTTTTCATCGGCGCGGAAGGCACGCTCGGCATCATCACCGCGGCGACGGTGAAGATGTTCCCGAAGCCGCGCGCGATCGAGACGGCCTATGTCGGGTTGAAATCGCCGGCGGAAGCGCTGAAGCTGTTGTCGCTGTCGCAGAACGAGGCCGCCGGCACGCTGACGAGCTTTGAACTGCTCTCCGACGTCGCCGTCGATTTCTCGATCCGCCACGGCATCGACGTGCGCGATCCGCTGGCGAGCAAGCACCGCTGGTATGTGCTGATGGAGCTATCGTCGTCGCGCGACGACGCGCGCGCCACGCTGGAAGCGATCCTGGAAAAGGGCATGGAAGACGGCATCGTCGACGACGCCGTGATCGCGGCGAATTTGAGCCAGCGCCAGGCATTCTGGAAACTGCGCGACGAAATGTCGGCGGCGCAGAAGCCGGAAGGCGGCTCGATCAAGCACGACATTTCCGTGCCTGTCGCGGCCGTGCCTGATTTCATCGCGGAGGCGGATGCGGCCGTGGTGAAACTGATCCCGGGCTCGCGGCCGGTGCCGTTCGGCCATCTTGGCGACGGCAACATTCATTACAATGTCAGCCAGCCCGTCGGCGGCAATACCGCCGACTTCATGAACCAGTGGCACGAGGTCAACAAGGTCGTGTTCAACATCGTGCTCAAGATGGGCGGCTCGATCTCGGCCGAGCACGGCATCGGCGTGCTCAAGCGCGACGAGCTGCCCGACGTCAAGGACAAGACCGCGATCGAGCTGATGCGCGCGTTCAAGGCGATGCTCGATCCCAACGGCATCATGAATCCCGGCAAGGTGCTGTGAGCACGAAATCGAACGGCCCCGCGCTGACCGTCACGTCCATCGAGGAAAGCGACATCCCGGAGGTGACCCGCCTCTGGCAGCGGTGCGGCCTGACGCGCGAATGGAACGATCCCGCCGGCGACATTGCGCTGGCGCGGAAGGAAAACAATGCGACGGTGCTGCTCGGCCGCCGCGACGGCGCGCTGGTGGCGTCGGTGCTGGTCGGCCATGACGGCCACCGCGGCTGGGTCTATTACGTCAGTGTCGACCCCGACCACCGCCTCAAGGACTATGGCCGCGAAATCATGACCGCGGCGGAAGACTGGCTTCGCGAGCGCGGCATCGCCAAGCTTCAACTGATGGTCCGCGACGACAACGCCAGGGTCCATGCTTTCTACGAGGCGCTTGGATATTACGACCAGAAGCGCGTCACCTTCGCCAAATGGCTCGACGGCCGCGAACCCACGCCGTAACCGGAAGCACGCATGAGCATTTCCGACCGCATCCGCGTCAAGGACGTCCGCCTGCTCTCCGACAGCTACACCAAGCTGACGTCCACCACCTTCGAGTGGCGGCGCGCCGACGGCGAGTGGCAGACGCAGCGCCGCGAGAGCTGTGACCGCGGCAACGGCGCGACGCTGCTGCCCTACAATCGCAAACAACGCACCGTCGTGCTGGTGAAGCAGTTCCGCTATCCGGCCTATGTCAACGGCTACGACGATCTCCTGATCGAGGCTGCCGCGGGCCTGCTCGACAATGAATTCCCCGAAAACCGGATCCGCATCGAGGCCGAGGAGGAAACCGGCTATCGCCTGCACGACGTCCACAAGGTGTTCGAGGCCTTCACGAGCCCGGGGCTGGTGACGGAGAAGCTGCATTTCTTCGTCGCCGAATACGAGCCCGAGATGAAGGTCGGCGCTGGCGGCGGCCTCGCGGAAGAAGGCGAGGAGATCGAGGTGCTGGAGCTTTCCATCGACGAGGCGCTCGCGATGATCGCTGACGGCCGCATCGTCGACGCCAAGACCATCATGCTGCTGCAATACGCCGCGCTGAATGTCTTCAATGACAGGAAGTAGATGGGGCGCCCCTCACATCCCGCATGTCGCTACGCTCATGCGGGCTTCACGCTGCACGTCGTTCAAAACAAGCTCCCCTGCCCGTCATCGGCCGAAGGCGGCGGCGCCTTGCGCGGCGCTGCCTTCCTCGGCTTCGGCGCCTCCTCCGCGGCGCGCTGCTCGTCGGTGATCGGCAGCAGCAGTTGCGCGTCGTCATTGTCAGCGTGGTTGACCCGCGTCGACACCTCATGCCAGGCGAACTCGCCCTCGCGCGGGCCTCTCAGCATGGCCATGACGGGCGTGGCGTCGTCTTCGCTGCAATCGAGCCAGCGTGCGAAATTATCCGGCATCAGCGTGACCGGGACGCGGTGATGCAGCACCGCCAGGTCGGCGCTCGCCGCGGCCGTGACGATCGCCACCGTATCGAGTTCCTCGCCGTTCGGGCCGATCCAGGTCTCTGCAAGCGCAGCAAGGCCGAACAGATGGCCGTCGCGCCGATGGATGAAAAAGGGCCGCTTGCGACCCCCCGCGACCTGCCATTCGTAATAGCCGTCGGCCGGGATCAGGCAGCGCCGCCGCCGCATGGCGTTCTTGAAGGCAGGCTTCTCGTTCACCGTCTCCGAGCGTGCGTTGATCAGGAGGGTAATTTTACGGGGATCCTTGACCCAGGACGGTATCAGCCCCCAGCGCATCAATCTGAAATGCCGCGCACCATTTTCGATAATAATAACAGGTATAGGTTGTGTAGGCGCGACATTATGCCGTGGCGGGAAATTTGGCTGCTCGGCATAGCCAAATACCAGCCGTATCGCCGCGGGAGGTGAAGTAATGACGAAACGTCCGCACATTCTGTAGCCTAAATGGTCATCCGTTCAGCACCTTTTAACCCCGACCCGGAACACTGCGACCGATGAGCTCCACGGCCCAACCATCCGCGCGATCTGATCGCTCGCCGCCACTGTCCTCGGGCCGGGATCCAGCGCGGCGGCACTCAAGGCTGCCAATATCAATCCGCAGACCGGGCTCGCCACCGACTATCTCAACCATTTCAACGAAGCCATCATGCTGCTCGAGATGATTCCGGACATGCCGGAGTGCTCGGAAGACTTTTTGCAGTGGCATCCTTTGTCCTATGCCGAACATTTCACGGCGTCCAATTTCAAGGCGCGCGATCTGGCAATCTCGGCCTATAAGTCCGCCGATGCCGATGTCCGCGCCGAATTCGACCAGATGACGGAGACCATGACCTCGATCCTGAATGAGGTCGGCACCGCGATGCGCGAGGCGACCCAGGACGCGACCAAGGCCAAGCTCGCCGAGCAGGCGATCGGCTGGCTGAAGCCACTGGTGGTGGCGGCCGGCGGCGTCATCAACGGCGGCTACGAGGCCGACGTCGAGACCATCATGGCGGCCTGATCGCCGTGGCATCCCCCGATCCATCCATCCGTCCCCAGCTCGCCGTCAGCGCGGTCATATTCCGCGACGGCAAGGTCCTGTTGGTGCGGCGCGCGCGCTCGCCGGGCAAGGGGTTTTATTCGCTGCCGGGCGGACGGGTCGAATTCGGGGAAAGCCTGCACGCCGCGCTCGCCCGCGAGGTCGACGAGGAAACGGGCTTGCAGATCGGCATCGTCGGGCTCGCCGGCTGGCGCGAGGTGTTGCCGGCAGCGGCCGGCGGCGGCCATTACGTCATCATGTCGTTTGCAGCGCGCTGGGCGGCCCGGGAGGTGGTGCTGAACGACGAGCACGACGACTTCAAATGGCTTGCGCCTGCAGCCTTCGGCGATCTCAAGCTCACCGGCGGCCTTTTGGAGGTGGTCGAGGCCGCCCGACGGCTGGTTGAGAGCTAACCTTCGCGCCTTGCTTCCAGCGCATTTAAAGGGCTATCACGCTGGCCATCCCGTGGACCGCAGAATGCCCAAGCGCCTCTTCGCCATATTTGCCGTACTTGCCTGCCTTAGCGCCCCCGTCCGCGCCCAGGACGCCGCGGCGCCCTTCGACGGCGACCTGCAGCGGCTGGCCGAGATCCTCGGCACGCTGCATTATCTCCGGGGCATTTGCGGCAGCAATGAAGGCCCCAAATGGCGCAACCAGATGCAGGCGCTGATCGATGCGGAAACGCCGTCCGGCGACCGCCGCGCCCGCATGATCGCGGGCTTCAACCGCGGCTATAACGGCTTCCAGCAGACCTACCGGACCTGCACGCCCGCGGCGATGGTCGCGATCCGCCGCTATATCGACGAGGGCTCGAAGATTTCGCGCGACCTGACGGCACGCTATGCCAACTGAGCCCGCGCTGTTCTTCGATCTCGACGGCACGTTGACGGACCCCAAGCCCGGCATCACCGGCTCGATCCAATACGCGCTGCGGAAGCTGGATCGGCCTGTTCCTTCGCAGGACGAACTGACCTGGTGCATCGGCCCGCCGCTACGGGCGAGCTTTGCGGTACTGCTCGGCGGCGAGGGCCTCGCCGATCGCGCCCTCGAGCTCTATCGCGAGCGATTTGCCGACGTCGGGCTGTTCGAGAACAGCGTCTATCCCGATATCGAGCATGTTCTGGTTGCGCTCAGCCAATCGGGAGGGCGCATGTTCGTCGCCACCAGCAAGCCGCATGTGTTCGCCACGCGCATCGTCGATCATTTCGGGCTTAACAGCTATTTCGAGCACGTCTTCGGCTCCGAGCTGGACGGCACGCGCGTCCACAAGAGCGACCTTCTGGCCTATGCGCTGCGGCAAGCCGGTGTCGATCCGTCACAGGCGCTGATGATCGGCGATCGCAGTCATGACGTCGTCGGTGCGAAGAGCAACGGCATGGATGCGATCGGTGTAACTTACGGCTACGGAAGCCCCGACGAGTTGACGGCTGCGGGCGCACGCCATCTTTGCGCCTCACCACGCGCGGTTCTGGAGCTGATTCAAGGCGGGCTGGTGAGCGGCAGGAATACGCCGACGAATGTCTGAAGTGCCGTTAACCCTTCCTAAAGAACTGGTCTAGGCGGCGCGGGTAAGCATGCTAAAGCACACACCTCCGACGCGTTCCGCAACGAAATCGCTGTAACTTCGCTCGTTGAATTCATGCATCCTTTCTCCTTCGCCTTCGCCCGCGATGCCTTGCCCGACCACGAGCAGAAGAAGGCCGCGCTCAGCTACCTCAACGAGGCCTGGGCGGAAGCGCGCCATGACGGCGTCGACGGAGACTGCCTGGCGCAGGCCAGCCTGTTCGCGGCGCTCGCCGAGCTGGTCGGCACCTATGGCGAGGATGCGGTCGCGAAATTCGCCGAGGGAAATCCCCTCGCGCGTGCACAATGGCGAGTTCTCGATCTCGCTCACCAAGCAGTAAGTCCCCGATAAGCCCTAAGCCTTCAGCGTCTCCAGGAACCGCACCGGCTCGCCGGATGACGGCGACACCAATTCGCCCTGCCACATCACGCGCTTGCCGCGGACGAAGGTGCCGACCGGCCAGCCGGTGACCCGCATCCCGTCATAGGGCGTCCAGCCGGCCTTCGAGGCGACCCATTTGTCGGTGATGGTCTCGCTGCGCTTGAGATCGACCACCGTGAAATCGGCGTCGTAGCCGGCCGCAATCCGGCCCTTGCAGGCAATGTTGAAGAGCCGCGCGGGGCCGGCGCTGGTGAGATCGACGAAGCGCTGCAGCGACAGTCGTCCCGCATTGACGTGATCCAGCATCAAGGGCACCAGCGTCTGCACCCCGGTCATCCCCGAGGGCGACGCCGGATAGGCCTTGGCCTTCTCCTCCAGCGTATGCGGGGCATGGTCGGAGCCGAGCACATCGACGATGCCCTGCTCGATGCCGCGCCAGATGCCTTCGCGGTGATCGGCCGAACGCACGGGCGGGTTCAGTGGGCGGGGTGCCGAGCCGCTCGTAGCATTCGGGCGCCGCCATGGTCAGGTGATGCGGCGTCGCCTCGCAGGAGGCGACGTCCTTGTGATCCCTGAGATATTCGATCTCCTGCCTCGTCGAGATGTGCAGCACATGGATGCGCTTGCCCGTCTCGCGCGCGAGCTTGACCAGACGTTCGGTCGCCATCAGCGCGGCAGTCTCGTCGCGCCAGAGGGGATGCGAGCGCGGATCGCCCTCGACGCGCAGCCCCTTGCGGTCGTTGAGGCGATATTCGTCCTCCGCGTGAAAGGCAGCGCGCCGCCGCTGTATCACCTGGAATATCCTGCGCAAACTCTCGTCGTCCTCCACCAGGAGCGCGCCGGTCGAGGAGCCGATGAACACCTTGACGCCGGCGCAGCCGGGCGCGCGTTCAAGTTCAGGCAGATCCTGAACGTTCTCGCGCGTGCCGCCAATGAAGAAGGCGAAATCGCAATGCATGCGATGGCGGCCAAGCCTGATCTTGCCGGTGAAGGTTTCTTCCGTGACCGTCAGCGGATTGGTGTTCGGCATCTCGAATACCGCGGTCACCCCGCCCATGACCGCGCTGCGCGAGCCCGTCTCCAGATCTTCCTTATGGGTCAGCCCCGGCTCGCGGAAATGCACCTGCGTGTCCATCACGCCGGGCAGGATGTGCAGGCCCTTGCAATCGATGATCTCGGCCGCGCTCGCCTGCCCCAATCCGCCGATTTCGGCGATGCGGCCAGCGCGAATGCCGATGTCGCGGACCCCCTCGCCGTCCTGGCTGACCACGGTGCCGGATTTTAGAATGGTATCAAACGTTGCCGAGTCATAACTCTACAGCGTCATTTCAGGGAATTGGGCCGCGCGGCCTTGTTCACAGCACCTTAGCGACTTAGCTTCCCATGTGATATCGGTGAGTTGCGTTTCAACAGGAACTTCAAGAGCAACCTCTTATGAAAGCAGCGTTTCTTCCCGACCGGGGCGTGGTCAAGATATCCGGCGAGGACGCACGCAACTTTCTCAATGGCCTGGTCACCACCGACGTGACGCAGCTCTCGCCCGGGCTCGGCCGGTTCGGCGCGCTGCTCACGCCGCAGGGCAAGATCACGATCGATTTCCTTATTACGGAAGCACCAAGCGGCCATGGTGGCGGCTTGCTGATCGACTGCCCGCGGCCGCTGGCGCAAAGCCTCGCCGACAAGCTCGGCTTCTACAAGCTCCGCGCCAAGGTCACGGTGGAAAACCTCTCCGACAGCCTCGGCGTGATCGCAGCCTGGGACGGCGAGCCTGCGATGAAGCCGGACCTCGCCTTCGCCGATCCGAGAGATACGGCGCTCGGCTGGCGTATTCTCGCTCCAAAGACCTGGCCCCGGAAGTCGCCGGCCTGATCGGCGCGGACCTCGCCGACAGTGCCGCCTATGAGGCGCATCGCATCGCAACCGGCGTGCCGCGCGGCGGGCTCGACTTCATGTATGGCGATGCCTTCCCACACGAGACCAATATGGACCGCCTGCATGGGGTCGATTTCGACAAGGGCTGCTATGTCGGGCAGGAGGTGGTGTCGCGGATGCAGCATCGCGGTACCGCGCGCACCCGAACCGTGCGCGTGACACTCGACGGCGCGCCGCCCGAGGCCGGCAGCACGATCCTGGCCGGCGACAAGCAGGTCGGCACCATGGGCTCGACCTCGGCCAGAACGGGCTGGCGCTGATCCGCACGGATCGCGTCACCGATGCGCTCGATGCGGGACTGGCGCTCACCGCCGGCGGGCTCGGCATCCGCCTCGCCGATCCCGGCGCCATCCGCGCCGCCACCAAGCAGACCGTCGCATGAGCCGGCCCCGCTCGCTTGCATCCCGACGGCAAGATGCGATGCCCCTGGCCGGGGGAGGACCCGTTTTACGTCGCCTATCACGACACCGAGTGGGGCGTGCCGGAATATGACGACCGCGCGCTCTATGAGAAGCTGATCCTCGACGGTTTTCAGGCCGGGCTCTCCTGGATCACCATCCTGCGCAAGCGCGACAAATTCCGCCGCGCCTTTGACGACTTCCAGCCGGAAAAGATCGCGCGCTACGATGCCAAGAGGGTCCACGTGCTGATGAACGATGCCGGCATCGTTCGCAACCGCGCCAAGATCGAGGGCGCGATCGCAAGCGCGAAGTCCTACCTGAAGATCATGGACGAAGGCCCGGGCTTCTCGAAGCTTTTATGGGACTTCGTCGACGGCAGGCCGAAGGTGAACCAGTTCAAGACCACGGCGAGCGTTCCCGGCTCCACGCCGGTCTCGATCAAGATCTCCGAGGAGCTCTCGGGGCGCGGCTTCAAGTTCGTCGGCCCGACCATCGTCTACGCTTTCATGCAGGCGACCGGCATGGTCAACGACCATCTCGTCACCTGCTTCTGCCACGGAAGCTGCGGCGCGAAACCGCGATCGCCGCGCCTCAAAGCCAAATGACGGCGGCCAAACGCGCCGCCGCCGACACGCGCGGGTCTGGCAGCGGATGCTGTCGGGCCGGCGGCTCGACCTGATCGATCCCTCGCCGCTCGACATCGAGATCGACGACATCGCCCATGGGCTGGCGCGGGTCGCCCGCTGGAACGGCCAGACCAGCGGTGCGCATATCTTCTCGGTCGCGCAGCATACGCTGCTGGTCGAAGCCGTGATGCGCGCGCACACGCCGCGGATCGACGAAGAACTCAGGTTGGCCGCCCTGCTGCACGATGCGCCGGAATATGTCATCGGCGACATGATCTCGCCGTTCAAGGCAGTCCTCGGCGGCGATTACAAAGCGGTTGAGCTGCGGCTGTTATCCGCGATCCACATCCGCTTCGGGCTGCCCCCGGTCCTGAGCGCCAGCATCACCGCGCAGATCAAGAACGCCGACCGTGGCGCGGCCTATCTCGAAGCCACCGTCCTGGCGGGCTTTTCGGAAGCCGAAGCGAGGCGCCTGTTCGGCCGTGATCCGGGCCTGCCCGAAAGCGTGTGCGAGGACTATCTGACGCCCTGGAGCGCGGCCAAGGCCGAGGAAGCGATTCCTGGCGAGATCAACTCGTTACAGGCTTGAACGCAAGCTCCGAACCTGCTTTCACGGCACTCACCGGAGGCCTATATTCGCCGGGAAAGGACCGCCATGATTCATGTCTGCTCGCTCGCCGCCCTGCCCGAAATCGTCAAGATCACCGGCGCCAGCCATGTGTTGACGGTGATGGCCAATGTCGAGCAGGTGCAGCGGCCGGTATCGGTGCTTCCGGCCAACCATCTGAAGGTCTCGATGGACGACATCACTGAACCGATGGAGGGCTACACCCCGCCGTCGGCCGCGCATGTCGAGCAGGTCTTGAACTTCGTGCGCAGCTGGGACCGCACTGCACCCATGGTGATCCATTGTTATGCCGGCGTCAGCCGCTCCACCGCGAGTGCGTTTGCCGCCGCCTGCATGCTCAATCCGCATCGCGACGAGATGGAGATCGCGCGGAAACTCCGCGCCGCTTCCCCGATCGCCTCGCCCAACCGGCTGATTGTCAGTCTCGCCGACAAGGCGCTCGGCCGCGACGGCCGCATGGTCCGCGCGCTCGACCAGATCGGTCCGGCCAGCATGATGGTCGAGGGCAAGCCGTTCCTCGTCGAACTCGAATAGCCCCATGATTGCCGCCAGTGCGGTAGATTTGACATTCGCTACGGTGTTGCCGCGATTTAAGTTGTCGAATGTCGAATCTGATAGACCGCGCCGAGAATAATTGATATTATTGCTGGTGTCCCTTTGGCTCTGACATTCGCAAGAGAGCCGACCGCGACGGGATGCGAATGTTAGAGCCGGGACACTAGCATGATCGACAAGCCTCTCACGCCGATTGAGATCGGCCTGACGGCGGCGATCGTCGCGATCGAGGGCAATGAGCCGTTGATCCTCACCGCCTCCGGCAGCGATGGACACAAGCTCGCGGGCCTGCCCTTCGGTCCGTTCGACGCAGTCTCGCACCGCACCTTCGAGATCGGGTTGCGCGCCTGGGTCGAAGAGCAGACCGGGCTTCGGCTCGGCTATGTCGAACAACTCTACACTTTCGGCGATCGCGGCCGGCACACGCAGCCGCGCGATACCGACATGCACGTCGCCTCCATCGGCTACCTGGCACCGACCCGCGCCGCGGATAACAGCGGCACACGCGCGCCGGGGGCCGATTTCGAACCCTGGTATCGCTTCTTCCCCTGGGAAGACTGGCGCGAAGCACCGCCGGCGATGATCGCGCGCGACATCCTTCCCGAACTCACCAGATGGGCGGGGCAAAGCGAGGCGCCGGAGGCGGCGCGTGCGCTTCCACGCCGCGACCGGGTGCGGCTCTGTTCGGTACCGAAGGCATGCATTGGGACGAGGAGCGCGTGCTCGACCGCTACGAGCTGCTCTACGAGGCGGGGCTCGTGGAGGAAGCGCGCCGCGACGGCCGGCCTGCGGCATTGCAGCGCAAGTCGCTGCCCGCGCTCGGCGTCTCCATGCACTTCGACCACCGCGGATTTTCTCGCGACCGCGATCGCGCGGCTTCGCGAAAACGAAATATCGCCCTGTGGTATTTGAACTTCTGCCGCCGGAATTTACACTTACGGAATTGCAGCGGACCGTGGAAGCGATCTCTGGCAGGCATCTGCACAAGCAGAATTTCCGCCGGCTTGTGGAAGCGGGCGCGCTGGTCGAGCCGACCGGTGTGATGTCGACACAGACCGGCGGCCGTCCCGCCGCACCTTCGCTTCCGCCGCGAGGTGCTGCAGGAGCGGCCGGCGCCCGGCTTGCGCGTGAGCGGACGGCGCTGAAAGGTTTGACTTTGGTGAGCCCGAACGCTTCGGGCTTGAGGCCTGGAGATTTCATGTTCGACTCGCCGTTCGACGTTCTCGCCTTGCTGGTCGCAATCGTCGCCCTCGTCATTGCGCGCAAGGCGTTCAACCGGGCCGATGAGCTGCGCGAACGGCTCGACGCCATGCAGGCGTTAGCCGCCGCAGCGGCCACACGGCCGATGCCGCCGCCCATTCCCCAGCAGGCGTCCGAGCCGGCCCCACCACTGCTCGCCGAACAACGGGCGCCGATCCCTCAGGACAACGCGGCCGCGCCTGGTGCGGGAACGCCCGCGCTCGACCTTGACGCCGCCAGGGCCGGGATCGCGCCGCCGCCATTACCTGCGGCTCCGCCCCCGCCGCCGGCCCATCCCGGTTTCGAGGAGCAGCTCGGGACCCGCTGGGTGGTCTGGATCGGCGGCCTGACGCTTGCGCTCGGCGGCTTCTTCCTGGTCCGCTATTCGATCGAGGCGGGGCTGGTCGGTCCTCGAAGTCCGCATTTTCTGCGGCGGCCTGTTCGCATTGGCGCTGCTGGCGGCCGGCGAATGGACGCGGCGCAAGGAAAGCATCTCCGATATCGTCGCGCTGCCGATCGCCAACATCCCGGCCATCCTGACCGCGGCCGGCACCGCAGTGGCGTTTGCGACCGTTTACGCCGCCTACGCGCTCTACGGCTTCCTCGCACCCGCCATCGCCTTTGTCCTGCTCGGGCTGGTGGCGCTCGGCACGCTCGCCGCCGCCCTTCTGCACGGACCTGCGCTCGCGGGCCTCGGCGTGGTCGGCGCCTTCGTCACGCCGATGCTGGTCTCCTCCGACCAGCCCGATTACTGGGCGCTCTATATCTATCTCGCCGTCGTCACGGCGGCTTCGCTTGGGCTCGCGCGTATCCGGCTGTGGCGCTGGCTCGCGGTCACGGCCATCGCCTTCGCGCTGTTCTGGACGCTGCCCTGTCTCGACTGCGGCCCGTCGATGGTGGCGCCGCATGTGTTCCATATTGTCGCCGGCTTCATCCTTGCGGCGCTGCTCGTGGTGTGCGGCTTCATGTTCGGCCCCTCGATCGAGGAAGGCCAGATCGAGCCGATCTCGTCCGGGTCGCTCGCCGCCTATCTGTTCGGCGCCATGGCGATCGTGCTGACGAGCTTCCATGCCGACACGGCGCTGATTGCATTCGCGATCCTGGTTGCCGGCACGCTCGCAATCGCCTGGCGCGCGCCATCGGCGACCGGGGCGATCGGCGCCGCCGCCGCGTTCGTCTTCATCGTCTTCGCCGAGTGGGCGGTGCGCGGCAACCCGGACATGCTGGTGATCCCCGGCGGCCCGCTGCCCGGCATCGGGCCGAGCGCCACCGATCAAGCCGTGACGCTGCACCTGGTCACGGCCGCAATCTTCGCCGCCGGCTTCGGCGTCGCGGGCTTCCTCGCGCAAGGCCGCTCGTCAAGCGCCATCGTCCCCGTGGTGTGGTCGGCGACGGCGACCTTCGTGCCGCTGGCATTGTTGATCGCACTTTACGCCCGCATCGCGGATCTCGACCGCTCGATCCCGTTTGCGATCCTCGCCGTGATTCTCGCTGCGGCCTTCGGCGGCGCGACCGAAATCCTCGCCCGCCGCGAGAGCCGGCCGGGGCTGATGATCTCGACCGCGTTGTTCGCCACCGGCTCGCTTGGCGCGCTGGCGCTGGCGCTGACTTTTGCGCTTGAAAAGGGCTGGCTCACGATCGCGCTGGCGCTGATGTCGATGGGCACCGCCTGGATCTCGATGCAGCGGCCGATCCCGTTCCTGCGTTCGCTCGCCGCGATCCTCGCCGGCATCGTGGTGCTGCGCATCGGTTGATGAGCCGCGCATTGTGGGCGGCGCCGTAGGCACCACGCCGATCTTCAATTGGCTGCTTTGGGGCTACGGCATTCCCGCCGCATCGTTCTGGATCGGAAGCACCTTCCTGCGCCGCCGCGTCGACGATGCGCCGCTGCGCGTCGTGGAATCCGCTGCCATCCTGTTCACGGTGCTGTTGGTATTCATGGAGATCCGCCACGCGGTCTATGGCGGCGACGTCTATCGTGTCACGCCAACGCTGGCGGAGTTCGCGCTGGAAGTCTGCTCCGCGCTGGCCATGGCGATCGGACTCGAGCGGCTGCGGCTGCGCACCAACAGCATCGTGCACGACATCGGCGCGATGCTGCTCACCGCATTTGCCGGGGTCGTCGGCGTGGCCGGGCTGTTGCTGCTGGAGAACCCCATTCTCACGACGGTCCAGTTCGACGGCGGCTTCATCGACCTGCTGCTGCTCGCCTATGCGCTGCCGGCGGTGCTGATGCTGCTGTTGGCCTATGCGGCCGTGGGCCGCCGTGGGCGCGCCCTACGCCAACACGATCGCCGCCGGCGCACTGATCTTCGCGCTCGCCTATGTGACGCTGGAAATCCGCCGGCTCTACCGGGGTCCGGTCATCAATGTCGGAACGATCAGCGGCGCCGAGCAATATACCTATTCG
>CAWHQY010000049.1:0-21178 GCA_963831505.1 uncultured Alphaproteobacteria bacterium | reverse complement strand
GCGGCGTTCCGTGCTGCGCCTCTTTCGCTCATTCAGGCTATCGCCATGGCCGAACGATTGCATACGGGGTCACGGACCGTCGCGATATCGTTCGATACATCGGACAGTCCCTCTTATCGAGTGAGGACCGTCAAGGACAAAGAGATATGGGAAAATGTTGTTGATGTTCATACGGGGCGGACCGTCGGACCCGAGACTGCGTGGTCCCTGAACGAGCTTGAAATGGAAGAACGGGACAACATCAGCGCATTGAGATCAGTCGAACAGGAGCTATCGGACGCCGTGGCGATCGCTGAGAAAGCCGCAGTTGGAAAGGCCATCAGCGGAGGTCTGGTGAAGGAAGGTGATCGGCTCAATTTCGTGGTCGTCGTGTTAAGCGATGACCTCGTGAAGGAGGTCTTCCTCGAACCGCCAGGCGCCGCTTCGAAGCGTCAACCGGCCACCGCTCGCAGGGACTGAAGCAATCTGCAAATTCGAGCGCGACGAAGATAAACGTGTCCGACCCGGCGTTCCTGACGCTCAATGAAATTGTCGAACGCTATCGCGGCCAGATCAGCGAAGGCACGCTCCGCAACTGGCGTTCGATGAGGATCGGTCCATCGTTCATCAAGATCGGAAGCGGCGGAGTGACATGTGCCTGATCCTGCAGTTAGCGCTGAGCGGGATGCTCGAGCCAAGATGGATATCGATTCGGAATCCGTGCTACAACGTGATCGGGGGGACGCGTGAAAGCATCCTCGTGACACTTAGGTTCTATCACGATCTGTAACGAGGAACTGACCCCAATTACATACCCCTTCCGAGCTTATAAAATCGCTAGACGCTTGCGGCTAAATGAGATTCTTCCTTCAAGTATGTTGATGCACAACCATCCCTCCGGCGATCCCTCGCCGTCGCAGGCCGACATCCGCATGACCAAGGCGATCATCGATATCGCCGCCCCGCTCGGCATCTCCGTGCACGACCACATCATCGTCGGCAAGAGCGGGCATGCGAGTTTGAAGGGGATGCGGTTGATCTAGCTATCGCCTGCATTTACCATCAATTAACTATCCGCTTCGCGCTTTGGCGGATGCGTGAGAGAGTGGTTCATCGGATGAGAGGGGTGGCTCATTCTCGAATGAGAGGGGATCGATGAATCAGCTAGCAGAGCGGATGAGGGGCGCGGCTCTCTTGATGAGCCCGGGGCACCTGATCGACAAATTTCTGGACCGGCTCGAGGAACTGAGGGGCGCGATGGCGCTTGCTGAAGTCAACAGATTGGCCTGCAACGAAGTGCGAACCAAGATGCTGTTCGATTGATACGACGACTAAAGCGCGATGGCACGGTCGAACCGCCATCGCGTTTTAGCTTATGATTGGCCGGCCTCGAATGGCACATGGCCGTTGAAACAAAATCAGCACCGGCCCGCCAAGGCTTAAAGGGCCGCCTCATGAGGCGGCCCTTTCCTCGTGATGATCAGCCAGCGCCGAGCTTCAGTTGGGCGTGAGCAGCGCGAGCGGCTCGATGCCATCGAAGGTGGCGCCGGAGGTGTCGTTCATGCGAAGCGTCTTGTCGTGGAAATACGATCCCCCGGGCTGATCTGGAGCCGCAAACGCAAAGAGGCGCCGCAAGGGCGCCTCTCGAAAGTGCGGAGAGCGGAAAGCTCAGTAGCAGTAGCGCGGATGTACGCGCATCCAGGCGCCGTCGCCACGCTGGATGTAGCAGCCGTCGTGGTACCAGTAGTAACCGCCCTGGCGCCGGTCGCCATCGCTCGCGATGGCCGCGCCCGTGCCGGCGCCGATCACCGCGCCGATGGCGGCCCCGCGGCCGCCGCCCACGGCGCCGCCGACGATAGCACCGGCGGCTCCGCCGAGAATGGCGCCACCGAGCGTGTCCTGGGCCAGCGCCTCATGAGCCGGCATCGCGATGGCGAGGCTCAGCAAGGCCGCAATCCCAAACTTCCGAATCATTTCAGACTCCTCCTTCTGCGATCCCGTCGGCTAGTTGGCATTGGTTCCGGCGGAGGTCAATGACTTGACCCGCCAGTCCCGGCGCGCCGGCGGCGATTAACCGCGCAATGCAGGCGGAAAAATGGTTTGAACCGGCCTTATTGCAGCCGCAACCCATGTGAGGGCGAAGAGGCGGCCGGACCGCAGGGAGCCAGCAATGCGAGCGAGTGTCATCGGATTGGTTCTGGGCGCGATACTGCGTGCGACATCGGCGGCCGCCTATGACGCCTACGACCCCGCCAATTGCAATGGCGCCGATTGGGACGCCGAGCATGCCCTCGTCGTCTCGAAGGTGGCGGCAAGCCCGCGCGTCAACTTCGTCAAGAGCCCCTATGACGATGATTTCAAGGCCGAGAGCTGCCCGACGGCCACGGAGGCCTGCCGGAAGAAATCCTACCTCGTGACCGGCGACCTCGTGCTCACCGGCAGGACGCGCGGCGAGTTCACCTGCGTCTCCTACCAATCGCCTCAGGCGAAAAAGCAGAGCTGGACGTCCGGCTGGCTGCCGAGCGCGGCGCTGAAGCCCGTCGCGCCAATGGCGGCGACGGAAATTTCGGACTGGATCGGCACCTGGCGCCTGCCGGGCGGCACGATCGAGATCAAGCGCGGCGGCATCGGCAGCCGATTGAAGATCGAAGGCGAAATGATCGTTCCGGGCGCACAGGATGTTCACACCGGCAATATCGAAGCCGAGGTCATGCCGGACAAGGACACCATCGTCTTCCTGAACGACGGCTGGCTTCCGTATGAGACCAAATGCGATTCGGGCTGCCGGGTGCGGATGCAGCGCATCGGACCGTTGCTATTGGTCGTGGACAATGCCGACTGCGGCGGCGCCGGCGTAACCTTCACCGGGCTCTATCGCCGGAAATAGCAAGCCGCCGCGCTTCAGCACGTCTTGGGAGCCCGGCATGTTGTCGATGCCTTTGCGCTGCATGTATCATCGCAAGGACTGGCCTGCGCGAACAAGGTTCTCGGGGCTCGACGGGGGGAAGCATGAGCGACTGGCTGCACAATCTGCCGGTGCCGTGGATGGCGCTGGTGATCTTCGGCTTCACCTATGCTCTCGCCGCGGCGATCTACGCCGTCATCGCCGCCCTTGCCCCGCGGGGGCTCGCGAAATCGTTCAAGGCGATTTCCGTCGGCATGCTGCCTTCCCTCGGCATCATCTTCGGCCTGTTCGTCGCCTTCACGGCGGCGCAGGTCTGGAGCGACAATGATCGCGCGACGGCTGCGATCAGCCGGGAAGCCAGCGCGCTCCGCTCCGTTCTCGTGTTTGCCGCCACGTTTCCCGGCGGGCCCGAGGCCCGGCTGCACGGCCTGATCAAGGACTATGCCCAGGAAACCGCAACCGTGGAGTGGCCGATGATGGCCCACCAGACGGCCAGGCTCAACACGACTCCGCGTGCGCTTGCCGACGCGCTGCAATTCGTTCTCGCGTTGCCGGCGGCAGGTCCGGGCCAGCAAACCGCGCAGCACGAGATCACCAGCGCCATCGAGACGGCACTCGATGCGCGCCGTCAGCGCATCATTGTGAGCCTGGCGGAAGTCAACCTCGTCAAATGGGTCTGCCTCTATTTGCAGGCCATGAGCGTGCTGATTGCGATCGCCATGGTTCATGCCGAGGACCGCGGCGCGTCGTTGATCACGCTCGGCCTGTTCGCAACCGGCATCGCGGCGTCGGTCCTGCTGATTGCCGCGCATGACCGGCCCTTCGTCGGACAACTCTCGATCGCGCCCGATCCGCTGCTGCAGATCATCCCGAGCGCGCCGGCGGCAACGTAGACCATCCGGCTCCCCGCGAGACTTTCTCGCAACGAGCGCCACTGATATAGGTTGGCTTACGCAGGGGGTCTGGGAAGCATGAGACGGCGCGATTTCATCGCAGGACTGGGTGGCGCGGCGATCGCGTGGCCACTTGTTGCGCGGGCAGAACAGCCGGCGATGCCGGTGATGGGGTTGCTGACCACGACCGACCTGGCGGGCTGGGCCGTGAATGCCATTCGCGCGGGACTGGATGAGGCCGGATTTGCCGAGGGCCGCAACCTCACTATCGCCATGCGTTCGGCGGAGGGCCAGTTCGACCGCTTGCCTGCGCTGGCGGCAGAGCTTGTGAAGAGCAATGTCGCATTGATCTATGCAACGGGCTCCCCGGTCCCGACTCGCCTGGCAAAGGCAGCCACGACAAAAATCCCGATCGTGTTTGCCTATGGCGGCGATCCAGTCGCCGACGGTCTCGTTGAGAGCCTCAATCGTCCCGGCGGCAACGTCACCGGCGCAACATTTATCGGCAGCGCGCTGCTGGCAAAACGCATGGAGCTGCTCCGGCAGATTGTGCCGCACACAACGGATGTCGCGCTGCTGGTGAATCCAAAGGGAACGCTCGCCGAGCGTCAGATCAGGGATGCCACAGCCGCCGCGCAGTCGCTGGGACAGCGCCTTCATGTCCTGAGTATGAGCACGGTAGGCGAGGCCGAGGCCGCCTTCGCTGCAATGAGTGAGCAGAAAGTCGGCGCCTTCGTCGTCAGCACCGATCCTTTTTTCGGCTTCATCGGCCGTGACCGCCTGCTCGCGCTCGCTGCGCAATACAAGCTTCCGGGGATATTCAACGCCCGGTACGAAACCAATGCTGGCGGCCTGGTGAGCTACGGCCCCGTGCTGCCCGACACCTGGCGGCAGGCCGCCGTCTATGCCGGACGCATCCTGAAGGGCGAGAAGCCGTCTGATCTGCCTATCATGCAACCGACCAGATTCGAGACGGTGATCAATCTCAGAGTGGCGAAGGAACTGGGGCTGACGATTCCGCCCGCGATCCTCACCCTTGCCGACGAGGTGATCGAATAGTGTGGTTCATCGAGCTGTCCTGCTCGCGGCGGCCGCAGCGCGGCGCTTCAGCATTTCCTGCTCGCGCGTGTTGGCTGTCATTCCTGCCGCCGTCTCGAACGCGGCGCGCGCCTCCTCATGGCGGCCGAGCCGTTCCAGGAGATCGCCGCGGACGGTCGGCAGCAGATGATAATTCCTCAACTCGCCGCCCTCAACGAGCGCTTCGACGATCGCAAGCCCCGCCACGGGGCCATCGGCCATGCCGACGGCGACCGCGCGGTTGAGCTCGATCACGGGCGAGCGGATCAGCGCCAGCAGCTCTTCATAGAGCGTTGCGATCGCGCGCCAATCGGTATCATCGGCGCCGCTTGCCCGGGCGTGACAGGCTACGATCGCGGCCTGCAGCGCATAGAAGCCGCCCGCGCCGCCGAGCGAGCCGACCTTCTTCAGAAGCCGCATGCCGCGGCCGATCTGGAGCTGGTCCCACCGCACGCGATTCTGTTCCATCAGCAGGATGGGATCGCCTTTCGCGTCAATGCGGGCCGCGCTGCGCGAGGCGTTCAGCTCCATCAGCGCCAGCAGGGCGTGCGTCTCCGGCTCCTGCGGCGCGATCGCGGTGAGCATGCGCCCGAGGCGAAGCGCCTCGTTGCAGAGTTGCGGCCGGTGCCATTCGTCGCCGCGCGCCGCGGTGTAGCCTTCGTTGAAGACGAGGTAGACGACCTCCAGCACCGAGGCAAGCCGTTCCGACAACTCTTCGCCGCGCGGCGTCTCGTAAGCGAGCCCCGACTCCGACAGCGTGCGCTTGGCGCGCACGATGCGCTGGGCGACGGTCGGCTCCGGAATCAGGAAAGCGCGGGCGATCTCTTCCGTGGTCAGGCCGCAGATCATGCGCAGCGCCAGCGCCGCCCGCGCCTCGCGCGACAACAGCGGATGGCACGCGGTGAAGATCAGCCGCAGCATCTCGTCGCCGATATCGTCATCGAGGGACGCGTCGAAATCCGGCATCGCCTGCTGCTCCCGCTCGAAATCCAGCGCCAGCATCTCGTGCTTGCGCGTGAGCATCTTGCCGCGGCGCAGATGATCGAGCGCGCGGTGCTTTGCGGTCGCCATCAGCCACGCGCCGGGCCGCTCCGGCACGCCGGACTTCGGCCAGTCCTCCAGCGCCGCCACGAGCGCGTCCTGCGTCAGTTCCTCGGCCAGCGGCACATCGCGCAGCATCCGCGACAGCGACGTGATCAGTCGCGGCTGCTCGATGCGCCAGGCGGCGAGGATGGCGGCATGGATGTCGGCGGCCGTCATCGCCGCCGACTGGGTCGCCTCGGCTGGCGCATCAGGCATGCGCAGGCGTCTTCACCTCGCAACCGGCGTCGGCGCCGTGGGTTGCGAAAGCACGCAGCTCGCAGGTGCCTTCCCAGCCCGGCAAATGATCGAGGTGAAGTTGCATGAACTCCTTCGCCATGGCGAGCGCCTCGGCCTTGTCGCGCAATTCGAAGATCGCATAGCCGCCGATCACTTCCTTGGCTTCCACGAAGGGGCCGTCGGTGACGCCGAGCTTGCCGCCGGCGATGGAGATCCGTGCCCCCTGCTGCAGCGGCATCAGCCCACCATTGTCGATCATCCGGCCGGCCTTGATCTCGCGTTCCGCGAGCTTGCCCATGGCCTCCATCAGCGCAGGGCTCGGGCCCGTCATCGGCTGCGGCGAAGTGACGATGTACATGAAGCGCATGAAAAAACTCCTGTTCTACGCGAGTTGCAGGCATTCGGCCCGCAATTCCGTCTCGCTACAGGGAACGACGATCCGGCCGGCGCCAGATCGACACCGGCCTGCAAAATATTTTCACGCCGCGACCCAGCGCCGGACAGCGTCCACGGAGTCCGCGGGGGTGGTGTTGAAGCAGATGCGGGCGTCCGGCGCGAGCTCATGGACGAGGTTGATGATCGTCTCGAACAGCAACAACCGTTCTCCGGGCTGGCGCAGCCCGGCGCCGATCAGCACGCAATCGAAATACCCCGACTTCAGCGCCTTCGTCGTCACCGCTTCGGCGGTGTCGCCGAGATCGATCAGGCAACTCGTGACGTCATAGCCGGACGCGCGGACGCGGTCGAGCTGCGCATCGATGAAGGCCTGGAACATTTCGGCCGTGAATTGCGGCATCGCCGTGAAATCGACGAAGGCGGGATCGATGCCGATGGCAAGGACCTTCTTCGGCATAAGCGGGCTCCGTGGCGGAAAGTCCGCCAACGCCTCGGGCATCGTTCAGTTCCCGGGGTGGCGTTGGCTGAGCCTTCTACTGCCGCAGCATGATCAGGGGATCGGCGGTATCGGGCACGAGCCGCCATTGCGCATTGTCGTCGGCCTCGAAGCGCCAGGTCTCGCCGCGATCGGACATCAGCATGATCTGGCCGCGTTCCAGCCGCCACTGAGACGGCGCGAACGAGGCAATGCCCGGATCGCATTTCGGTTTCAGGAACACCTGGAAATTGTCGTGGCCGGCGTCGTTGTTGGTGAGCGTCAGCCCGCAAACGATGTTGCCGTTGCCGCGGACCATCGACCAGTCGCCGATCATCTGGTCCATGGATTTCGCCAGCGACCTGGCGGCTGCGAGATTTTGCAGGATGTAGACGCCCTCGCCCGGGCGCACGCCTTCGAGAATGCCGGCCTCGACCTCGGTGAAGTCGAGCACGGCCTCGCCGGTCGCGTCCTGCAGACGGACGATGTCGAGACCCCTGACGTTCCAGCCGGTGATATCCTTGGTGAAGGGCAACGCCGCCGCGCAACCGGGCTCGAGCTCGAGCTTCAGCCCCTGCGGCGTGGTGTCGGGCTTCAAGGTCACCACGCAGGTCTTGCTGCGCTCGGTGGTGGACAGCTCCCACTGCCCGACCATGCTCTTCCGGAGCGTGGTGGCGTCCTGCGACCGCGCCGGCGATCCCATGGCCGTCAGCGCGGACACCGCCGCAATCGCAAGACAAAACCGAAATTTCATGAACCAGCCCCTTACACGCTCGCCTTCACGGGTGTCTCCGCAACCGGGGTCAGCGGCGGTTTTCCGGCGAACCAGGCCTTCAGATTGTCAACCACCAGCTGATCCATGGCGTTGCGCGTTACCACGGAAGCCGAGCCGATATGTGGCAGCAACACGACATTCTGCATGGCCTTCAGCTCGTCCGGCACGTTCGGCTCCCGCTCGAACACGTCGAGGCCGGCGGCGAGGATGGTGCCGGACTTCAGCGCGGATATCAGCGCGGGCTCGTCCAGCACACTGCCGCGCGCGACGTTGATGATCACGCCGCGCGGTCCGAGCGCCTTCATGACATCGGCATTGATCATCTTCGCCGTCGAAGCGCCGCCGGGCACGATCACCATCAGCGTGTCCACCGCCTTCGCCATCTCGATCAGGTCGCCATAATGCTTGTAGGACACGCCGGAAGCGGGCTTGCGCGAATGATAAAAAACGGGGACGCGCGAGGCTTCCAGCCGGCGCGCGATGGCCTGGCCGATCCGGCCCATGCCGACGATGCCGACCTTGCGATCGCGCAGCGAGCCGACGCTGAGCGGATAGTTCTGGGTCTGCCAGAGCCCGGAGCGCAGGTAGCGGTCGGCCTTGACGAATTCGCGCAAGGTGGAGATCAGAAGCCCCATCGCGACGTCGGCGACCTCCTCGGTGAGCACTTCAGGCGTGTTGGTGACGATGATATTGTGCTCGCGCGCATAGGCGGTATCGACGTGATCGTAGCCGACGCCGAAGCTTGCGATCATTTCGAGCTTCGGAAAGCGCGCCAGCGATTCCTTGTTCGCGACCACCGTGTGGTAGGTGACGGCCATGCCGCGGAGCCTGCCCACGACCTCGGGCGTCAGGCGTTCGAGGTCGGCGCGGGTCTCGGCGCTATGCACGACATATTGATCGGGAAAGCCGTTCTCGAGAATTGGCCGCATCGGTCCATAGATCAGAAGATCGATCTTTTGGGAGGAGATATTTCCGGCCATCAGCTTTCCTTTCCAAGCGCACTTTCATGCCAGCGGCGTAATGCGAGATGCGAAATTAGCGCCAGCAGGGCATAAATGACAATCCCGGCGAGCGACAGCAAAAGCAGCGCCGCGAACATGCGCGGGATGTTCAAACGGTAGCCGGATTCGGCGATCCTGTAGGCAAGACCGGAGCCTGCGCCCGCCGAGCCGGCCGCGATCTCGGCGACCACGGCCCCAATCAATGACAGGCCGCCTGCAATGCGCAGCCCGCCCAGGATATAGGGCAGCGCCGTGGGCAGCTTCAGGTAACGCAGCGTCTGCCAGCGCGAGGCGCGGTAGAGCTGAAACAGGCCGGCGAGGTTGCGGTCGGCCGAATTGAGGCCGAGCGTGGCATTGGACAGGACGGGGAAGAATCCCACAATCCAGGCGCAGACGATGACGGCAGTTTGCTGCGGCAGGTAGATCAGGAGCAGGGGCGCGATGGCGATCACGGGCGTGACCTGCAGGATCACGGCATAGGGAAACAGCGACGCTTCGACGAGCTTCGACAGGTTGAAGATCAGCGCGAGCGCGATGCCGCCGATGGCGGCGGCAACAAACCCTTCCAGCGTGGTCAGAAGCGTCGTCAGCAGCGATTGCAACAGCACGTCCCAATCGCTGAACAGGGTCGCAAGGATCGCCGACGGCGCGGGCAGGACATAGGGCGGGATCTCGTAGTGCCGTACCACGAACTCCCACGCCGCCGTGCCGGACGCCGCGACGATGACGGGAAGCAGGATCCGCATGACCCGGAAGGCGCTCCCGTCTACGGAGAGAGCTGTGGGAGCGCGCCCATTCTGCGTCGCGCTCATAACGGCGACTTCCTGGAATAGGACGGCGCCAGCGCCGCCGAGACGGTCCGGCAATATTCGCCGTAAGCCGCCGAGGTTCGAAACTCCCCGTCGCGCGGTTCATGGCTCTCGATCCTGATTTCGCAGCCGATGCGGCCCGGGCGCTCCGTCATCACGATCACGCGCTGCGAGAGATAAACCGACTCGAACACCGAATGGGTGACGAAGACCACGGTCTTCTTCAAATTGCGCCACAATTCGAGCAGGTCGTCGTCGAGACGAAAGCGGGTGATCTCGTCGAGCGCCGCGAACGGCTCGTCCATCAACAGGATATCCGGATCGGTGACCAGCGCACGCGCCAGCGACACCCGCATCTTCATGCCGCCGGACAATTCCCGAGGAAAGCTGTCGGCAAATTCGGCGAGGCCAACGCGCTTCAGCGTTTCGACGACGCGCGTATCGGATTCGGATGCCGGCACATGCGCGAGCTTCAGCGGCAGCCGTACATTCTCCCGCACACTCGTCCACGGCATCAGCGTCGGCTCCTGGAACACGAAGCCGATGCCTTGCCCCGGCAGCGTCGCGCCCTCATGATGCGAGAGGCGGACCTCGCCGGAGCTCGGCGCGGCGAGCCCTGCGATGATCCGCAGCGCCGTCGACTTGCCGCAACCCGACGGCCCGAGCAACGAAATGAACTCGCCCCTGCGCACCCGCAAATCGATCGGCCCCAGCGCCATGACGCCATTGTCATAGGCCTTGGTGACATCGCGCAGGCTGACGGCGAGCCCCGCGGTACTCACATCGACATCGGACAACGCCGCTTCCGCCATTACTGTTTCGGCCGCAACTCGACGCCGACACCCTTGTTGGCGAAACGCAGCGTATAGGATTTGCGATAATCGAGATCGGCCTTGACCACGCCGGCCTTGACCATTTTCTCGAAGAAGCTGGTCACGCGCTCGTCGGTCATGGCGCCGATGCCGTTCTTGACGCTGTCGCCGGAATCGACGATGCCGTATTCCTTCATCTTGGCGACGGAATAGGCCAGCAGCTCGTCGGTCATTTCCGGATTGAGCTTCTTGATCATGGCATTGCCGGCGGAATTGTCGCCGTAGATGTAGGTGTACCAGCCGATGATGGAGGCATCGACGAAGCGCTGCACCAGGTCGGGCTTCTTCTCGATCACGTCCTGGCGCGTTTCGATCAAGGTCGAATAGGTGTTGAAGCCGTAATCGGCGAGCAACATGACGCCGGGCTTGAAACCGGCCGCCTTTTCGACCGCGAACGGCTCCGAGGTGACATAGCCCTGCATCGCGCTTTGCGGGCTCGCGATGAACGGCTGCGCGTTGAACGTATAGGGCCGCACGTTCCTGTCGCTGAAACCATATTCGGATTTCAGCCATTGGAAATAGCTGGTGATGCCGTCCTTGGAGATGAACAGCGTCAGCGGCTTCAGTTCCTCGAGCTTGGTGATCTTGGATTCCGGATGCGTCAGGAAGACCTGCGGATCCTTCTGGAAGATCGAGGCGACCGACACCACCGGCACCTTGTTGGCGACCGCATCGAACGACATCAGCGTGTTCGCGGTCATGAAGAAATCGATCTTGCCGGCGATCAGGAGCATGCGGTTGTTGTCGTTCGGGCCGCCCGGCACGATGGTGACGTCGAGGCCGTATTTCCTGTAGGTGCCGTCGGCGACCGCCTGGAAGAACCCGCCATGCTCGGCTTCGGCCACCCAGTTGGTTCCGAACGAAACCTTGTCCAGCTTCTCCGCCCCCGCCTTGCTTTCTCCGGCCTTGTCTCCTGCCTTATCCTGGGCCGATGCCGGCGCGACAGCCAGAAGGACGGCAAAAAAGCCCGCCGTTAACGCTCGCATCCGAAGTGCCGCCTGCATGATTGGACTCCGTCGTTCGTTCTGGCCCATGATAAGGAAATGGAACCCTTCACTACCTTGCAAACGGCCCGAAAGAAACACCTCGCACGATGAGTTCAGCCCCCCCTGCCCGCGACTGGTCCGCCATCGACTGGACGGGCGTCGATGCGGCGACCGCCGCACGATGGATCGCCGTGCTGCCGCTGGCCGCGACCGAACAGCACGGTCCGCATCTGCCGCTCACAACCGACGTGATGATCGGACAAGCCTATCTGGCGCGGGTACGCGAGCTTCTGACCAGCACCATGCCCGTGACCTTTCTTCCCATCCAACCGGTCGGCATCTCCACCGAGCACATCGATTTTCCGGGAACGCAGACGCTGTCGACGGAAACTGCGCTGAAGGAGTGGAAGGCGCTGGGCGAGAGCGTGGCGCGAAGGGGGCTGAAAAAGCTCATCATCGTCACCAGCCATGGCGGCAACAGCGCGGCGATGACGCTGGTGGCGCAGGACCTGCGCGCCCATCACGGGCTGCTCGCCGTCACCACCTCGTGGTTTCGTTTCGGCGTGCCGGCAGGAATGTTTCCCGACGAGGAATTGCGCCACGGCATTCACGGCGGCGCCGCCGAGACCTCGATCATGCTCGCGAAATATCCCGAGCAGGTGCGCATCGATGCGATCGCGGATTTCCATCCGAGCAGCGTGGAGATCGAGAAGAAATATCGCTGGCTTTCCACGCAGCGCCCCGCGCCCTTCGCCTGGCAGACGCAGGATCTTCACCCGAGCGGCGCGGTCGGCAACGCGACGCTTGCCACGGCCGAGAAAGGCGCGCGCTTGCTCGAGCATGGCGCGCGCGGGTTCATCGAATTGCTCGACGATGTCGATAAATTCGATGTGAACGCGTTTTCGCGCGGACCCAGGAGCTGACCCGGCCCCGCCGTTAACCCGCTGTAAACGCTATCCCAATCCGAATTACGAAAATTTCACGCGCACGTTCCGAACCGGAACGGGCATGCCTCCGTCCAATCGGCACATGCGGACCATGACGGGCCGCTTTCAACCGGACAGAGTTTTCCATGTCGATCAAGACCAAGCTTGCCGCTTTCGCTGTCGCCGCTCTTGCCGCCACCGGCAGCATCGCTTCCACCACCACTTCCGCCGAAGCCCACGGCTTTCATCCGGGCTGGGGCCTTGGTGCGGGCCTGATCGGCGCGGCCGTCGTCGGCAGCGCGATCGCCGCTACGACCCCGTATCCCGCCTATGGCTATCGCTGTGGCTGGGTTCGCCAGTACGACGCCTTCGGCCGCTACATCGGCAACGTGAACACCTGCTACTGATCGATTGATCTCGCGCCCGGCGCGGGACCTCATCCACCCCGTGTCGTCTCGCAGACCCGCCCGGTCGTCCCCCGGGCGGGTCACTTTTCGAACTCTCAAACGATTTCAAGGTATTGACGCGGCACCGCGGGCTCAACGTCCCCAACGGTCCTGCCAGATTTTTTCGCCAATCATGCAGGGTATCCGCGGCTGCTGGGCGGTCGCAGGCAAGATCCGCTGTTCCGGCTTCCTGCCGGCAACTTCGAGCACGAGCTTGATCCGGATCGCTTCCTTGAACCTCTCGCGATCCTTGATCGGCACCACAAAGGCGCCCACGCCGCCGATCACGCAATCCTCGTAGTACCAATCGAGATTGTCGATATCCATGGTCGAATAGGACGGCTCCTTCACCATGATCGGCAGGCCGTTGATGGTAATGCCCTTCTCAAGTGCCGCATCGCGAGCGCCGGTGACGGGCTCGCCGTTGTTGTTCGGACCGTCGCCGGAAATATCGATGACGCGCCTTAGCCCCCGATACGGATTTTGATCGAAGAGCGGCACCGCGAAATTGATGGCGGCCGATATCGATGTGCGCGAGCCCCTGCGGACCGGCGCGTTCATGATCTCGCTGGCGACGGCATCGGCCGTTTCCGGGCCGTCGATGAGCCGCCAGGGAATGATGATTTTTTGATCGCTCGACGCCGACCACTCGAAATAGGTCACAGCTATCTTGCTGTTCGGGCCATTCTTCAGCGCCTGCAGGAAATCCCTCGAAACGATGGCTTGTGCGTAGCCCTCGCGCTGCACCGCCAGTTCGTCCGGATCCATCGAATAGGAGACATCGACAGCGATCACGAGCTCGATATCGACGGTGGGCGGATTGCCCCTGCTGTCGGAACCCTGCTGACCTCCGGAGCCCGGCGCGGCACGGCCCGGGACATCAGCCCCCACCACCGCGCCCGCAAGGAGCAGCACCGCCCCGATCGAGACACACCAGCGCACAGCAGTCTCCCGTCCGTTTCAGAGGAAAGGTGCCACGCAAGTCGCGCCGGGAAAAGCAGGAATCCCCTGTTCCTCTTCACATTTCCGCAGGTTGGCCAGTTGTCGATGTTTTGCCGCGACCGGATCGGGCTGCGCCGCCGTCGGGCGGTTGAGGCACGATCGCAGTCAGAGGTATTTGGCGATCAGCTTGAAGTCCCGCATGAGCGCACGCCCCTTTGTCCCCGAGGCGTCGAGGCTGTGGCTGAAGTGATCGTGAATCAGCGCCTTCTTGGCATTCTCGATGGCGCCCTCGACGGCCTGCAACTGCTGGGCAATTTGAGCGCAGGGCCGCCGTTGTTCGATCATCTCGATAATCGTTTCGAGATGGCCTTTGGCGCGCTTCAGGCGTTTGGCAATTGCGCCATGGGGATGGTCGGGCATCGTCTCTCCTATCCTCCCCCGAGGATACCACTATCCTCCCGGGAGGATAGCGTACATGCTTGACACCGTGCCCTTGCAGGCCTACGGGCTCGCTCGCGTTCTCGGAGGATCACTGTTCCGGAGCGGCATTTAACACGACGAAGGAATCATGGGCAGTACCCCCTATGACAACGGCAATCCGGCCAGCCTGCCCGGAGCGGCGTTGCCGAAAAAATCAGGATGGACCGCGCCGGCGGCAGCCGCGTGGGCGCTGATGGTCGCGTCAAGCTGACCGCCCCGCTCATGCCTCCGCCCGCGCGAGCCGCGGGAAATGGAGGCGAGTGATGTTCGAGAAACTCGCAAGACTACGGCTGCTTCAACTGCGCCGCACGGCGCCGGGACCGCATCACGTTGTGCCCGCAAATGACAATCGGCGGGACGTTGGCCGGCCGGACCGACGGCAACGCAGGCAGTCTCCGCCGCTGGCTTGCCGCTGGATTTTCGATCGGGGGCTGACCTGCCGCTGGGAAATCGAGGCCACACGCGAACCAGTTTGCTTGACGGCCGACGAGCCCTCACCGGACGCCGACATTCACAAAGCTGTCTTCGTACGGTCGTACGAAAAAACCGAGGATTGCGCCGGACGATGGATTGGAGCTGGCGTCCGATGCCCCGAAGCTGTGGCACGCGCGTCACTAACGAGCGCGAATCGATCGCGGTTGACCGCGTCACTCTTGCTCTTGCAAATCATTCGCAAATATGATCGGAGTAATTTCAAGGGCTTGGGTGGCTCGGCCGCCGCCAAAGGCGGGTTCGCGCAACTCAAGGGGACATTTTGCGCCATTCCTTTTGGTGGCAGCGCGGCCGCAAATCTGATGAGGAGAGAGATCACCGGAATGCTCGCTTGGGGGAAAGCCTGTCCGATGAATTTCAGCCGCCGACGATGGACGCACGCATCCGCCGGCATCGGGCTTGGCCTGCTCACGCTTGCCGAGCCTGCGCTCGCGGCCGATTTGCCGTTGAAGGCGCCCGCCATGAAAGCCGTGTACGACTGGACCGGCTTCTATGTCGGCGGCCATTTCGGTTATGGCGGCGGCAGTTTTGGTCCGGAGGCAAACTCGCTGCCCCTGCAAGGCGTGTTGCTGCCGCACAGCACAACCGGGCTGATTGGCGGCTATCAAATGGGCTACAATCGCCAATTCGGCCGCTTCGTGCTGGGCATCGAGGCGGATGCGTCGTTCCCAAGCCCGACCGATGTGGCGGCGCTGGGACGGATGCCACCGACGCCTTTCAATACGGTACCCGATTATTTCGGCACCGTTCGCGGCCGGATCGGCTACGCCTTCGGCACGTTGATGCCCTATGTAACCGGCGGCTTTGCATGGGGACATACCCATGCCGACATCAACGACGGCAGCGGCGCCATCATCGGCCACTACCAGCCAGGCTGGACCGCGGGCCTCGGCCTCGAATTCGCCGTCAGCGGCAATTGGAGCGCCAAGCTCGAATACGACTATATCGAACTGTCGCGACAGCGTTACGATCTCTCCGGCTTCGGACTGCCTGACGTCGACGTCAACCCGCGAATTCATCTCGCCAAGATCGGCCTGAACTAT
The DNA here is from genome assembly GCA_963831505.1 of uncultured Alphaproteobacteria bacterium. Lineage (GTDB taxonomy): Bacteria > Pseudomonadota > Alphaproteobacteria > Rhizobiales > Xanthobacteraceae > Bradyrhizobium. The sequence continues at coordinate 5,361 of CAWHQY010000049.1, read as the reverse complement.
CACTTTGGCGACACGCCCTGGAATCCGCCGGCAAAGCCTTTGTTGCCGGAATCGGACGTCTGGAATGTCCACGCGCAGACGACGTTCCTGCCGCAGGGCTATGGGCCGATCCACTCGCCCTATGTCGGGCCCGATAGCATTCCGCCCGGCGGGCAGCTGCAGGCGACATGGACCACGACCGCCTTTCTCGGCGTCAAGCTGTGGGAAGGCGGCGAACTGTATTTCAATCCGGAACTGGCGCAGGGCTTCGGGATCAACGGCACGCTCGGCATCGCCGGCTTTCCGAACGGCGAGGCGCAGAAGGCGGGCGCGCCGTTTCCGAAGTCCGCGCGCAACGCTACTTCTTCAAGCAGACCTTCGGTCTCGGCGGCGAACAGGAAGATGTCGCCGACGGCCCGAACCAGCTTGCCGGCAAACGCGACATCGATCGCGTGACGGTCATTGTCGGCCGCTTTGCGGTGGGCGACTTCTTCGACAACAATTCCTATGCGCACGACCCGCGCGCCGACTTTATGAACTGGGCGATGTGGAGTGCGGCGGCCTACGACTTCCCCGCCGACCTGCCCGGCTATACCCGCGGCGCCGTGGTCGAGCTGAACCGGAAGGATTGGGCCGTGCGCGCCGGGCTGTTCGAAGTGCCGTCGCAGCCCAATAGCGACGTCCTGACCTTCAGAACCGGTGGCGCCGTGATCGAATTCGAGGAGCGTCACACCGTCTTCGAACAGCCGGGCAAGCTGCGGCTCGGCATCTTCGGAAACCAGGGCACGACCGGGAATTACCGCCAGGCGCTCGCGATCGAAGCAACGGACTCTGCCCAGGACATCAACGACGTGATGGCGAGCATTCGCCACGTCAATCCGAAATACGGTGTCTATGCCAATCTCGAGCAGCAGCTCGTGAAGGACGTCGGCCTGTTCGCGCGGGCGAGCTGGAACGACGGCTCGAACGAAATCCTGTCGTTCACCGACGTCGACCGCAGCATCTCCGGCGGGCTTTCGATCAAGGGCAGCTTCTGGGGACGGCCCAACGACATCGTCGGCATCGGTGGCGCGATCAACGGGCTTTCCGACGCGCACCGCGACTTCCTCGCCGCCGGCGGCCTTGGCCTGTTGATCGGCGACGGCCGGCTCAACTACAGCCAGGAGCGGATTTTCGAGACCTACTACGCCTACGCGATCCGCCAGGGCGTCACGTTGACTGCCGACTATCAGCTCATCACAAATCCCGCGTATAACGCCGACCGCGGGCCGGTCTCGGTCTTCTCGGGCCGGCTGCACGCCGAGTTCTAATAACAAAGACAGTTTCATGGATTTCAGGATCATCCGGGCGCCGGCGTTGCAGCAGGCGCTCCGGCCCAACATTTGGGACGTGGTCGCGCTGATCCTCGTGATCGGCGCCATGGTGCTGATCGTCTATGGCGGCGAGCAGACCACGCTGCCGCTGTCCTCGCTGGACGTAGCCCCGGTCTCGCTCGATCCGGCCCACCTGCCGCTCTACGCGCTCCGCACGACGATGCGGATGCTGCTCGCCATCGTCTGCTCGATCGTCTTCACCTTCCTTTATGCGGCGCTCGCCGCCAAGAGCCGGCGCGCCGAGATGGTGCTGATCCCGCTGCTCGATATCCTGCAGTCGGTGCCCATCCTGGGCTTTCTGACCTTTACCGTCGTGTTCTTCATGAACCTGTTTCCCGGAAATGTGCTCGGCGCCGAACTCGCCTGCGTGTTCGCGATTTTCACGAGCCAGGCCTGGAACATGACCTTCAGCATGTACCAGTCGATGCGTAACGTGCCGAAGGATCTCGAAGAGGCGACGCAAAGCTTCCATCTGTCTGGCTGGCAGCGCTTCTGGCGCCTCGACGTCCCCTTCGCGATGCCAGGCCTGATCTGGAATGCGATGATGTCGATGTCCGGCGGCTGGTTCTTCGTGGTGGCCTCGGAGGCGATCACCGTCGGCAACACCACCGTGACCCTGCCCGGCATCGGCTCCTATGTTGCGCTCGCGATCGAGAAACAGAATCTCGCAGCGATCGGCTATGCCATCCTGACCATGCTGCTGGTCATCATCGCCTACGACCAGTTGCTGTTTCGTCCGATCGTAGCCTGGGCCGATAAATTCCGCTTCGAGCAGACCGCCTCGGGTAACGCGCCGACATCCTGGATGCTCGACCTGTTCCGCCGCACCCGCGCGTTGCGCACGCTTACGCTTCCCTTTGCGGCGCTCAATCGCACCTTCTCGAATTTGCGCCTCAATTGGCCGGCAAGGCTGCGTCTGAAAGAGAAAGCCGGCCCGCCCTCGCGACTGGTTGATGCGATCTGGTTCACCCTGATCGCGCTCAGCACGGGATACGCGGCCCTTCGGTCCTATCAATATCTATCGGCAAGTCTGGGTCCGTCGGACGTCCTTGCGGCCATTGGCTATGGCCTGCTGACGCTGCTGCGCGTCGTGGTGCTGATTGCGCTGGCGACCCTGATCTGGGTGCCGGTCGGCGTCTGGATCGGGCTGCGTCCCAAGCTTGCCGAGCGCATCCAGCCGCTGGCGCAGTTTCTCGCCGCTTTCCCGGCGAACCTTGCCTTCCCGGTGTTTGTCTCGCTGATCGTCCATTACCGCCTGAACGCCAATGTCTGGCTGAGCCCGCTGATGATCCTGGGCACGCAATGGTACATCCTGTTCAACGTGATCGCGGGCGCCAGCGCCTTTCCGACCGATCTGCGCGAGGCCGCCTCCAGCCTCCATCTCGAGGGCTGGCGCTGGTGGATCAAGGTCGTGCTGCCCGGCATCTTCCCCTATTACATCACCGGCGCCATTACGGCGTCTGGCGGATCGTGGAATGCCTCGATCGTCGCCGAAGTCGCAAGCTGGGGCGACACGCATCTGACGGCCGCCGGCCTCGGTGCCTATATTGCGAAGGCGACCGAAGCCGGTGACTTCCCGCGCGTCGTGCTCGGCATTTCCGTGATGTGTGGTCTGGTCACGCTGTTCAATCGTCTGTTATGGCGGCGGCTCTACGCGTTCGGCGAGCGCCGCCTTCGTCTGGGCTGAAGGAGGACCATCATGCTCGACCTGCCAGGCAAGACCAGCCTGATCGATCTAAGGGGGATCTGCCGCTCGTTTCCGAAGGGCAGCGGCGAGGACCTGCTCGTGCTGGAGAAGGTCGACCTGATCATCCAGTCCGGCGAGATCGTCGGCCTCCTCGGCCGCTCCGGCTCGGGGAAATCGACGCTGCTACGCATCATTGCGGGGCTGATTTCGCCTTCCTTCGGCGACGCCAAATGCCGCGGCGAGACGATCAAGGGCCCGCCGAACGGCGTCGCCATGGTGTTTCAATCCTTCGCGCTGTTTCCCTGGCTGACCGTGCTGCAAAACGTCGAACTCGGGCTGGAGGCGCTCGGCATCGACAGCGCCGAGCGCCGCACGCGGGCGCTGGCGGCGATCGACCTGATCGGTCTCGACGGCTTCGAGTTCGGCCTACCCCAAGGAGCTCTCCGGCGGCATGCGCCAGCGCGTCGGCTTTGCGCGGGCGCTGGTGGTGCATCCGGACTTGCTGTTGATGGACGAGCCGTTCTCGGCGCTCGACGTGCTGACCGCCGAGACGCTGCGCACCGACCTGATCGACCTCTGGATCGAAGGCCGGCTGCCGATCAAGTCGGTGCTGATGGTGACGCACAACATCGAGGAGGCGGTGCTGATGTGCGACCGCATCCTGGTGTTTTCGTCCAATCCGGGACGGGTCGCTGCGGAGATCAAGGTCGACCTGCCGCATCCGCGCAACCGGCTCGATCCGGCGTTCCGTCAGCTTGTCGACAGCATCTATGCGCGCATGACGCAGCGCGCCGAGCCGAAGGCCCCGCCGTCGAGGGCATCCCCGGCACCGGCGTCGGCATGATGCTCCGTCACGTCTCCTCCAACGTGCTGTCCGGCCTGATCGAGACGCTGGCCGCGCCGCCGTATAACGGACACGCCGACCTGCCGGTGCTCGCGAACCAGCTGCAGCTCGAGGCCGACGAAATCTTCCATCTCGGCGAGTCGCTGCAGCTGCTGCGCTTTGCCCAGTTGAGCGAAGGCGACCTCACGCTGACCGACGCGGGCAAGCGCTTCGCTCACCTCGACACCGACGCGCGCAAGAAATTGTTCGCCGAACGCCTGATGGACTATGTGCCGGTGATGGGCCTGATCCGCCGCGTCCTCGACGAGCGCCCGTCGCACACCGCGCCGGCGGCGCGCTTCCGCAACGAACTCGAGGACTACATGTCGGAGGATTACGCCGACGACACGCTGAAGACGATCGTGTCATGGGGACGCTACGCCGAGCTGTTCGCTGACGACGAGCAGTCCGAACTTCAGCCTGGAAAACCCGCGTTAAGCTCGGCCGCTTCCGCGCGCTCGTCCGCGCCCCGGAATGACGTGCCTGCCGCCTACTCACCGGCTGGAAGGACTCAGCGCGCGCCATCGACCAGGCGTCGCGAAAGCGAGCATCCTGCGTGCCGTCCATCAGTTCACCCGGACGGAGCGACGGATAGAGCTTGGCAAACGTACGACTTCGGTCGTCGACCTCCGCTGCGAGAAATGGATCGGACGGATCTCCTGCGGATGGTCGAGACCTGCCGCCGCTCAGCAGTTCGGCGAGCGCATGCAGCGTGGCGCGATGATAATTGTAAACCCGTTCGATCTTGTGCGGCACGACGAGCGCACGATTGCGGATCGGGTCCTGCGTGGTGACGCCGGTCGGGCAGCGGTCGGTGTGGCAGCTCAAGGACTGGATACAGCCGAGCGAGAACATGAAGCCGCGCGCCGAATTGCACCAGTCGGCGCCGATCGCCATTGCGCGCGCCATGTCGAAGGCGGTCGCGATCTTGCCGACGCGCCGATCCTGATGCGATCGCGCGCATTGATGCCGACCAGCGCGTTGTGGACGAAATTGACGCCTTCGCGCATCGGCATGCCGAGATGGTCCATGAACTCGAGCGGCGCCGCACCGGTGCCGCCTTCATTGCCGTCGATCACGATGAAGTCGGGATAGACCCGCTCTCCAGCATCGCCTTGCAGATCGCCAGGAACTCCCAGGGATGGCCGACGCAGAGCTTGAAGCCGGCCGGCTTGCCGCCGGACAGCCCCGCATCCTGACCGACGGATGCATCATCTGGATCGGCGTCGAAAACGCGCTGTGCGGTTGCCGGCGAGATACAGCCTCGCCCATCGGCACGCCCCTGACCTGGAAATCTCCTCGAGACCTTGGCCGCCGGCAGCACGCCGCCATGGCCGGGCTTGGCGCCCTGGCTGACCTTGAGCTCGACCATCTTGATCTGGTCGTCGGACGCGACGCGTGCAAACTCGTCCGGGTCAAAACTGCCGTCGTGCGTGCGG
>CAWHQY010000048.1:0-7479 GCA_963831505.1 uncultured Alphaproteobacteria bacterium | reverse complement strand
CTTCTCCGTTCAGGTGACAGGTAAGGGGCCCACTGCTTCCGGCACGTCAATAACCACCCTGATTGCAACGGTTCAATAGCATCGATCCGGACGCTGATGCTCCTGGCCGACCGGCCGATCGCGTGAGGTCAGCCGACGTCTGCTTCCGGCACATGGCGACATGCCGCCACTCGTTCGATCACCTGATCGTCGCGGCCGGGCAGCGGCAGCGTTGACTTAGATCAATACCCGGCTCCGGGACTAGCGCACGTGTCAAACACCACCTTTCAAGGAATCCAGGCGCTTTGACATGAGTGAAATTATCGAATTGTCGGAGCTCGGCGGTTCGCAAACGCGTTTGAAGTTGAATTGAGATAACGCACGGCCGGCTGCAGTTGTCGCGCGACGTTGGCCAGCGACACGGCGGGAACGGTGCAAGGTCCACGCACATGCCCAGGCTCGACGATTTCTATCGACTAAGCGCGAGCCGGGCCGAACTGGCGAGGCTCAACGATTTCAACGCCATTCGTTTGTCGTGCGCTGAACGGATGGCGAATGGGAAGGCCCTTCGCAGCAACGTACCGCGCTCATCCCACGCGGAAATCCGGACCGCGCGCGGACGACCCGATCCGGTTTCGATCCTTGAGACGCAGAACGCTACCCGCATCAAGGAACTCGTGCCGGTGCGGATGGCGCGCATGCTGACTTCGCCGTTCGCCTTTTTGCGAGGAAGTGCCGCAATCATGGCGGGAGATCTCGCAAATTCCCCGCGCACCGATCTCGAGGTGATGGCGTGCGGCGATATGCATCTGATGAATTTCGGCCTGTTCGCGTCGGCGGAGCGCAACCTCATTTTCGCGATCAACGATTTCGACGAGGTGCTGCCCGCGCCGTGGGAGTGGGACCTCAAGCGGTTGGCAGCAAGCGCCGCGGTTGCCGCGCTTTTTCTCGGCGGCGACCGCATTGATGCCGAGCAGGCGGCGCGCGCGGTGGTCGAAGCCTATATCAGGAGGATTTGCGTCTATGCCGAGATGGGATTTTTGGAGGTGTGGTACGACTTGATCGACGAGAAAGCGATCCTCGCCGCGGCCCCGCGGCACCTGAGAAAGCTCGCCCAGGCCGCTTTCGCCAAGGCCCGCGCCCGGGGCCACATTCGGGCGCTCGACCGGCTGACGGTAGAGGTCAACGGCGAACATCGGATCGTGGAGGATGTGCCCCTGATCGTTCGCGCGAAGCATCTCCCGGACGGCAGACCGATGACAGAAGCCCTGGGGGCGATGTTGCGGTCTTATCTCGCATCCCTTCCAGAGGACCGCAGGCGTCTGCTGTCGCGCTACCGGATTGTGGATGTCGCACGCAAAGTTGTCGGCGTAGGCAGCGTCGGCACCAGTTGCTGGGTTATTTTGCTTGAGGAGCACGGAGCCGGTAGTCCTCTGTTCCTCCAAATCAAGGAAGCGCGTGAATCCGTGCTGGCGCGCTATCTCGACAGCAAAGGTTCGATCAAGCAACAGGGGCGGCGCGTCGTGATCGGACAGCGAATGATCCAAGGCTCCCCGGACATCTTCCTTGGTTGGGGGCCGGTCAATCCAGTCAACGGCAGCAGGCACTACTATGTCCGGCAGCTTGCCGACATGAAAGGCGGCCTCAGTTTGAACGCAGGCGATCGCGAGGCACTTGGCGGCCTCTCGAAGTATTGTGGTCTGTGCGGCTGGGCGCTCGCACTTGCTCATGCGAAGTCGGGCGACGCGGCGATGATCTCAGGTTACTGCGGCACCGGAGATGTACTCCCGGATGCCATCGGAAAATTTTCGTTGGCCTATCTTGAGCAGACCGAGCGTGACCATGGCGCACTTGAGGCGGCGGCCCGGCGTGGCAAGATCTCGGTGGCCAAACAAGCTTGAACGGACCGGTCGGCGCTTCGCAGATGCGCGCCGCTTCCGGACAGGCGACCATCTGCAAGAACATTCTGCCTTCGTTTGCGATGGCATCGACCAATGATGTGGAGCTCGAATAATCCTGGATCAGGTCGTGAGTGCGCTTCTGACGGCTTGCCGTTGCCGGCGCTGACTTGGCTTGCCCAGGTCATCACCGGTCGCGCCACCGGCACGCGGGCCGACTATCCGCGCACGGTTTCGACGGCATTCGAGGGCTTCGCGTCGACCAGGCTCGGCCAATTCTTCGGTCCGGCGGCCGATGAGCATCCGGGCCTGTCCGGCTTCAGCCTGTTGAGCCATGGGCGCGAGGCCTTCATCGTCCGTCTGGCGCTGGCCGACTTGGCCGAGCGAAGCCTCGACATGCAGTACTACATGTGGGACGGCGACACGACCGGCCGGATCGTCGTCGACCACGTGATGAAGGCTGCCGATCGCGGGGTCAGGGTGCGGCTCCTCGTCGACGATCCCTACTACAAGGACAGCGATTCCGTCAAAGCTTGCCTCGATGCTCACCCCAATGTTGAGATCCGTCTGTTCAACCCGCTCACCAACAGGCGCTGGTCAATTCTCGACTTCATTTTCGACTTCGGCCGGGTCAATCGCCGCATGCACAACAAGTTGATGGTTGCTGACAATGCGGCTGCCATTGTCGGTGGCCGCAATATCGGTGACATCTATTATGGCGTGAACACCATCGCCAATTATCGCGATCTGGATGTGTTGACGGCCGGGCCTGTCGTCCGCGATCTGTCTGACGTATTCGACCAGTACTGGAACAGCCGCTCGACCGTTCCGATCGCGGCCATCGTCGATCGCGCCCACGGCCCAGCCGATCTCGATGGCATCCTGGTTCGTTTGCGTGAGGCGATCGCCGCGGCCGACTACCCTTATCCGATCGATCAGGACCTGGACGAGCTGGCGGCCCAGAGCGCCGAGCTTCGCGACAACCTCGTATGGGCACACGGCCGAATCATCGCCGACGACCCGGAAACCATCGCCCGAGGCAAGGAGAGCGATGATGTCATCGAATTCATTCGCGGGCGGATCGCCAGGCTGAAAGAGGAACTGCTCGTCGAGTCGCCCTATTTCGTCCTGCCTACCGGGGCGCAGGCAACCGTCAAGGCGCTGCACGAGCGCAATGTCCGCGTGCGCGTGCTGACCAACTCGCTCGCTTCGAACGACATGCTGCCGGCGCATTCAGGCTATGCCAAGACGCGAAGACGGCTGCTCGAGAACGGCATGGAGCTGTACGAACTGCGCCCGGACACCGACGCCTTCCGGCCGGGCTGGTCGCTCGTTTCCGGGCGGTCGCGAGCCGCCTTGCATACCAAAGCGATGGCCTTCGATGGCGAAGCCGTGTTCATCGGCAGCTTCAACCTCGACCCGCGCTCTGCCGTCATCAACACCGAAGCCGGGCTCTATATCGAGAGCCCGGAGCTTGCCAAAAAGCTGACGGCCTACATGGCGACCGGCGTCGTGCCCGCCAACAGCTACCGCGTCCTCCTCGACCCGAACGGCGGGATCGTCTGGGAGACGGAGAAGGACGGCAAAAGCGTGCGCTACCAGGACGAGCCCGAAACCGGCTTTCGACGCCGATTCCTCGCCGAACTGTTGAAGCTGCTACCGATCGACTCGCAACTCTGACATCGATTCTTGGCGACCCAGGGAAAGACCCGCTGAGGCGGCCTACCGGAGCAACTACACGACCGCGTTGATGGCGGTCGAGATGAAAAGCCCCGTGATGCCTGCCTTCAGCCATTCGTGTACCGCAGCCAAGCAATCTTCGGCGACCTCGAACGTTTCGCAATGCCGCGTTATACTTCCGAGGCCGGCGGAATGAAATCCATCAATGTGCCGGCAAACTGGAAGGCTGCAGTCAGATGCATCTCTGGTTGATTCCGATGATATACGCGGCTGCGAGTTTCCTTTGCGGCATTACGCTGCCGCGACTTGAGCAGGCATACTCTCCATACGATTCCGGTATTTCAGTTGCTTCGGCTCAGGCATTCTTTTCAGCGGTCGCTTCCGGAATGATTGGGCTCACTGGCATCGTGTTTACCATCAGCCTGGTCATGGTGCAGTTCAGCGCGATTGCATACTCGCCAAGGCTCGTTCTGCTTTTGGCGCGCGACCCGAGGCTGTTTCATTCGCTGGGTGTGTTCATCGCCACGTTCACATATTCACTTTCCATCCTGCTCTATGTCGATCGCAATGGGTCCGGGGCCGTGCCGATACTTTCGGGCGTCGTGGTCGCTGGATTGCTTTTGCTCAGCATGCTGCTGTTTTCCGCGCTGATGAAGGGGTTGCGTGATCTCCAGATTACCTACGTCCTTCACACCATCGGCGACCGGGGCCGCGACGTCCTGCGAGAAACGTTTCAGCGCCTCGACGAGGAAGAAGACAGTCAATCGAAGCACGGAAGGGTTGCAGGCAATGTTTCTGAATTGGGAGCGGTTGTCCAAACGCTAAGGTATTTCGCCCCACCGCGCACGATTACCAGTCTCGATATCGGCGACCTGGTTCGCCAGGCACAAAAGGCGGCGGCGGTCATCGTGATGGTATGCGGGGTCGGCGATACCCTCGTTGAAAATACGCTGCTGTTGCAGGTTCATGGGGCCAGAACTACGTTGCCCGAGAGGGACCTTCTGCGGGCCATCCACTTTGGGTTTGAACGGACGTCTGAGCAGGATCCGAAATATCCCATTCGGCTGCTCGTTGATATCGCCATCAAGGCGCTGTCGCCGGCGATTAACGATCCGACCACGGCGGTCCAGGCTATCGACCAGATCGAGGACTTGTTGCGCCGGCTGGGAGGGCACGATCTGGACGCGGGTTATGGCTACGATGCGGATGGCGTTCTGCGTCTCATTTTTCAGCTGTGCGCGCTGGCCGCTGGACGCGGGTTATGGCTACGATGCGATCCTTTTCCGATGCCAACATGGGAGGACTATCTGGTGTTGGCATTCGACGAGGTTCGCCACTACGGCGCCGGTTCGGTGCAGGTGATGCGCCGGCTGAAGTCGGCGCTCCTTGGGTTGGCCGATTCGGTAACGGCCGACACGCGGATCGAGGCGGTGCATCGATATCTCAAGCAACTCGATTTGACTGTCGATCGCTCGGATCTCGCTGCGGATGATCAGAAAACCGCGCGCCAGGAGGATCGGCAAGGCCTCGGCCTGTCGCGCGGGCAAAAAACCTTGCCTTGATCAGGGATGTCGGCTCCGGGTCCAAGAGCGGTTCTCACGTGCTCGAAATCCGACTCCCGCTCTTCCCCCAAAAACGGACTTTGGGCGGACACCGCCGGTGGTTCGGTTCGGTACAGTCGAGGATGGGCGCGGTAGCTGGGGGCCAGTCCCCTCCCCGTTCCTCGATCGGCGCCTTCAGCCACAGCTTGATCAGTCGCAGCACGGCACCATCCGCGACGCGGCGAGCCACCGACTTGAGGAGGTCGTCGTGCGGAATTGAAGTATTTGGAGAGATCGGCATCGACCACATCAGTGTAGCCCCGGCAGACGAGCCGGTGCACTTCCTTGACCGCGTCCAGCGCCCCACGAGCGGGGCGATAGCCGTAGGCATTGTCCTCGAAGTCCGCCTCGAAGATTGGTTCCAGCACGAGCTTGGCAGCGGTCTGAACCACCCGATCGCGTATGGTCGGAACGCCGAGCGCACGCTCGCCTCCGCCGTTCGGTTTCGGGATCATCACCCGCCGCACCGGATCGGGTCGATACACCTTCGAGACCAGTTCCTCGCGCAGTCCCGCCAGCCATGCGTCCAGGCTCTGCACCTCGATCTGCGCGAAGCTGACCCCGTCCACTCCCGGAACGCCCGCATTGGCGCGGGCCAGTCCGTAGGCGGGGCGCAGGAAGTTCGGCCAGGCCTTTAACCGGATACCTGTTCGCGATCGACACCATCGACGGGGAAGCCCTCTCCAGCGCCGAGACGCTCAGGGCGGTGCGGTGCTCATTTCCCCGATCGCCCCACCATGAGCAGTATCCCGCCAATCTGCGGGAGCAGCGCCAGCAGGACAAGCCGGAGCATCGCGAAGTCGTCGCTGGTCGGTTGTAGCGCTCCATGGGTTACTCACAGGGCAAAACACGCAAGATAGACCTGCTGGTTGCTCATCTTGTCGACTATGACTGGCCAATAGGAGACGGCACATCGACCACAACAAGCCTAAGCGACCAAGTTAGGGTCATGGAGCGCATTTCGCAGTTGACAGGTGGGCGCGTGCAATGCTTCGCGCCCTATGACCCTTTCAAGGAGCTCGCGAACGGCTCTTCTTTGAGCTTCGTAATGGACGCTATCTCAAATCACGAATTCATTGGGGTAAAGATTTATCCGCCAATGGGCTTTGCGCCACTAGAGCAGATTCTGATCAAGTTGAGCCGTATCCTGCGGCCCGGAAGTAGTTAGCGCATTCGTTTGGCGGGAATGCTTGGAGGGCGTCGGCGATTGCGTCCTCGAGGGTCTCGACGGTCCTGGCGGCTGCTTTGCGCAGGCTGGATTTGAACTTGGCATAGGCATTCTCGATCGGGTTGAAATCGGGCGAATAGGGCGGCAGCAACAAAAGGGTGGCGCCGCCGGCCTCGATCAGGTTCCGGACGGCTGCGCCTTTATGTGCCGGCAGATTGTCCATCACGACGATGTCGCCGGGATTGAGAGTAGGCGCCAACACCTGTTCGACATAGGCACGGAAAGCAGCAGCGTTCATGGGGCCATCGAGCGTCATCGGCGCGGTCAGGGCGGTACGGCGCAAAGCGGCAGTGAAGGTCGTGGTCAGCCAATGGCCGTGCGGGACCGCAGCGCGGCAACGTTGACCGCGTTTCGAGCGGCCGTAAAGCCGCGCCATTTTGGTCGAGGCGCCGGTCTCGTCGATGAAGACCAGCTTGTCGGGATCAAGCTGCGGCGCGAGTTCGCGCCAAGCCTGACGCGCCGCCGCAACATCGGGCCTATCCTGCTCGGCTGCGTGCGCGCTTTTTTTTGAAGGTCACGCCGTGACGCTCGAGAAAACGCCAAATCGAACTCGGCGCAAACGAAGCTCCCCGCTTGGATTCGAGCATCTCGGCGATCTCAACCAAGGTCATGTCTGGCTTGGCCTCGATCGCACTCATGATCGCCTCATGGTGCTCTTCAATGCGTTGGGAGCGCTGGTCGCCGCCGAGCCGCTTGGCTTTAGTCGCGCCACTGGCGCGCCATTCCTTGACAAAGCGCACCGCGCTCGCGACCGAGATTCGAACCGTTCCGCTGCCGCGCGGCGCGACATTCCGCCCTCAACCGCCCGGACCACCCGAGTCCGCAAATCTTCCGATAAAGGCTTGGCCATGCGTGCTGGCCTCCTTGCCCAGCACGCAGTGTGAATTCAGAATTCGCCCTCGATGGGAATCCCTCTCGATTCAAATCGGTCGGATTTTGCTCTAGCCGGATCGTCGGCAGCGTCGCTACGTGATCGAGCTGCTTGAGCATGATGCGGATCTCAGCAGGCGAGAGCGAGCGATCTCGAGGTACTGAAATGCGCAATCGATGACGGACCGACTTCGTCAGCCGGATTGAGTACCTTTTCACCAGA
>CAWHQY010000047.1:0-79932 GCA_963831505.1 uncultured Alphaproteobacteria bacterium | reverse complement strand
TTGAATGACCGCTTTGCGCCAGAAGCGGTCACTTGAGCGAACGCATCGCAGCCACGGGCCGCGGGGCGTTCAAATTTTCCGCGAACCTCAGTTCGCCAGCGGATCGGGCCGAAACTGGATGTGCACGGCGCGCGGCATTGAGCCCTTGCCGCCTTCCTTGAGCCAGGGCGTGCGGTCGCCGTTCGTGCTCCACAACCCGCGGCCTTTCCAGCCGGCGTTGGGATCGTCGATACGCCCGTCAAGACCCTTGGCGTAGAAGCTGAGCGGATAGGGAATCCGGATCGTGATCATCTTGCCGTCCTTTAGCGCCACGAAGCCGTCCCCGAGATTGGCGGTGGACATCGGGATGTTCTCGCCAAGTCCGGACGTGTTGTGCTGGTCGACCCAGGTGTAATAGCTCAACTCGGCGCTGTTCTCGCCGATGCCGTCGAAGCCAGGGCCGGGATACTGATAGATGGTCCAGCCCTCGGGGCAATGATTGCCGGTGGCGGTCGGCCCATTGAGCGGACCCTTGCACTTGCGGCGATCGAAGCTGCCGAGGTGACCGCTCGACAACGACGCCCAGACCACGCCGTTGCTTGTCGATATCGCCGCCGCGAATTCCGAACGCCGGCGCCGGAACATTGAACACCTCCGACAGTCCGGTCGCCGGATCGAATCGCAGGAACCCCGGCGGGCCGCCGAAGATGCCGACCGTGTACCAGATCGAGCCGTCGACTGGCGACGGCATCACCGCGTAAGGTCCCGAACCCGGGACGATCCGCTTGTCCTTGTTCGGATCGAGCGGGGCGTTGGGCTCGACATAATCGTCGCGCTTGCCGTTGCCGTTGGTGTCGAGCACGAACGGCGACCAGCCTTGCGACCTTGCCGCATCGCCGGTTTCGTCAAACATCTTGGTGTTGATCCAACCGGCAACCGGGCCGGTGCCGCTGAGCCACAGCGTGTCATTGGCGTCGTAGCCGAACTGCAGGTGATGGGTGGCAAAGCAGGTGTCGATGAAGCTGTACTTCATCGTCTTGGGATCGAGCATCGCCACCTGACGGGCCGACTTTTCCAGCGGGAACACCTTGGCTGACGGGTGGTCGGAACCTTGTTTGCAGAACGCCGGGTTATCGATGCCGCGCACGGTGGCGGAGAGCCAGAGCCGGCCCTTCTCGTCGAACATGGAGTTGTGGTTGTTGGCTCGCGTATCCCAGAGTTTCTGCTCGCCCCAATAGGCCGACGGCTCCAGCGGCTTGACGCTGGCGGCATGCCCGGGACCCAGGGACTCCGGCATCTCGGGGTCCGCGACCGGCATCTTGAAGAACGACACTTTATTCGTCTTCGGATCCAGGATCGGCATATTGTCGGTCGAATATTCCGGCGAGCCGTAAAGCGGGCCATAGGCATTGACCGTCGGATTGCGCCGGTCCGACGAAATCAGATCGTGAAGGTATTTGTCGGGCGTTGACCACTCCCATGAAGTGATCACGATATTGCGTTCGACGCCTTGTGGACGTGGCGGCTTGCTCTTGGGTAGCTCGCCCTTGGCGACGCGGTCGGTCCAGTCTCCGAGATATTTGAAGGGGGCACCGCCGAAATTGCCGGCAAGCTGGTTGGTCATCTGCTCGCCGGACTGCCCCGATTGAACGCGCCGCATCCAGGCCGCCGCGCCGGAATTGAACTTGCCGAAAGCCGCCGGTATCGTGCGCGTGGCTTCCTGGCCGAGCTGATGGCATCCGATGCAGCCGATGTTCTTCACCTGCTTCAGCCAGTCCGTCTGCGTCAGCTTTTCGGGAATGTCGCTCTTGCCGCCGAAATCGCCGGCGGGCGGGATTTTCATCATCGCATACCAGTAGATCGCCGGGTAATAATGCGCCGCTGCCGCTTCGTTCGGTGCCGACACCGCAGTGTGATTAAGAAGCTGGCCCGGCTTTGCGGTGAGCTTGGCCGAATCCACCAGACCATAACCGCGCACCCAGACGCTGTAATTCGCGGACGGCAGATCGGGGATAAGGTAGCGGCCGGAATCGTCGGTTACGACGATGCGCGCGAACTTCGTCGGCAGCTCGTTGGTCTCGGCGATCACCCAGACCCCGGCTTCAGGCCCCGCCGCGCCGACAACAGTGCCGCCGATGTCGGTGGCGCCGACCGTCACGGCCTGCTGCGCGTAAGCTGCGGTGGGGATTGTATCTGGCAGCGCCATCAAGCCGGCAAATATCGTCAACCGCGCAAACGCTCTGGTCACGAACATGGCTCGCCTCCCGGCATGGAACCGGCTCTTTGGCCGGTTTTTCATTGTCGCCATTTTAACAAAGAGGTCGCCTGCGTCCAATGGCTCGGGCGCTGAGCACGTCATCGTCCACAACACGAAGCGCGCGGCCAATGTCGAGATATGTCGTCTGGTACTCATGGAGCAGAGGCGCGAGCGCCACCGCCATCTCGCGGCGCTAGTTGAGCGAGTTCTCTGCGCTGATCAGCCCTACTTGCTTCTCGAACATACACCGCATGCCGTCGAGCGCCTTTGAATGGCCGACGCTGTAGCGGTCCCATTTGCCGGTTTTGCGCCTAGCTTGTGGTTTGATGGCAAGCGCATCGACGATTGTCGGCATCCGCCAGCGCGCCTGACCGTTCTGATAACCGTCGGGCGGTACATGCCGTAGCGCCCGGACCAACGTCGCCCGATCACGTTCAAGCAAATCGGCCGCGCCGCTGATCGAAAGTAGGTTTTTCATCTCTTTCCTTCCATGTTGTTGTGGCCCTATAGAATTTTATTCCCTAGTTAGGGTGAGCGCGGTGGCCCGACCCGCAGACGCCCCCGGCTGGGGAAGGACCCAATGCTTTGAGTCTCGCGGCCGGCTCTAGCAAGCTCATCTCCTCATTCCTCTTTCTCTCGTAAGAACCGCTCTTGAACAATCAGGTCCCGTACCGCCGCGCGACCTTTGGCGACGAACTTCTGCCCGGATGCCAACTGCCGCTCATTGAACTTGCGACGCCTTGCTTCGGGCCAACGCACGAACCCTTGAGGAAGATATGGCCACTCAGGCAGACCGAGTACTTCGCTAACATTCCGCTCGCTCACGACTTCGAGTAGATGACGGCGGAAACTCACCGTCCGACCCCAGACCGCCTCCTCGCGCTCGTTGTGGCCATGAAATGGATCGTAACGATTTGGCTCCAGGCGGTAGCGGTGGCGCAGCGAGCTCCTGTCCAGGACCAATACGGCCGCTGAGCGCCGCTCTTCCTTGTCGCCCCTGAGGCAAGCGAAATAGGCGGCGACCTCTGGGGAACGGCTGAAGAAAACAGCGCACTCTGCGAAATCGGGCGGAATGAGTTTGCCCGCTCGCATGACTTCCGGAAGGGCGCGAGTGCCGTGGTATATGACGTCGCATCCGCGCCCGATGTTCCTGGCCAGACGAGCCATCACTCGTTCACGGTCGGTGAGTTCATCAAGCTCACGATACATCGTCGGACGACATCGATCCTTGCTCAAATCCTGAAGAACGAATTCCACCGTTGCAATCTGGTCGGTCAACCATTTCCGGTCAGAACTGCTCGTCGCGTGGCGGAGATTCGCCTCAAGCTCAGCACGAGCTTCGATCAGATGCTCGCTTATAACTCCAGGTCCTTTGGGTTTCCGAATCTTCATCGCAATGACACCCCCTGTGCGCCGGTTGTGGAAAGAGTAGATTTCATCGATCGTGCGCAATACGGCCCCACCTGCCCAGCCAGACCGGTGCCCTGTACCGAGTGTGCGGAAAGTGCGGAAAGTGCGGAAAGTTTCAGCCGGTTGGGCTCTGGGACTGATGTAATTGCCATCTTCATCCATCTCCAAATTTATGCTTCTTCCAAAGAACGAGGCTGTAAACTTTCCGCACTTTCCGCACTTTCCGCACGCGGACCGGCAAGATCACCGAAGCACGGACTTCGCGCCGTTATTCATTCCAGACTTCCTCGCCGACGGATGCGGCGCGCGCCCGTTCGATCACCCGCAATACCCGGTCGAAGATGGCCGCATCGCGCGCATGGCTCGCGAAGGATCGTTGGAGCGTGTCGCGCTCGACCTCCGTCAAGCTGTCATCATCGGCGCGGCGGGTCAGCTCGTCGCACCAGATGCGATGACGACCGGCCTCATTCTCGACGGCAACCACCATGTCGAGCCAGCTAACTTCCGCTTCAGCAGGCCCGCCACGGCCAGACCTGAGCAGATTGATGATGTCGGCCTTGTGCTGGGTTATTAGCTCAATCACCGCCTTGGGTGGCGCCGTGGTGGCCTCAAGCAACAGGCCATCCCCTTCGATTGCGATCCGGATTCCGGCGGCCGTGGCCTCCCTGATGACTTCGGCCGCCTTCACAACGTTGCCCTCCACGGTTCTCCGGCTGCGTCTCCGCCCGGGATTTCGATCTCGTACTCGTTGGCCCGATCATTCGATTTCTTGCGCAATACCGCCACGCAATTCCCGTCTTCGATAAAGGCGGGTCGGTTCGTCAGGTGCTTTTGGAACAGCTTGCCGACGCTGCGGGCCGTCGGCTTTTCGAGCGCCTTGCCAATCAGATCGCCGAGCGCATCGGCCAGCTCCGCCGCCTGGTCTGCGTTATCCTCGATCAGGGAATTCGCCTTCGCCAGTTCTTGGACCACCGCCCGCGCCGTGAAGGGCTTGCTGCCCCAATTCTTTCTAAGAATCGCCAACGCGCGCGAGGTCGCACTCGCTTCCTCCTCGCCAGCCTCACCGGCGCGCAGCAATTCGGTGCAATCGACCTTGAGGCCGGACAGGCCCGCCGCGTATTCGACCGGCCAGCCAATCAGCCGCCACCAGGTTTTGAAACGCGTCTTGGCCACCTGACCCTGCGGACGGTTCAAGGCGCCGCCGATCAAAATGGTGTACAGGGCGCGCAGAATTTTCGTCCGGTTCGCTTGAGTCCAAGCCAATGGGTCGGCGTGGGTGAACGTCCTGTTTTCGGGGTCTGGCCGATTCACATTCAGCGACACGACGAACGAGCGGCTGGCCATATCTCCGCGCGGCGCGATCGAGTTGCCAGTGAAGAGTTGGACCGTTGTCGCCGGCACCGTCTCCACGTTTGAAACCCCCAACACGCGATCGGAGATCTCCGGGGCGGTGAGCGCCGCCTCGATGTGCGGGCAGCTGATCGTCGACCCGCGCGCGATATTGTCCCAGGCCAGCGCCGCCACGCCCTGGCGCAGGTACGAGAACAGGGCTTTCTTGCGTTCCTCGACACTATCCGACCATGCCGCGGCTGCAGCGCGCCGCCCCAAGACGGCCGCGATGATCATGTTGATCAAGGTCGTCTTGCCGCCGCCACGCTGGCCTGCGACCACAAAGAACGCCGGGCGCTCTGGCAACAGCGCACGTTGCATCAAAGTCAACGCCAGCAGGATCGCCACGCACTTGCCCGCACGATCCAGGGCCACATCGACGAGCCACTCATCCAAAAGGAAGTCCAAGGACTGCTTGATCTCCTCCGCCGTCGGTTCGCCATCGGGCAGACACGCGCGCAGAACGGGATCGATGCGGTGGACCAGCCCGGTAGCCCGATCGAGTCCAATGCCGTCGATCACCCGACCCGACTGGGTGACGAGGGGGGCGTTGTTGATCGCGCGGACCACGGGTAGCGCACTCTTTTTGATATTCCATTAGCGCTTTGACATGCGAAATCGGCAGCGCTCCATAGTAGAATCCACCGATCATGTGCACGATCCAGCGAACATAATTTTCGAGCAGCAGCTCGACGCCGGTCGGCGTCAGTTCGACCAACACCGGTTCCGCCGGGGCCGTCACGGCCTCGGCGTCTTCGCTCGTCATGTTGGCGCTGTCGGCCGTCAGCAGATGCAGCGACCACGGCTGTTTGACCTCGACCTGCACGAGAGCACCCGATGCATTCCGCATCGGAGGCTCCTCGCTCTGGTCGGTCACCAGCACATCGTCCAGGAACGTGACGATCGGCAACAGTTCGCCATCGGGCTCCGGCCGCGGCCGAATGATGCGGCCGTCGGCTTTCGCTTCCATCGACGCTTCGCGCGCTTTGGCTCTTGGCGTTCCGCGTGCTCTTTTGTGATCCGCTTGCTCGAGCGGGCCGAATGCCCGTCCGCGGCCTTCGACACGAGCGCAACGATCTCCTCGAACTCATCTTCCTCAAGCTCGGCCTGGCCCAGAATCGCCAGCGCATGATCGACCTTGCCGTCAGCGGGAGCCTGCGCGAAGGC
This sequence comes from uncultured Alphaproteobacteria bacterium, assembly GCA_963831505.1. Lineage (GTDB taxonomy): Bacteria > Pseudomonadota > Alphaproteobacteria > Rhizobiales > Xanthobacteraceae > Bradyrhizobium. The sequence goes on along the minus strand of CAWHQY010000047.1, from coordinate 73,730 downwards.
TGCCTTGGCCGACTTCAGATCGTGGCGAAGAAGGTAAAGGCCGTTGCCATGGGCGAAGCTGTGGATCAGCAGCGCATCATCGTCGCCTTTCATGACCATCGCCTTGCAGCGGCCGTAATCGACGCCCTCCATGGGATCAGCAAGCGTCTCGCCGACAAAACGATCCGGCTCGGCCAACACGGCGCCGACCGTCACGACGCCCAAGTCATCGAACTCCAGCTCGACATCGGGAAAGAGCACACCGCGGTGCCGCGCCTTGACCAGGCGAAGTGCGGTCGCGACGGGCGCGCCGGATTTGGCCGAGATTTTCTCGGCAAGCTCTTTGTCGTGCTTGTTGCGAACTTTCGTCGCAGATTTGCCCAGCGCCTTCGCACTGGCGGCCTTGGCTTCGCTGACGCGGTGGCGCTCGTATTCAGTCAGCCGGAGCACCGCCCGGGCCGAGTCGATCGCATTCGCCCTCGAAGGCTTCAGGCGCGCGCTTCGCTGAATCCTGCGTCAGCGGGGGAACAACGACAGGCGCGCCCTCGAAGCACAGGCGTTCGCCGAAGCCGACCATGCGATCGACGATGGAGCGGTCGAGCAGTTGGCCGGCGCCGCCGATCAGATGCCAGCCGAAACCATGCAGCCAGCACCGTTCGTGCAGGTCCTTCAGGAACCGCTCGACATCACGGCCGTCGCGAACAAGCACATAAGTGATGCATGCCGTTTGAGCCGGCGATCGGCTCGCCTGGTGTCGCTGCGCGAAAAAGGCCGGCGCTGGTGCTCGCGCGGCTGACCCGTGCCGCCTTCGCGAGTTCCGGCGCTACCGTCAACAGCGCGTTCCACATGCCGCCAGCGGCATCGATCTGGTCGTGACCTCATCCGGCATTCCCTTGGTGTCGAAATCGATCAGACACCAAGCCGGAAGTCCCGGCTCGATAGTCGATGCAGCTCCGCGACCGGGTGATGGCGCCGGGGTGATTGGTCGAGCTTGCTGGGGATCGTCACCGCGACGGAGTCGGGGAGCTCCGGCTTCAGCGCACCGAGGGCGATCGCCTGATCGGAACGACAGCTCGCGATGATCAGCGCGAGGGCGCTGGCGGTTCCCACAAACTGCGCGGGCGGCCGTGCCGGTGATCATCCGACATTCCGAGCCATCGCTCTTGAGCTTGCCACTCGGCGTCGAGCGAAATCCGCTTCGACATCAAGGACGGCACGTCGCGCTTGGTGATGAGCGTGATCTGCGGCGCGTTCACCTTGCCGTCGGTGCTTTCATCCGCACCGATGGGCTCGCCCGTCGGCTGATGGGGGTTGTGCGCGTTCACGGACTTCACCCCGATCAGCTTGCGGCCGGGCACGAGGATCGTTCTGGCGTCGGCCTCGACCGAGACCGAGGAGAACTTCCCCACCTCGTCACCCCAGCAATCCCAGCCCTCACGCTTTTCACGCGCGAACACGTCAGCACGGCGGAGACCCGGCGTCTTCTTGGCGATCATGTCGTAAAACTCATCCGGTTTGCGGCTGTGCTCGCGCGCGATGCCATCGAAAAACGACGGCAAGAGAAAGCAGCGCGGCTTGCCGACCGTACCGAGCAGGAAGTCTCGTGACCGCTGCGCGCCCAGTATCCAGTGCCCCATCGGCATCTTGCCGTTGCGGGTGACCTTGCGCCAAGCAAAGTTGGTCGTGTAGGTGATGCCCCACGCCTCCATGGTTGCGATGCCTCGTCGGCAGCAGGCGCCGGTCGTCCAGAGATAGACGACGGCGTCATCCTTCAACAACTCGCGCACCGGCAACGCCATGATCTCGGCAAGCGACATGGTGCGATACTGGCCCGATGCCGACTTGCTGGTCTGTCCGGCCGGACTCCACGTCTTGAAGTGCCAAGGCGGATCGACAACGACCACGTCGTAGCTGTGCGCCACCAGCGGAGCGAAGAGCGAGACGGCGGTTTGGGATTTAGAAAAATGTGCAGCAGCTTGCACGCGCGCAGCGCTGCTGGAAAAGGAACCGTGCATTTTGATTGCTTCCGAATGTTCAGAAGCCCGGCAACGCAGCGCGCGAACGCTCCGATCCGGGCTTTTGTTTCCAGCGTTTATTCGTTGATGAGGCCGAGGCGGACAGCCTCAGCGCGCGGCGCGCAGGTCGGCGTGGTCCGCGTGACATGCTCGATGTCCCGGCACGCGCGGTACATGTCCCGGTGCAGCGGAATCGGCGGCTTGGGCTTGCGGCCGCTCGGAATGACGGCAAAATTCATAGGGTCGAGACCTCCGCTCTGCAGGGTCACGCCAGCCATGGCATCACCATCGTGAGATCGTGACGGTGCCAAGACTGGGATGAGACCCCAGTTTTCAAGGGAAAACCCCGCCGCGCTGATGCGACGGGGCTTTTCTATTGAGCAACAAGGCGGTCCGGCCGAGAAGATTTACTTAGGGATTATTTCGCCCCCCAATCCAACACCGGGACGACCACCGCCGCCGGCATTCTCTTTCAAAAATTCGGACTTCACGTAGCCAACGCTCCCAGGATTCGGCCGCTTGTCAATCCCGAGCAGTGAATGCACAGCTCTGAGGGTGTGAATTAGGGGCTGATATCGCTCGAGTGGCTCAATGCCGCACTCCCGTAGCAGCGCGAACATCGCTTCCCACAGCACGCGCTCGGGCTCTTTTCGGTCGGTCGTCGGCTGCTCCAGCAGTTTTCCTACGTCCACGTCGGGAATCAGCAGGAACGCGGCTCTTTCCCAGCCGTCTTCAATCGCGTCGCGGAGGTGCTCCCATTTAGCTTGATCGGGAATGCCGTCCTCCGCATCTGTGCCCGGCGGCCGGTCCTCTCCATCCGTCGGCCAAGCGCTATTGAATGCGTTACGTGCATGCTCTACTCGGCGCATAATGCGATGAACCGCGTCTAGGTTCGCCTGAAAGTCCTCGAGCAAATCACGAGTTCTGCAACAGTAGGGAGGTGCAAGGTTTTCCAGTAAACACGGCCTGCTGCGTTGATCCTGTGCTCAATATAGCGAGCTACTGCTTCGGTTCGTGTCGGTCGGTCGAACAGATCAGGTTCCGAGACGCCCCCCCACTCGGGACCAACGAACTCGGCTATCGCTTGGAGTGGACCGAATGCCTTGAGCACCGCGGCCATATGAGCGCGCGATCCGCGCAGCCAACCGAGAAAGACGCGCATCAGAAGTTCCGTATCGAGACGATCGGTGTTCGCGCGCCGGAGTTCGGCGATGCCGGTCGGATGAATGACGTAGGCTTCAATATCGCGCTCCCGCAGCCAATGCGCTAACCAGTGTCCGCCGCTAGACTAAAGGCCACGACGATACGCTTGATATTGCGCCCAGCCTGGCCGGCCCCCTGGCGCCAACGATGCAACAGTTTCAGCAGCGTTTTGTCACCGGCATCGACCTTCTTAACAAGCTGGCGTTCGACGCCGGGAACGAGCGCCGCAACCAGCCACTTCGTTTCGCTCATCTCGATCACAGCGATGATTGTGGTATCCTGCTCGAGAGCGGTGGAGGGCCTGATTGCGTCAAGTTCGGAGCCAAGCGTCCATGACGATGTCGGCCAGATTGAATAGTTGGGCATTGGGTTGGCGATCGCATTTTTAGATAACTAAATCTTCCATCGGAATGCCGCTACTCCACTTTGTTCCGGTGAAGCGCAAACATTCACATCGCGAGCCGTTGACGCTGGAGCGCCTGTTGCAGGCGCGCGCCGCCATTGCCTACGCGATCACGCTCGACGGGGCAGTTTATGCTCCCGTGTTTGAGCGGCTGGAACGCGAGATCGCGATATTGCTCGCCGCCGACGATGTCATGGCTCGCGCGCGTCGTTGCCTTGAGGAACTAAGCCGCCGCTGCAATTGTCGCATCTTGCGACGACGCCTTGAACGCGATCGCCTTCAGATATTTCAGCTTCAAACCGAGGCCGTAACCATCGCCATACTTTGGCTTGTCGGTGCGATGGCCCATCATCTCGTCGATCAGCTCCTCCGGCGCCTCCACTGCTTTGAGCCGATCCTTAAAGCTGTGCCGGAATGAATAGATTTTGTGCTTCGCGGTCGGCAGAAGCTCGTGCTTGCAAAAATGCTTCATCAGCGTCGCCGACAGTGACGATCCCTTATCGAAATAGCGCGGGAAACCTTCCGGGTGCCGCTTCATCGCTTCCAATGCGAGACCGACAAGTGGAACGTCGCGCTCGCTGTGCTCGGTCTTGAGCAACCGACCCTCGGCCTGAATACGGATGTAGGGTATCTCGGCATCGAGCACGATGCGCTGTGCCGTCAGATTGACGATCTCGCTGGGACGTGCGCCGGTTTCCATCACCGCATAAACCACGTCGCGGGCCTCGTCGTTCAGGTCGTCGAGCTTGCCGGGCGAAAGGATGACGTCGCGGATGAATTCAACAGGGAAAGGCGCGCGTTGACCGTCGCGACCGCCGTCGATTCGGGTACCGGCGAACACGTCGTCCAAGCCCAGCTTGAGCCGCTTGTTCACTGCCCGGATCATACCGCCAATGTGGCTGATGTTCTTGTTGGCCGTGCCGGCGCCGATACCCTCGATGATCACTCGCTCTTCCCACCAATCGGCAAAGGCGAGGGCGTCGTCGCGGGTCAATTGATGCAATGCCTTATCGCCCCGTTGCTCGACCAGGATTTCGACAGCCCGCTTCTTGGCGGCCTTCCACTTGCGGAGCTGATCGGGCGACATCCTGGACAGTGCGAGCTTCTGCGTGATCTCGTATTCGTCGTAAAGCTGCGACAGCTGGATCGGCGGCTTCTCAATGGCGCCAAGAGCGGCCTTACGCATCGGTGTGTTGTTGATCAGGCCATTGGAGACCACGGTCTCGATGCGGGCCAGCACCTCTTCAATCGACGCAGTCGCCCACACGGAGGGCGTCTGATAGTCAAGCCCGAGCGAGCGGGCGAACCTCACCGCATCGAGATACACCTGTTTTGCCTCGGCGCTTTTTACCTCAACCAGGCTGCGCCAATAAGCTTCCAGTGTTGCATTCATTCGAGCCGCAACCTGCCCGGCCTTCGTGCCCTTGCGATCGGTCGAGATCTTGATCTTGGTCGACAGCTTCACATTTCCACGCTTATCGAGTTGCGCGTATTCGGTCGGGACCCGCCGCAGGAAATGCCAGACACCGTGACGGATGGTTAGATACTGCGGTTCGTTCATATTCCCAAGCCCGGCGTAAGACGTTTTGTAAGACGTTTTATGCGCAAAACAGGCTGAAAGTGTCAATAAAATTTTAGAAGTATTTGATTTTACAGAGGAGTTAGTCGCGTACCGTGGCGCTCCCTAGGGGAATCGAACCCCTGTTTCAGCCTTGAGAGGGCCGTTGCCCCGCAGATCAATGTTTCTAATATAACCCACCACTTGTTGGTATTTTTGTTGGTATCCGACAGATCAACATCTTACCAGATTATTGATTCTACGTACAAAAATCCAATGCATATGGTGGCTGCCGGGCCCACCAATGAGACCAAACACTTACTGAGAGGGCGATTTTGGGCGCGGACCGTTTCGCGGACCGCTTGTCCCAACTCCCCGTTCTTAACCAGCGCCCCCTGCGTCCCGAACGTAAGTAGCACTCGAAAAGATCAACCAAAACAATGAAGTTCGCCTGCCATTGACCACCTTTATCGCCGTTTGTTCGCGGGGTTTCGGTGGTCAATCGGTGGTCGGCGGCATATCTCGTTTTTCGATGAAGAGCGGAAGACCTACTCCCAGTCGGTCCAATCCATCGTGAGGGAGTTTGAGCTAGGTCCAGCCAATGGAGTCTACGTCAGATCTAACGTCTACACCTCAACGGCCGCTTTGCGCCAAAAGAAGTCGTCCGCCTTTGAAGCCAAAGGCGGCGAAGGTCAGTCGACCGCAGAGCTAGGGCCGACAACCCGCCCCCTTTCCCTGCGTGCAGCGTTATGTCTCAGCCTTGGCAGCAGCGGCAGAACTCCAAAGCGAGCCGGGATTGGCGCGATCAGGATAAAGCTCCAGCATCCGGTCATAGAACTCGCGGGCGGTTGTTGTCGCGTCATTCAACCGAATGAAGTCGCGGATGTACTGGCGCGTTTCTTCCACATTTTTCGGACTGTCATCGTTGCCGGGAATCTTATGTCCCGCAACAACCGCTGACGGTTTCAGCGCGTCGATTTTGTCAAGCGCGGCAATCCATTCCAGCCTGGTTTGCCGGTTCGACTCGTTGAGAAATGGATGAATGCCGTTATAGACGGCATCGCCGGCGACGACCAATCCGATGGATGGGACGTGAAGACACGTCGTATCATCAGTGTCGGTATGCCCGACTCTTACAACGACTAATTTGCTTCCTTCCAAATCAATCTCATTGCCTTCCAACGGATCCGCGATGGAAATGAGATCCGGAATTTGATTTGGGAACAGCTTGCGCCATCGGCTATTCAATTTTTCCGGCGTGATCTGAAGCTTCATTTTTGCGACGACATCGGGTGTCGCCAGTGCTTTCACGTTCGGGAATCGATCCTGCAGAACCTTTATCCCGAAAAAATGATCGCCATGGGCATGCGTGACATAAATTGCCTTCAGCGTCTTTCCGCTCGCAACGATGGCGTCTGCCAAACCGTTGCACTGCTCCACCGTAAGGAAGGTATCGACGAGTACCGCGTCTTGCTCTCCGTAGATCAGCGTCGCCGAATTGGCCACCCACATCAGGGGCTCCTTGCCGGGCGGCACATCGCGGTTCAGGCCCGGACGAGTGACGGTAAACACCTTGTACCTCAACGGAGGTGCCTTGCTATCCGAACTTGCCATTGCTGCTCCCGGCATCATCGGAAGCATGACCAGGGAAACCAGCTTCATCATATCGCGACGGTTCATACTAACCTCGTATCATTTGGCCGCCTTCACGCGTCGTGACGGCGCAGAAACTCGGTAGCCAAGGAGAGAAATTCATCGGCTCCCTCGAAGTAGGCCAGGTGCCCGGCACTGAGCTGTCGGCACATCGCGCCGGGAATGCTCGCGGCCAACTCGGGTGTCTGCGTGACGATCTGATCGTGAGCACAGTTGATTACAAGCGTGGGGCTTGTAACGCTTCTGGCTTGTTCGCTTACATCGACAGCCAGATCCAGTTCGACCTGACGTGTAATCCCCTCCCAATTGGCGAGAGGCATGTACCCTTTGATCATGTCTTCGATCGTCGAAGCGCCCACGCTCGCAACAAATGCCGGCGTGAGTCCGGAGAGCAGAAGTAGCCTGAGAAATGCGTCGCGGTTGGTCCGGAGCAGGTCGAGCCAGAGCTCGAATTGAAGCTTGAGTCGCGGCTCTGCGCCCCGCGAAAAGCCGGCGACCACAATGAGGGATCGGACCAAATCCGGGGAACTGGCTGCAAGCTGAATGGCAATCGCCGCTCCGAGGGAATGGCCGACCAGATCGAACCGGTCCACACCGGCCGCGCGGGCCACTTCCCTTACCTGTCGCGCAAGTTTCGGCAGGCTAAGTGCGCTGCCGTCATCGGTCGTGTCTCCGGAGCCTGAGTAGTCCAGACTGATCACGGTTCGATGTTTGCTTAACTCCGCGATCACCGGGCCCCAATGCGCATCCAGGGCGGCAGTGCCGTTTACGAGCACGACAGCAGGACCGCGCCCGTGCAATCGGTATGCGACGCGCGCACCATCGACGTTTACCACGCTTGCTGTTGCCATGAATTCACCCTTGTTCATTATATGATGACAATCATCTAACTTGAACATGATGCGTGTCATGCTTTGGCGTCAAGTCAAGGCGTCGTGAGGCAGAAGCGTACACGTCCGGGATCGTTTTGTTATTCTGGGCGGATCCCCATGGCCGCCGTCAGTTCGGAAAACGCGGCGAGCTCACTCTCGATCTGTACATGCGCCGCGTCGGAGCCCAGTCAGAGCGGCTCGGCGCCGAGAAGAAACGTCATCCCTGAAGAAACGTCCGCTTCTGAGACCGACTGTCAGGTGTTGCGTCAGTGGTCATGCTGAACTCCGGGGCAGGAACGACCGTTCTTAACGACAAGACGGGTGAGGCTGGATGTGAGAACAAGATGATGGTCCGCGTACGGGGTCGGCAATCAGGCGGCGAACTCGTTGCGGCCTGCGTCGTCTACGGCGCGTACGTGGGCGACGTAGCCGTCCGGACGGACAAGCATTGAAGCGAATTTGCCGAGCAGACCGTCGTTGGCGCCGGGTGCCAGGCTGACGATGTTGATTGCATCCCTGACGGGCGTTGCGTTGCTCTCTGCAGCGACTTGCAACAGGGCCCAGCGCCCTTCCTGGAGATAGGGGTAGAGGGCCGCGCGCGAGCCGTCCCTCAACACAAGATCCCCGTCGGAAAGACGATGCCCGCTCACACCTTTCCGATGTTCCCAATTGTGCTCCGCCTTAAACAGCGGTTCTGGGTAGGCGACACCAAAACCGGAAAGCTGGTCCGAGAGCTGGCGGTTGACCTCCGGCACGCGAAGAAAGCCGCTGAGCATGCGCCGTAGAGCCAGTGCCGGAGGATCAAATGCGGAGAACAGCGCGAATTGCGCAAGCGTGTCATCTTGGAGCGCCTCGCCGATCGGTCTACGTTCTGACTGATAGCTATCGAGTATCTCGTCAGACGCGGTATCGTGTATAACACTCGCCAGTTTCCAGCCGAGATTCATGGCGTCCTGGATGCCGACGTTCATGCCCTGACCGCCCATCGGCGGGTTAATGTGAGCGGCATCGCCAGCTAGGAAAATCCGCCCTTTCCGATAGCACTCGGCGAGGCGCGATTCATCTGTGAAGCGCGATATCCAAACAGGATCGCGCGGACGGAGATCCCTGCCGAAAATGCGGGCCGCGCAAGCCGCGACCTCGGCGAGCGATACCGGCTCGGAGGGTGCTAAATAGGGTGACGATGCATCAATGACGCCAATTCTGTGATGAACGCCATCGCCACGTGGCGCGAGAACCAAACCACCAGCCTCGTTGACGAGGGTCAGGACCGGTTTCTCTGGTGGCGCATCAAGCGCAACGTCTGCCAATGTCATTGTATGCCGTGCCGGATGACCGACAAAATCGATGGCTAAGGCTTGCCTTACGATACTGCGAGCGCCATCGGCCCCAGCGGCGTAGCGAGCAGCAAAGCCGAATGGTGTCTCGCCGTTCCGGCCCCGTATGATGACGCTGTCGGCATTCTGCTCAACCTTTTCCACAAGGTGGCCACGCCTGATGTCCACGCCCAACTCCAGTGCACGCTCCTCGATGAGCCTTTCGGTCGTCGCCTGCGGCAGGAACAGCGTGAAAGGAAAGCGCGAGTCCAATGTCGAGAAGTCAAGCAGCGTATCCAGCCCTCCGCAGAAGAACCCAGGGTTCGGACGACCTTGTGAGAGGAAGCGCTCCGCGATCCCACGCAGGGCGAACACCTCCAGGGTTCGACCGTGGATCGTCAATGCGCGGGATTGGGTGACGCGTTCGGTGCGCCGTTCCAGCACGAGGACTTTCACTTTTGCCAGCGCCAGCTCACAGGCAAGCCATAGTCCGACCGGTCCGCCGCCAATGACGACGACGTCGAATTCATTGCTCATGATCATCTCACCACGTATCTTACGATGTAAGACTTAATCTAACGATGTTAGGGAGATCAAGCGGCAATGGCAGCTGGTGTGGGCATTCAACAAGAGTTGATCGTACGGGCGGCGCTGACCTTGCTCGATGAGGTTGGGCTGGAGGGCCTCACGATGCGGCGGCTCGCCACCGCCTTGAAGATTTCAGGCGCCTTCGCTTTATTGGCATTTCCCCAACAAGCAGGCATTGCTGGACGGCATGGCGGATGCCATTTTTGGCGCCGTGTCGCTGCCGCGGAATCGCAAGGGCAAGACCTGGGACGTGCGGCTCAAGGCGGTTTTCCGTGCCATCCGGAGGGCTTTTCTCGCCCACCGGGACGGTGCTCGTGTCTTCGCCGGCACGTATGTTCCTACCGACAACGTGCTTCGAGTTGTCGAAGCCATGATGGCGCTAATGCAGGAAGCTGGCGCTTCGCCAAAGCTTTCGTCCGACGGAGCCTTCAGCCTCGTCTACTACGTGCTGGGTTTCACGATGGAGGAACAGGGACTGGATCCGCGAACAGGTGGCCCGCTCGATCTCGCGAACCGGCAAGCGAAGTTCGCGAACCTTGCCGCAATGAAGTACCCAAGCATCCACGCGGCATTGCACCGAATGTTCGACAACGATCTCGACGATCGCTTCGAAGCGGGACTCGACCTGCTGATCAACGGGCTAAAGGCCCGGATCGATACCCGGTCGTAATTCGGTTCTCGCGGATTTCCACGACAAGCTCCGTGATAACCCTGATCAGTTTGTTGACAGTTGAGCCGGCAAACCAGCGCCGGCTCATTGAACTTCTAATCGGAGATGCGCCAGAGCCCGCTCCCACTTGCGTTTCTTGAAAACGCGCTCAAGAGCGCCAAGTTTGATCCAAGCCCCTCGTTTTTCGGCTTCAACGGGATCACGGCTGATCCCGCACCCACCTTGTGTACCACTTTTCGGACGCCTGTAAGCCGCGCGAGTGTGGGCGATGTCGTAAAAACCGGCGACGCTGAGACTATCCGAATCCAGTGATCCGTCCCTTCAGAGACGCCGGGCCACGCTCGCTCAACGTTTTCGACCTATCGGGCGGGAAGGTAGTCGCCCGGTTGGAAATCCCGTTTCATATGCTTAGTCGCGAACTCGACGAAGGCGCGAAGCTTCGGAAGAGCCGTGCTTCGGCTTGGGATAGTAGAGCGATAATCCGGGGATCTCGACGCTATTTGCGATCCAGCACGGTCTCCAGTTCCCCTCGCTCAAGGTAGTGCATCACGATGGAACGAGGCAGGCGAAAGAGCCCGACGCCCCTGAACGTCGCGCGAATGCAGGCCTCCACATCGTCGAGGATCAGGGGTCCCTGATGCCGACCATGACGCGCTGGCCGTCGACGGAAAATTGCCAGCGATCAAGCAGCCGCGCCGACTGGCGAAGCAAGATGCACCGGAAATCCTGCAGGTCCCGCGGCTGACTGGGCGCGGCCATACTTGTCGAAGAACTCGCGGCGCGCCGACGACGACGTAAGGTTCGGCGGGCGTCAACCGCACCGCGACCATGTCCATCTCGACGAAGTGACCGAGACGAATTCCCGCATCGAACCCCTGCATCGACGATGTCGATCATCCGGTCGTCGCCCACTAGCTCCAACTGAACGTCAGGATGGAGATCGACGAAGCCCGGCAACAGCCGGTTGACCAGCAGCGGCAAGCTCGCACGGGGCACGTTGACGCGCAGCCGGCCGCTGATCTGTCCGCCCAAGTTGCTGGCCGCCTCCAAACCCGCCGTCAGCATGTCCACGGCAGGCCGCGCATGGGCGAGCAGGCGCTCCCCGGCCTCGGTCAACCCGACGCTCCTTGTCGTCCGAGAAAAGAGAGGGGACCCGATCCGCTCCTCGAGACTGCGGATCGCCTGGCTCACCGCGGAGGGCGTCACGCCGAGCTGCCGAGAGGCGGGACGAAAGCCGCGAAGCTCCGCGACGGCCAGGAACATGACCAGGCCGTCCAAATGCGTTCGCTCGATTGATAAGCTCATCTATCACAGCCTGTCCTCAATACAGCGTATTATCGAACAATAACCGGTATCCTATGTGTTCGCCATAGAAACCGGGGAACTTCGAACATGACCGCCAACGGCCCAAAAATGCGCGCGTACCAGCTTGATCGGCTCGGAAGTCTGGACGGCCTCGTCCTCGTCGAGCGAGACATCCCATCGCCGGGTGCAGGCGAGGTGCTCGTCCAAGTGCGGGCGAGTTCGCTCAATTTCCGTGACAAGATCATCCTAGATGGCTGGTATCCGGCGCCGGTCCCGCCCGGTCGCGTGCCACTCTCGGATGCCGCCGGCGACGTGGTCGCGGTCGGCGCGGGTGTTACCCGGTTCAAAGCCGGAGATCGGGTGATCAATTCCTTCTTCCCGAACTGGTTCGGTGGATCGTTCAACGCGATGCCCGAGGCATACGTCGTCGACCGTGACGGGTGGCTGACCGAGTACAAGGTTATCAGCGCCGAAGCGCTGGTCTCGATGCCGGAACATCTGACTTTCGAGGAAGCGGCGACGCTGCCCTGTGCTGCGGTGACGGCATGGTCCGCGCTATCGGGTGTGAAGGCGGGAGAAACAGTCCTCACCCAAGGAATGGGCGGGGTCTCAGCTCTTCGCTGTTCAACTGGCCAAGGCATTCGGCGTGCGCGTGATCGCGACGACGTCCAGTCCGGACAAGGCGCTGCGCCTCCGCGAACTGGGGGCAGACGAGGTGATCGACTACCGCGCCTCGCCGGACTGGGCAGATCAAGTGCGCGCGCTCACGGGTGGCCGTGGCGTGGATCGGGTGGTCGAGGTCGGCGGTCCCGATACGCTGGCGCAATCGATCAAGGCAGTCGCGTATGGTGGCCAGATATCCCTCGTGGGCGTTCTGGCGGGCGCACAGGGCGGCATCGACTTCATGACCATGTTCTTGAGCCAGGCGACGTTCCAGCCGATCGTGGTCGGCAGCCGTCGCGATCTTGAGGACCTGTGTCGGACGCATGGAACAGCACCAGATCCGGCCGGTGATCGACAGCGTGTTTTCCTTCGACGAAGCCAAGGCCGGTTGGAGCCATTACGCGGACCGCAAAGTCACCGGCAAGGTGGTGATCAGCCATTGACCGTCCATGCCCACACGGGCGCGGAGGCTTCAGTCACCCTGCGGAATTTACCACTACCCATCGACCGATGGCCCAACATAGCCAAATTGCAAATTGAACGCAGGCCCCGGTCGCTTCAACTGACACCCGCGTCACAGGGATTTAACCGGGCGACGCCGGACGACGATCCATTACTGCCAAGAGACGCCACCGGAAATCTATGTGTCGTCGCTGCGCCCATGCCAGTGGCAGACGTTCCGAATGTCTCTGGAGATGGATTGCCGACCCAGGTACGCTGCGTGCCTCGGCCAGAATTGCACCGTGGAGGATGCTGACAGGAGCTGACAGCACGTGCGGTTAAGGTCGGGGCTCCGAACACGGGAGTAGAGAGATGCGTGACCCTGCCTATGCTGCGTTTTCCGCGCTCGATCCTTTCTTTGACATCGTTAGGCAGGGCCTGGCAGGCCTTGTCGACGGTGATCACTACTTCGACACGATCGCTCCCGATGCGGTGTTCGAGTTTCGGTATCGATTTCCGGGCTACCCAACAAAGATCGTGGGCCGTGAAGCCCTCATGGCTCTGTATGCGGGTTACGGAGAGGGTATGGCGTTGCATGGCGCAGACGCGCTCGTGGTGAACATTTCCCAGACTCCCGGCGTCGTCATCCTCGAGTATGAAGTTCAGGGCAACGCGGTCGGCTCCGGCAAGCTCTACGAAAACCGCTTCATCTCGGTTGTCACGATTGAAGATCGGAAGATTGTAGGTTGGCGCGACTACATGGACTCGCTGGCGGCGATGTCCTCACTTACCTAGTGGATTGCCTTTTCGGTCCGGCCCTTCGTGAGCCAGTTTTGGGTAGCTCCAGCGAGCCAAACTGATCCGCTTTGAATAGAGCTCAATGGCCGTCAACACCAGCCATTCAATAAGAATGCTTCCGTTGCTGGATGCGCCGTTATTGACAGATCAGTCCAAATTAGCTAACCACGGCCATGGCAAGGCCAAGGGAATTTGACCGCGATGCAGCCGTGCAACGGGCGATGTCCGTTTTCTGGCGAAAGGGCTATGCTGCAACTTCTACGGACGATCTGCTGCGTGCAATGAATATCGGCCGGCAGAGCATGTACGACACGTTTGGCGACAAACACCGCCTTTATCTGGAAGCGCTTGAGAGATATCAGCGAGAGAGCGTTGCCGAGAACATCAGGCGACTGCGATCGACCGCTTCGCCGCTGGCCGGCGTTGAATCGCTTGTTATCGGCATCATTGCTTCAGATAAATCCACGCGCGAGAGGGGCTGCATGAGTGTCGGCTCCATCTGCGAATTCGGAAACACCGACACCGACCTGGCAGCACTGCGCGCCAAGAGCGGTGGCGCGCAGCACAAGGCTCTCATCGAGCGGCTACGGCACGCGCAAGCGGCAAACGAAATCGGAGCGAATGTCGATATCGAGCGTGCCGCGCGTTTCGTGGAAACAACGATGTTCGGACTCCAAGTCGCAGCAAAGGCAGGAGCTTCCCTTCAATCTCTGCGCGACACGGCCGCCTTTGCGATCGCAAGTTTGAGAAATCAGTAGTTTCGCGGCAGTGTTGCGAGCATCGGCCTGGGCCATTTTGGACTTATTAGTCAATAACGGAGAGAGCATATGCATAACGAACCTACGCTAATCGATAAGGTCGCCCTTGTTGTTGGGGGCTCTCGGGGCATCGGTGCGGCGATCGTGAGGCGACTTGCCGCGAACGGCGCGTCGGTTGCGCTGACATACGCCAACTCGGCGGAGAAGGCGGCTGAAACCGCCCGCGCGGCGGAAGCGCATGGCCAGCCCGTGATCGCGATCAAAGCCGACAGTGCCGATCCAAAAGCCGTCGTGGATGCGGTGGCACAGACGATCGCACGCTTTGGCCATCTGGACATTCTGGTCGTCAATGCCGGGATCTTAATACGCGGCACGGTGGACAAGTATGATCTTGCCGACTTCGATCGTATGATGGCGACGAATGTGCGTGGCGTCTTCGTCGCGATCCAGGCATCGTGCCCCCATCTCAGGGAAGGCGGACGGATTATCACAATCGGCAGCAATACGGCTGTTCGAACTGCATTCCCGGGAGCAAGCGTTTACTCGATGACAAAGGGCGCTGTTGCCTCGCTAGTGCGGGGCATCGCTATCGATCTCGCGCCGCGCGGGATTACCGTCAATAACGTCCAGCCCGGACCCACCGAAACAGACGTGACAGCTGCTTACGCCGAGATGGTGAAGCCACTGGTGCCCCTCGGACGCTTGGGCAAGCCTGAAGAGATTGCGGGACTCGTGGTTCTCGCAAGCCCCGAGGCCGGATTCATTACCGGCTCCAGCCAGACGATAGACGGTGGTTATGTCGCATGACGTACCAAGTCTGGAGATCGACGATCTCCGCAACGTTCTAATTCGATCGGGAAATAGTCATATTGAGGACACGCGCGATCGGACCTCGACGTCCGCTTAGCGCCAAAAGCGGTCCCTCTACATTCTCATCCATGGAGGAAGCAGATCGTCTACTCGGGTCACGCCTAGCCCTTCAGCTATAGCGCGTGCCCGACGGCCGCACCGACATCACAACCCGACGCGCGCTGGCGCGGTGCACCATTCTGGTAATATGTGGACGATGCTCCACCAGGATGCGTTACAGGGACGCGCAAACATACCCGTTTTTATTTTACCTACAATGCGATGTGGGTGCGCACTGCGAACGCGTGGAACTTCGCGCCGACATCGCCGACATTGGTTGCACTCACCTGCTTGGCGATGTCGCCGTGAAGGTAATTGAACATGAACCGGACGTTCGGTTGACGTACCAGTTCAGACCCGCCGTGTGGACGGTCTGATTTCCGCCCGCCACGCCATTCGCGGTTGCCAGCTGATCGTTGAGATCGATCATACTGATTAAGCCCCGACGCTAGGTCGGCTCGAAACGTTCTCGTACCAACGCTTCAGTGCGGCGTGCTCACCCGGCGCCGAAAAACTCATGGCTTTGGTCGCAAAATCGACAGTGACCAATGCGGTGATGTCTGCCGCTGAGAACGTGTTGCCGGCGACAAAGGGTACTTCTGCAAGACGGCTATCGAGATCGGCGTAGAAGTTTTTCACCCGAAGCCTACTGCGCTCGGCCAGCGCCGGAATTTGATCATAATCGTGGGGTCCAGCAATCGCGCGGCCTTTGAGGCGTTCCGCGGCATTGCGGACCGCTTCCATGACGGCCGCAAAGCCCTCGAGTTCGGCGCACCGTTCCCACATGGCAACCAGCGCCTTGTCTTTCGGCGTCGACCCGAGCAAAGGTTGCGCCGGATAGACCTCTTCGAGATAGCGCCAGATTGCCGGAACCTCACCGATCGCAGTGCCGTCATCCAAAACGAGTGTGGGTACTACGCGTCGCGGATTGATCGCGCGGTAGGCATCGGAGAGTTGCTCGCCCTTGGCGAGATCAACCGGTGCAAGAGGGATAGCGATGCCTTTCTCAGCGAGGAAGATCCGAACCCGCCGGGAGTTCGGCGACGCGGCGGAATGGTAGAGTCTCAGGTCATTCGACATCAGGGAGCCTCATCTTCTTATTGCTGCCGGTACGATGATCGGTGGCAGAAGCCGGCCATTCTGCGAATCCTGTCGTCGATCTCGTGACGGACCTGTTTGCGTCATGCGGGAAAGCGGTCGCCGAACATGGGCAAGCCGCTCTTCGATTCGGCTTTTGTCGCTTCGTCCTGAAGTACGTCCCAATGCTCGGCCAGCACGCCGTTCTCGATCCTCACGACGTCGGCGGCCGACCCATGCCGCAGGTTGTCCGTGACCCGAAAAGCGGCCGTGGACGATGACGTAGTCGCCTTCTGCGAGGATGAGACCGTGCTCGTAGCGCAGGGTGTCGGGAAGGCGCGGATAAGCCCGAACAGCCCTTCGCGACCGGGTTCGATGTGGGCGCTGTGCTGAATGTACTGGTCGGACCAGAAGCGGGATGCCGCAGCGTAGTCACGTTTATTGAACAGCGTGTCGAATGCTTCGAGCACGAGTGCCTTGTTTTGCTCGCGGTGTGGTCCTGATCATGTGTCGTCCTTCGCTTTTCGACGGAATAGCAATCTGAATCGATCCGGCGCGGGTCATCGCGACCAAAGCGACTGTGATCACGCTGAACAGGGAGATCACGCCCGCGCCGAGGTTGACGGCGAAACCGAGCCCGTGCGCGGTCGCCACCGCACCGAGAAGCAGCGAAACGGCACCCAACGACACATAAGCCAGCAAATAGATTGCCGAGAGCACGCCGCCGCGGTGCTCGGCCGGCGCCGCGCTGTTGATCGTCTGCAGGCCGCCGAAAAACAGCAGACTATATCCGGCGCCGGAGATCGCCGTAGCGGCGAGGAAGACTGGCAAATGATGATGAGCGACCGCCGCTGCCAGCAGCACCATGCCTGAGCGCGGATGCGGCGGCGCCACCGGTCATCGCGGCCCGAGGTTGCAGCGTCCTCGCGCCAATCCCGACCACGGCCGAGGCGATCGCGAAAGGGAGAGAGCCGCGCCGTTCACGAGCGCGTTGGGCGATCCAACGAGATCGCGGGCAACCTGACTTCCGAGCGACAGGATCAGTACGCCGTGCGTGTATGCAGTAGTTACCGCCGCCGCCGCGACCGCGAAAACGTTGCGCAAATGGTTCGGTATGAAGGGGGTTTTGGGACGCCAGCGGCCCAGGGCTTCGCTGCCGGTATGGCGCGGCAGGAACCATGCCGTGGCAAACAGCGCAGCCAGGACTGCGGACAGCACCCAAAAGTTCAGCCGCGTGGGCAGCGGAGCATATTGAACGAGGGCGCCGCCGAGCAGCAGTGCTGCTGCGAAACCGACGGCTTGGGCGGCATTTGTGATCGTGGCGGCGCGCTTCGCCGCTCCCTGGCCGCTGAATTCCACCATCGCGGCGGTCGACGCGCCCGCGGTAAGGCCGACGCCGATGCCCATGAAGGCGCGCCCCGCAAACAGCCAGAGCACATCGGGCGCCAGCGCCAAGAGCAGGGTGCCAAAGAGCGAAGCGCCGACACCCCACAGAATTGCGGCGCGGCGGCCGACATAATCGGACACATCGCCGAAGCCGACCAGAACGGCAGCTACGACAATAGGATAGATGGCGAAAACCCCGGTCGTAACAGTGTGAGTGAGACGCCACTCCTCGGCAAACAGCGGATAGGTCATCGCCGGCGCAGCGCTGGTCCACAAGGTGTGCGCGACCACGCCGGCCGCAACCCAGAAGCTTGTGCGCTGCCCAAGCTCGTACGGTGCGGAGTTCCGCTGGGTACAGCAGCCGGGTCGGTGGGGCCCGCAAGCGGCTGGAGACAGAAGGGGATCCTTGATCATCGCTTTACTCTCGGCGCTCCCGGCGTTCCAACTTCAGAGCTTCGAGCCGCCATCGACGCGGATGGTATCGCCGGTGATCCATCGGGCATCTTCGGATGCCAGGAAGGCGATAACGCCGCCGATGTCGTCGGGCTGCGCGAGGCGCTTCAGCGCCTGCATGCCCAGCGCGAAGTCGCGGCCTGCGTCTGTCTTGGTGAAGTTCAACATGTCCGTCTCGACGACACCGGGCGCGACGGCATTGACGCGGATACCGCGCGCGCCAAGCATCGAGGCGAAATGCTTCACCAGGGTGTCGATGGCGCCCTTGGTTGCCGCATACGCGGGTTCCGTTCCAACAACGGCGCGCGCCGCGAGCGACGAGAGGAAAACGATGCTGCTTCCCTTGCACATGATCGGAAGCAGCTGCTGCACAAGAAAGAACGGTGCGCGGACGTTGACTGCGAACAGCTTGTCGAAATCCTCGACCGTCGTTTCCTCGATGGTCGCCGCTTTCAAGACCCCTGCATTGGCGACAAGGATGTCGAGGCGATCTCCGACAATGCTGCGGACCTGCCTGGCAAGCTTGCCGGCGCCGTCCGCGGCGGCAAGGTCCGTCGCTATGGCATCCGCTCGGCCGCCGGCTTTGCGTATCTCTGCGACAACACCGTCGGCTTCCTTCGCGCCGCGGCCGTAATGCACGAGAACCTGGGCGCCGGCGGCGGCGAGCGCGAGTGCGCTGGCGCGGCCGATGCCGCGCGAAGCGCCGGTAACGAGAGCAGTTTTGCCGGTCAGAGTAGCCATGATCATCGTCCTTGTTGTTGCTGCGGCGGTTAAGTGACCGCTTTCGATCCTCACACGCCTCGGCGCTCGTCCGCCGACAGGAACATCGAGACGTGACGGACGAAGAGTTCGGGATACTGGTACTGCGAGCCGTGATTGGCGTCGGGGTAGAGGATGAGCTGGGCGTTCGGCAGGTGCTGCTGCAGGATGAACGAGTTCACCGAGTAGATGATCACGTCGTTGCCGCCGTTCACGACCAGCGTCGGCTGCCGGATCGACTTCAGATAGTCGTACGACCCTTCTGAACCGAATGCCCCATTTGCCCATGGCTTCGAGCTGGGCGGGCGCCACCTTGTCGTTGACCTCGGGATCGCGGTTCTCCTTGCGCAGTCGGAACCGCTTGAGGAACTCGCGGCCCGCCGCCTGGCTTGCTTCCGACGGCGTGAAATGGACGGCGAGCCAGAGGTGGTCGGGTTCTTCGTAGGCTTGCGCCGAAAATCTGCTGCGCTTCGGGCGTCAGACTGGCCATACCCTCGCCGCCGCGTGGTCCGGTCCCGACAAGGATCAGCTTGCGAACGAGATCGGGCGCCTGGCCGGCGATTTCCTGCGCGACGAAGCCGCCGATGGAGAAACCCAGCACGTCGACCTTCGAAAGTCCGAGCGCCTCCGATGAAGGCGATGGCGTTGGCGGCCATATCCTCGATCGAAGTCGGCACCTCGCCGGAACTGCTGGAGACGCCGGCATTGTTGAACAGGATCACCTCGCGGTCCTTGGCGAAACCATCGGTCACCGCCGGATCCCAATGGTCCATCGTGCCGGTGAAGTGCTGGTTGAAGACGAGCGGCACGCCGCCCGACTTGCCGAAGCGGCGATAGGCGAAGCGGATGCCGTTGGCCTCGACGAACTGCGTCGGCGCGGTCTGGTGGGTGTGAATCATTTGGTCGCGCCTTATTCACTCAGTCGGCACCGCATCGGGTACGAGCGCCAGGGCTGCTCTCGCGCAATCGACGTCGTTCTGCACCGTGGGCGCCCCGCTCACCCCGATCGCCCCGACAACTTCTCCGTTCACCTTGATGGGAAACCCTCCACCCCACGCCGCCACACGCGCAAGCGTGGGGATGCCGGCCAAAAGCGACGGGTCGCCCTGGATAAAGTTGAAAAAGTCCTGCGTGGAGACGCCGAACAGAGCTGTGTACGCCTTATTCTGCGCAATCTCGATGGTAGGGATCGGGGCCCCATCCATCCGGCTAAAGGCCTTGAGATTGCCGCCGTCATCGAGAATCGCCACGTTCTCGCTAACGCCAAGTTCTCTGGCTTTCGCCACCGCTGCATCCACCATTTTCTGTGCCAGCTCAGAAGAGATGCTGTGTTTCTTCACCACGTTAGCCATTGGACTCACTCCTCACTTGATATGCACTGCATTGCTTGCGCGTTGATCGGGTGTAGGTCGTAATGAATCGACTCTCCTGCGCATCCCTGGTGGTTGTCGGTGGTCATGATCGGGCTCCGAAGATCTGAAGATGAAAATCCCGGCAGCATCAGCTTGCGCGAGCGATCACGTGGCGGTTTTGCCGCCGTTGATCCTGATGATCTGGCCGGTGATGAAGGACGCTTTGTCTGAAGCGAGGAACACGATGGCGTCGGCGATCTCTTCCGGCTTCGCACCGCGCTTGAGCGGTACGGCAGCATAGAACGCCGCTTTCTTGTCGGGCGTGCCGGTCAGACGATCGAGCATCGCGGTCTCGGTCGGACCAGGCGCGACCGCATTGACGCGGACGCCGAAGGCGGCGGCTTCGAGCGCGGCGGATTTCGTCAGACCTTCCACCGCGTGCTTGCTTGCGGTGTAGAGCGCGAGATTCGCCGCACCGCGCTCGCCCATGGTCGAAGAAATATTGATGATGCTGCCTGAGCCTTGCGGCTGCATGACGCGCAGTTCGTGCTTCAAGCTCAGAAGCGTGCCGAGCACATTGGTGTCGAACATCCCTGCATAGCTGTCGGACGTCTGCTCGGTCAGCGGGCCAGGTTTTCCTTCGGTGCCGGCATTGTTGACCGCGACATCCAGCCGGCCGAAGCGCGCGACAGTCTGTTCGACAAGGTTGCGCACGTCGTCTTCGTGACGCACGTCCGCCGGAATGAAAGCGGCTTCAGCGCCGAGGCTGCGAAGCTCGGCTTCGAGTGCCTTGCCTTCGGCCTCGCGGCGGCCGGATACAACGACCGTTGCGCCTTCTTTGGCAAAGGCAAGCGCCGTGGCACGACCGATGCCGGTCAGAGCGCCGGTAATGAGGATAACAGGAGTGCCCATAGTCGTTGTCCTCTGAATCGTTTGACCAGACGTATTCGAGTCTGGCTTCGCGCCGGACACGGATCAGTTGGCGGTGTGTCCGCCGTCGACGTTGAGGACGTGGCCCGTGATGAACCTGGCTTCGTCCGACGCGATGAAGACGATGCCGTCGGCGACCTCCTCGGAGAGGCCGAGCCGACCCAGCGGAACCTGCGTCGCCAGGGCCGCCTTGTTCTCCGCCGTGCCGGTGAAGCGGGTCAGCATGCCGGTGTCCGTGGGGCCAGGCGCGACGGCGTTCACGCGAATTCCCGACTTGGCGATTTCGAGCGCCACCGACTTGGTGATGCCTTCGACGGCGTGCTTGGCGCCGACGTAGATCGAGGCGCCGGCCGCGCCCTCGTGCCCGTAGGTCGAGGAGATGTTGATGATGCTGCCGCTGCCCTGGGCCTGCATGGCGCGCACTTCGTGCTTCATGCTCAGGACCACGCCGAGAACGTTGGTGTCGAACGTCGCGGCAAAGCTTTCCGCGGTCTGGTCCGTGATCGGGCCAACCTGGCCTTCGGTGGCGGCGTTGTTCACCGCGACATCGAGACGGCCAAACCGTGCGACGGTCTTGTCGACCATAGCGCGGACGTCATCCTCCTTGCGGACGTCGGCGTTGATGAACTCGGCCTCCGAACCGAAAGAGCGCAGCTCCTTGACGAGCGCCTTGCCGGCCTCATCACGCCGACCGGCAACGACCACCTTCGCGCCCTTCTTGGCGAAGGCGACGGCGGCGGCGCGCCCGATGCCGGTCAAGGCCGCCGGTGATCAATACGACTGGGTTGCTCATTTCTAATCCTCGCAATTTGCTGCCCTACCGGCAGAGCATGGAAGCGGAACGCCTGGCCGCGGCTTTAGAGACCGAGACCAGTCCCAGGTGCCTTTCGTTGAAAGCCATGTAGGCTCCCCTGGCGCCCGCGAAAAAGACTTTGTAAGCTGGGGGGCATGCCTTGGAGATATGGAAGGCGCTATGGAGCTACGGCACCTTCGCTATTTCGTCGCGGTCGCCGAGGAGGGCAGCCTGACGCTCGCGGCCGAGAAAAGGCTGCACACGGCGCAGCCTTCCCTCAGCCGCCAAATCCGCGATCTCGAATACGAGGTCGGCGTCCAGTTGATGAGCCGCAGCGTGCACGGCATCGAATTGACCGCCGCCGGCACGGCCTTTCTCGACCATGCGCGGCTGGCGCTCACGCAGGCCGAGGCAGCCGAGGAAGCAGCGCGGCGGGCGGCTCAACCCGCCAAGCCGACCTTCGCTCTAGGGTTTCTCACAGGGAAAGAAATAGATTGGTTGCCTGAAGCGATGCGCATCCTTCACGACGAACTGCCCAATATAGAGGTCACGGTCTCAAGCCAGAATTCCCCGGACCTCGCTGACGCCTTGATGCGGGGCAGGCTCGACGCCGCGTTCATGCGGCCGGAAGAGCGGGCGGACGAGCTGGTTTACAGGCGTGTGATTACGGAGCCGTTCGTCGTCATGTTCCCCAGCGACCACCGCCTTGCCGCGCATGACGCCGTCGAGCTGCGAGAGATCGTGGGCGAAACATTCATCATACCGTCGAAGACGGCCCCGACCTCGCGCGCTGTGATCGAGGACTACCTGAAGCGGTCCGGCCTGGATATCATTCCGGATCACGAAGTGGACAACATTACCCATGCGGTGTCCATGATCGCGTCGACCGGCGCCGTAGCGCTGCTGCCCGCCTACCCAAATAATCTTCTTCCTTGGTCCGTGACCAGCCGTCCGCTCAGAGGCGAGCCGCCAACGATCGATTTGGTCGTCGGATACAACAAGGCGAACACATCGCCGATTCTGAAGCTGTTCCTCTCCAGAATTGATGACCTGACCGCCCGAATATCCAGCAAGGCTCGCCGAACGAGTGGACCGGGATCGGCCGCAGCGAAGCGATAACGCGAGTGCAGGGGCGGTGGACCACGGCAGATCTTTGAACCCAGACCACGAACGTCCACTTTGCGCCAGAAGCAGTCGATTCTCCGGCCCAGCGACCGAAACACCGCCCGCCAAACGCCGTCCGTTCATGCGGACTCCGCCTGCGCTTGAACTGCTGCACATAGGGCTCAGATGCCGGGATTGCGGTGCTTCACTTCGGTCGTGGTTGGGTCGAAGAATGCCTCAACTCGCGCTTCCCGCCGAAGCGCTTCTTCACCGCTTCCCGCCATCGCTGGAACGTCACATAAAGCATCGGCACCAGGAAAATTCCGATCGAACTTGCGGCGAGCATGCCGCCGAATACCGCAGTGCCAACCGCTCTGCGGCTGATCTCGGCGGCGCCGGTTGCGACGACCAACGGCACCAAGCCGAGGATAAAGGCGACCGAGGTCATCATCACGGCGCGGAAGCGCATCTGCGATCCCAGTACCGCGGCTTCGGTGATCGACATGCCAGCCTCGTGCTGCTCCTTGGCGAATTCGACGATGAGGATGCCGTTCTTGGCGGCGAGCGCGATCAACACCACGAGGCCGATCTGGCCATAAAGGTCGAGGTTCAGGCCAGCGACCTTGATCGCAAGATATGAGCCGAGCACGCCGACCGTGACCGCGAGCAACACCGGCACGGGGATGGTCCAGCTCTCGTACAGCGCCACCAGGAACAGATAGGCGAACAGGATCGCGAGCCCGAGGATGATTCCGGTCTGGCCCGAGGCTGCCTGCTCCTGATAGGCGGTGCCGGTCCATTCGAAGGAATAGCCGGCCGGCAATGTCGATCTGGAAAGTTCCTCCATCGCCGCGATCGCTGTGCCCGACGACACGCCGGGCGCCGGCCCGCCGTTGATCGTCACCGAGCGGTAGTTGTTGTAGCGGGTGATGACCTGCGGTCCGGTCACGATCCTAAGGCTCGCGATGGAGCGGATCGGCACCATGTCGCCGGTGCTGTTTCGGACGTAGATCTGCCAGATATCGGGAATGTCAGCCCGGTTGGCAGCCTCGCCCTGCACGTTGACCTGCCAGGTGCGGCCAAACAGATTGAAGTTGTTGACATAGACGCCGCCGAGCGTCGCCTGCAGCGCAGTGAACACGTCGCTCATGTTCAGCCCGAGGGCCTGGGCCTTGGCGCGGTCGATGTCGAGATAGATCGACGGATTGGTCGCGGTGAACGTCGAGAACACGCGCGTCAGCCGCGGGTCGCGGTTGGCGGCGCTGATCATGCCGCTCACGACGCTGCCAAGCGCAGCCGGGTCCTGGCCTTCCAGCGCATCGAGCTGGTATTCGAAGCCGCCGGAGGTCGATAGCCCGATGATCGGCGGCAGGTTGAACGGCAGAATGTTGGCCTGGCGGATCTGGGCTCCCGCGGCGAACGTCTGTCGAATGGCCGCCTGCACCGAACCGGTAGCCGCTCTGGCGATCCGCGAACGGCTTCATGCGCGCCACGATGAACGACGAATTCGGCTCGTTGCCGCCGTCGAGCAGCGAGAAGCCGATGATCGAGAGGACGTGGTCGATCGCCGGCTGCTTCTTCAGCAGCGCCTCGACCTGCTTGGTCACCTCGCTGGTGCGCGCCACCGACGCGCCGTCGGGCAATTGCACGGAAATGAAGAACGCGCCCTGATCCTCCTCCGGCAGAAAGCCGGTCGGCGTCAGGCGCGACACGCCGAAGATGCCGCCGGCAAAGACGAGCACCGCAACCAGCGACAACACCGCCATGCGCAAAAGCCGCCGCACGCCGCCGGCGTAACGGTCACGCACCCAATCGATGCCGCCGAGCACGCGTCCCATGATGCCGCGGCGCGGTCCGCCGTGCCGCAGGAACACCGCGCAGAGGGCGGGCGACAACGTCAGCGCGTTCAGCGCCGAAATGACCATCGCCGCGCTGATTGTCACGGCGAATTGGCGGAACAGCGTCCCCGAGATGCCCGGAATGAAGGCGATCGGCACGAACACCGACAACAGCACCAGCGAGATCGCGATGATGGGCGCCGTGATCTGCGTCATCGCCTTCTTGGTGGCTTCGGCCGGCGAAAGGTCCGGCTCCTCCTCCATCACGCGCTCGACATTCTCGACCACCACGATGGCGTCATCGACCACGATGCCGATGGCGAGCACCATCGCGAGCAGCGATACCGTGTTCGCCGAATAGCCCAGCGCAAGCAGGACCGCGAAGGCACCGATCAGGCTGACAGGAACGGCGACCGCCGGAATAATAGTGGCGCGCAAATTGCCGAGGAACAGGAACACGACGATCACCACCAGCACGAAGGCCTCGCCCAGTGTCTTCAGCACTTCCTTGATCGTGTCGGTGACGAAGGTCGTGGAATCGTACTGCACGAGATAGGTCAGCCCCGGCGGAAACCGCTCCGACAATTTGGAAAGCGTGGCCTGCACGGCTTTCGCCGTGGTCACCGCATTGGCGCCGGGAGCGAGGTAGATGCCGATCGGTACACCGGGATTGCCGTCGATCCGTGACTCGCTGTCCATGTTCTGGGCGCCGATCTCGACGCGGGCGACATCCTTGATCCGCAGCACCGAACCGTCCGGATTGGCGCGCAGCACGATGTTGCCGAATTGGGTCGAAGTCGTGAGCCGGCCCTGCGTCTGCACGTTGAACTGGAACTGCTGGTCATCGCTGATCGGCCGGGCGCCGATGCGCCCGACCGGCGCCTGCACGCTCTGGGCGCGGATGGCCGCGATCACGTCCGATGGCGCCAGGTTGAGGCTGGTCAGACGTTGCGTATCGAACCAGATCCGCATCGAGTAGTTCAGCTTGGCAAACAGCGTTGCCTGACCGACGCCCGGGGTGCGGGAAATCGCATCCAGCACGTTGATGATGGCGTAGTTGGTGATGAACAGCGGGTCCTGCGCGCCGTTCTTGCTGTAGAGCACGATGAACTGCAGCACGGCCGAGGATTTCTTTTGCACGACGAGGCCTTGCGCCTGCACCTCCGTCGGCAATTGCGCAAGCGCACTTTGCACCCGATTGTTGACGTTGACGGTATTGATATCGGGATTGGTGCCGAGCGCAAACGAAACGGTCAACGTATAGCTGCCGTCATTGCCGCTCGTCGACTTCATGTAGAGCATCTTGTCGACACCGACGACCTGGGCCTCGAGCGGTTGGGCGACGCTCGTTTCCACGACTTCGGCAGAGGCGCCCGGAAAAGTCGCGGTGACGGTCACCTGCGGCGGCACGATATCGGGAAATTGCGCGACCGGGATTTGCAGCAGCGCAAGCGCGCCGGCGATCGTGATGACGAACGCGATCACGATCGCAAGGCGCGGACGATCGACGAAGACGGATGAAATCATGGGGTCGTCCCCGCCGGCTTCGGTCCGATCCCGCCCTTCTTCTGGGCGCCACCTTCCTCCGGGTTGGCATTCATGCTCGACTGGATCAGCGCGCTTGCCGGCCCCGGCGCGACGAGCCTCGTCCGGGCCGCACCTTTTGCAGACCTTCGACAATCACCTTTTCGCCGAGCGAAAGGCCGCTCGTCACCGACGGCGATAGTGGGGGTCGATTGCCCAAGCTGGATCCGCCGCTGCTCGGCCTTGTTGTCGGCGCCGACCACATAGACATATTCGCCCTGCTGATCCGACAGCACCGCCGAGCGTGGAATCGCCAGGACCTCGACCGGCTCCACGCCCTCCAGCAGGACGGTCACGAACTCATTGTCGGTAAGCTCGCGCAGCGTGAGGTGCGGCGACAGATCTGGCAAGGGAGGATTGGGAATGGTGCCGCGCAGCGTGATGGTGTCGGTATTCTGCGCGATCGTATTGTTGACGAAATTCAACTGGCCGACCTGGCTCATAGAGACGACCGTCCGTTAACCGAACCCTGATGACGACCGCCTTGAAACCACCACGCGCCGCATAACGATCGCGCAGCGTCAACGCTTCGCGGACGGGAACCGGGAACGTGACGTACATCGGGTCCTGGCTGACGATAGTGGTCAGCACGCCCGAGCTTGGCGTCACGACATTGCCTTCGGTGACCGCGGTGCGGCCAATCATGCCATCGATCGGCGAGCGGATCTCAGTGTAGTCGAGATTGATCTTCGACAGGTCGACCTGCGCCTGCGCGGCCTGCACCTGTGCTTCAAGGCTCTGCTGGTTGGCGAGAGCAGCATCATAAGTAGATTGCTGGCCGGCCGGTCCGCCAAGCAGGGTCCTCGCCCGATCGGTCGTCAGCTTGGCGTTGACGAGGGTCGCCTGCAGCTGCGCGACCTGCGCCTGCTTCGATTTGAGGTCGGCTTCGAACGGGCCGCGCTCCAGCTGATAGAGCAGATCGCCGGTCTTGACCTCCGCGCCTTCGACGAAATTTCGCTTATCGAGAAAGGCGGTGACGCGCGCGACGACGCTGACGCGATTGGTGGCCTCGATCCGTCCCAGGAACTCGTTGGACTCGGTGATCGGTCGCTTGACCGCCTCCAAGACACCGACGGCCGGAGGCCCGGAGGTACCCAACTGAGCAATTGCTGCCGGAATTCCAACTATCGCCAGCACGCCCGAGAGAAGAATACCCGCCATTCGACCGAATGATTTCTTCGTACCATTCATATGTTCTGGTCCTTTGGTTCACAGGTATCTTGCGAAACGTATCCGACGTCGCAGTTACTTTCGAGCGCAAGAGTAGCGTGGCTCTTGAGGTGCGTGTTCGGCATCGAAAAAGCTTCACGAATTTGTGTGCAGTCAATTAAGGCCGGAGAGCGCCGCCGCAAGCACCAGCTTGCGACGCGCGCAAGGGTAGTCAATGGGGCCCGGATCGTGCTCCGGACTCGAACTCACATCCGTACATCAGTCAAAAGTGACTTGAGGTCTTCTCTTCCGGATCGCGGCAAAGCCAGAGCTTTGGTGGCTGCGGCATGAATGACCGCCTCGTCCATTACAGCTACCCAATGCGATCAAGCCGCTCGACGTCGGCAAGGCAGTCGATCGTATCTTCGTGCGGCACCTGACTGGGATCCAATTGACAGACAACCGCGAAAGTCACCGCTGATGTCCGCCGCGCCAGAAGCGGCCAATCGGGATCGGCATTTGGGTGAGATCACGGCGAATTTTGTGGCTACGATCCGTCGCTCACTATTCGGCGCCAGCGGCCCGTGACAGGACGCGTATCGCGAGATGATCGCCATCGTCAATCCTGGATCCCTAGAGGTTCGCTTTGGTTGTTTATTCGTGCTAGGCGTTGACGGCCGCGCGGTGATCTTCGATGCGAAGCGCGCTTCAGCTATGCGAGGGAGGCGAGAATGACGAGTACGCCCACGCACCGCTCTGGATGTACTCTGGCCGCGCGCCTCCTGCTTGGAGTGGGCATATTGCTCACTGGCGTTCTCCCGGATCGGGCGGAAGAGGCGCTGAGTTCGCGAGGCGAAGCGCTCTACCGCACGCGCTGCGCATCGTGCCACGAGGGTGGCGTGGCACGCGCGCCTGACACCAACGCGCTGCGGCAATTCAGGCCCGAGCGGATGAGCTTTGCCCTGATGTTCGGAATGATGAGCCAGCAGGGGCGCGACCTGAGCCAAGGTGAAATTCAGGACATCGTTCGCTATCTCGTCGGGGCGTCGCTGGAGCAGCAGCAGCCTCTGCCGGATTCCAAGTGCGGTGAGCGGGGCCCCGTGCTTGCGGATGCTTCATTGCCACGCTGGAACGGCTGGGGCGTCGACATCGCGCAACACCGGTTTCAACCCGCTGCCATGGCCCAGCTTTCGCCGGACAATGTTCCGCGCCTGAAGCTGAAATGGGCGTTCGGCTTTCCTGGCGATACCAAGGCCTATGCGCAGCCGACGGTCTGGGGCGGCCGAGTCTTCGTGGGCAGTGCGGGGGGCAAGGTCTATGCGCTGGATGCCAGACTTGGCTGCCAGCGCTGGGTGTTCGACGCCGGCTTCGGCGTACGTACCGCGATCACCATCGGCGAGGATGAGCGCGGCACGACCGCTTATTTCGGCGATCAACGCGGTGACGCTTATGCGCTCGATGCCGAGAGCGGGAAGCTGCTGTGGAAGAGACGAGTCGATGCGCATGCGGGAGCCGTGATCACTGGCGCACCGACATTGGCCAATAACGTGCTTTACGTACCAGTCTCCTCTGTTGAAGAGGTATTGGCGATCGATCCACGCTACTCTTGCTGCACCTTCCGCGGCCTGATTGCCGCGCTCGACGCCCGGACCGGCGAGGTACTGTGGCGCGGCTATGTTAGCGCGCCGGCCCAGCCAGTCCGCCTGAATGAGATCGGTGTCCAGCTCTTCGGACCCTCTGGTGGTGCGATCTGGTCGTCGCCGACCATCGACCTCAAGGCAAACCGGATCTACGCGACGACGGGCGATAGTTATCTGGACCCGGCCTCCACGACCTCCGACGCGTTTGTGGCCTTCGATCTCGCCACCGGACGGCTCGCATGGTCGCGGCAGATGACCGAGGGTGATTCCTACAATATCGCGTGCAGCGGCCAGTATCGCTCTAACTGCCCCGGCACCAAGGGTCCCGATTTCGATTTCGGCTCCTCTCCGATCCTGGTCGATCTACCTGACGGACGTCGTGCGCTCATAGCCGGCCAGAAATCCGGCATGGTGCACGCGCTCGATCCGGACCGCGATGGCGCCATCCTCTGGCAACGCCGGGTGGGGCTCGGCAGCACGCTCGGCGGCGTGCAATGGGGCTCCGCTGCGGACGATGCGAACGTCTATGTCGCGGTGTCGGATGTCGGGATAAAGGCCGTGCCGCCGGCCACCGCCGGCGCGCAAAAATCGGTCTTTGGGACGACCATGAAGCTCGATCCGAGCCAGGGCGGCGGGCTGTATGCGATGAACCAGGCGACGGGCGAGATCGTCTGGCACGCGGCACATCCGGGCTGCGGAGATCGGCCGGGATGCAGCCCTGCGCAGTCGGCTGCGGTGACCGCAATTCCTGGTGTGGTGTTCTCCGGCGGACTGGACGGCCACCTGCGGGCCTATGCCGCCAAGAGCGGCGAGATCATCTGGGACGTCGACACCATGCAGGACTACGCGACCGTAAACGGTGTGTCGGCGCATGGCGGCTCGCTTGATGGGCCGGGACCGGTGATCGCTGGGGGAATCCTCTACGCCAACTCAGGCTACACAAATTACGGTACAGCACCCGGCAACGTGCTGCTCGCCTTCTCCGTGGACGGACAGTAGGCGGATTTTCGCGCGATCGGCGCGGAATGGGATTCACGAAAAAGATCCGCTTTGCGCCAAAGGCAGCCAATCCCCCAATCTTTTGGTACGGTCGAGATATTCTGAACGACCGAGGGAATGCCGCTATTGGGGGTCCGGAATTGAGTGACGCAGGGTCAAAGTGAAGCGATGGTCCGGCCGTGCGTTGCAAGTAGCAGGCTTTTCGTCGCTCGCATGCATTACCTTCACGGCGCGCGATTGTCCCTGTCGATGCCAGCTTTTCGCTTGGTATAATCAGGCTTGGTCTTGAATTCTTCTCTCATTCGGTTCCGGGGCGCCGCATTGCGCTGTTTCTCACCCGCCAATATGCTCCACCCCGGCACATACTGGCCAACAACCAACAGGATCACCCCATGCCGACCGCGTGCCTGGGCCCCCCTGGACGAGACCATCACGATCGAAGAGCTCACGCGCGATCCCTATCCGATCTACCGACGCCTGAGACGCGAAGCGCCCGTATTACGGGTCAAATCCGTGGGCCGCACCTTCCTCACGAAGGCCGCCGACACCAGATACGTGAAGGACAACGCGGCGCTATTCAGCTCTGACGACCCGAACACGCCCATGAAGCGCGCCTTTCTCGCGCATACGCTGATGCGCAAGGACCACGACGAGCACCGGACCGAACGCATGGCGATGATGCCGGCCCTGATGCCGAAGACGATCGAATCCGTCTGGGCGCCGCTGTATGCGAAACTGGCCGCGGCGTATCTTGACCGGCTGCCGCGCGGTGAAGTGGTCGATCTCTTTCCCGGTCTCGCAGGACCACTTGCCGCGCGGATTCTGGCGCATGCGATGGGCATTCCTGACGCGAACGATGAAGACATGCAGCGATGGTCGCAGACGCTGATCGACGGCGCCGGCAATTTCGGCTGGACGCCGGGGCCTTTCGATGCGACCGACATCGCCAATGCGGAAATGGACAAATGTATTCGCGCCAACGCCGAACGGGTGCGGGCCGAACCGGATTCATCAGCGCTCTCCTTCATGGTGAACGCGAAGAATCCGATTCCGGAAAGCCAGATGATCGCCAATGTGAAGATCGCGATCGGCGGCGGCATCAACGAGCCGCGCGACGCCGTGTTGACGATCCTCTACGGCCTGCTCACCAATCCGGATCAGCTTGACGCCGTGCGCGCAGGCGACAAATGGCGCTCCGCCTTCGAGGAAGGGGTGCGGTGGGTGGCGCCGATCCAGGCGAGTTCACGGCTCGTTATGGAGGACACGGAGATCCGCGGCTGCTTCATCCCGAAAGGCGACACCGTGATGACGATCCAGGCGTCGGCCAACCGAGACGAGGACGTCTTCGAAGACGGCGAGAACTACAACGCGCTTCGCGCCCCCTATCCTCACCAGGCCTTTGGCAACGGCCCGCATCATTGCGCGGGCGCGCACCTGTCGCGACGAACTGTCGGCGACATCCTGATGCCGATGCTGTTCGAGCGCTTTCCCAACATGATCTTGCCTGATCCCGCGAGCGTGCGCTGGCACGGATTCGGGTTCCGCGGCCCCCTCAATCTGCCGCTTCAACTGCAATAGGGTCGGCGCGAGGGAGAAGCGTTTATTTTGTCTCACCAAGCGATGACACAGAATTCTTCGACGCTTGTGAGCGGACTTCTGATTGGTCTGTCGGAGGCCCCGAACAGGGAAAGAAGACGCAACTCTAAAACCTTCGCTCTCAACTTGTAAAACG
The DNA here is from genome assembly GCA_963831505.1 of uncultured Alphaproteobacteria bacterium. Lineage (GTDB taxonomy): Bacteria > Pseudomonadota > Alphaproteobacteria > Rhizobiales > Xanthobacteraceae > Bradyrhizobium. Next base: position 41,803 of record CAWHQY010000047.1, on the reverse strand, counting down.
GAGCGAGAAGGTAGAGAATAAACTTCATCAGCTCGGTATTACACTATGCCGATTCAGGTGCGCAGGTCGACGCCATCACCTCAGCGAGGTCGCTGTCCTTGCCGCGCCACCCTCATGTGCTCAACGCGCAAATGGTCACCACGTCGGCCTGGTAAACTACTTATCGCAGGTAGCCGAGCGAGGATTCCTTGGGCAATACCTCTAGACTGGAGCCAACCTAGGGAGGAAGGCCATGTCGCAACACGCACTCTCAAATCCTGAGCTGCCGAAGCGGGCACTATCTTGGGTGATATGGACAGGTATAACCGCGCTGGGCGCATTCGCACTTGCTGGCATCGCGCTCAATCGCAATGAGCCGGTTAGCGCGGCCTGGCTGGTGACCGCGGCTATCTGCGTCTACCTCATCGCCTATCGCTTTTACGGCAAGTTCATCGCCGAGAAGGTCTTGCAGCTGGACGACACGCGCATGACGCCGGCCGAGCGTCATAATGATGGCCTCGATTACGTTCCTACCAACAGATACGTCGTCTTCGGTCATCACTTCGCGGCCATCGCGGGGGCCGGACCACTGGTCGGGCCGGTGCTCGCTGCACAGATGGGCTATTTGCCGGGAACTCTATGGATCCTCGTAGGAGTGGTGTTTGCGGGCTCGGTGCAGGATTTCGTTATTCTGTTCTGCTCGATGCGACGCGACGGCCGCTCGCTCGGCGAAATGGTGAGGATGGAAATGGGCCCAATCGCGGGCGGCATCGCCCTCGTTGGCACCCTCGGGATTATGATCATAATCCTCGCTGCGCTCGGCCTGGTCGTCGTGAAGGCATTGGGCGAAAGCCCGTGGGGCACGTTCACGGTTGCCGTCACGATCCCGACCGCCATGCTCATGGGTGTCTACATGCGGAGCATCCGGCCAGGCAAAGTGGGAGAGGCCTCTGCATTCGGCGTGATCGTTCTCTTGTTCGCCATTTGGTATGGCCAGTACGTGGCCGAGGACACAACGCTCGGGCCAGCTTTCACCTACAGCGCGCCTGCCCTGGCCTTGGCAATCATCGTCTATGGCGCCATCGCCTCTATGCTGCCAGTGTGGCTCCTCCTCGCTCCTCGCGATTACCTCAGCACGTTCCTCAAGATCGGCGTCATTGTCGCGCTCGCGATCGGCATTTATCTGGTCCAGCCCGATCTGAAGATGGGGGCCGTGACCCGTTTCACCGACGGTAGTGGACCAGTATTTTCCGGCGCGCTATTCCCGTTCCTTTTCATCACCATTGCCTGCGGCGCAGTGTCGGGCTTTCACGCGTTGATCTCGTCCGGCACGACGCCAAAGATGATCGAGCGGGAGTCGGACGCCCGTTTTGTCGGTTACGGCGGCATGCTGATGGAGTCTTTCGTCGCCATAATGGCGCTTTCCGCTGCATGTGTGCTCGATCCTGGCATCTACTTCGCCATGAACAGCCCGGCAGCGGTAATCGGCGACACGCCTCAAAAGGCAGCCGAGGTAATCAGCAATTGGGGTTGGGTGATCACCCCCGAAGCGATCACCCAGACCGCAACCGACGTGGGCGAACACACTATCCTCAACCGAGCCGGCGGCGCCCCGACTTTGGCGGTGGGTATGGCACAAATCATGGCACAGGTCTTTGGAGGCAAGGCGCTCGAAGCCTTTTGGTACCACTTCGCCATCCTGTTCGAAGCACTGTTCATCCTCACGGCGGTGGATGCCGGCACCCGCGCAGGCCGATTTATGATTCAGGATCTGCTCGGCAACATCTATGCTCCGCTCGGCCGCACCGATTCCCTGTTTTCCAATGTGGTTGCGACACTGCTCTGTGTCGCCGCGTGGGGCTACTTCGTCTATCAGGGCACGATCGACCCGCTTGGCGGAGTGAATACGATCTGGCCGCTGTTCGGCATCTCGAACCAGATGCTTGCCGGCATTGCGCTTCTGCTGGCCACCACCGTGCTGATCAAGCTTAAGCGCGAGCGCTACGCCTGGGTGACGCTTGCACCCACGGCATGGCTTCTGGTTTGCACCCTCACGGCAGGGTGGATGAAGGCATTCTCGTCCGATCCGCGCATCGGATTCTACGCGTTGGCCAACAAGTACAGCGAGGCGGCTTCGGCTGGCACTGTCCTCGCTCCGGCCAAGAGCATTGCCGAGATGGAGCGTGTGGCTTTCAACAACTACATATGCGGCACGCTCACGGTGCTGTTCGTTGCTCTCGTGCTAGTCATGGCTTATTTCACGCTGCGAATGTCGCTGAAAGCGTTCCGCAACGCCATGCCGAGTGCGGCTGAGACGCCGCCAACAATTCGTGAGGGAGGATTGTCCGATGCTCCTGCGTAATGTTCGAAAACCGGTCCTGTCGTGCCGGGAAGTCACCGGGGCGACGGTAGAAGAGTGCTTTGCGTCCGCGCGGGACGCGGCCACACAACTGCGCCATGGGTTGGCTTCGGGTCATTGGTGCGCCCGACTATAAGGCCTACTTGATCCACCATGCGACGCGGCATCCCGGCACGGCACCAATGGCTGAGCGTGAATACGTCAACATGTTCATCGAGCGGCGCTTCGATGGACGGAGTGCTGGGCGCTGCTGCTAGTTCAGATCGCCTGACATTGAGATGACTTGGCGATCTGGATGCGTCGCGTGTGCGCCGATCGCCTGCAGCATCGCATTGGCCATCCGTGATTGAACGACCCGATAATGCGCCGCTTGCCGTTGACCCTTGAGATAACGCACCGTCCAGCCCCGACAAATGCGCTGCAGCGCACCAACTCGGCGGCTTTCTGGGGTCCCGCTGACGCCTCTCCCCGACAATCACGACACGAAATCTTGACCCGGAGGAGACATCGCCCGGTGCAAGCCTTGAGACGTGTAGTAGTATGGAGGGTAGCTGCAGAGACACCAACCAATACGGTGAATTCACAGAGGACAGCATCTGCGGTACCCTGATTAGAGGTGATCGTGTCAGATGAAGGGCCCCTACAGATCAAGGTGCTCGGCGAACTGGTGGTCGTGCGCGACGCGCAGGAAATTGTCCTGCCTGCGTCAAAGAAGACGCGCGCTTTGCTCGCCTACCTGGCTGTGGTCAACAGGCGACAACGTCGCGACTATCTATGCCAAATGCTTCTGGAACGCGCCGGACGATCCAAGAGCTTCGCTGAGGTGGAGCCTCACGAAGCTTAGGCCGGTGCTCAATGAAGACGGTGATGAGCCCTGCCTCAGGACCGACCGCAGCAGCGTGTTTCTCGACACCAACAAGCTTGACGTCGATTTGCTGCACGTCGCCCACATTACAGCGAAAAACGTGCGCTCTCTCACCACCTCAGACCTGGAAACGCTGGCCGCGCTGTTCCGAGGGCGGTTCCTCGAAGGTCTTGAACTGCCTCGTTGCCCGGTGTTCGAGGCTTGGCGCACTTTTCATGCTGACGCATTGGATCGCACCAGATCGCTGATCCTACAGACGCTTGTAGAACGGCTACGCAGCGAACCTGAACGGGCTCTTCCGTATGCCCAAGCCCTGCAGTCAATGGACCCGACCGATGAGCAAGTGTCATTGGAGATGAAATCGCTCGCCACTTCGGCTCGACAGAAGAGCGCGACTGCGATCGGCGAGCGAGAGGTTGGGTCGACATGAGGCGGCCTTCCCGATGCGTGCGTCGCCCTGAACGAGTCCAAGCGTTCCCAACAAATACGCTATTGCAGGAGTCCAGACGGCGTCCAAATTGCCTACGCCATCTCCGGCACGGGGCCACCAATTCTTCGCGCGGCGCATTGGATGTCGCATCTTCAATATGAATGGGAAAGCCCAGTGTGGCGACACTGGATCGATTCGCTCTCGAAAGACAACACGCTCATTCGATACGATGAGCGCGGCAACGGCCTCTCCGATTGGAATGCCAGTGATCTGTCCTTTGCCGCCATGGTTTCCGATCTGGAGAGCGTTGCCGACGCAAACGGTCTGAACGAGTTCCCGCTGCTCGGTGTCTCGCAAAGCTGTGCTGTATCGGTCGCCTACGTCGTCCGGCACCCCGAGCGCGTATCTCACCTGGTCCTCTATGGCGGATACGCAAAGGGTTGGCGAAAGCGCGGTGACCGCCACGAAATTGATACCCATGAAGCCATGACCACGCTGATCCGCGAGGGATGGGGAAAAGACAATCCCGCGTTTCGGCAGTTGTTCACCGAAACCTTCATCCCAGGCGCAAGCCGCGAGCAAATGGCTTGGTTTAATGACCTTCAGAAGGAGACCGCCTCGCCAGACAACGCTAGTCGACTTCACTATGCATTTGGGGACATGGACGTTTCGGCGATCTTGGGAGACGTGAGCGTTCCGACTTTGGTGCTGCACGCCAGGAATGATGCAGCAGTCCCGTTCGAGCAAGGCAAGGCGTCTAGCGGCTGGCATACCCGGAGCGCGCTTCGTGGACCTTAACAGCGCAAATCATATTCTCCTTAGCGACGAACCGGCCTTCGCCGATTTCGTGCGAGAGGTCAGATCCTTCATTTCCGTGGCCGATCCCAAGTGACCGATTGGCTCGGCTGCATACTCGGCAGGGCATTGTCGTTAAGGCTCTCCGGCAGCGCAAATTTCAACGTTTCGGCCGCTCTTTTTCAACGCCCGCGACAACACCTGCTCCAACCTCAGGTCGGCGATCATCGAAGCCGGGATCAGCGAATGGAGGAGCGAGATGAAAATTCATTCCGTGATCGGCGGAGGTGGCGTGAAGCTGCATGTGCGCGAATGGGGCAAAGCCGATGCTCCGCCGATCCTCTTCATCCATGGATGGTCGCAGAATCATCTTTGCTGGCGCAAGCAGTACGAGAGCCAGCTTGCGGATGCGTTCCACCTCGTCGCCTTCGATCTTCGCGGCCACGGCATGTCGGAAGCGCCCGAGGCGCAGGAACACTATACGGAACCCCAGCCATGGGCGGACGATATTGCCGCCATCGTCGATCAGCTCGGCCTGAAACATCCCATTCTCGTCGGGTGGTCATATGCCGGTTTCGTCATCTGTGACTATGTTCGTGCGTACGGTCAGGATGCCATCGCGGGGATCAACTTCGTGGGTGCGGCCGTAACGCTCGACAGGGCCGCGTTCGGCGTTCTGATCGGGCCCGGCTTCCTCGATCACGTGCCGGGCGCGACCGCCGACGATTTTCCCTCCAATATCCAGGCAATTCGCGCATTCGTGCACGGCTGCACCGCGCGACCGCTGCCGCGCGACGAGTACGAGATCGCCTTGTGCTGGAACATCGTGGTACCCGCGAAGGTACGGGCTGCTCTTGTCACTCGCGTGATCGACTCCGACGACGTGCTGAGCGCACTGGATCGACCCGTTCTAATGACTCACGGTCTGTGCGACACGGTGATCCTCCCGGCCATGGGTGATCAGATCCTTAAAAAATGTCGGACCAGTACCGCGTCCTGGTACCCCGAAACCGGACACGCACCCTTTCTTGAGGATCCACTGCGGTTCAACCGCGAACTCGCCGACTTCGTGGCTAAAGCAAGGGGAGCATAGAGGAGAAAGAAGCACCCAGCCACAACGGCAATCATGGTCGCTTTTGATCAGTACGCGTAGGTAGCTCTGGCCAATCGCGAATTCTTTCTCGATCGGTACTATAAACATCGGTGGTGCTGGGAACGATAACATTTCCTGAATCACATCGGGAGATCGGCAAGAGTCCGCAAGTCACTCCACATCTCATCAACGGCCAGTAACGAATCAAAAATCGGCTCTCGTTGCCCCAACCAACGAGTGAAGACAGAGCTCAGGCCATGGATCGGGAAACAGGCCTGGAGAACGTACGCCGATATCGCGCGATCGCATCGTTATAAGGCAGACCGTAGCCTTCGGGCCCGGTCAGAGCTGGTCTCTAATGGGTCAGGCAAAGGAGTGGGCGTGCCGTCTTAACCCATCGGAATTCCATGTGAGCGCTGGTGTCGATTTGTATGTACGAATATGTCTCTGATCTAAGTCCACACCCGAGGAGCAACAACATGAAGCAATACATCCCGGAGGAATTTTCCACCAGGTTGATCGACTGGAGTCCCTTCGTGATCATGGGCAACACGATGCCGCCCCGAGATCCTGATGAAGACGAAGAGGACGAGGAGGACGAAGAGGAAGAGGACACACGCCGACGAACCGCCGGTCGTGCGCGAGCCGGACGAAGACTAGACTAGCCTGTAGTTGGCAGTCGGCGTATAGTATCTCCCATGAGTTGGGATGCGAAAGACGTAGCGCTGCTCAAAAAACTCTGGGCCGTAGGACAGAGCGCCGCGCAGATCGCGCGCCGTCTCGGGTGTAGCCGTAACGCGGTCTGCGGCAGGCTAACTCGTTTGGGCCTGAAGCGTGGTCACAAGCCGCCAACAGCAAAACCCAAGATAAGGCCGGTCCCGAAGCGAAGGCCGGCGTTGTTGGCCGCCTGTGCCCGCCCGGTGGCAAAGAAGGTGTCGCGGAAGACAGTAGGGAGGCAGCCTAAGAAATTCAGCAAGCGCCAGCTTTACGCCATGCTGGCTGACGCGGTCAGGAACACGGGCTAGCCCGCTCACCGCGACATCGTTCCGGCGCTGCCTCACGCTTCACGTCCGCTACGACCGGATCATCCGATAAACGGCATACGCCAGTATTTCGTGCCGTTGCGGAGCCAACGCCACGGTGCTGTTCGCCTCCGACCTGATTGAGCATGACGGCGACCTGCGCGACCTGCCGCTGATCGACCGCAAGCGACGCCTCGCCAAGCTGATCGGCAAGGCCAAGCGGCGAGTCCGTCACGCGCGACAGACAAACTGCATTTCCCAAAAACTGGAGTCTGCGCAATATGCCTGGCGCTCTCAGCGTGAGAGAGCGCGCAAAAATTCCGTCATAGTCGGATGTGCCCTCCGCTGTTGACGAAGGCTTGAAGACGGACGCGCTGCCATGCGGCGTCGCTGTCGTCGTCGCCCGACACCCAGCGCATGCTCGTATCGTATCCGCCGAATTTGGAGAGCGCCGCCGCGCCGGCAACGGCATTCGCCACGTCATCGTGGCCGCGGTCGGGATGCGAGATGGTGTCCCGGCCAACCGCGCTGGTGCGACGCTCAAGCCCAACGATTTGGCCTTGAAGGCGATCATTGCGCGGCAGGACGATGCGGCCACTGTTCAAAAGCGGCAGGAGATCGCGGAACAATTCACTCTTGGTCTGCTTGGCCAAGTCATACGCGATGCCATGCCTGCGGAACAGCTCGCGCGGAAACTCGCCGGCGTATCGGTCGCCGGTCACACGGCTGACACGATAGGATTTCAGCAGCGCCGCGAAGTCATCGACCACCGCATCGGGAGAGAACGGCGGGCGGACCTCGCGAATGGCATCGATGATAATCCGCTGCTCGGACTTGTGCGAGATTGCCATCGCGAAGCTGTCATCGGAGCCCCCGCTCGGATCAGTGAAAGCTCGGTAAAAGTTGCTTGCCGCCGGCAGCATCTCGCGATAGTCGCCAGTGCAGGCTTCGACGATTTCGAGTGCGACCAAATCCATCCTCGCAAAGCACCGCCGAGCCAAAAAAGCGCTCGCCATCGCAAAAGCGGGATGCAAATGAATGAGTTCAGAACACTAGATCGAGCGGGAACTCGCGCAAGACGAACCGCACCTTGCCGCTGTCGATATGTTTCGTTCGCAGAGAGCCAATCGTTGAATGTGCTGGACCGATACGCCAAGGAAAAACTCATTCAAGCGAATCCCTCCCGGCACCTTCCACATCACGTGACGAACCTCTTGGCGACAGCGGCGCTTTCTGCGTGCCCGCCGATGAGAGCGGGCAGCCGGTCGAGCCAGGGGCAGAGCTTTTCGTAGAGGGCCGCGACGGCCAGCAGATCCGCATCCCGACGTGGCGCCGCGATGATCTGCAAGCCCATGGGCAAGCCGGCCTCATTGAAGCCCGCCGGAACGCTGACCGCGGGCGCGCCCGCAAGGGTCGGCCCTACAACGACCTCCATCCAGCGATGGTAGCTGTCCATCGTGCGGCCAGCGATCTCGGTCGGCCAACAGGTCTCTACCGCGAAGGGAAATACCTGCGCGGCGGGCAGCAGTAGGAAGTCGAAACGATCGAACACCTTGAGAAGCGCCTTGTGCCACGCGCCGCGCTCCAGCCCCGCCTTGTAGACGTCGAGCCCGCTCTGGCGATGGCCGTTCTCGGTCTCCCAGATCGTTTGAGCATTGAGGAGACGGCGTGTCTCGGGATTGCGATAGTCATTATCGTGCCGGCCGCTGATGCTGTGGCTGCGCAGCAGCACCCAGGCTTGCCAGAGATGTCCCGGATCGAAATCGATCGCGGCAGGCTCGACATGCGCGCCCGCTCCTTGGAGGAGGCGGCACGCCCCTTCGCATAGGGCTAGAACGCCCGGCTCGAACGGAAGATGGCCGCCGAGATCGCCAAGCCAGCCGAACCGCACGCCTGCGAGCGTCTGATGAAGGCCGCGCCATTGCGCGAGTCTCAGGTCGTCATAGGAGAGCGGAGCCCTCGGATCGTAGCCCGCCTGCACTGCCAGCAGCATGGCGACGTCGTCGATCGAGCGGCCCATCGGGCCCTCGACCACCATCTGCGCGTAGAAGGGATCGGGCGTTTCGGCCGGGATCAGGCCCTGCGAGGGGCGGAAGCCGAACACGTTGTTGAACGCCGCCGGATTGCGGAGGGAACCGCCCATGTCGCCGCCATCGGCGACTGGCAGCATCCGCAAGGCCAGCGCCACGCCCGCGCCGCCGCTCGACCCGCCGCCCACCTTCGAGGGATCGTAGGCATTCCGGGTGAGGCCGAAGAGAGGGTTGTACGAGTTCGAGCCGTAGCCATATTCCGGGACGTTGGTTTTGCCGATGATCAGCGCGCCGGCGGCTCGCATGCGCTCGACGATGATCGCGTCCTCATCAGGCACGAAATCGGCGAAGAGATGCGAGCCGAACGTGGTCAGAAGGCCCCGCGTGAGGGCGAGATCCTTGATCGCCTGCGGAACCCCGTGCAGAGGGCCGAGGACCTTACCCCGCGCGACGGCGTCATCGGCCTCCCGCGCCTCCGCCAGAAGCTCGTCCCGAGGCCGAAGCGAGATGATCGCGTTGACGGCGGGGTTGGTCCGCCCGATGTGGTCGAGATAGGTCGCCATCACCTCCTCGGCGCTGACCTTGCGCCGACGGATCATGTCCGCCAGCGCGATGCCGCCGAAGGTGCAGAGTTCGGGAAGGGAGCCGCGCGGAGCTGCGGAGCTTTCCTGCATTGTGATCACCATGCCCATTTCGCTAACCGGAACCGCGACTGACATCGTGTGCCGGGGGATGGCAGACGTTGCCACCGAAGGAGCGGCAAGGAACGCTGAGGATAAACACGACCTTACCGACTTGCGAAGGTCCCCTTGTAGGTCTCGCGGAGGTCCTTCTTCTGATTCTTGCCCATCGTGTTGCGTCGCTGGTCACGAAGACGCGTTTGAGCTGCTTGTATTTTGCAAGGTGCCCGGCGATGGCGGCCTGAATTTTCTCTCGTCGATCTGGGCCCCCGCCTTCGGAGCGACGATGGCCACGATGGCTTCGCCGAAGTCTGCATGCGGGACACCGATGACGGTCGGCACCCGGAACGGCTTCAATGGCCGCTTTGATGGCGGGATATTTAGCCACCCGAAATGACGAGGTCCTTGGCGCGTCCGGAAATGTAGATGTAGCCTTTCGCATCGATATAGCCGAGGTCGCCGGAGATGAAAACGCGGTCGAACAGGCCTCAAAATCTCTCGGCGATCTTCGCATCGCAGAAATCGTGGAACTCGATATGCAACTGGACGCGAATGGAAAGGTCGAAGCCTATCGCTCGAAGGTCAAACTATCGTTCAAATACGAGGGCTCCTGACCGACGTCGCAGCGCGTTAATGGGCGCGCGAGGGGAGTGCGCCAAATCGGCCTTGCTGATAGGCTGGATTATTGCTGGCCCCGGGGGGAGGAAGTGAAGGCCGGATCGAGAGCGCATCAGACTGAGGCGGAAACGATGAGCAACAATCAGATATTTCGGAACTTCGGGGATGTCACGCGTCATCTTGCGGCTACCCAACCAGACCGAGTTGCGCTCACGTTTGAAGGACGCGACACGACGTACGGTGAATTCGAGCGCTACACCAACCGGGTGGCAGCCGCCTTGCTCGCGTCAGGGGTGAAAAAGGGTGAGCGGGTCGCCTATTTCGGCAAGAACAGCGACCGCTATCTCGAAATATTCTTCGGCGCGGCCAAGGTCGGCGCGGTGACCACGCCGATTAACTGGCGCCTTGCTGGTCCCGAACTCGCTTACATCCTTCAGGACTCGCGTGCTCCCATCCTCTTCGTCGGAGAGGAGTTCGGCGACACTGTCGAGCAGGTCGCCGGCGACTGCCCCTGTCTTAAGACGATCGTAGACATGGACACGCACGGGAACCGCCCCGTGTTCAGGGAGTGGAGGGATGCACAGGCCGAAACGGCACCTGCGAGCGATGTGGGGCGCGACGACGATGTCCTCCAACTCTACACGTCCGGCACGACAGGGCGGCCGAAAGGCGCCATGCTGATGGCGCGCAATCTGCTCGACCTCCAGGATATGATGCACCGCATCGACGGCGAATGGGCGCGATGGTCGCCCGATGACATCAGCTTAATCGCCATGCCGATCGGCCACATCGGCGGCACGGGGTGGGCCTTCTGGACACTGTTCCATGGCGCCAAGGGCATCGTGGTTCGCGACTTCGACCCCAACCGTGTCCTCGATTTCATCGAGCATGACAAGGTCAACAAGCTTTTCATCGTCCCGTCCGCGCTGCAGATCGTGGTCAGCCAGCCGCGGGCGCGTCGCATCGATTACAGCCACCTCAAATACATCTCCTACGGCGCCAGTCCGATCCCGCTGGCTCTCCTGCGGGAATGCGTGGAAGTGTTCGGCTGCGGTTTTGTTCAGATGTACGGGATGACGGAAACGACGGGCACCGTTGTCGCACTGCCGCCTGAAGACCATTCTCTGGAAGGGAACAAGCGCATGCGTTCGGCGGGCAAGCCATTGCCCGGCGTGGATCTCGCCATCCTCGATGCGTCCGGCCGACATCTGCCGCCAGAAGAAGTCGGTGAGATCGCCATCCGGTCGCCTTCCAACATGCGAGGGTACTGGAACCTTCCGGAAGCCACGGCGAAGGCGATCGACAAGGACGGCTGGCTGCGCACGGGAGACGCGGGGTACCTCGATGCGGACGGGTACCTCTACATCCACGATCGCGTGAAGGACATGATCATTTCTGGCGGGGAGAACGTGTATCCCGCCGAAGTCGAGAACGCGATCCATGGGCACCCCGACGTTTTCGACGTGGCGGTTATTGGCGTGCCGTCCGAGAAATGGGGCGAAGAAGTCAAGGCGATCGTTCAGCCGAAGCCGGGAAGTAGGCCGGATCCCCAGGATGTGATCCGCTGGGCGCGAGAGCGCGTCGCCGCTTTCAAGGCGCCCAAAAGCGTCGAGTTCATCGATGCCTTTCCGCGCACCGCTACAGGGAAAATACTACGACGCGAGCTGAGAGAGAAATACTGGCACGGACGGGACCGGAAGGTGAATTGAACTGCCGGTTCAATTGATTCGATGCAGCGGCGTCGGCCCCGTAATCGCGCCGAGTGGCTCTCAACCGTCTGTCTCCGGCGCCAAAAATCCCGTTCCCGGCGGCAGGTTCGGAAAGCGGCAAGCGTAGAGTTATCGAGCATCGTCTTCGGAATGGCATCGGCTTGCGGTTGCTGCTGCTCGACGTGTTCGCGGATGGCAGATTGGATGACCCTTCGATCTCGGATGGGGGGACGCGCGAGACGGATCCGAGCTTGGCTATCCGGGCCTCTCCATGCAGGGCAGGCTTTGAGACGTAATAGCGGTGGCGCACGCCGGCCTTCGTGGCATGTGTTGCGATCATGCGATGACCGGCATCGTCGAACAGAAGACCTTTCAAGAGATGGTCGGATGTCTGTAGCGCGTCGATCTCCGCCTGCTCAGGGCTGCTTTTCAACCAGGGCGATCGCTAGTTCTACGCGTCCGAGCTTGTTCTCCTCACCGCCACCCATCCCTTCAGACTCGGCAACCGATAGGCTGCGTGCAGTCTGTTCCCACTGCCGCAGCAGTGCAAGCTTCATCTCCCGCGACAGCTGGGGATGTGCGACAATATCATTAGGTTCCGAAAAAAATGCTGTGGGATCGCGAAGAGCTGTTGCGAAATCGATTGTAGATGATGCTTGGCCCATACGTCAGTCCTCCCTTGAAGGGTCCCAGCGGATGCGGCTGTTGCCAATCGAAGACTATGCCATGGGTCGTTTGACGTCCAGGGGCTGCACTGTTACGGGCAAGACGTTTAGCGTCAGCCTGGACGTCCTCTAAAAAAAGAGACGGTTGCCGAGCGCTTGCCCGCACTCCATATAAGAAACATGTCCGAACACAAAGTAACTTTGAAATGGGAGCGCGGCGGAACTGAGTTTTCCTATCAGAGGTATCCGCGCGATCATACCTGGAGCTTCGATGGCGGCCATACGATGACGGCGACGGCGGCCCCCGCTTATCTGGGGAACCCGGCGAATGTCGATCCCGAGGAGGCTTTCGTAGCTTCACTCGCGAGCTGTCACATGCTCACGTTCCTGTCGATTGCCTGTAAGCAAAAGTTCGTGCTCGATTCGTACGAGGACGAGGCAGTCGGCCATATGGAGAAAAACGCTGACGGCAAGCTGGCGATCACTCGAGTTGAGCTACGCCCGAAGATCACATGGAGCGGCAACCGAAGACCCAGTGTAGAAGAACTCGATAAGATGCATCACGCTGCACATGAGAATTGCTTCATTGCAAACTCGGTCAAAACGAACGTGACGGTGGCAGAACGGTAGCAGCCATCCCAAGCGTCTCCGCACGAGTCATTTCTCAACGCTGAGCTCAACGATTTCGGCGTGCAACTTGCCATGCTCGACGGTCATGCGGCCGACGGTGATGGGCAGGCGGAAGCGGCGCGGCCCGGCACTGCCCGGATTGAAAAAGAGTGTGCCGTTCGTTGTCTCGATCTTGGGCTGGTGCGAATGACCGTAGATTACCGCGTCGACGTTGTCGGCGGCCTGGGGGTTAAGCTCGGCCAGAATGTGTAGCACATAAATGCGGAAGCCATCGATCTCGATGCGCTGCGTCACAGGTAAATTCGCGCTCCAGGCACCGTGATCGACGTTTCCGCGAACGGCGTGGACTGGCGCCAGCGCGCCGAGCCTCGCAAGTACGGCAGGGCTGCCAATATCCCCGGCATGGATGATGGGATCGCAGCCGGCAAGTGCCGCGAGCGCCTGCGGCCGCAGCAGGCCATGAGTATCCGAAATCGCACCAATGGTTCGCATCATGCCCGATCAGACTAGAAGAGAGATTCACCCCTGCCGCAAGATGACAGACGCCCCTTACGACTGTCTGTTCGTTCAACGCGCGCCGGGCGGGGGAAGCCGGCCGAAGACCTTCTCCAAGGCCATCCCGATAGCGAGAAGGCGGCGGTCGCTGCCCGGCGGGCCGTCGATCTCAAAGCCGACCGGCAATTTGGAGGAGGTGCCGAGCGCGACCGGAATTTGGACGCCGGGAATGCCGGCGTCGCTGTCCGGATCGGTGTTCTGAATGAAAAGCAGGAAATTAGCGAGACTGCTCGAGTCGGGCCCGGCGGGGATTGCCACCTTCGGCACGGTCGGGAATGCGATCGCGTCAAGCTTGTTCTTCGCAAACGTGTCTCGGTATAGCGCCTGCAGGGCCGGTCGTGATGTCTTAATGGCGTCATCATAGGCCGGCTTCGCTTCGACGACACTGTTGTCAGGGCCGGGCAGCTTTCGGGGAATGACGAGACCGTCATACGTGCCTTTCACGTCAGGGCTTGCAATGCTCTTCGCGAGATCCTCGATGCTGATTCCAGCACCGCTGTTGCGCAGGTAAGCAACCATATCATCGTAGGCCTCGTATAGCGCCACCGGAAATCCGATCTTGCTGTTGAGTTCGGCCAGGTTTGGCATGTCGACATCGACGACGGTCACGCCAGCGGCCTTGAGCTTCTCGAGTGCGGTGCGAAAAGCTGTCTCGGTGTCGCTATCGGCGTTTGCGAGCATCGCTTTCACGACGCCAAGGCGAAGTTGCTTCGAATTGGCGGGCGCAAGCGCGCCACCGCCTGCGATCGCGCGGTCCAGAATGGCAACGTCGGCGACCGTCGCTGCCATGGGGCCGGCTGTATCGCGGGTATGGGAGATAGGTGCGATGCCCTGCTGCGGATACCGCCCGAGGGTCGGACGCAACGACGCGCAGCCGTTGAGCGCACAGGGAATCCTAACCGACCCGCCGGTGTCGGTTCCAAGCCCCGCCGTAACGATGCGCGCTCCGATTGCCGCGCCCGTTCCGGACGACGAGCCACCGGCAATCCTGGTCATGTCGTAGGCGTTGCGTACGCCCGGTTCGCTCCCGGTTTTGAAGGCGGTATTGTAGCCGGAAATGCCGAACGCGAGCTCGTGCATGTTGGTCTTGCCGATAATGATGGCGCCGGCCACCCGCAGCTTCTGCACGACGGGGGCGTCCTTCTTTGGCACAAAATCCTTCAGCGCCGGGGTGCCTGCGGTAGCGGGCAGGCCCGCCACTTCGATGTTGTCCTTGATGACGATCGGAACGCCGCCGAGCGGCTTGCAGGCGCCCTTTTTTCGGCTGGAGTCGAACGCGGTCGCGGCTTTCATCGCGCCGGCCTCGTCGAGCGTGATGAACGCGTTAAGCTCCGGCTTCGCCTTCGCGCGATCGAGCGCGGCTTTCACTAGCGCCTTGCTCGTGACCTTCCCACCGCAGACGTCAGCCGCCGCCTGCTGCGTCGTTAACGGATTGAGGTCGGGCGCGCGCTGCGCAAAGACCGGCGAACTGATCGAAAGACTCAGATATGCAGTCGACGCCGCGCCGGCTACAGCTGCCTGAAGACCTGATCGCGCCATAGTCTCTCTCCTATTGGCAAGTTATGGTTTCACTTCAAGTGATACTGCCCTGGGCCACCAGGCTTGTCCTCATTTTTTCGAGGATTACGCGCACCGGTCGCGGCCTAATATTGGGGGCGCCGCTCGACGACGTCGTATTGCCCCGTCCTGTCATCGAACCTCGAGAGAACGGTGCGTGCGAGCGGCGGCACGTGGCTGACTTTAAAATCATCCCCACAAAAGCTCGCACCGTATCAAGAGGGGGAGATCGGACACCGTAATTCAACGCCGCCATGCACGTCGAGCGACTGATCCTAACTGCTACCCGTCAAGATCACGAAGTGATCTAAGATTTTCGATCCGATCCTACGGGCAGAGTGGTAAGAGTGTTACTAGCGTAACTTGATTTTCGCGATGCCTGTTTGGAAAGGAACCTGGACTCCGGAAAACTCTTGATCCGGATCAAGATGACCGGCGCCGCGTATTGATATTCTGGCCTGAAAGTTGGCGGAAGATCGACAAGACCGACAGGGGTGAATCCGGATTTTGGGAGGAACAAGTGCCGGTAAATTCAACTGCTCACCACGCCGACCGAATCCAGGCCGCGATTGCATCAAACGGTGCAGCAAAATCCGCGCTGATCGCTTCCTGGCGAAGATCATCCAGTCTGCACGGGCTCGACCCGGCCGAGAGGAACGCACCTGAAAGGCTGACCGATTCCGAACTTCGGATGGCCCGGCAAGAAGTTGAGTCGCTCGTCCAGGTCGCCCAATCAAGTCTGGACAGACTTTATCTCGCGGTCGGGGGTGTTGGATGCTGCGTGCTGCTTGCCGATCGAAACGGCATCCCCGTCGAGCGACGTGGCTCGGCTGGAGACGACGCGACATTTTGTTCCTGGGGGTTATGGCCCGGTACAAGCTGGAGCGAAGAAAGCGAAGGCACAAACGGCATAGGCACTTGCCTTGTCGAGCAGCGCGCGGTGACGATCCATCGCGACCAGCATTTTCTTACGCGCAACACGCTGCTAAGTTGCACAACCGCCCCGGTTTATGACCATGAGGGGCATCTTGCAGCTGCGCTCGACGTATCATCTTGCCGGGCGGACCTGACCGAAAGCTTCGTCAATCTCATCGCGATAGCCGCGAACGATGCTGCAACGCGGATAGAGGCTGAATATTTTCGTTTGGCGTACCCTAGAGCGCGCATCCTGGTCGTCCCGGTCGCCGACAAAGGGTCAAGAGCCCTGATTGCCGTCGACGCGGACGATCTTGTCATTGGGGCAACTCGTGCGGCTCGCCTGGCACTCGGAATTACGCAGGCATGCATGCGGAAGTCGTTACCCGCAGCCGATCTTCTCGGCACAGCGGAGAAAGCGATCGAAAGCCTTGCCACCGCGGAACGCGGGGTGTTGCAACGGGCACTTGCGCGCGCCGATGGCAACGTTACCGCTGCAGCCGGGGCGCTCGGCATGAGCCGCGCCACTTTCTATCGAAAGTTGCAGCGTCTGGACCTTCACCGCGCCAACTGAGATTTGTACCTTCGATTGTCTCAGTCCTGAGACACTCACCTCGACCGTCCAGTTTCGAGGGGCTGACAGGGCAGCCCTGTTTTGACATGCCTCTATCAAGGCGCCGCATCCAGCGACGCCATCTAGAGGAGGACGGTCATGAACAAGGTAGAATTTTCACGAACGGCGAAGGTTCCCTTCCAAAAGCGCTACGGCAACTTCATCGGAGGCCGATGGGTTGAACCGCGCTCTGACAAGTATTTCGAGAATTTCTCGCCGGTGAACGGCAGGCTGCTTTGCGAGATCGCACGTTCGAACGAGCAGGACATTGAACTCGCGCTCGACGCCGCGCACTCTGCCAAGGATGCTTGGGGACGCACCAGCGTCGCAGAACGCGCGGTTATTCTCAACAAGATCGCCGACCGGATGGAAGAGAATCTCGATCTCCTTGCGCTGGCCGAGACCTGGGATAATGGCAAGCCGATCCGCGAGACCACCGCGGCCGATGTGCCGCTCGCGATCGACCATTTCCGCTACTTCGCAGGTGCAATTCGCGGACAGGAAGGCGGCCTTTCCGAGATTGACCACGACACGGTCGCCTATCATTTCCACGAACCGCTCGGCGTCGTGGGTCAGATCATTCCGTGGAACTTCCCGCTGCTGATGGCGTGCTGGAAGCTAGCTCCTGCGATTGCAGCGGGCAACTGCGTGGTGTTGAAACCGGCCGAGCAAACCCCGGCTTCGATCATGGTGTGGATTGATCTGATCGGCGATCTTCTGCCGCCCGGCGTTCTCAACATTGTCAACGGCTTCGGCCTTGAAGCGGGTAAGCCGCTCGCCTCGTCGCCGCGCATTGCCAAAATTGCCTTTACCGGTGAGACGACGACGGGCCGGTTGATCATGCAATATGCCAGTCAGAACCTCATTCCCGTTACGCTCGAACTCGGCGGCAAGTCTCCCAACATCTTCTTCAAGGATGTCGTCGCCGAGGATGACGATTTTTTTGACAAGGCAATTGAAGGCTTCGTGATGTTCGCGTTCAACCAGGGCGAAGTCTGCACCTGCCCGAGCCGTGCGCTGATCCATGAAGCGATTTACGATAGGTTCATGGAACGCGCTCTCAAGCGCGTTGAGGCAATCGTTCAGGGTGACCCCCTGGACCCCGTCACCATGATCGGCGCGCAGGCGTCGAACGAGCAGCTCGAAAAGATCCTTTCCTATTTCGACATTGGCCGGCAGGAAGGCGCGGAGGTCCTGACAGGTGGATCCCGCAACGAACTGCCGGGCGACCTCGCCGGAGGCTATTACGTCAAGCCAACGGTATTCAAGGGTCACAACAAGATGCGAATCTTCCAGGAGGAAATCTTCGGGCCGGTGGTTTCGGTCACGACCTTCAAGGACGATGAAGAGGCATTGTCGATCGCCAACGACACACTCTATGGTCTAGGCGCGGGTATCTGGAGCCGTGATGCCAACCGGCTCTACCGCTTCGGCCGCGCAATACAGGCGGGCCGCGTCTGGACCAACTGTTATCACGCTTATCCCGCGCATGCGGCGTTCGGCGGATACAAGCAATCGGGTATCGGCCGCGAAACCCACAAGATGATGCTCGACCACTACCAGCAGACGAAGAACTTGCTGGTCAGCTATAGCCCCAAGAAGCTCGGCTTCTTCTGAGTTCTCCCAAGACCGCCGACGCGGGTGAAAGCGACCGCGTCGGCGAGTTTCTGCACTTCACGGAGGCATTCATGGAAGACAAGGTTTCCGCGACACCGGCAGCGCTGCGGCTCATCGAAGAAATCGTTAGGGAGCATGGACCGATCCTATTTCATCAGTCGGGAGGTTGCTGCGATGGATCGTCGCCGATGTGCTATCCCCGGAGCGAATTCATCATCGGGGATACCGACGTTTTGCTCGGTCATATCGGCGGTGCCCCGGTCTATATCAGCGCTTCCCAGTTCGAGGGCTGGAAGCATACCGACCTCATCATCGACGTCGTTCCCGGTCGGGGCGGGATGTTCTCCCTCGATAACGGCCGCGAGGTGCGATTTCTGACCCGATCACTTGTCTGCTTGCCCGCTCGTCAACTTGGGCCTCTGTGAGCAATCGTACTTTGGGAGGCAGCTCCCTTTCAGCTTTGGCGTGAGATTTACGCCGTATCGAAGCCCTAATATCATTCGCGGTAATGGCATCGGCGACATTACTCAATCGTTGTTCTTCTTACTATCGCGAGCTTGCAACGCAGTTATCACTGGACCACCAGTTCACGCGACGAGCTGTGCCCGGGAACGGCCGGCGGGCTGGCGCGGGCGCTACAGGCGTCCAACTCCACTTTGGGGCTCCTGTCGCCTACCTCGCCTTGTATGCGGCGGGTGTATTTGTCTTGCGCTCACTTTGTGTGGAACGCAGCGACCCCCAGGTTGCGTTGGTGCTCTTGTCACTCGTCAGAACCATGCGTCTGCCGTCGTACAAGTTGACGCTCTAGCACCAGGCCTAAAACACGTACAACTATGTCGACTAGCGCATCTGGTGCCGAAGGGCGTTCATCGGGGTCGAATGCAAGTCCAATGACGGCCTTCTGACCTTCGGCCGTCTCCACAGGCCAAAAGTCAAAGCGCGAGGCTAGATTCGGGTAAACGCCGCTGCGCACTACTGTTCCAGTCGCCAAGGACGATCGCGCCTCCTCCAATTCGGCCTCCTGGGGTTCTACGTCGCCGACTTGTTCGAGGGAAACCACCCTGTCCTCCGTAACGAGCATCACGACGACAGGAACTTGGAAGAGTGCTGCAAGAGCTTGGGAAGTGATTGAGACGATCGCGTTCGTATTATTGGCCGCGACGACGTCACGGCTGTAGCCTTGCAGCACAGTCGCCTGCCTTCTTAACAGTGTCGCCTCGGTCGCCCTCTGGCGGGAGGTGAAGGCAACGGTACTCACGATAAGACCGACGACAAACAGCAGTCCAATCGCCCAGATGTTCGCCGGGTCGTCGACGGCCAGCGAGTAGCGAGGCTCAGTAAGGAAAAAATTGAAGGCTAGAGCGCCAAGTATCGCCGAACAGAGTGACGGACCCAAGCCGAGGCTAACGCCCGCGATGATCACTGGAACTACAAATACTAGGGATAGGTTGGGGATGGTCACCTTGCTGTCGACACCGACAGCCACGACCGTCGCAATGGCGGTCATTGCAATTGAAGCAAGGTAGCGCAGCAACTCCGATGCTATCGGGCCAAAAAGGGGGTCGGCATCTGGCGTCGGTGTGATGGCCTGCCGCAGCTTCGATTCAACATCGGCCACCGCTTCAACTCCTGCCTAGCACTAGGCGACAACTCGTTGGCTGAAGATGAAACCAAACAAAGCGAGATCGCGGCTCTAATCAGCTAATCGAGTATACACCAACTTCATTGGCGCGTGAGCCGCATGAAACATAAATTCAATGTCTCTCCGGCGGTGACGCAAGTTGATGGATGGGAAGCGAGCCGCGTTCCATACCGAATTGGCGCGCCGCAGCGAGAGATCGAGCGTCGCGCTGCAATTATGAAATTCCTATAACGTTTCTGGCGCGAGCGTCTCGAAAACATATGCGCGTAGTGGCAGCAAAAAACACGGGAGGCACAGGGTCAGCGAGGCGGGTGGCCGTTGATCTATCCCAAATTGCTTGGCACGAACCGGACATCAGCGATGTTCGCAGTTCGGTCGCTATCGGGGGTGAACCGGGCATGGTACGGGCAGCGCATTTCGGTCGAGAATGACCCAAATGTATGGTCCGGCCGTGCGTTGCAAGTGGATTTTGCCGAGCTGGCGGTGAGCGGTCTTGCATCAATGTATCCGGCCTTTGATTGGAGCGTGTGCTGCCCCGGACCATCATGGATATCAGCGCGCGTGCGATCTCATTAGCGGACAGGCCTCAACGGGCCATTCGGGTCACCAGTGTTCGCATGCGCCGGGAAGACCGATCCTCCATCTCTTCTCATCCTCTCGCAGACCTCGGCGGGTAATAAGGGGTGTGGGGTTACGTCATCGCTTGTCCTTTCACTGTCTTCGGCGATCAGGTGATTGCCTCATTTTGTAGCTTCGAACGCGCGACCATGCGCTAGAACGCTCCAGGCGATGCGGGCGAGCTTGTTGGCGAGGGCGATCGCCAGCACATTGTGATGCAGCCGCTTCCTGGCCGCCTCGATCCAGGATTTGAGCCCGTGGCGCTCCCAGCTCTTCGGCTTGATCAGCACGACCCATGCCGCCTGCACGAACAGACCCCGCAGGTAGCGATTGCCCCGCCTGGATATCTTGCCGAGGATGGTGCGGTCCCCGGTCGAGATCTGCTTGGGAACGAGCCCCAGCCAGGCGGCAAAGTCCCGGCCCTTCGTGAACACATCCCCTGCGCCGATCGCGGCCACCATCGCGCTGGAGATGATCGGCCCAATGCCGGGCACGCTCATCAGACGTTCGCATCCAGTATCCTGGCGCGCGATGGCTTCGATCTCGTTTGACAAACCCTCAACCCGTTCATCGAGCCGGCGCCAGTCTCCGGTCAGATCTTCGATAATGCGCAAGATACGAGGCGACAGGAGATCCGATGGCGTGCCCAGGATGCGCGGCAACTCAGCACGTAAAAACCGTAGCCCCTGGCGCACCGCAACGCCGCGCTCCAGCAGGAAGGCGCGGATTTGATTGATGATGCCGGTGCGCTGGCTGACCAACCGCTCCCGTACCCGATGCAGCGCCTGCAGGTCCAGCTGATCGGCGGTCTTCGTCGCCACGAACTTCATCGTCGGCCGCTGCACCGCCTCGGCGATCGCCTCGGCATCGCGGAAGTCATTCTTCTGTCCCTTGGAATAGGGACGAACATACTTCGCCGGCATCAGCCGGGCATCGTGGCCAAGTGCCCTAAGTTTGCGACTGAGATGATGTGCGCCGACGCAGGCTTCCATACCGATCAGGCACGGCGGTATATTGGCAAAGCGGGCCTCGACCTGGCCACGTGACCACTTCTGCCGCAGCACGATGGCACCACGCTCATCGTGGCCGACAATATGGAACGAGTTCTTGCCGATATCGATGCCGATCACGGCGATTGTGCTCTCCAACTTCTGGGACATGGCGTGCTCCTTGTCTTTGGTCGCCCCTTCCCAAGCATCCTATTGCCGGTGGGGCAGGAGCACGGCCGGACCATCCCATTAGGGGACCTGACGTGTCTGCGCAATAATGCGAGCAAGTCGCGTGATTAAACAGGAATGTACGTTAACCTAATCACATTCTCGCCAATCAGATCATTAGCCAGAAGGCGGAGCGGCGGCCGGGGGCCCGCGAAAAATGGCTTGCCGTGAAAAACACTAGCTTGGCCATGCTACAAATTCTCCACCCAGGGTCTTTAGATTAGCTTGAGCCTGTGTTGGACAGAAAGAAGCTTGGACACAATTTTCGCGCCGCTTACCGGTGCAACCAGTAACCAGACGCCAGTTTTTGATGTGGTGGACGGCGCCCGCTCCCGGCATCGGAGTGCCATAGGGTGGTTCGTCGCAGACGAATCACATGAGGGAGCCGTCCACATGCAAATTACCACGATCGGTTTGGATATCGCCAAGAACGTGTTTCAGGTTCACGGCATTGACGCGGCCGAGAAGGTCATCGTCAGAAAGCAACTTCGCCGCGGCCAGGTTATGACGTTCTTCGAGGCTCTGGCGCCGTGCCTGGTCGGCATGGAGGCCTGTGCCACGTCGCACCATTGGGCGCGCGAGCTGACGAAGCTGGGCCACGAGGTCCGACTGATGCCGGCGAAGGATGTGAAGGCCTACGTCAAGCGCAATAAGAACGATGCCGCCGACGCGGAGGCAATCTGTGAGGCGGTGCGACGCCCGACCATGCGTTTCGTACGGATTAAGTCGGCCGAGCAGCAGGGTCAGTTGATGCTGCATCGAGCACGCGATCTGCTGATGCGCCAACGCACCCAGTTGATCAATGCGTTACAGGGCGCATTTGGCCGAGTTAGCGAGATGCGCCATGTTCTTTGACAACAATCCAAGTGTGGACTGCGAAGATTCCACGCCAACGCACCGTTCGCGCGGCGTAAATCCGTATCAGAGCGTCTGGATGTTCTGACGCCGCCGGCAGAAGTCCGGCACTCGACCGGTCCGCCGTCTGCCAGTTCCCGCGTCTGTCGCCGAGAAGGTAGTTTGCGGTTGATACCAGGAGCGGTGCGATGATCAGGAAAAGGAAAATGAACACGTATTTCTTCACGGAGGGAGGATCAGGTGTATCGGTGCGATGTCTTTCGATCATCTAGTTCTTCCAGCTGCTTTTGCCAGCTCAGCGCAGAAACCTTTCGTAAATCAGGCAGACCGAAGGCACAGCCGGCCGTCAGAATAGATTCTGAGATCTCGGGGGCCAGAAAAGCCAGCCTGATCTCGTTCCTGACGACCTTGGGGTGAAGCTTTACACTAGTGGCAAGCTCTTCGATCGAAGCAAAATCGGCATTGGCGAGGGCGTTGGCCCAACGATGAGCCCTCACGACCGCCTGAACCAGCTTTTGATCCAGTTGGTCAGAGCCATTGGTTCCATTCTGCCGGAAGGTGGGCGATGAATTTCCCGGTCGAACCCAGGGAATTCGAATTTCTCGATCTGGCGAGTTCGGGCTTCTGCCCCGCGCCGGGGAAGACTTCTTGAAATGACTTAGGTTGCAGAAGCGCTAGATTGATTTCGCCGTCACCCAGTTGAGCACGCAACAGATGACAATCAACTAATTCCGCGTCGTTTGCCTGTAAGTCGGGATGCTGAACCCTCAGGGTTTGAACGATCACTTGCTCGATTGCCTGAGCGGATACTCGCGTTACCGATCCAGATGCTGCCTTCCGCCCACGCAGTAGCGCCGAGCTAACGTAAAATCGGTAACGAACGCCATTCTTGCTGGAAAAGCTCGGGCTCATTCGATTACCGCGGTCGTCACAGAGTTTGCCCATGAGCAGGGCGCCGCTGTCGGAGCGCTTTACTTTCCGGTCGTTAGCCTTGGTGACGAGCAGTTGCTGGACCCCGTCAAAGGTTGCGCGGTCGATGATTGCCTCGTGCTCACCCTCGAACCACTTACCGCCGTGGTGAACCTCGCCGAGATAGATGCGGTTCTTGAGGAAGTAGGCGAGGGCACCGTAGCCGAAGGGAATGCCGCCCTGGTACTTGGTAACCCTGGTGCTGCGTCGTTTGGTGACAATGCCCCTGCGGTCGAGGTCGGCCACCAATGTGCTGAAGGATCTTAGTTTCAGGTAGAGCTGGAATATGGTTCGGACGGTTTCGGCCTCGGTCTTGTTGACAACGAGCTTCTTGTTCTTGCCGTCGTAACCGAGCGGGACGGTACCGCCGGTCCATTTGCCCTTGCGCCGGCTAGCCGCGATCTTGTCCCTGACACGCTCGGACGACAGTTCCCGCTCGAACTGGGCAAAGGACAGCAGCACGTTGAGGGTCAGCCGTCCCATGGATGTCGTAGTATTGAACTGCTGGGTGACGGCGACGAACGAGATTGATCGGGCGTCAAAGGCCTCAACCAACTTGGCGAAGTCAGCGAGCGACCGGGTGAGGCGGTCGATTTTGTAGACTACCACCACGTCGATCTTGCGGGCTTCGATATCGGCCAGCAGTTTCTTCAGCGCTGGACGGTCGAGGTTGCCGCCGGAATAGGCAGGGTCATCATAATGCTGGGGGAGGGCTCGCCATCCCTGCGAGGCCTGGCTCTTGATATAGGCCTCGCAGGCATCCCTTTGGGCATCCAACGAATTGAACTCGAGCTCGAGGCCATGTTCGGTGGATTTGCGGGTGTAGACGGCGCAACGCAGATGCTTGGGTTCACCGGCCATCGCCATCCGCCTTGTTCGATGCCGACCGCAGCCCGAAGAACCGCGGACCGTTCCAATTGGTGCCGGTAATCACCGAAGCGATTTCGGACAAGCTGGTAAAGGTCTTGCCGTCATGTGCAAAGCCATCGGCCATCACCATGACGCGATAGCTCTTGCCCTTCCAGGTCCGCACCAGTTCGGATCCCGGCTTAATCCGCCGGGGCATTTCGAGCCGGCCGTTGGGTTTTGCCATCGCGGCTTTCACCAATTGATCGAGCAGACGTTTGGTCGAAGCGGGTAGGCCGCCATAGGCCTTCTCTTGGATCCGATGCGCGATGCTCCGCCGGAGCAGGTCCGGGCCGAACGCTTTTGGTGGTTCGGTCTGAAATAGCTCGCGATATCGATTCCGCAAATCTGCGATAGGTGTCGTCCGCAGTCGATCCAGCTCAACTTCGACTGCTGGATCGGCCTCCGCTTGCAATTGCTGCCGACCCGACGTCATGAGGCCGCGCCCGGTTTCGCGATTCGGTAGATGCGCTCGTCGCCGACTTTTTCGGACAGAAGATTCAACTTTAGCTTCTTCTTGACGACGCCTGCAAAGAAGCCGCGGCACTGAGTGCTGCTGCCAGTCGGTTGCCTTCATAATCGCGGCAACAGTGGAGCCTTGCGGTTGACGGAGCAAGGTGAGCACCGCTTCTTGTTTGCTAGGTAACCGTGTGGGCGCCCTCGACGAAGAAGCCGGTCTTGATTTTGTTGGAACACGCTTCTTCGACTGACGTTCAGTTGAGCGCAATTTTGCGCGTCGGGATTTAGGTGTGTTGCCGGCCATCTAGCGCTCCGTTGCTCGAGTGACAGCATCTTGCGCTGCCACTGCCGCGAAACCGCGGAAGACCTAAGCCTATGCGGAGCTAGCCAACGGAATTTAACAAGGACATGAATGCTCCGTTCGTCGACGAAGTCGAGCCGATTTGGAGCAATGATATTGCTTTTTCCTTATTAATAGTTTGGTGTGATTCGTCGGTCATGTTGCGGGCATCAGCGGGAAATTCCTCCCCGCTTAGCGCCCAGAGGATCCGTACTGCGGATAAGCGGGCTGTTCTAAAGCTGTGTTCAGGCTGCGGCGTACAATACCAGTAGCGGCGGTGGCACATCATTCTCAATCAAGCGAAGTCAGGACGTCTGAGTTTTCTCAGGCCACTGCCGCTATCAGAGTTGTGCCCCTCCGAACCCCTTTTCCTCTCGGAGGCTATCGTGAATCACAAACAGCTCAAAGTCGTCTACCACCCAATCGATTCGTTGGTCTCAAATAGCGCAAATCCGCGCCTCCATAACCGGCGCCAAATTCGTCAAATTGCCCGCAGCATCGAGACATTCGGATTCAACGTACCCATACTTGTCGATGCAGATCTTAAGATGATCGCCGGGCACGGCCGGGTTCTCGCTAGCCGAGAACTCAAGAGGGTGGAAGTCCCAACTATATCAATTGACCACCTTTCGCCGGAAAAAATCAGCGCCTTCATGATTGCTGATAACAAGCTAACAGAAAACGGCGCCTGGAATGAAGAGTTGCTCGCCAATCACTTTGTAGAACTCTCCGCCCTCGATCTCAATTTTAGTCTGGATGTGACGGGGTTCGAGATTGGCGAAATTGATTTAATGATCGAGAGCCAAGCAAAGTCGACGGCCACAGACGTAGATACCGCTGACGATCTGCGGAATATTCCTTCGGGCCCGCCGATGTGTAAACCGGGCGACATTTGGCTACTCGGACGACATCGCATTCTATGTGGAAACTCGCTGGAATCAGCATCGTACACGACGTTGATGGAAAAAGAGTGGGCCGATCTCGTCTTCGCCGATCCACCCTATAATGTGAGAATTGATGGTCACGCTTCAGGATTAGGTATCGTCAAGCACCGCGAATTCGCCATGGCATCTGGCGAAATGAGCCGCGCAGATTTTACTGATTTCTTGTCGAGGGTTTGCCTTCACCTCAAACGATTTAGTCAGCCGGGTGCGATCAATTTCGTATGCATGGATTGGCGTCATGCAGGCGAGATGCTCGAAGCCGGAAATGAAGTTTATGCCGAGCTGAAGAATATTTGTGTCTGGGTAAAGCACAATGCCGGCATGGGTTCCTTCTACCGAAGTCAGCATGAGTTGATATTTGTCTTCAAGACCGGAGGTCGGCCTCACCGGAATAACATTCAACTCGGCAAACATCGTCGTCACAGAACCAACGTCTGGTCGTATCGAGCTGCAAACGATTTCGGTCGGCCGACTGACGAGGGCAATCTGTTGCAGATGCACCCGACGGTCAAACCTGTCGCTATGGTTGCGGATGCGATCCTCGATTGCTCAAGTCGGGGCGATGTCGTGCTCGATCCTTTCCTCGGCAGCGGGACCACCCTCATTGCGGCCGAACGGGTCGGCCGACGATGCTTTGGGATCGAGATTGATCCTGCTTACGTCGACGCATTGATCAGACGGTGGCAGGCCTTCACCGGCGGCGTAGCGCGGCACGCCGTAACCGGCGAGGTATTCGATGGCGTACCTGAGGAGGCCCGTTATGTCTAAATCGGGGGAAAAAAACTATGAGGTGGGGTATGGGCGCCCGCCTCGGACTAGTCAGTTCAAAAAGGGCCAATCCGGAAACCCGAAGGGACGCCCCAAAGGAGCAAAGTCGTTATCGGACCGCCTAATGAAAGCTCTGAGCGAGACAGTGACGATTACAACTTGCCAACAAGGGACTAGTTGGTGACATCAGATCCCTCAGGCTCATTTTGGAAATGATCGGACCGCTCAGCGAGCATGGGCGCCGGGTAGAATTAGAAGCCTCCTATCGGGAGAGTTCCACTGCTCGTGAGAGCCTTGCTAAGAAGCTGGATCAATTGCGCGAAAGGTTGCGCGCCGGACGGGTTGATGACACTGACACGAAATAGACTGCGATTCGCGTATTGAGCGGTTATGGAATGGCCACCTCGGATAAGGGGACTACGACCTAATTGGCAAGAATTATACGGCCAACGATCTTCCCAGCGCGCTACTCGTCGATCCAGTTTTGAACTTCGCCCATCGGTACTTCCTTGACTGGCACCGGCCCGACCGCACCGGAGTAGATCCATTGCACCATGGGAAGATTGAAATTTCCGCCCATCAATCCCGAGACCACGATCTTCCCGCCGCGAGCTAAGACCGAAACCGCAAAGCCGAGTGATCTATCATTGCCGGCGAAATCGACGATCTCGTCGAAGCCACCCTCGGTTTGCTTAATGAGGGGTCATAGGCGACCGAAGCGGCGACCGCCCAACAGCGACTGGAGAAACCGTAGTGCGTGATCGATTAGTGGTCTGGCCGAAACTGAATCCGCAGCCAGGCAGTTATATGCGGCAGGATCGATGCTGCTTTGCGTTAGATGTCGTAATAGAGATGAAACTCGTGGGGATGGGGGCGCAGCCGGATGGCATCAATCTCCTTTTTTCGCTTGTAGTCGAGCCAGGTTTCAATCACGTCGCGGGTGAACACATCGCCGCGCAACAGGAACGCGTGATCACCTTCGAGCGCGTCAAGCGCCTGGTCGAGCGATCCGGGCGTCGATTTCACCTCCTTCGCCTCGGCGGGCGGCAGGTCATAGAGATTTTTGTCGATCGGGCTGCCCGGGTCGATACGGTTGTTGATGCCGTCAAGGCCGGCCATCAGCATCGCGGCGAAGGCGAGGTACGGATTGCAGGAGGGATCCGGCGAACGGAACTCGACGCGTTTCGCCCGCGGGTTCGACGAATACATTGGAATCCGGCAGCAGGCCGAGCGGTTGCGCTGGGAATAGACCAGGTTGATCGGAGCCTCGTAGCCCGGCACCAGACGGCGATAGGAGTTCGTGGTTGGGGCGCAAAGTGCACACAGCGCCCAGGCGTGCGTCAGCAATCCGCCGATGTAGTAGCGGCCAAGCTCGCTCAGTTGGGCATAGTCCGCCTGGCCGTAGAACAGATTAGTCTCGCCCTTCCACAGACTCTGATGAACGTGCATTCCCGAAGCGTTGTCCTCGAACAGCGGTTTGGGCATGAACGTCGCGGTCATGCCATTTTGGTGGGCGGTATTCTTCACCACGTATTTGTAAATCATCAGGTTGTCGGCCATGCGAGTGAGCGTAGTGAAGCGCATGTCTATCTCGTTTTGGCCTCCGGTCGCGACTTCATGGTGATGGGCTTCGATCGCAATTCCCAGTGACTTCATCGTCAGCACCATCTCGGTGCGGAGATCCTGCATGCTGTCGGTCGGAGGAACCGGAAAATATCCTTCCTTCGGGCGCGGCTTGTGACCCAGATTCGGCGCTTCCTTCGTGCCGGTGTTCCAACTGCCCTCGCTGGAATCGATTTCGTGGAAGGCATAGTTGATGCCCTGCCCGTAGCGCACGTCGTTGAATACGAAGAACTCCGCCTCCGGACCAAAATAGCTCGTGTCGGCGCGGCCGGTGCCCTTGAGGTAGGTCTCGGCTTTCTGGGCGATATAGCGCGCGTCGCGGCTATAGGATTGACCGGTCAAAGGATCCCTGATGTTGCAAATCAGGACCAGCGTCGTCGTCGGGGTGAACGGATCGACGAAGGCGGTCGTCGGGTCCGGGACGACCAGCATGTCGCTTTCCTGGATCTCCTGGAAACCACGGATCGATGAGCCGTCGAATCCGATGCCTTCGTTGAGAGCGTCGATATTCACTGCGCTCGGTGGGACGGAAAAATGCTGCCAGACCCCCGGCAGGTCTGTGAACCGCAGGTCGATCATCTGGACCTTCTCGTCCTTGATCGTCTTCAGGAGATCTTCGGCTGTCGCACAATTCGGAACCATGGCTTCACTCCTGCAACACTAGAGCGCGCTTGAAGATCGTGTTGCCGTTCAGCCGCTGCCGCGCGGCCCCTGACCGATTTTGGTACACGCCCCAACTCGGCGCCGCCGCACCGGCCTCGATCCGGCATGGCAGCGCGCGCTGTCAGGCTCGCCTCGCCACACGCGAGGGAAGGTTCAGCTCTGGTGCGGCCCGCGCATAAGCTTCATGGCGTCTTCGATGTGCCGCCAGTCTTTGGCCAGTTCCACCTCGCCCTTTGCTTCAAGTTCGATGGCGTTCTGAGCGGCTTCCGCAATGGCCTTCGCGCCGTGTGCTTCCAGCAACTGTCGCGCATAGTCATGGATTTCGATTTCTCGCATGGCGTCACACTCCTCTTGCTCAGTGCGCGACCGTGAAAACCAATCGGGCGCAGGAACCGTAGACGTTGACACCCATCAAGCGCCCACAGTCTGCATCCTGGAACCTACCCTTTGCAAGAGCCTGTTCTGGGTCACGGGGCTAACAGAACCGGGAACACCGGTACCATTCCACGAATTGTAGCGTCGCAATCCGGGACCCATGAACCGACCTCGTCCATTGTGGATATTCCTGATCCAGTCGATCCATCAGGCGGCGGTCAGCCTGCACGTCGCGCACTCGGCTTTGTTCTGACCAGTGGAGAGGCGTCGACTATAAATGCCGGGGGGAAAACAAACAGGAGGGTTCTGTCCATGATCGAGGGGATCAGCGCGGTCACACTGGGCACCCACGAAATGCCACGAGCTGTCCGATTCTACCGCGCGCTGGGGTTTGAGGTCCTGCATGGCGGCGAAGAGTCGTCATTCACCAGCTTTCGAGCAGGGACGAGCTATCTCAACCTCATCGCCCAGCCTGCCGAGCGGCGCTGGTCCTGGTGGGGGCGGGTAATCTTCTACGTTGCCGATGTTGACGCACTTTACGACCGTGCGCTCGCAGCGGGATACCAGCCAGCTACCGTGCCCCGCGATGCCGAATGGGGTGAGCGCTTCTTCCACCTAATTGACCCCGACGGCCACGAACTCAGTTTCGCTCGGCCTTTGCTCCCGGTTTCCGTCCAATAGCAGCTCGAAGCGGCCTGCCATTCCAAGAGGCGCTGGGAGAGCGTATGGTGCTCCGATTATCCGCTGAACCTGGGAGGCAATCATGCAGTTCAGGACAACCGGACTACTGTTGCTCGGCGCGATGGCGCTTCCCGCCTCCGGGACCGCACAAACCACCCCCGCTCCACCGGCAATTACACGAACAGTGGTCGCCGCAACCAAACTGCCGACCGTCACGGACGTGCCGCTCCATTTCAAAGCGGTGAGCATCACTCTTCAGCCGGACGAGAAGAGCGGCGTCTCGGCGGCCAACGGCATCCTCTACCAGATGTCAGGATCGACCGAGGTCGCGCTCGATGGCGAGGCCAAAATGCTCAACGCCGGAGAGGGGCTGTTCATCGCCGGCGGAAAGACCGCGGCGCTAACGGCGGGCAGCGGAGGGCCGTCAACTTTTCTCCACTTCTTCCTTGTTCCCGCTGTGGACTTGGGTCGGCCTGTCGAGACGGCACCTGCCGCCGTGAGAGAGCTATATCGCACAGCGAATCCGATCCCCGACCTGAAGCCAGGCGGTTATGATCTCAATCTCACGCGAGTCACATTTCCGGCGCAGATGCCCTCCAACCCGCCACACCATCGGTCAGGCGCGGCTCTATACTTTATCATCTCCGGCACCGGCGCCAACACGGTCGACGGTAAGACAGAAGCAAGGGGACCAGGTTCCCTGATCTATGAACCGTACGCTCTCGTGCACCAATGGGGAAACCCAGGCAACGAGCCGTTGATATTCTTGGCCTTCAACATCAATCCGGAAGGTGTGGCAGCCGTGCTTCCGGGCGCACCAGCAAAGAATCAATAGCTAACGGCGGGCGGCCCACCGCATCCGGAGGACCGTTCGATCCCACATGAATTGGCGAATTTGAATCATGGTGGCAACGAACGATCGCACCGTCACCGTGTTCGGCGGAACCGGCTTTCTCGGCCGCCGCATCGTTCGGCATCTGCGCTCTCGCGGATTTCCCGTTCGGATCGCGTCAAGGCATCCGGATCGGGGGCACAGACTGTTTGGTCCTGATGATCCGCAACTTCAATCCGTAGGGGCCAACATTCACGACGAACGATCAGTCGCGGATGCGCTTGCCGGCGCCTACGGCGTTGTAAATGCGGTCAGCCTTTACGTCGAGCACGGACAGGAGACTTTTCATTCCGTTCACGTCGAGTCTGCCCAACGGGTAGCGGCTCAAGCGCACCGTGCCGGAGTTCGAACGGCTTGTTCACGTTTCAGGAATCGGCGCCGATGCTGCCTCACCATCCCGCTACATCCGAAAGCGCGGCGAAGGCGAACTGGCGGTCCGGGCCGCGTTCGCCGATGCACTTTTCGTCCGCCCGGCGGTGATGTTCGGACCGGACGACGCGTTTCTCACAACCATCCTCAAGCTCCTTCGCCAGCTTCCAATCTATCCGATGTTCGGCCGCGGCCGGACCAGATTGCAACCGGCCTATGTGGAAGATGTTGCGGAGGCGATTGGTCGGATCATGCAGCGAGCCGAGACGCCTTCAACGATCTTCGAGTTCGGCGGCCCGCGCGTCTACTCTTACGAGGAGTTTCTTAGAGCCGTTGCGCACCAAGCTGGCCTTGCGCCCCGACTGATTCCAATCCCGTTTGCCGTTTGGCATGCACTGGCATGGGCCTCCGAAATGCTCCCGGGTGCACTCCTCACTCGCAATCAAGTGGAACTGATGCAAATCGACACCGTGTCATCGCCGGAGATGCCTGGATTTGTTGAACTTGGGATTTCGCCGCACTCGGTCGAGGCAATACTCCAGAAGATGCTGTCGAATTGCGGATGAAAGAGGCTCCCCGGTTGATCCGCTTCAACGGCTGAAGGGTGAGCTACTTGCCGATCGCCCGCCGCGATACGGCAATGTGCGCGGAGAAGTCAACTTACCAGCCGGATGCATTCATGGTATCAGGGCGTACTGAAGGACCGCCTGACGCTTCGCGGGTCATTCGCTTGATGCCGTGTTTCGCTTAACGGCTGATCGGTCGAATCCACTCGTTGCGCTCAAACGGTCGACGTGAACCGATCGGGGTGACCGCACGGCTCATGAAACCCTTGCCGCTACTGCTCGTGATTTCTATGGTTGCTGTCGCGCAGGAAGTGACCGCACAGAACGCACAATGCGTCCGCGAACGCACGGCCATGATCGAAACCATCCGCGCCTACGCCCGGTCCCACGTCAGTGATTTGGGACAGCAGGGGCTGTCGGAGAGGGTCCTTGAGGCCATGGGGCAAACACAACGCCATCTGTTCACCCCCGAGCGATCTTGCTCTATCGCTTACGCGGACAGGCCGATTCCGATCGGCCTCGGCCAGACCATATCGCAGCCGTTCATCGTGGCCTTGATGACCCAGCTGGCCGAGGTCACGCCTGATGATGTTGTGCTCGAAGTCGGCACGGGTTCGGGCTATCAGGCCGCCATCCTTGGGCACCTAGCGCGAAAGGTCTGCACCATCGAGATTATCCCGCAATTGGCCGAGACCGCCGCCAAAACACTCCGAGACCTCGCGTATGACAACGTGAGCGTCCGGCTTGGCGACGGCTATGCTGGCTGGCCGGAATGCGGTCCTTTTGACGCAATCGTCGTGACCGCCGCGCTCGGGCAGGTACCGCCGCCACTGATTGAGCAGCTTAAAGTGGGTGGCCGGCTAGTGATGCCGGTGGGACCTGCTTACACCACTCAACACCTCACGGTGGTCGAAAAAACCGGCCCTGGCAATACGACAACGCGTGCCGTCGGCCTCGTGCGCTTTGTGCCCTTCACACGTTCGCAAAATTAAGAGCCAATGAGCGTTCAGTTATTGAGCAGCGCTTAGGGTTCGCCCAGGTGGCTGGAGCCTTGCGGGAACGCACATTTGGAACGGCAGCAATTGGCGCAAAGCGGCCGTTCGGCATTAGCTGGTGTGGCTATCCCGTGTTGAGGCCGACTTGCAGCACAATCTCGATGATCTGCCCGTCGTCGAAACGGACGGCGCGGAGTGCGGCGAAATAATCGTCGACGACCGCTTCCAGTTTCTCGGTGAGCTTGGCGGCAATGCGGACAGTCGCCGAGAGTTCAGCTGGCGGGCTTGGCAGACGTTCGGCGTACACCAACATTCTTCAGAAGCCTTCGTTATTTCCCAGCGCGATTGCAACGCAACACCGACCACTTCCGGTTTACACCCTATCAGCAGGCAGTCTCGCCCTATCAAGGCGAAGTCAGATGTCGATCGCTATTTTCCCGAGCTGCGCGCCCGACTCGAGATGTGAGAAAGCCGTGCAAACCTGGTCGAGCGGGTAGCGCGTGTCGATTGGAGGCAGAAGTCGTCCGTCTGAGCACCATTCGAGCAGATCAGAGAATTCATCCGGATTCCCCAGGGTCGAACCAAAAATCTGCAATTGACGGATAAAGATGCGTCGCAGATCGGCCGGCGGTTGATCGCCAATCGTTGCGCCGCATGTGACAATTCGACCCCCTCGAACGAGGCATTTCAGGGCTGCGTTCCAAATCGAGCCGCCGATATTCTCAATCACCACATCGACGCCGCGCCCCTGCGTCAGGTCCATGACATCCTTGGGTATTCTGTCAGGCGGTGCGTTGACCGTCGCGTCGGCGCCAAGTCCCGTCGAGCGGCTCAGCTTCTCTACACTACGGGACGTGACCAGAACACGCGCCCCGGCGGCTTTGGCGATTTGAAGCGCCGCCAGCGAGACACCTCCACCGACGCCGAAGACAAGGACGGTTTCGCCGCGCTGCAGCTTTGCCTTCGTGAACAGCATGCGCCAAGCGGTGAGATAGTTGACGCCGAGCGCGGCGGCCTGCGCGAAATCGAGATTGTCCGGGACGAATAGCCCGTTATTCGCCGGAACACACACGAACTCGGCCATGGTTCCGTCGCGATGCTCTCCCAACAGGCTCATTTTAGCGCAGAGCACCGGTTCGCCACGTTTGCAGAATTCGCAGCTACCGCAAACGATGCCGGGATAAAGCGTAACGCGACGGCCGATCAACGCTGCGGAGTCAGCTTCCACGATTACGCCGGCGCCATCAACGCCCATGATTTGCGGCAGGGTATGGGTGATGCCGGCACCGCTGTCGCGCATATAAAGGTCGACGCGGTTGACCGTCGCGGCCTTCATGCGGATGAGAATTTCACCCGGACTTCGGCGTGGCGCGGGTCGTTCGCCCACAGCAACGACTTCATTTCCACCGTGGCCAATAAGAAAGGCTGCCCTCATCGTGCTTGCCTAAATTTGCCGGGATCGCGAGTTGGTCGCCGGATACCGTCGTTGCGAAAAGAAGTTGGGACAGTCGATTTGTTGATTGCCCCAGTTTCAGGTTTGAATAGCTCTCCTCGCTCGTCTAAGTCTCGCTCAATTCGCTAGCGGGCAAGAGCCATCGCTCAGCGGACGGAAAGCCTTATCGCCCGGGATAACAGAAACGATTTTGTAATAATCGTAAGGCTTTATTGATTCCGAGGGTTTTTTGACTTCGACGAGATACATGTCGTGGATGACCCGTCCGTCTGCCCGTACGGACGTTTTACCGAACAATGGATCATCGAACACACCGGCAGCGCGCATTGCGGAAACGACGGCGGCGCCATCGCCTGCGCGGCCGGTTCTGGCGACCGCTGCCAGATAGGCGAGGGTTCCAGAATAGCTGCCTGCCTGGCTCATCGACGGCATCTTGCCACCATTACGCTTTGCGAAGCGTTCGGCGAACGCGCGCGTTTTGTCGTTGAGGTCCCAGTAGAAAGCGGTTGTCAGCAAGAGGCCATTCGAAGCTTTCAATCCGAGCGCATGGATGTCGTTGATGAAGATGACCAAGCCCACAAGCTTCTGCCCCCCGGCAACGATACCGAATTCTGCGGCCGTCTTGATCGCATTTATGGTGTCGGTGCCGCCGTTAGCGAGGCCGATGATCTGCGCCTTCGAGTTTTGGGCCTGCAGCAGGAAGGAAGAGAAATCGGTGGCGTTGAGTGGATGCCGAACCGAACCGAGAACAGTGCCACCGTTCGCCGTGATGACTTCAGACGCCTCGCGCTCCATCGTTGCTCCAAACGTGTAGTCGGCGGTCAGAAAATACCAGCTTTTGCCCCCGCTCTTCACGACGGCCTCGGCGGTGCCGTGCGAATTCGACCAAGTGTCCCAGGTCCAATGAAGGCTGTTCGGTGTGCAGGCCTTGCCGGAAAGATCGGAAGTGCCCGCAGTCGTCGCGATCATCACCTTGTTCTTTTCTTTGACGATAGCCGCGAGCGGCAGAGCGATGCCGCTCGTCGGAATGTCGATCACCATGTCCACGTTTTCGGTGTCAAACCAGCGCCGCGCAATTGTCGTGGCGATGTCCGGCTTGTTTTGCCCGTCCGCCGAGATGACTTCGATCGCAAGGGTTTGATTGACTGCGCGAAAATCCTCAACCGCCATTTTCACCGCCTCGACCGAACCCTGACCCGCGAAATCGGAATACGGCCCCGACATATCGGCCAGCACCCCGATTTTGACTGCGGTCTGCGCCGCAGCCGTAACGCTTGTCACGGCCAACGCAAAAGCGACTGAACTCCACAACATCGTCCGCTTCATTGATCCCTCCCTGGATTTTTCGCGCCCCGGAAATCGTGGCGCATATTAGAACAATACATTGTTATAAAAAATAAAGCAAGGTATTGACATATCGTTTCCGATAGATCATACCATTGCTACAAATTCAGATCAGGGAGCGGAAACATGCGAGGATTAAGCGGGAAAACGGTCATCGTTACCGGCGGGGGCGGAGGAATCGGTGGTGCGACTTGCCAACGTTTCGCGGCCGAGGGTGCGAATGTTGCAGTGTTTGACGTCGACGCTGCAGCAGCCAAACGGACGGTCGCGGCGATCACCTCGGAGGGAGGCAAGGCCGAGGCGTTCGCGTGCGACATTACCGATCATGAGGAAGTCCGAGCCGCGGTTGCCCAGGTGAACGCGTCGCTCGGGCCGGTCGACGTGCTTGTCAACAATGCTGGGTGGGACATCTTCAAACCGTTTCTCCAGACGTCGCCCGCCGATTGGCAGAAGCTGATAGCCATTAACCTGACGGGTGCGCTGATCATGCACCACGCCGTCCTCCCGCAGATGGTCGAGCGGCGCACTGGCCGTGTGGTGAATATCGCATCCGATGCGGCGCGTGTCGGCTCTTCCGGCGAAGCCGTATATGCGGCCTGCAAGGGTGGCCTCGTCTCCTTCTCCAAGACAATGGCACGAGAGCACGCGCGCGATGGCATCACATTTAACATCGTCTGCCCCGGTCCGACTGACACGCAGCTTCTGGGCGATTTCATCACTGCCGCCGGCAATCCGGAGAAGTTGAAAGAGGCGTTCCGCCGTTCGATTCCGCTCGGGCGCATTGGCGCCCCAGCCGATCTCCCGGGCGCGATCTGTTTCTTCGCAAGCGAGGACGCCGCATTCATCACTGGCCAGGTACTCAGCGTTTCGGGTGGCCTGACGATGGCGGGCTGACAGGAGTTTGCAAATGAGCTTTGACCTGAACGACGATCAGCTTGCCTTCCAGGAGACGGCCCGGCGCTTTGCACGCGAGAAGCTCGCGTCGGGGTACCAGCGTCGAGAAGTCGAAGGCCGCATCGATCGCGCCCTCGTGCGTGAAATGGGCGTTCTCGGACTGATCGCACCCGAACTACCAGAGGAATTGGGCGGGCTTGGTACGCCGAGCCTGACCAGCGGCCTGATCGCCGAAGCGATCGGCTACGCAGACGTCAACGTTGCCTACATCCAGATCCTCGGCTCGCTCAACGGCAAGATCATCGCTGGTCACGCTCGGCCGGAACTCGCGCGGCAATGGTTGCCTCGTCTCGTTTCCGGCGAGGCTATCGTGGCGATCGGCCTCACAGAACCCCGGGGCGGATCGGACGCCGCGAATCTTGCGCTCTCCGCCCGTCGCAAAGGCGACAGCTATATCCTTAAAGGTGAGAAGTCTTCGATCAGCATGGCCGACCAGGCCGACGCCGTCGTGCTATTCGCGCGAACCGGCACGCCGGAGAGCGGGGCGCGCGGTGTCAGCGCCTTCCTCGTGCCGATGGACACACCGGGCGTTACGACGCTGCGCTACAACGATCTCGGCAGCAAGGCGATCGGCCGAAGTTCGATTTTTTTCGACGACGTCGTGATCCCGGCCGAGAATCGGTTAGCGGACGAGGGCGCTGGTTTCGTTCAGGTCATGCAGGGTTTCGATTTCAGTCGGGCGCTTATTGGTTTGCAGGTATTGGGATCTGCGCAGGCCTCTCTCGATGAAAGCTGGGCCTATGTCCAGGAGCGCAAGGCATTCGGAGCGCCGCTTTCGAAAAACCAAGGCGTGATCTTTCCTCTCGCAGAGGCTGAGACCCTCGTCTCAGCGACGCGTCAGCTTTGCTATCACACGCTTGCGCTCAAGGACGCGGGCAAGCCCCATACAGCTGAAGCAGCCATGTGCAAATGGCTCGCGCCGAAGACGGCCGTCGACGTAATACACCAATGCCTGCTGACGCACGGCCACTATGGCTGGTCGCTTGACCTGCCGCATCAGCAGCGCCTGCGCGATGTTATGGGTCTCGAGATCGGCGACGGAACCGCGCAGATCATGAAACTCATCATTGCACGAGAAAAACTGAAGGCCGCTGCGGCTTAACGCGGCCCATACACCCGGAGGAAGAGAAGCCATGGACTTCGACGCCATACTGTTGCCGCCTCGGCGCGCCGCCATGATTGCGCAAGGCCTTTGGCACGACCGCACTATCAACGATGATCTGGACGCGTGCGTCGCTTCCTGTCCCGACAAGCTCGCGCTGTCGGCGTTGTCGGTGGAAAGCGCTACGGTCACGCGATTTACCTACCGCGAGATGGCGGCGATGGCGGATCGCATTGCCGTCGGTCTGTCGCGGCTTGGAATCGGCCGCGATGACGTCGTTTCCATGCAATTGCCAAACTGGTGGCAGTTCACGCTGACTTATCTCGCGTGCTCGCGCATCGGCGCCGTGCTCAATCCTCTGATGCATATTTTCCGGGAGCGCGAGCTTTCGTTTATGCTGAAGCACGGCGCCAGCAAGGTCGTGATCGTGCCGAAGCAATTCCGCGGCTTCGACTATGAGCAGATGATAGCAGGCCTCAAGCCGAGCCTTCCCGATCTTCAGCACGTTATCGTCGTGGGAGGCGCGGGCGACAATAGTTTCGAGAAGTTGCTCAGCGAACCGAAGTGGGAAGACGCACCAGACGCAAAGGACATCCTCAAGCGCCACCGGCCCGGCCCGGACGACGTCATGCAGCTGATCTATACGTCGGGGACAACCGGCGAGCCGAAGGGCGTGATGCATTCCGCCAATACGGCAATGGCTAACATTATTCCCTACGCGGAACGCCTGCGTCTCGGAGCCGACGACGTCGTCCTGATGGCCTCGCCGATGGCACACCAGACCGGCTTTATGTATGGGCTGATGATGCCGATCATGCTGCGCTGTAGCGCGGTGCTGCAGGACATCTGGGAGCCGAAGAAGGCGATTGAGTTGATCCGGTCCGAAGGAGTCTACTTTCACGATGGCGTCGACGCCGTTTCTGACCGACCTGGCGAAGGCAGTCAGCGAAGTCCGGTATAGGGCGTTCCAACCTTGCGCACCTTCCTGTGCGCCGGCGCGCCAATTCCCGGACCGCTCGTCGAACAGGCGCGCAAGACGCTTGGCGCCAAGATCGTGTCGGCCTGGGGCATGACTGAGAACGGCGCAGTGACTTTGATCAAGATCGACGATGACGATGAGCGGGCTTTTAACACCTCGGGCTGTCCTTTGCCCGGTGTCGAAATTCGCGTCGTCGATGGAGAGGGCAAGCTGTTGCCTTCCAATACAGAAGGCAGGCTCCTTGTACGGTCCTGTTCCAATTTTGGCGGTTACTTACGCCGGCCCAATCTGAACAATACTGATGCTGAGGGATGGTTCGACACCGGCGATCTCGCCGAGATCGATGATCGAGGCTACGTCCGGATTACCGGCCGGTCGAAGGACGTGATCATTCGCGGCGGCGAAAATGTCCCCGTCGTGGAGATCGAGACACTTCTCTACAAGCATCCCGCGATCAGCCAGGTTGCCATTGTGGCCTACCCGGACGAGCGGTTGGGTGAGCGTGGATGCGCTGTCGTGGTGCCGAAGCAAGGGCAGGCGATCGACCTGACCGCCGTGACCGACTTCCTCAAGGCGCAAAAGGTCGCGCTCCAGTACATCCCCGAGCGGTTGGTGGTTTTGAACGAAATGCCAGCGACCCCATCGGGAAAGATTCAGAAATTCAAGCTGCGGGACATCGTCAAACAATCCGCAGGTTAGCTCGCCATACGCCATGAAACTGAGAAAAGGAGAAGAACATGACGACTTACGAAGACATCACTTACGAGGAACGTCCGAAGGGCGTCGCCCGCATCACGATCAACCGGCCGGAGAGCTACAATGCGTTCCGCGGCAAGACGGTCGAGGAACTCATCCACGCATTTCAGCGCGCCGGCTGGGACAAGTCGATCGGCGTTATCGTTCTAACCGGCGCCGGCGACAAGGCGTTTTGCACCGGAGGCGATCAGGGCGCACACGACGGACAATATGACGGCCGCGGTACGATCGGACTGCCCATCGACGAGTTCCAAAGTGTGATTCGTGACATGCCCAAACCCGTCATTGCCCGGGTCAACGGGTTTGCCATCGGCGGCGGCAACGTGCTTGCGACGATTTGCGACCTGACGATTGCGTCCGACAAGGCGCAATTCGGTCAGGTTGGGCCGAAGGTCGGGTCGGTCGATCCCGGATTCGGAACAGCCTATCTCGCTCGCGTGGTGGGCGAGAAGAAGGCGCGCGAAATCTGGTACCTCAACCGGCGCTATACGGCTGCGCAGGCCGTCGAGATGGGGCTTGCGAACATCGCCGTGCCGCATGATGAACTCGATGCTGAGGTCGATCGCTGGTGCGAAGAACTGATGGAACGCAGTCCGACCGCACTCGCGCTTGCCAAGCGCTCGTTCAATGCGGATACGGAATCCATTCGCGGCATCGCCAGCATGGGCATGGCGGCACTCAGTCTCTATTACGACACCGAAGAATCGAAAGAGGGTGGTCGGGCGTATCGCGAGAAGCGTAAGCCTGACTTCCGCAAGTTCGCTCGCTGATCAAATCAAAGAGCACAACGATGCGCGTCTGCGGCGCGCCAAAGGAACAGGTACCATGGCCACACAAACCGAGCGCGCCGCATTCAACTGGGACGATCCGTTCATGCTCGACGAGCAGCTCACCGAAGACGAGCGCATGATCCGCGACACCGCGCGCGCCTATGCGCAGGACAAATTGCTGCCGCGCGTCACCAAGGCCTATCTGGAAGAGAAGGTCGACCGCGACATCTTCCACGAGATGGGCGAACTCGGCCTGATCGGCATCACCCTGCCGGAAGAATATGGCTGCGCCAATGCAAGCTACGTCGCCTATGGCCTTGTGGCGCGGGAGATCGAGCGCGTCGATTCCGGCTATCGCTCGATGAATTCGGTGCAGTCCTCGCTGGTGATGCACCCGATCTATGCCTATGGCGACGAGAACCAGCGCAAGAAATATCTGCCCAAGCTCGCCACGGGCGAATGGGTCGGCTGCTTCGGCCTGACCGAGCCGGACGCCGGTTCCGACCCCGGCGGCATGAAGACCCGCGCCGAGAAAGTATCCGACGGCTATCGGCTGACCGGCACCAAGATGTGGATTTCGAACGCACCGATCGCCGACGTCTTCGTGGTGTGGGCGAAATCGGCCGCGCATAACAACCATATTCGGGGCTTCATTCTCGAAAAGGGCATGAAGGGCCTCTCGGCGCCGAAGATCGGCGGCAAGCTCTCCTTGCGCGCTTCCGTCACCGGCGAGGTGGTGATGGAGGGCGTTGAGGTGCCGGAGAGCGCGTTGCTGCCCAACGTGTCCGGCTTGAAGGGGCCGTTCGGTTGCCTCAACCGCGCCCGCTACGGCATTTCATGGGGCGCGATGGGCGCGGCCGAGGATTGCATGCATCGCGCGCGGCAATACACGCTCGATCGCAAGCAGTTCAATCGTCCGCTGGCGGCGACGCAATTGGTGCAAAAGAAGCTCGCGGACATGCAGACCGACATCGCGCTTGGCTTGCAGGCCTCCTTGCGGGTGGGCCGGTTGATGGATGAGGGCAAAATGGCGCCGGAGATGATATCCATCGTCAAGCGCAACAATTGCGGCAAGGCGCTCGACATCGCGCGCATGGCCCGCGACATGCACGGCGGCAACGGCATTCAGATCGAATATCACGTGATGCGCCACGCCGCGAACCTGGAAACCGTAAACACCTATGAAGGTACCCACGACGTCCACGCACTGATCCTCGGGCCGCGCCATCACCGGCATTCAGGCGTTCTTCTGATGCCGATCCGTCGCGTTCAATGCATCTGGCGCGGCGCCTCGGAGCCTGAGCAACCGCCAAAGGAGTATTTCTTTGCAAACCTTGTCGGAACTCCTGAGATCACACGCTCGCCATTTTAGGCACAAGACTTATCTTGTTTGCGAGGATAAGTCCTGGACCTACGGGGAGTATTTCAGTC
>CAWHQY010000046.1:0-70212 GCA_963831505.1 uncultured Alphaproteobacteria bacterium | reverse complement strand
CGGCCGATCCGCGAGGATGCGATGCTGACGGGACCGCAAGGAGCCGATGCAGGCCTATTTGCCCCACACCTCGTTTGCGATGTCCACCGCAAGTTTCAGCTTCGCCCATTGCTCCTCTTCGGAGAGGATGTTGCCCTCCTCCGTCGAGGCGAAGCCGCATTGCGGCGACAGCGCGAGCTGATCGAGGGGAACGAATTTCGCCGCCTCCTCCAGCCGCCGCTTGATGTCGTCCTTCTTTTCCAGCTCGCCGAATTTCGAGGTGATGACGCCGACCACCACGATCTTGTTGCCCCTGGGCAGGAAGCGCAGCGGCTCGAAGCCGCCGGCGCGGTCCGAATCATATTCCAGGAAATAGCCGTCATAGTTGGTGCCGGCCAGCATGGTCTCGGCGACCGGCTCGTAGCCGCCCGATGAAATCCAGGTCGAGCGGAAATTGCCGCGGCAGACATGGGTGGTGACCACCATGTCGGCGGGCTTTTCCGCAAGCGCATAATTGATGATGCGCGCATAGATCTGCTGCAGGCCATCGGGATTGTCGCCACGTTCGCGCGCCTTCTTCAGTTCCTCCTGCGAGCAGAGATAGGCCCATACGGTGTCGTCGAATTGCAGATAGCGGCAGCCGGCGTCGTAGAACGCCTTCACGGCCTTGCGGTAGGTCTTGCCGAGATCCTCGTAGAACGCGTCGAGATCGGGATAAGCGTCCTTCGAGATCAGCTTGCGGCCGCCGCGGAAGTGCAGCACGGTCGGCGACGGGATCGTCATCTTCGCCGTGACATGCGCCTGGTCGGCGAACTTCTTCAGGAAGCGGAAGTGATCGAGCATCGGATGGTCGTCGGGGAAATCGATCCTGCCGATGACGCGCACGGCGTCATGCCGGGTCTGCACGCCCGCGAACTGGATGCCCATGTCGGGGTGGAACAGCTCGCAGCCGGTGAGCTTGGCGAGAAAGTCGAAATGCCACCAGGAGCGGCGGAACTCGCCGTCGGTCGCGAGCCTCAAGCCGGTCGAGGCCTGACGGTGCACGACCTTCTCGATCTCCAGATCCTCTGCCTTGCGCAGTTCCGCCGGCCCGATCTCGCCCTTCTCGAGCCTGGCGCGCGCCTCCTTGATACGCGGCGGCCGCAACAGGCTGCCGACCTCGTCGGCGCGGAACGGCGGTTTGGTTCTCTGCATGGTCCAGCACTCCCGAATTTTATTTGTGTGCCGCGGCGCCCGCCACGCCCAGGTAGCGTTCCAGCACCGCGGGATCGGCCTTCAGCGCGCGGCTGTCCGCATCGTGGGCGATCGCTCCGCGCTCCAATATCACAACGCGGTCCGCCAACCCCAGTATCTTTTGCGCATTCTGCTCGACGATGATGGAGCAGATGCCGCCCGAACGTGTA
The DNA here is from genome assembly GCA_963831505.1 of uncultured Alphaproteobacteria bacterium. Classification (GTDB taxonomy): domain Bacteria; phylum Pseudomonadota; class Alphaproteobacteria; order Rhizobiales; family Xanthobacteraceae; genus Bradyrhizobium. Next base: position 68,830 of record CAWHQY010000046.1, on the reverse strand, counting down.
ATCGTGCCCAATGCCTTGAGCAATTCCTCGACGATGATGGGCGCCAGCCCCTCGGTCGGCTCGTCCAATAGCAATACCTTCGGGTTCAGCGTCAGCGCCCGGCCGATGGCGAGCATCTGCTGCTCGCCGCCAGAAAGCTGGTTGCCGAAATTGCCCCGCCGCTCCTTCAGCCGCGGAAACATCTCGTAGACCCTCTCGACCGTCCAGGGGCCCGGCTGCGCCACCGCGGTCATGTTTTCCTCGACCGTCAGCGAACGGAAGATGTTGCGCTCCTGCGGTACCCAGCCGATGCCGGCCCGCGCGCGCTGGTCCGGGCGCATCGCGGTGATGTCGGTGCCGCCGAGCGCAAGCGCGCCGCCGAAGCGGCGGGTGATGCCGACAATGGAATTGATCAGCGTGGTCTTGCCGGTGCCGTTGCGCCCCAGAAGCGCCAGCACCTGACCCTCCGGCAGCGCAAGCGACAGTTTGGGCAGCACCACCGCTTCGCCATAGCCGGCGCGCAGGCCCTCCACCCTGAGCAGGTCAGGCATCGGCGGCCTCGCCGAGATAGACCGCTTTCACCTGCGGATCGCGCGCCACCTCTTCCGGCGGACCCTCCACCAGCAGCGCGCCATTGACCAGCACCGAGATGCGGTCGGCGAAGGAAAACACCAGGTCCATGTCGTGCTCGATCAGGAGCACCGTGACGTCACGCGGCAATGCGGCCACCGCGGCAAGGATATCGTGCCGCTCGCTTTCAGGCACGCCGGCGGCCGGCTCGTCGAGCAGCAGCACGCGCGGCCTGGCGGCGATCGCGACCGCAATCTCGAGCAGGCGCTGCTTGCCGTAGGGCAAGGTCGAGGTCGGCTCGTTCATGACGTCGAGCAGACGAAAGCGCGACAGCGTTTCGGCGATCTCGGCATTGACGTCGTCGCGCGTACCCATGCGGCGCCACCAGTCGCCGCCCCGGCCCATGCGCTCGGAGACGGCGAGCCCGATGGTCTCGAGCGGCGTGAGGTCGGCATAGAGCTGGTTGATCTGGAACGTGCGCGACAGCCCGCGCAGCACGCGCGTGTGGACGGCCAGGTCCGTGATGTCCTGGCCCTCGAGCAGGATGCGGCCGCCATTGGGCTTGAGCACGCCGGTGAGCAGATTGATGACCGTGGTCTTGCCGGCGCCGTTGGGGCCGATCAGCGCGTGGCGCGCGCCCTGCGAAACTTTCAGCGACAAATCGCGCGTGACCCGCAGGCCGCCGAAGGATTTTTCCAGGCCTTTTGTTTCGAGCGCGACCGTCATGGCCCCTCGCTCTCCGGAACGGCCACGGCCGCCTTGCGCCCGGCGAACTGCGTGATAACGAGGTTGGGCAGCCACAATACCCAGCGATGCAGCCGGCCGCGGCCGACCATCACGACCACGACCAGCACGGCGCCGATCCAGAACTGCCAATATTGCGGGGTGATGGTCGAAAAAATTTCCTGCAGCATACGGAACACGACCGCGCCGATCAGCCCGCCATAGAGATAGCCCGTGCCGCCGATCACCAGCACCAGCATCAGGTCGGCGGAGCGTTCGAACGAAAACACGTCGAGGGAAGCGAGCGCCGTGGTCTGGGTGAACAGCGCGCCGGCGATACCGGCATAGAAGGCGGCGACGGTGTAGATCGCAACCAGCCGCTTGTTGACGGGGATGCCGATCGCAGCCGCCCGCAGCGGGTTGTTGCGGATCGCGCGCAGCGAGAGCCCGAACGGCGAATGCACGATGCGGCGCGCCAGCAGGAACAGCAGGAACGTCACCGCCAGCGAATAGAAGAATCCGGTCTTGCCGAACATGTCGAAGGCAAAGAGTCTCAGGATCGGCTGCATCTCGATGCCCTGCAGGCCATCGGTGCCGCCGGTGACGTCGGAAAAGCGTTCGGCCAGCGCCTCCAGCAGCAGTGCGATGCCGAGCGTCACCATCAGACGCGTGAGATCGACGCCGCGGATCACCAGGAAGCTCGTGAGGAAACCCAGCGCCATTGCCGCTAGTCCCGCCGCGACCAGTGCGATCACGGGCTCGGTAATGACACCGTGCAGCGCAAGCAGGCCCGCACCATAGGCGCCAACGCCGAAAAACGCGGCGTGGCCGAGCGAGACGATCCCGGCATAGCCGAGGATGAGGTCGAGCGACAGCGCGAACAGCCCAAGCCGAACGATATCGGTCATGATCAGGTAACGCGAGGGAAAGACGAAGGCGCACCCGAGCGCCGCGATCCAGAACACGATCTCGGCCCAATGCCAGCGCGCGTGCTGCCTGGCGTGATACCCGACGTCGGCTTGCGCGGTCATGTTTCCCTCACCGCGCCGCAGTACGGCCGAACAATCCGTTCGGGCGCCAGATCAGGATCACGATCATGACGGTGTAGATCACGAACGGGCCCATCTTCGGCACGTAATATTTGCCTGCGACATCGGCGATGCCGAGCAACAGCGAGGCGAGGAAAGGCCCGGTGATCGAGGACGAACCGCCGACCGTGACCACGATCAGAAAGTAGATCATGAATTTCAGCGGGAAGTATGGATCGAGACCCAGGACCTCCGCGCTCAGCGCACCGCCGAGGCCGGCGAGCCCGCAGCCGAAAGCGAAGGTGAAGGCGAATACCTGCGGCACGTTGATGCCAAGGCCGCTTGCCGCGCGGGGATCGTCGACGGCCGCACGCAGGCGGCTGCCGAAGCGCGTGCGCGCGAGAATGAGCTGCAGGAGCGCGGTGAGCAGACCGCAGATCACGATGATCATCAGCCGGTAGCGGCCGATGCCGACGCCGTAAACATCGAACTGACCTTCCAGCACCGAAGGCAGGTTGATGAAGATCCGCGACGAACCCATGATGTAGTCGACCGCCGCAACCGACATGAAGACGAGCCCGACCGAAAACAGCACCTGGTCGAGATGGCTTCGCGTGTAGAGATGGCGATAGAGCAGCCGCTCCAGCACCGCGCCGACCACGGCGGCGGAAACGAACGCCAGCGGCAAGCCGGCGAAGAACGGCCAGCCCATCCGGTTCACCAGCACCGCGCAGACATAGCCGCCCGCCATCGCGAACGCGCCATGGGCGAGGTTGACGAAGTTCATCAGCCCGAGCGTGACCGCGAGCCCGCAGGCCAGCACGAACAGGAGCATGCCGTAGGCAACGCCATCGAACAGGTTGGTGAGGACTGAGGTCATCGACAGAACGAAATCATCGAAGGTGAGGCCAAGGCGATGCTGCGCCCCCTCTCCCGCTTGCGGGGGAGGGTTGGGGTGGGGGTGCCGCCACGAGTTGGACTGCCCGCGTGGAAACAGCTCCCACCCGCCGCGCTCTTCGAGCGCGTCGACCTCCCCCGCAAGCGGGAGAGTTGCAGTGAGTTCGCGGCGCGAACCACGTCATGTCTTCGGCATCACTTCTTGGTCTTGCCGGCGTCCTTGACGTCGTTAAAGGTCTGGAATTCGACATTGTAGAGCTCGCCGTCGACCTTCTCGACCTTGCGGATATAGATGTTCTGCACGATGTCGCGGGTTTCCGGATCGATCGAGATCGGACCGCGCGGGCTCTCCCACTTCATGCCCTTCATGGCCTCGATCAGCTTGTCGCCGTCGGTAGTGCCATTGGTCTTCTTCAGCGCCTCGTAGATCAGGTGGATGCCGTCATAGCCGCTCACCGCCATGAAGCCCGGGCGGTTGCCAAAGTCCTTCTTGTAGGCGGCGACGAAATCCTTGTTCATCTTCGAGGGATGCGCGGCGGAATAGAGATGCGCGGTGACGGTGCCGAGCGCCGCGTCGCCCATGCCGTTGAGAACGTCGTCATCCATGACGTCGCCGGGCCCGATCACCTTGATGCCGGCCTTGTCGAGGCCGCGCTCGGCATATTGCTTCATGAAGTTGCCGCCCTGCCCCGCCGGCACGAACACGAACATGGCGTCGGGCTTGGCATCCTTCATGCGCTGCAGGAACGGCGCGAAATCGGGATTGGCGAGCGGCACCTTGACCTCCTCGACGATCTGGCCGCCGCCTGCGGTGAAATGCTCCTTGAAGAAGTTCAACGCGTCATTGCCGGGCGCATAGTCGGAAGTCAGCGTCGCGACCTTCTTGATTCCGTTCTTGACCGCCCAGTCGCCGATGATGGTGGAGGACTGCGCCAGCGTGAACGAGGTGCGCACGATGTAGGGCGACTTCTCGGTGATGATCGAGGTGCCCGCCGCCATCACGACTTCCGGAATCTTGGCCTGCGTTGCCAGCGGCGCCGCGGCGAGCGCGGCCGGCGTGACGCCGAAGCCCGCGATGAAATTGACCTTGTCGTTGACGATCAGTTCCTGCGCCGCGGTCTTGGTCTTGTCCGGTACCGCGCCGTCGTCCTTGAGGATGATCTCGATCTTCTTGCCGGCGACGGTGTCGCCGTGCTGCTTCATGTAGAGCTTGATCGCATTGTCGATCTGCTTGCCGGTCGAGGCCTGGCCGCCGGTCATCGGCAGGATCAGCCCGATCTTGACGCTGTCCTCGGCCCGCGCCGCTGCAGCTGCGCCGGCAATGACGGCCGCGCCTGCGGCCAAAGACAACAATGTGTTGCGAACGAACATGAACGCTTCTCCCCTCTTCGGTCTGTGTCTGAACCGAGTCCCCGGCCCTTGCCTCACCATAACCCAGATTTTTGCGCCGTGTAGCGGTGCGGCATGGCGTCTTTTTCGCACGCCCTTGTCAATCGCGACGATAGGTGGGAGCGGAGCACGGTCTCGCCTTCCGGGCGAGCGCGGCCGTACTGATGTTGCGAAGCAAACAGATTAAGGTAATTTAATACCTTATTGCCTCGGAATAAGCCAATTTTACCTGTTTGAAATCGTAGCTTGGGCGGAGGCCGGCTCTACCCCGCCATTGTGTAAAGGCTCTTTCAGTTCAAATGACCGTTCGTCCCCGCCAGCTTGCGATCCTGTTCGCGTCCGCACTGCTCGCGGGCACGCTTTCCGGATGCGGCACCGTCAACGAGAAGCTCTCGGCCGGCATGGGCGACTACATCCCGCAATGGGCCGGCGGTCTGCCGGCGGATGCCCCGCCGCGGCCGGGCACCGCGAAATACGACGAGTTCATGCGGGAGCGGGAACGACAGAGGATGTTGCCGGCGGACCAGCGCGAGAAGAAGCCGACGCAGCCCGACGCAGCCGGGATGGATCCGGTGCACTAGCTCTATTTTTTGCGCATGATCTCCGCGCAAACGCTGCGCGTTTGTCGCGAGGGAAAACCGGTTCCCATTTTTCCAGATCATGCGCTAGTCGACGAACACCACGGTCCTGCGGCCGTTCGGGATGACGCGATCCTCGAGGTGATAGCGGATCGCGCGCGCCAGCACGCGCCGCTCGATGTCACGGCCCTTGCGGACGAGATCGTCGGGCGTGTCGCGGTGGCTGATGCGCTCGACGTCCTGGTCGATGATCGGCCCCTCGTCGAGATCGCTCGTGACGTAATGCGCAGTGGCGCCGATCAGCTTCACCCCGCGCTCATGCGCCTGATGATAGGGTTTTGCGCCCTTGAAGCCCGGCAGGAACGAGTGGTGGATGTTGATGCAGCGTCCCGACAGCTTTGCGGAAAGGTCGTCCGACAGGATCTGCATATAGCGCGCGAGCACGACGAGATCGGTCTTGGTCTCGCCGACCAGGTCCCAGACCTTGCCTTCCTGCTCGCGCCTGGTCTCCTTCGTGACCGGCAAATGGTGGAACGGAATTTCTCCGAATTCGAGGCCGGCATAGGTCTCGCGCGGATGGTTGGAGACGATCGCGGTCGGGATCATCGCAAGCTCGCCCGTGCGCCAGCGATAGAGGATGTCGACGAGGCAATGGTCGAACTTCGAGACCAGCAGCATCACGCGCCGCCTGGCGGCGCGGTCGCGCATTTGCCAACCCATGTTGAAGCGTTCGGCGATGGCGGCAAAGCCGGTCTGCAGCGCCGCGAGTTCGACCGCAAGATCGGCCGCGGTGAACACCACGCGCATGAAGAACTTGTTGTCCTCGACGTCGGAGAATTGCTGGGCATCGAGAATGTTCTGGCCGTTATGGGCAAGAAACGTCGAGACCGCCGACACGATGCCGGGGCGATCTGGGCAGGACAGCGTCAACACATATTGATGATCGGGCATAGTGCAGCGTGATGAAGTCTTGAGCAGGAGGAGCGCGATTTTCGCGCCCTGCTCTATCACCTGGGATCGGCTTGCGCCAACGGTGGATTGGGAGTCAGGATGAACAAATCACGGTCAAACGTCGTTAAGATGAATCATGGCTGACAGGCTCAACGGCTACCGCATCCTGATCCTGGAAACGCGCGAGGAAGCGCAGTTCTCCCGCCTGCTCAGCGAGCAAGGCGCCGACGTCCTGCAATGCCCGATGTTCGCGATCAACGACGCACCCGACCCGGCGCCGATCGAGGCCTGGATCAGGCGCAGCGTCGAAAGCCCCTTCGACGATCTCGTGCTGATGACCGGCGAAGGCCTGCGCCGCCTGATGAAGGTGGTGCGGCGGATCGATGCAGAAAAGGATTTCATTGCCGCGCTCGGGAAAATGCGAAAATTCGCGCGCGGTCCAAAACCCGGGCGCGCGCTCCGCGAGATCGGGCTGGAGCCGCAGCAGACCACTGAGAAGCCCACTTCCGAAGGCATCGCCGAGATGCTGTCGCGCGTCGAGCTGAAAGGCCGTCGCCTCGGCCTGCAGCTTTATCCCGACAAGGATCACGGCGCATTGATCGGCGCGATCAAGGCGCAAGGCGCGGAGGTCGATACGGTCCTGCCTTACGTCTATGACGCCAAGGCTGCCGATACCAACATCGTCACCGCGATCGAGGAGATGGCAAGCGGACGGATCGACGCGATCGCGCTGACCAGTTCAGGCCAGGCGCGGCGGCTGTTCGATGTGGCGAAGGCCCACGGCTGCGAGGCGCGCCTGCGCGAGGGCCTCGCGAAGACGCCGATCGCCTCCGTCGGGCCGGTCGTATCCGACGAATTGAAGTCGCACGGCCTCGACCCCGGCATCTCGCCCCCGGAGGGCGCCTATTTCATGAAGCCGCTGATCTCGGCGATGGCAGTCGAATTGGCGAAGGCGCCGCCGCGGATCGCGGTGAGGTAGCCGCAGCCGTCATTGCGAGGAGCGAAGCGACGAAGCAATCCACGTCTTCGCGCGCTGCTGGATGGATTGCTTCGCGGAGCCTGTCATCGGGCGCGCGTTCGCGCGACCCGTTGGCTCGCAATGACGATCGAGAGGCAGCAGAATACTACTCGGCCGCCTGCCGGTGCTCGCTGAGATAGGCTTGGTACGCGAGCCTTATGCCCGTCTTCCAGCGAGGTGCGCGCGTGCCAGCCGAGTTTTGCGAGGCGGCTGACGTCGAGCAGCTTGCGCGGCGTGCCGTCGGGCTTTGACGTATCGTAGCTGATGCTGCCCTTGTAGCCGACGGCTGCCGCGACCACGCGGGCGAAATCGGCAATGGTGATGTCCTCGCCGGTGCCGATGTTGACCATCTCCATGTCCGAATAGGTCTTCATCAGATGCACGCAGGCATCCGCCATGTCGTCGACATAGAGGAATTCGCGGCGCGGCGTGCCGGTGCCCCAGACCACGACGTTGGGGACGCCCGAAAGCTTGGCTTCGTGGAAGCGGCGGATCAGCGCCGCGACGACGTGACTGTATTCCGGATGATAATTGTCGCCCGGGCCGTAGAGGTTCGTCGGCATCACGTTGATGAAGTCGCGGCCGTACTGGCTGCGATAGGCTTCGACCATCTTGATCCCTGCGATCTTGGCGATCGCGTAGGGCTCGTTGGTCGGCTCCAGCGGTCCGGTCAGCATCGCGTCCTCGTGGATCGGCTGCGGCGCGAGCTTCGGATAGATGCAGGAGGAGCCCAGGAACATCAGCTTCTCGGCGCGATGGACGTGCGCCGCGTGGATTACGTTCGCCGCGATCGCGAGATTGTCGTAGAGGAATTCCGCGCGCAGCGTGTTGTTGGCGACGATGCCGCCGACCTTGGCGGCGGCCAGGAACACCACTTGCGGCGTCTTGCAGGCAAAGAAGTCAGACACCGCGGCCTGGTCGCGCAGGTCGAGCTCGCGGCGGCCGGCCGTCAAAAGCTCGACATCCTCCCGCGCGAGCCGGCGCACCAGCGCGCTGCCGACCATGCCGCGATGGCCGGCGACGAAAACGGTCTTGCCCTTCAACTCAAACGGAGTGCTTGCCATTGGCGACTTCGCGTTTCGCGGCCTCCAGATCGCCTGCGACCATTTCCTTGACGAGCTGGGCGAAGCTCGTCTTCGGCTTCCAGCCGAGCCTCTCGCGCGCCTTGCTCGAAATCGCCAACCAGCATATCGACCTCGGTCGGGCGGAAATAAGTCGGATCGATCCGCACCACGGTCTTGCCGGATTTGCTGTCGACGCCGGTTTCCTCGATGCCATTGCCGCGCCACTGGATCGAGCGGCCGACTTCAGCGAAGGCGAGCTCGACGAACTCCCGCACCGAGCGCGTCTCGCCGGTGGCGAGCACGAAATCGTCGGGCTGATCCGCCTGCAGGATCGAATACATGCCCTCGACATAGTCGCGGGCATGGCCCCAGTCGCGCTTGGCTTCGAGATTGCCGAGATAGACGGTGTCCTCCAGGCCGACCTCGATGCGGGCGACACTGCGGGTGATCTTGCGGGTGACGAAGGTTTCGCCGCGGATCGGGCTCTCATGGTTGAACAGGATGCCGTTGGACGCGAACATGCCGTAGGCCTCGCGGTAATTCACCGTGATCCAGTAGCCATAGAGCTTGGCCACGCCGTAGGGCGAACGCGGGTAGAACGGCGTGGTTTCCTTCTGCGGCGTCTCCTGCACCAGACCATACAGCTCGGATGTGGAAGCCTGGTAAAACCGCGTCTCCTTTTCCATGCCGAGGATGCGAATCGCCTCCAAGAGGCGCAGCACGCCAAGCGCGTCGGCATTGGCGGTATATTCCGGGCTCTCGAAGCTGACGGCGACGTGGCTCTGGGCGGCGAGGTTGTAGATCTCGGTCGGCCGGATCTGCTGCATCAGCCGGATCAGATTGGTCGAATCCGTCATGTCGCCGTAATGCATCAGGAACGGCACGTTGCCGGCATGCGGGTCCTGATAGAGATGGTCGACGCGCGCGGTGTTGAAGGAGGACGAGCGCCGCTTGATGCCGTGCACGGTATAGCCGAGGCCCAGCAGATACTCGGCGAGATAGGCGCCGTCCTGCCCGGTCACGCCCGTGACCAGCGCCACGCGCCGTTTCGAAATTCTGAGCCGCCATCGTCTCTCCACCCCGCGCCGGGTGCAGGCCTTAGCACCCGCCCTGGGCGAAGTCTAATGCAAAAGACCATGGAAAATCAGGCCGGTAGAGCCTGATTTTAAGCGTTCTTGGTTACTCGCGCCACTTCCCCGCGGGAAGGCCGCGGTCTACTCGGCGGCTTGCCGCCGCTCCTCATGAGGTGCAAGGCCGAGCGCCGTCCGCATCGATCGATGGTAGTGGATCATCGCAGGCTCGTTGCGGCCATAGACCGTGTGGGTCTGCGCCCCCGAGGTGAGCCCGAGCTGGATGCTGCGGCCGGTCGGAAAATCCTCGCCGGTCACCACGTCGAGGACGAGTTGCATGTTCTTGTCCCAATGCGTGCGCTCGTCTTCGGTGCTCGGCGCCTTCGGCACATAAAGTCCGAGGTCCATCACCGCCCGGTCCGTGCGCCCCTCGCAAGGAAAGACGCGCGCGAGCTCAACATGGTCACCTTGCACGAGCAGGACGGTGTTGGGGAACAGCGAGTAGACCAGCGTCGTATTCCATATCAGGTCCCACTTGTCTTCCGGTTCGGTCTTGAGCCGCTCGAGCTTCTTGCGTGGAAAGGTCAGGCGATGATTGAGACCGAACGCCTCGAAGTCCGTCACATTGCCGTGCAGCACGTCCCTCAGCGAGTCCCGGTGCAGGAAGCCGATGTGATAGCCCTCGTTGAAGGTATCGACGAGGAGCTTCCAGTTCATGGTCTCGGGGATCACGCGCCTGTCGTAGAATGACCAGGACCCGAAATCGAACGACGCAAGCTCGGGCCCGAGCCCGCCCAGCCACGGATCGATGTCAAAATCTGTCGAGCCATCCGCCGCTGCCGACGGGATCACCCATACCAGGCCGTACTTTTCGCACAGCGGCAGCTCGACGAGCGACGACCGCTCGGGGCGCACGTCCGGAAAACAGCGCTCGTCCGGAATGCCGGTCACTTGCCCGGCGAGATCATAAGTCCAGGCGTGATAGGGACACGAGAAAAGACGCGCGCTGCCGCAGCCCTGCGCCACCTTGGCCCCGCGGTGCCTGCATACATTCAGGAATGCGCGCAACGTGTTGTCGCGCCCGCGCACGATCAGGATCGGTACGCCTGCATAATCATCGGTACGGAAGCTGCCGGGCGCGGACCAGTCGGACGCAAAACCCATTTGGATCGGGTGCTGGCGGAAGAGAACGCGTTGCTCCCTGTCCAAACGCTCGGGATCGGTGTAGGCCGACACCTCGTTGCGCCAGGGCGCTTCGGCCATCGCCGTCGTCCTGGTGTCGACGTAATGCAGCAGCCGCTTCAAGAGGCTGATCTGATCCTGCCTGCTCATGCGCACCTCCGTTGCGTCGCTTCAGCGTCGACCTTTGCTTGATACGCAGCCGTATCACCACGGACGCAACCGCGCAATACGGTACCGTATCACAATTCAGTCATTGCCCGACAACCGGCGGCGGTAGCGGTTGCTATTCTTGCTGAATCTCCATCAGCACCTTGGCGCAGGCGGCGACAAGATTTGCCCGCCTTCGCGGATTGTCGTCGAAGAACAAGAGGCTCTGGCCGAACAAAAATGTATAAAAAAGCACGGCGCGCGCCTCGGCCTCGGGCGCCGAGAGCCCGAGGGCACGATAGAGCGAGCCGACCGTTTTCAGGCGCGCTGCGTCCACCTGTTCGGCGGCACCGGCGGCAATCGGATCGGTTCGCGCCCACTGGCGTATCGCGAGCTCGATCGCAATGCCCTGCGTGTTGGCACGTTCGGAATAGAGCTTGAGGATCGAACCGAGCTTTCCGTCTGGCGTCGCGTCGCCCGCCTCGGCTTGCCGCTCGATGGCGGTGACGCGACCATCCCGCCAGGATTTGAGCATCGCATTCAGAAGCGCGCGGCGATCCTTGAAGCGGCGATAGAATCCACCCTTGGTGACTCCCAGCCGTTCGGCCAATACCTCTATTCGGACGCCGTCGACGCCGCCTCGCGCCAGCTCGGCGAGCCCGGCCGCCACCCAGTCCTGGGATGCATTTTCGTCGTTCACCCTATCCCTCTGAGATATTCGGCGCCGATGCCTTGATTGGCGATCAAGGCGGCCTGCCGCAGGCCATAGCATCCGACTCCGGCGAAGTCTAACAGAAGAAAGCCGCTGAAATCAGAGGCTTGGGCGGGCGTGCGCAACCCGTCCTGCAAGCCCGCGAGCGAGCTCGGTGCCGTCAGGCGACCGACCCGGCAGCAAGGCAACTTCGAATCCTGCCTGCCACGAAACTGCCATGGCCACATTCGAAAGGTTTAGCGGGGCGTTAGCCAATCGCCCCCCGCCCCGCGACGAAACCGAGTTATACGATGCTGTTTCGCAATTTTGTTTCTTAGACGGTCATGAGGCCCGGGTTATGGTCGAATTGCGATCTCGTCCCCTGTTCCTGGAGCTCGATTTGTCTTCCGAGCAAGGACGCGCCCTTTTGCGGTCCGTTTCCGACCGTTATGGCCCAAAGATCGTGGACGCCGCGGGACTTGCAAGCAGAATTTTCATGTTGCGATCACCATGGGCCCCGGGACTTCGATTTGTTGGCGCCGAAACAAAAAAGCGGGTGACGATCGAAGACGGGTGCACCTTACTTCCCATCAGTCTAAGCGGATCGGGTGAAGCGCTTGAGGAAGCTTTTGTATCTTGTATAGGCGAAGGCGTTGATCGGCTGGCGCAGATTGAATGGCCCGGCGACGTGACTATCGTCTCCAGTGTTTCGGAAATACGCGATCGCGTGTGGCCCGCTGCCATCTCGTCGATCGAGCAAGCGATCGTCGCCCAAAATCTGCCGGGCGACGTACCACTGGCATGGGTCACGGCAAAACCACTTAATTCATGGACGCCTTCCGCGAATGCTCGGGACATGCTCGTTCCCGCCGATTGGTGCCTGCGACGGGCCACGGACGGAATCCGCTTACCGCCCCGTTCCGCGCTTAGCGTAGGGGTCGCGGCCGGCCCGACCTTCGATTGGGCCGCGTCGCGCGCCGTTCTCGAACTGATTGAGCGCGACGCGGCCTGCCTTTGGTGGAGCGGAGGAAAGCGCGGAAAGGCAATTCGCCTCGATCACCCGGGCATGGTGGGGATAACGCAGCTCGTCGCTAATCTGCGACAAAATGCCAACGATCGCGCCCTTTGGATGCTTGATATTACGACCGACATCGGCGTTCCGGTCGTCGTCGCATTGTCGTGCGGGACTGATGGCCGACAGCTCGCTTACGGATTGGCTTCGCGCTTCTCGATAGAGGATGCAATGCGAGCGGCAATCCTTGAACTTTGCCAAACAGAGCTTGCGATCCTGCTCGCGGTCGTCAAGCAGACCGAAGACGGGGAGGACAAGTTGCTCCCGGCGGACCGCGCCCATCTGGCACGTCATTTTGCGATCGACGCGAATGCGTGCGAGTTGCTGCATCCCAATGGCGTTCAACTGGCAAGTCGAGCTGCCGAACCGGGGTCCGAACTTGGGACAATTGGGGATGCGCTGGGGCGGGCGGGCGTTGAAGTGGCATTTGTGGAGCTTACGCGGCCTGAATACGGTATTCCGGTGGTCCGTGCAGTTGCCCCCGGCCTCCAACCGATGCCATATGAGCTCGTGACCGAGCGGCTGCGTCGGGCAATCGTGGAATTCGGCGGTGGTACCCGATATACCGGTGGCATCCCATTGATCGTATAGATTTGCCTCAGGGATAATCTGTGTAGGTGTAATCATTAATCCGCGATTTTGTATGATCGCGCGGCGGCGGTAAAATGGGGCTTGAACGTCATTCCCTTGCCTCCGAAGCGAGTGCTGATGCGAAAGGCGTAATTCTTTCGGTCACTCTCCTGGGAAAGCTATGCTTTCATGCCGGCGGAGATCAAATCGATCTGCTGAGCAGAAAGACACGCGCCCTGCTTGGATATCTGGCGCTCGCCGAGGCTCAGGAAGAGAGCCGCGAGAGGCTAGTCGGATTATTTTGGAGCGAAGTGCCCGAGGAGCGCGCCCGCGCTTCCCTGCGACAGGCGCTTCATGAGATCCGGAACGCGCTCTCGTCCAGCGGCTTTACAGGATTTCGTACCGACAAACTCGCCGTTGCGTTCGATCGTGCGCAGATTCGTGTCGACGTCATCGATATCGTCAAAGACGCGGCGAGCGGCATCCCGCATCCGCGTCTCCTCGACCAGCCCAACCAGATTGACGATATCCTCGCCGAGGTCGAGAACAGCGACCCCGCATTTCAAACTTGGTTGCTGGCCAAGCGACAGACACTCCGCGATCAGATCATTCGACATCTGGAGACGTGCCTTCGCGCCCTGAAGCAGCCAACCGTGGCTGGACAGAACATTGCTCAAGCCATCGTCAATCTGGATCAGACGCACGAGGAAGCTTGTCGTTATCTGATAAGGGCGCACATTGCAGACGGTGCTGTCGGCAGCGCTCTCAAGATCTACAAATCATTGTGGGACCTTCTGGAAGAAGACTACGACGTCGAGCCTACCCAGCAGACCCAGGATCTGATTGCGGAGATCAAGGCGGCGCTGCCGTTCCGCGGGTCATCCAGCGCCGACAAGCTGGACCTTGCGGAATTCGACCCGCTATCCGCCCGCAAGCCGTCCGTCGTCGAGCCGTCCCCTTCGACGACATCAGGCCCCGGCGCTGGCCAGCCATCCGGAGGCGGTCCGTCACCGGCCCGGCTCGTGTTGTCGGTCGCGTCATTCACATTGGCGGGCGGCCGGTCGGAGAAAGATTATCTGGTCCAGGGATTTCGGCGCGAGCTCATCGCTTGCTTTGTGCGATTTCGCGAATGGCAGGTGCGGGAACGGAGCATTTCTACGCAGGATCACGCGCCAGGACATCCGGGGGATGAGTATATTCTGGATGCAAGCGGCTACGAGACTCGAAGGGCCGTTGACCTCGTGCTGACGCTGCGCGACGGGGCGAGCGGAACCTATCTTTGGAGCGAGAGCCTCACTCTGAAGCTCGAGAATTGGCATCAGCTGCAGCAAAATCTGGTGCGCCGTATCACTTCAGCCCTCAACGTCCATGTTTCCGCAGAGCGGATGAACAGGATTGCCGGCGGACAAATCGCCGATCTCAGGGCGTATGATATATGGCTGTTCGGTCAAGCCACCCTGCTCGGCTTTGACCCGCAGAAATGGGACAAGGCGGCGGAGTTGTTTCGTCAAGTTATCCGGCAAACGCCGGATTTCGCTCCCGCGTTCTCCAGCCTCGCTCAACTCAATAATTCGTATCACATCGTCAAGCCCGGCACGCGTCGAGACCTCAACAGAACCATGGAAGCTCTCGCCTTTGCGCAAGAGTCGGTGCGGCTTGACCCGCTTGAATTCGCGCAGCCAGCTTTGCCTCGGATGGTCGCACGCCATGGCGAAGCACTATGAGCAGGCCATGATCTACATTCCGCTGGCGTACGAGCTTAACGACAACGACCCCTGGACGTGCGTATCGGCGGCCAATTGCTATGCATTCTGCGGACACCACAAGGAAGCCGCCGACATCATCAACTCAACGCGAAGACGGAATGCATTGGTCGCACCAAGCGCACTGCAGTGGGCCTATCAGACCGCCATACGCTTCATGATCGGTGACTATGAGAACTGCATAGCTGCGGCCGATTTTGCCGGCGACCTCAATCCGAACGTCCCCGGTTTCAAGGCCGCGGCACTTTACCATCTTGGCCGCAAGGACGACGCGAGAGCGGAGCTGGAGCACTTCTATAGCATCGTCCGAAGCCGGTGGTCTGTGGAAGAGCCAGCGACGCCGGCCGCGATGACACGCTGGTTTCTTCAGCTATTCCCGATTGCCATGCCGGAAAGCTGGAAACGCCTGCGCGATGGCATCGCCGGCGCGGGCGCTCCCGTCGATGGCTTGATCCACCATCAGTGGTAAAGCTATCCGCAATTTCGAACTGAATAGTCTCCGATACGAGCAGCGTGCAGATCCAGAGCATCTTGCAGATTCTTTGGCGGCGGCAGCGGCCTGCCGTAGAAGTCGTCGTAAAATCGAGGCATGGGATATTTGGCGCCTGCCGTCAACTCTGCCTCGGTCGCTCTAATCATGGCTTCTGGCGGCAGTTTCACCAACGCGGTTTCCGGGCTGTATTCAATCACCGCGAGGCCGACCATTCCGTCCGGAAACGAGATCGTCAATCCGATGTCGGCCGCCTGCGCGAGCAATTCTTCTAGCGTTCGAGGTATCTCCGGAGCAGGCCTGTCATGCGAGATGTAGTTGTCTCCTGTCGCCCATGACTTCACCAGCTTGCCCCAAAGGATGTCGTCGCTGATCTCTAACTTCGTGCCCATGATGTCCTCCCAAGCTTCCGCGGGCCGCCGGTCAGCCGCAGTTTCGGATTGAATAGTCGCCGATACGAGCGGCATGAAGGTCGAGGAGTTTTTCCGTAGAGGCGGCAGGAAGCGACATATGATAGAAGTCGTCGTAGAACTTTGGCATCGGATAAACTGCACCGGGCAGTTTTAACATTTCTTCAGTTGCCTTCACCATGCGCTCGGGCGGCAATTTGACGACTACGGTCTGCGGACTGTATTGAATGATTGCCAGACCGACCATTCCGTCGGGAAACTTGATGGAAAGTTGGATACCTTTTGCGATCGCCAGCAGGTCGTCAAGCGTTCGCGGAATGGGAAACGGAGCGCCTCCCGGAGTCACATAATTGTCGCCCGTCGCCCAGGATTTTACCAACTTGCCCCAAAGGACGTCGTCACCGATCTCAAGAGTTCGTACCCATTTCAACCTCCTGTTAGAATCTAACGATGATTTGCGAGTAATCCCGCTGACTGCATGAACAGCAGAAGATCGTCAAAGGTCTCAATCTCTGGAATTTTTGCAAGCGCCGCTTCGGTGATACCCAGTCGCCCGAGCGGGCTGGTCTGCGATTTGAATCCTTGCCTGGGATCGAGCGTCAATTTCTCGACATTCAATGGGTAGGTTTGCATCGCCGCGATAATCGTTTCTGCGACAATGATGGAGCCGAGTGGCCCCAAACGCTTCCCGTCGTTGCAAACCGACGCTTCGTACAGCACATAGAAGGGAAGCGGTGGATCGTCGGCGATCGCCGACACGTCGCCAGGGCCAAACTGTTCGGATATTCCGTTTTCGTCACCGGTCGCTCCGAGCCATGTTGCGAGCCGTTGAGCAGAGACACCATAAACTGGAAGAAACGCGGAGATATCGGCGCTCTTGGCCCGCAACGCATCGACGAGCTTCGGTACCGACCACACGCGGGCGTAAATGGAGCTGACAAGATCGCGATTTGGCAGGCCGGCGGCATCGCCTTGGTCGCCCCCCCTCGGATTGAGCGGTGCAAAGAAGAATTCGCTTCTTGCTATCGGTGAAAAGTTGGGCCGGAGCGGGCGGCTGTAGTTTGGTATGACCGCCGGCGTGTTGATCTCGAAGAACCTGTCCCATTCCACGATCCATTCCTCGGGCAACGGCACGAAGCCAGGAGAGCGCCGAGAGCAGATTTGAAGCGCGCGGCCCGCCTCGAGTTCCTCTGGGGAATTCACACGGTAAGCGTTGCGGATCATTGCATGTCCGCAACGGAAGGCGCCGTTGGAAAACTCAACCGGAATGGCGCCGCTTCCGTCATTGGCAACCAGCGGCTTCTCCTCGTTGAGATAATAGCGCACAACAGAAGGGTCGAGCAGGCGACGCAGGACATCCTGCAATACAATTCTTCGATAAATGAGCGTCAGCAAGTACCGAGCACAGATGAAGTTGCGATAGGCATCGGGTACCGTCCGCGAAGGCTGGCTCGTCTCGATCTGCTCGAGAATGAAATTATGCATTTTGTGAAACAGACGGGTCAGCTGCGCGATAAGTGCCTGATCTTCGTTACGGGCGTCTGCAACAAGCGCCTCCGTGCGCAAGAATGCATGACCGATCGCGTCGTCGGCGACGTCAACCGGCACGGAGCGGCCGACATCTGCAAACGGCGTTCCCTTCGTGGATCCCGACTGATCCTGTGCGCGCCCGGAACGCAACCGTGTGCGCGGCATAGGCCCCAGTGCCTGAGTGCAGGCGTGGGTAAACTCGTAAGCCTGCGGACTGACGTCCGGTCCGCCACCATAGATGGTCTCGAGCGTCAACGGCTGTTGCCGGGCATTTTGAAACCCGAAGCGGCGGCCGTTGGTGGCAGCAAGCGATATTGAGGTGTTCACCATGTCATGGGCGATGAACTGCAAGAGATAGGTGTAGCCCGACGGAATATTGGTGTTCTCCTCGGCAGGACGAAAGGTTTCTCGGCCGATCCGCGCCGACAGCTTGCGCATGAGCTTGCGCAACTCCATGGGATCCTTGCCAGCCCCGAACACGGAGGAGTCGTCTAGTCGAAGGAGATTGCGTGTTCCGTTTAGGGCGGAATCGGCAGTCAGAACGGTTGTCCCGTTGGCTATTTCGGGAATGATCGAAAGGTTCAATCCATGCATGACGGGTCCTCAATCAGCTGTAGGCTCAACCAATAGCTCACGGCTGCGTCAAACGAGCGTCAAGGCTGCTGGAAGCGTTGATTCCATTGCCTTATTTTTCGGCCTTCAGTTGACCATCGTCACAGCCCGGTACTGAAAAACCCGCACGGCGCAGTTCATATTGTGAAAATGTTGCTCGCCCATATCCTCCAACGAAATGGGAAGCGTTTGTCGCACGAGAGCCGCGACCTCGCCGGACATCGCAATGCCGCCAGGAGGCGCAACCGTTTGCAGCCTCGCGGAAACGTTGACGTCATGGCCGTAAATGTCGTCGGGGTCGGCGATGATGCGACCGCAGCTCAATCCAATGCGGAAAATGATGCGGCGATCTTTCTCCACTGCCCTATTGCGCTCGCCCATGCTTCGCTGCACGTCGATCGCACATCGCGCGGCGTCGATTGCACTTCTGAATTCCGCCATGATCCCATCTCCTGTCGACTTCAGGAATCTCGCCCCGTATTCTCTTGTCTTTGGATAGAGCACTTCACGGCGATGAGATTGATATAAAAAATAGGTCTGCTCTTCGTCGATCCTTGTTAGACGCGAATACTCCACGACGTCGGCGGTGAGGACTGCTCCCCACCTGCGCTCAGGCAATTGCGCCGCTGTCGTGGCATCCGGGTAAATCAGTCCCTTCCGGATGGCAGTGAGGCAATTCAAACTCATGTTCGACCTCAAATAATTTATGCTTCAAAAGGGTCCTGCCGGGATCTCTCGGTCGCGGATTGGAAATATCTTGCCGCAGCGACGTCATTTGACCGTGATTTCATTGGGAAACGTAAGCTGACGGCCTTTGTGCCGTGCTAATTGCCTGGAAAGGCTACTAAAGTCATGGAGCGAAATCTGTTTGGCGGGACACACGGAGGCAGGCGGACGCCCATCATTCCCCTGCCTATGTCCAGAAATTCTAGCCCAACCTACTCGCCATAACCGCGCAGCCGGTCCAGATCGATGATGGTCACCCCACCATATTCCAGCCTGAGCAGGCCCTCCTTCTCCAGCCGCTTCAGGCACTGGTTGGCGTTTTGCCGGGAGATGCCTGACAACGCTCCGATTTCTTCCTGGGTGATCTCGAGGTGAAGGCTGAGATCGGGATAGAGGATCGGGTTGAAAAGCGAAGCGATGGAACGCGCCAGCCGCGCGGTCGCATCCAGCGTCCGGCCGTATTCGACAAGGCCGATGAACTGGCCAAGCCGCTCGTTCAGTTGCACGACCAGGAAGCGGTTGAAGGCGACGCTGTTTTCGTAGAGCCAGAAGAAGGCGCCCTGCTCCATCAACGCGATGCGGGAGCCGCGCAGTGCCACCATGTCGTAGCGTCGCGCTTCCTTTTTCAGCACGGTCCCCTCGCCGAACCATGCGCCGGCGGTGAGACCCGTGAAGGTCATGGCCTTGCCGCCCCGCGAGACGATGCTCATCCGCACCAGGCCCGCAACCACCCCGGTCCAGTAATCGAATTGATCGCCGCGCAGGAAGATGTGCTCGCCCGGCCGGTAAGACCGCTCGGTGATGCCGGCGCACGCGATCTCCGCCTCGCGCTCAGAGAGCTCGCGCGACCAGATCGCGATGCGCCGCAGGTAGTCAGGGGTGATCATGATCCAATCGACCAGGCTTCCGCTTTGTAACCGGTATATTGCACCGCAACAATAACCTTCGGTTCCGCCTTTCGCGGCATCCGGCCACGTTGCTCGCCCATGGAAAATTGCCGGCGAAATGTCAGACGCAAGACATTTCCCGATACGGCTTTACTCTAAGCAAGCGGTCGCGCCCAACAGGGGACGTTGGACGCGGCGCGATCGCGCATGGCATCCGGTGTACCAGCCGCGGGGAAACCTCATTCGCCGCATGGTCACCCCGGGAGGGCCGATATAGGATCGCTCCTTGGCCGCGAGAAACCGATAAAGAGCGCGAGAAGCGCCTGATCCGGGAGGAATGATTGGACAACACGTTGGAAGTGCGCGGAGTTTCACTACGCTTCGGCGGCGTGCGCGCGCTCACCGATGTCAGCTTCTCGGTCAGGGACGGCGAGCTGTTCTCGATCATCGGTCCGAACGGCGCCGGCAAGACTTCGATCGTCAACTGCATTTCCGGCCGCTACCGGCCGACCGAAGGCCAATTGTTCTATCGTGGCCGCGACATCACCGGCCTTACGCCCAATGCGCGGGCGTCGCTCGGCATCGGCCGCACCTTCCAGAATTTGGCGCTTTTCCACCACATGAGCGTGCTCGACAACATCATGGTCGGGCGGCATCACCTCCTGAAGAACAACTTCATCACGGGCTCGCTGTACTGGCTGACCGGCGCGCGGCGCGAGGAGCTGGAGCATCGCCGCAAGGTCGAGGAGATCATCGACTTTCTCGACCTCCAATCCGTCCGCAAGGCAACCGCCGGCACCCTGCCCTACGGCCTGCGCAAGCGCGTCGAGCTCGCGCGCGCCATGGCGCTGGAGCCGAAGCTGATCCTGCTGGACGAGCCGATGGCCGGCATGAACTTCGAAGAAAAGGAGGACATGGCCCGCCACATCGTCGACCTCAACGAAGAGTTCGGCATGACGGTCCTGATGATCGAGCACGACATGGGCGTGGTGATGGATATCTCCCACCGCGTCACGGTGCTCGATTTCGGCCGCAAGATCGCCGAGGGCGATCCGGCCGCGGTGCTGGCCGATCCCCACGTCAAGCGCGCCTATCTCGGCGAAGAGGACGAGGTGCTGGTCGATCCCGACGACAAGCCGCTTACGGAGAGCGCGGCATGATGGATTACGCCGCCCGCGTCGCGCAGGCCGACACCTATCCAAAGCTCCTGCGCCTCAACGCGAAGGAGCACGGCAACGAGATCGCGCTCCGCGAAAAGGATCTCGGCCTGTGGCGGCTGTTCACCTGGAACGACTACCAGGCCCGCGTGCAGGATTTCGCGCTCGGCATGGCCGAGCTGGGGCTCGGCCGCGGCGATGTCATCGGCATCATCGGCGACAACCGCCCCGACTGGGTCGCAGCCGAGGTCGCAACACACGCGATCGGAGGGTTGAGCCTCGGGCTTTACCGCGACGTGCTGGATGACGAGGCGGCCTATCTCCTCAACTACGGCGAAGCGAAGCTCGTATTCGCTGAGGATGAGGAGCAGGTCGACAAGCTGTTGACGTTGGCCGACCGCGTGCCGCACCTCAAACATATCGTCTATTCCGATCCGCGCGGCATGCGGAAATATGACGACCCTCGCCTGATAGAAGCGAGCAAGCTCGCAGCGTTGGGCCGCGACCGCGCCGCGCGCGAGCCCGGGCTCTACGACAAGCTCGCTGATCAGACCCGCGGCGACGACGTCGCCATCCTCTGCACGACCTCAGGCACGACCTCGCATCCCAAGCTTGCGATGCTCGCGGCCGGGCGCGTGCTCAGCCACTGCGCGACCTATCTCGCCTTCGATCCCAAGGGGCCCGACGACGAATATGTCTCGGTGCTGCCGCTGCCGTGGATCATGGAGCAGGTCTATGTGCTCGGCAAAGGCCTGCTCTGCCGGATGAAGATCAACTTCGTCGAAGAGCCGGACACCATGATGAGCGATTTCCGCGAGATCGCGCCGACCTTCGTTCTGTTCGCGCCGCGCGTCTGGGAAGCGATCGCGGCCGACGTCCGCGCCCGGGTGATGGATGCCTCGCCGCTGAAGCAGCGGCTGTTTGCGCTCGGCATGAAGACCGGCCTCGCCGCCCTGGACAGGGGCCAGCGCTCGTCCTTCGCCGACACGGTGCTGTTCCGCGCGCTGCGCGACCGGCTCGGCTTCACGCGGCTGCGCTCGGCCGCGACCGGCGGCGCCGCGCTCGGCCCCGACACCTTCAAGTTCTTTCAGGCCCTGGGCGTGCCGCTGCGCACGCTCTACGGCCAGACCGAGCTGCTCGGCGCCTACACCCTGCATCCGAGCGGCAAGGTTGATCCCGACACCACCGGTGTCGCGATGGCCGACTCGATCGAGATCAAGATCGAAAACCCGGACAGCCAGGGTATCGGCGAGATCGTGGTGCGCCACCCCAACATGTTCCTGGGCTATTACAAGAACCCCGAAGCCTCCGCCGCCGACGTGAAGGAAGGCTGGATGTATTCGGGCGACGCCGGCTATTTCAATGACGCCAAGCAGCTTGTCGTCATCGACCGCATCAAGGATCTGGCGGAAACCTCGCGCGGCGAACGCTTCTCGCCGCAATATATCGAGAACAAGCTGAAGTTCTCGCCCTATATCGCGGAGGCCGTGGTGCTCGGCGCCGGCCGCGACGCGCTCGCCGCCATGATCTGCATCCGCTACTCCATCATCTCGAAATGGGCGGAGAAGAGCCGCCTCGCGTTCACGACCTATAGCGACCTCGCCTCGCGGCCCGAAGTCTACGAGCTGCTCCGCAAGGAAGTCGAAACCGTCAACGCCACGCTGCCGCCGGCGCAGCGCATCTCCCGGTTCCTGCTGCTCTACAAGGAGCTCGACGCCGACGACGGCGAATTGACCCGCACGCGAAAGGTCCGCCGCGCCGTCATCAACGAGAAATACGGCGACATCATCGACGCGATCTATCGCGGGGCGAGCAACATCCCGGTCGATACCGTGATCCGCTTCCAGGACGGCTCGACCCAGCGCGTCCGCACCTCGCTCCGCGTGGTCGATCTCGGCGGACAGCCCCATCTCGCGGAGGCCGCGGAGTGATGTGCTTGCCAAGCCAAAGCACGGTGCAAATGAATGTGCCCTCTCCCCTTGTGGGAGAGGGCAGCACCGCTGCTAGACGCAATCTCGGTTGGGTGAGGGGTCCTCTCTCCGCACCTTCGATGCGGAGACAACCCCTCACCCGGCTTCGCTTCGCGAAGCCACCCTCTCCCACAAGGGGAGAGGGTGAGGAGCCAGCATGAACGCCGGCTTCCTGATCCAGCTCCTGGTCAACGGCCTCGTGGTCGGCACGCTCTATGGCGTGGTCGCGATGTCGTTCGTGCTGATCTACAAGGCCACGCAAGTCGTCAACTTCGCGCAGGGCGAACTGCTCCTGATCGGCGCCTGGGTCTGCTGGGCGCTGCTGACAAAATTTCAGGTGCCGTTCTGGGTCGGCATGCCGCTGACGCTCGTCTTCATGTTCGTGTTCGGCATCGCGATCCAGATCGTGATCCTGCGGCCGATGATCGGCGAGCCCATCATCTCCGTCATCATGGTGACGATCGGACTGTCGACCGTGTTCCAGGCCGCGCTGAAATGGATCTTCGGCGTCAACCCGCAGCCCTTCCCGCGCGTGTTCCAGAACCAGTCGGTCGACCTCTTCGGCCTGCAGATCCAGACCGTCTATGTCATGAGCCTGATCGTCTCGGTCTTGATGATGATCGGCATGGCCTGGTTCTTCCGCGTCTCCAAATATGGCCTTGCGATGCGCGCCACCGCCTTCAACCAGCAGGTCGCGCAATCGCTCGGCATTTCCGTGAAGAATGTGTTCGCCATGGCCTGGGCGATCTCGGCGATGGTCTCCGCCGTCGCCGGCGTCGTGGTGGCCGTCGTGAACGGCGTGTCGTCGGGCCTGTCGGCCTACGGCATCAAGGTGTTTCCGGCCGCAATCCTCGGCGGCCTCGACTCCATCGGCGGCGCCGTAATCGGCGGCATCATCATCGGGCTCCTCGAAAACATCGCGCAATATGTCGACAGCCAATATCTGCATTGGGGCAATCTCTATGAGATCGCGCCGTTCTACGTCCTGATCATCATCCTGATGATCAAGCCCTACGGCCTGTTCGGCACCAAGGACATCGAGCGGATTTAGGCATGATCGCCGAAAAGTGGAAACCGGTTTTCAGTAACGATCATGCCCGGAAAAACATGGGCGCAGTCATGATGCCAATTTTGCGGCAAGTAAGGTAGCGCCCATGGCGGGCCCTTCCCTCATTCCCTCCGGTGACTTCCGCACTACCTATGCGGCGGACACCATGATCTTCCCGACGAGGATGAGCCGCAATTTTGCCATCGCGGGGATCATCCTGCTCTGCTTTGCACCGAAAATCTTCAGCGAATATTGGCTCTCGGTCTCGATCCAGATCGGCATCTTTTCGATCGCAGCGCTTGGGCTGAACATCCTGGTCGGCTTCACCGGACAGATCTCGATCGGGCATGCCGCGTTCTTCCTGCTCGGCGCGTTCTCCTCGGCCTACATCAACAACAACTTCCCGATCCCCGTGTTCTTCGCCATTCCGCTCGCGGGCGTCGTCACCGCGCTGGTCGGGCTGATCTTCGGCGTGCCGGCGGCGCGGCTGAAGGGACTCTACCTCGTCATCGCGACGCTTGCCGCGCAATATATCCTGCTCGACTTCTTCTCCCGCGCCGAATGGTTTTCCGGCGGCTCGGTGCCCGCGAGCGCCAATCCGTTCTCGATCTTCGGCTACGTGCTCCGCGGCGACCGGCAATATTTCTATGTCGTGCTCGCCTACCTGCTGCTCAGCTACCTCCTCGTCACCAATTTGATGCGCACGCGCGACGGCCGCGCCCTTGTCGCGATCCGCGACCATTATCTCTCGGCCGAGATCATGGGCATCAACCTCACCAAATACCGCACGCTGTCGTTTGGGCTGGCCGCCTTCTTCGCCGGCATCGCGGGCGCGCTCTACGCGCATTACCAGCTCGTGATCTCGCAGGAAGGTTTTGGCATCGAGCGCTCGATCCTGTTCCTCGCCATGATCATCATCGGCGGCACCGGATCGGTGATGGGCACCTTGATGGGCACCGCCTTCGTGGTGCTGGTGCCGGAATTGATGGAATGGCTCAGCAACAGCCTGAAGGGCAGCGCCTTCGACAAAGCGCTCTCGCTCAACAACAGCATCACCTTCCTGCGCGAGATCGCGATCGGCGTGATTATCATCGGTTTTCTGATGTTCGAGCCCGACGGGCTCGCGCATCGCTGGCGGCAGATCAAGGCCTATTGGAAGCTCTACCCGTTCTCACATTGAGATTGGAACGGAACGGACTAAATTGGTGTCAACGAATAACAGGAGGAAAACACAGATGACGATCAAATCCCTTTTGAGCACGGCTTCGCTGGCGCTTCTGATCGGTGGCGTTTCCGCCACCGCCCAGGCCCAGATCGCGGTGGGCCAGCTCGCCGACTATTCCGGCCCGACATCGGACGTCGGAACGCCCTACGGGCAGGCCGTCGCCGACACCTTTGCCTGGATCAACAAGAACGGCGGCGTCGGCGGCAAGCAGGTCGCTCTCGACACCAACGACTACGGCTACCAGGTGCCGCGGGCGGTCGCGCTCTACAAGAAGTGGTCGGCGCCGGACGGCAAGGTCGCCGCGATCATGGGTTGGGGCACCGCCGATACGGAAGCGCTGACCGGCTTCGTCGCCAACGACAAGATCCCCTACATCTCCGCCTCCTACGCAGCCGCTCTGACCGACCCGGAAGGCGCCAGCGGCAAGGCGAAGCCCGCGCCCTACAATTTCTTCTACGGCCCGAGCTATTCCGACGCGATGCGCGCGTTGATCACCTGGGCCGCCGAAGACTGGAAGGCCAAGGGCAAGGGCGGCAAGCCGAAATTCGTCCACATGGGCGGCAACCATCCCTATCCGAACGCGCCGAAGGCAGCGGGTGAGGCGATGGCGACCGAGCTCGGCTTCGAGGTGCTGCCGCCGATCGTGTTCGCGCTGACGCCGGGTGACTACAGCGCGCAGTGCCTGAGCCTGAAGAGCTCGGGTGCCAACTATGCCTATCTCGGCAACACCGCAGCCTCCAACATCTCGGTGCTGAAGGCCTGCAAGGCGGCCGGCGTCGACGTGCAGTTCCTCGGCAACGTCTGGGGCATGGACGAGAACGGCGCCAAGACCGCGGCCGACGCCGCCGACGGCGTGATCTTCCCGTTGCGCACGGCGGTGACCTGGGGCGGCAATGCGCCGGGCATGAAGACGGTGATGGAAATCTCGAAGATGTCGGACCCGACCGGCAAGGTCTATCGGCCGGTGCACTACATCGCCGGCGTCTGCAGCGCGCTCTATGCGAAGGAAGCGCTCGACTGGGCCGCCAAGAACGGCGGCGCCACCGGCGAGAACGTCGCCAAGGGCTTCTACCAGAAGAAGGACTGGGTGCCGGCCGGCATGGACGGCGTCTGCAATCCCTCGACCTGGACCGAGAAGGACCATCGCGGCACGCTGAAGGTCGACCTCTATCGCATCGAAAGTCGCGGGCGCGACCGATGGCGACCTCAACGACCTGATGGCCAAGGGCACGATCAAGCTCGATAAGGTCAAGACCGTCGAGCTGCCGCGCAAGCCGGAATGGCTCGGGTGGTGAGGCTGCTGGAGCCTGACCCAACAACGCTCGTCATCCCCCGCGCAGGCGGGGGATCCAGTACGCCGCGGCTTCATCGCGTAAATGCTCTGCCGCCTCTGGAATACTGGGTCACCCGCCTCCGCGGGTGACGACAGCGAGAGGATGACAACAGTGAGCGTAACAACCGAAATCGAATCGCGACCCGGCAGCGGCGCAGGCACCCGCCCCGCTCCTCAGCGTGCGCAACATCGAGGTCGTCTATGACGACGTCATCCTCGTGCTGCGCGGCCTGAGCCTCGAGGTGCAGAAGGGGGCCATCGTCGCGCTGCTCGGCGCCAACGGCGCGGGCAAGTCGACGACGCTGAAGGCGATCTCGGGCCTGCTCAAGACCGAGGACGGCGAGGTCACGCGCGGCGAAATCATGTTCGACGGCGAACGTATCGACGGCATCGATCCCGACAAGATCGTCCGCCGCGGCATCTTCCAGGTGATGGAGGGACGTCGCATCATCGCAGACATGACGTCGGTGGAAAACCTCAAGCTCGGCGCCTTCACCCGCAGCGACGGCGAGGTGGATTCCGACATCGACATGGTGTTCAGATATTTCCCGCGACTGAAGGAGCGCACCGGACTGGCCGGCTATCTCTCCGGCGGCGAGCAGCAGATGCTGGCGATCGGCCGCGCGCTGATGGCGCGTCCGAAGATGATCCTGATGGACGAGCCGTCGATGGGCCTGTCGCCGCTGCTCGTGAAGGAAGTGTTTTCCATCATCAAGGACATCAACCGCGACCTCGGCGTCACCATTCTTCTCGTCGAGCAGAACGCGCGCGCGGCGCTGTCGGTGGCAAGCCACGGCTACATCATGGAACAGGGCAAGGTCGTGCTCGACGGCTCGGCCGACGAGCTGCGCGACAACGAGGACGTGAAGGAATTCTACCTCGGCGGCGCCGGCGACCAGCGCAAGAGTTTCAAGAACCTCAAGAGCTTCAAGCGGCGCAAGCGCTGGCTGTGAACATCACATAGCGTTTTCGAGCGAAGTGGGAACCGGTTCGCGTGAAGAAAACGCGTCAAAACAAAAGAGCGGGGTCAGCCGAGCACCTGCTCAGCCTCGGCGACCGCGCAGAGCACATGATAGAACGACGACGCAGGAATGGTGGCGACCAGCGACTTGCCGTCGCGGTCGAACTGATCGTACCAGCCGCCCGCGACGGGGTGGCTGAGATAATGCCGCTCAAGCCGCACCAGCGCCGCGCGCGCTTCGTCCGCGGCGCCGGCCTCGCCGCCCTCGGCCTGCGCGATCCAGGCTTTCGCCATCTCGGTCTGCGGCCACAGCCGCCGCGTGCCGCGCCGGATGTTGCCGTCCGCGTCGCCCTCGTCGATCAGGCAGCCGGTCGTAGCCTCGCGATAGCGCAGCGCCGATTCCATCAGCTCGCCGCGCGGACGCCCCGTCGGACAGCCGGTGATGCGCTCGAAGCCCTTCAGGAGCCAGACCCACTCCGCCTGATGGCCGGGCTCGACGCTGACCGGCTCGATCTTCGACCAGTCCTCTTCGAAATACTCGCCGAGCACCCGCTTCTGCTTGTCGTAGAGGTTGGCGAGAAACAGCGCGAAGAAATCGCCGGCGCGGTTCTGAAACACCGCTTCATGGGTTGCATCGAAGGTCGCGATCATCGCCTCGAACAGATGCATCTGCGGGTTCTGCCGGCGCGGCATCGACGGCGGCAATCCCTCCAGGAAGCCGCCATGCGGCGAGCGCAGTTGCGCGTCGAGGAACGTCAGCAGCGAGTCGATCTCGGCGCGGACCTGCGCGTCGCGCTCGAGCGCGTAGACGGTCGAAAGCGCGAGCAGCACGAAGGCGTGATCGTAGGTGTCGCGCAGCGGGTCCAGTATGCCGCCTTCAGGCGTCAGCCGGTGCACATAGCCCGGCCGGCCATCGGGCGCCTTCGCCTTGGCCAGAAGATATTCCAGCCCCTTCAACGCGATTTCGCGGCCCTGCGGGTACCAGCCCATCTGCGCCGCCTTGGCGTAGCAATAGATCTGGCGCGCCTGCACGAAGACGCGCCGCGGCGCGAGCCTATCGGCACGGCCATCCGGTTGCAGCCGGTCGACAAAGCCGCCCGCCGCCGCGTCCCAGCCCTCGGTCGACCACAGCGGCAGCGCATGATCGATCATGCGCTGCTTCAGCCTGCCGATGACGCCGGCGGCGTCGCCTGCGGCGGCCTGTCCATCAACCATTGCGTTCCCTTCGGTCCCGATAGCCGCCCGTCTGATACCACGCACAGGGCGGCGTGCAATCGGGCTCGAACCCTGAGGACCGCCCCATGAATGACCATTACGACGCCCGTGAGACGCGCGATCCCGCCGCGCGCGATGCCGATTTGTTTGCACGGCTGCCCGATGTGCTGCGCAAGGCACTGGCCGCGCCTGCCTATGCCGAGCGGCTTAAGGGCATCGATCCCGCCTCCGTCAACGGCCGCGCCGCGCTGGCCCGGCTGCCGGTGCTGCGCAAGTCGGAACTCCCCGCCCTGCATAAGGCCGCGCCGCCGTTCGGCGGTTTCGTGGCGGAACATCCAGGCTCGCTTCGCGCGGCTGTTCACCTCGCCCGGCCCGATCTTCGAGCCCGAAGGCGCGCAGGCCGACCCCTGGCGAGGCGCGCGGGCGCTGTTCGCGGTCGGCTTCCGGCCGGGCGACGTCGTGCTCAACACCTTCAGCTATCATCTGACGCCCGGCGGCTTCATCTTCGACACCTCCGCGCGTGCGCTCGGCTGCGCCGTGATTCCGGCCGGCCCCGGCAACACCGAAGCCGCAGTTCGAGCTGATCGAGACCTATCGCCCGATCGGCTATAGCGGCACGCCGGACTTCCTGAAGATCCTGCTCGATGCGGCGGCAGCCGCAGGCCGCGACGTCTCCTCGATCAAGCGCGCGATGGTGTCCGGTGCGGCCTTCCCGCCATCGCTGCAGGCAGGAGATCAAGTCGCGCGGCATCGACGCCTATCAGGCCTTCGGCACCGCCGACCTCGGCCTCGTCGCGTTCGAGACACCGGCGCGCGAGGGCATGGTCGTGAACGAGGACCTGATCCTCGAAATCGTCAAGCCCGGCACCGGCGATCCCGTGACGGAGGGCGATGTCGGCGAGATCGTCGTCACCTCGCTCGATCCGCATCACCCCTGGATCCGCCTCGCACTCGGCGACCTCACCGCCGCGCTGCCGGGCAAGAGCCCCTGCGGGCGCACCAACATGCGCATCAAGGGCTGGATGGGCCGCGCCGACCAGACCACCAAGGTCAAGGGCATGTTCGTGCGGCCCGAGCAGGTCGCAGAGATCGGCAAGCGGCACCCCGAACTGGGGCGGCTGCGGCTTGTGGTCACGCGTGCGGACGAAAACGACCTCATGACGCTTAAAGCCGAGTGCGCCTCGGTCAACGATGCGCTGCGGGAGCAGGTCGCCGCCACGCTGCGCGCGGTAGCCAAGCTTGGCGGCCAGGTCGAACTGGTCGGCAAGGGCTCGTTGCCCAACGACGGCAAGGTCATCGCCGACGAGCGCTGACCGGCCGTCTTATAGCACTTCCGATTCGCGTCTGTTTGTGAGGGCCGTCACAGACGGCCGCCCCACAACGCATTTTTATGCTATAATTTGCGATCAGTTCGGAAGTCATAGTTTGCGAATAGTTCGAAAGTCATGATGCGCGTCGTCTCGGCCATCGTCCTGGCACTCTGCTCGATGTGGCTGTTCTGCGAACCCGCCTTCGCCGACCGGCGAATCGCGCTCGTGATCGGCAACTCCGCCTATGAGTCGGTGCCTCCTCTCGCCAACCCTGCCAACGACGCGACCGCCATGGCGGAAATGTTCAGGCGCGCCGGTTTCGAAGCCGTCGATCTCAAGCTCAACCTCAAGGCCGTCGAGATGCGCCGCGCGCTGCGCGATTTTTCCGATGACGCGCGCCGCGCCGATTTCGCCATCGTCTATTTTGCCGGCCACGGCATCGAGATCCAGGGCATCAACTATCTCATTCCGGTCGATGCCGTGCTGGAGCGCGACATCGATGCCTTCGACGAAGCGATCCCGCTCGATCGCCTCCTGAATGTCATCGAGCCGGCGCGGCAATTGCGCCTGGTCATTCTCGACGCCTGCCGCGACAACCCGTTCGCCAAGACCATGAAGCACGCGGTCGCCTCGCGCGCGGTCGACCGCGGCCTCGCCAAGGTCGAGCCGATGAGCCCGAACACACTGATCGCCTACGCCGCCAAGGCCGGCTCGACTGCGGCCGACGGCAACAGCAACAACAGCCCGTTCACCTCGGCGCTGGTCAAATACCTGCCGACGCCGGGCCTCGATCTGCGCATGGCGTTCGGCTATGTGCGCGACGACGTCATGAAGGTGACGCGCAACCGGCAGGAGCCCTTCATCTACGGCTCGCTCGGCGGCAACGATGTCGCACTGGTGCCGAAGCCGCCGGAGCCGATCGTCGATACCTCCACCGCCGCGAGGGACGATTACGAATTAGCGTCGCAGATCAACGCGATTGCGGCATGGGATTCCTTCATCAAGAAATATCCGAACGGCTTCTACAGCGACCTCGCCAAGGCGCAGCGCGACAAGCTGATGGCAGCGAGGACCGCCGCGTCCGAACAGGCGCGGCTTGCGGCCGAGAAGAAGGAGCTTGACGACGCCAGAGCCGCGGACGCCGAGCGTACCCGGCTGGCAGCGCAGGCCAAGGCAGCCGAAGATGCGCGGATCGCCGCCGAAAAGGCCCGCGCGGAGGAAGCGGCAAGGGCCGCACAGGCACGCGCGGCGGCCGAACGGCAGAAGGCGCTGGCGGACGCCAGGGCCGCCGAGGAGGCCCGGTTCGCCGCCGCGAGAAAGGCTGCGGAAGAAGCACGGCTTGCCGCCGAAAGGCAGGTTGCGGAACAGGCCCGGCTCGCCGCGCAGAAGAAAGCCGCCGAGGACGCCCGGCTGGCGTCCGAGAAAAAGGCGGCAGAGGAAGCCAAGGTTGCCGAAGCCGCGCGCGCGAAGGCGGCGCAGGCCCAGGCGGAAGCCAACATGAAACTGGCGGCGGTCCTCCCTGCAGATCCCGGGCTGGCGCAGCAGGCCGCAAAACAGGCGTCTACCGGCTGCCCGGGCATCTCGGCGCAGACAACCTCGCTCTCGCTTGGCGACGCAAAGACGCTGGCTTTGCCGGAGGAATGCGGCCTGAAGCCCAGGGACGCCTTCAAGGAGTGCCCGAACTGCCCGGAGATGGTGGTGGTTCCCGCGGGCGAGTTCGTGATGGGCTCCAGCAAGGAGGACATCGACAACGGGCTTGCCGCCGCCAACGAGGCGCCGCAGCACAAGGTCGCGGTCAAGGAAAGGTTCGCTGTCGGCCGTTTCGAAGTGACGCGCGACCAATACGCCGCCTTCGTCAACGCTACCGGATATAAGGGCAGCGGCCGCTGCTTCACCTTCGAACAGAACCTGCCGAAGGAGCGGGAGAACCGCTCCTTCCTGATGCCCGGCTATGCGCAGGACGGCAACCATCCGGCGGTCTGCGTGAGCTGGAATGATGCGCAGGCCTATGCCGATTGGCTATCGGGGATCACGGGCAAGTCTTACCGCCTCCCCTCGGAAGCGGAATATGAATATGCCGCCCGCGCCGGCAGCAGCGCGCGCTATGCCTTCACCGACGATCCCGCTGACCTCTGCCGCTATGCCAATGGCGCCGACCAGTCGGCGAAGACCGCGGGCCTGCCGGAAGACGCGCCTTACATGGCCTGCAGCGACGGCTACCCCTTCACCGCGCCGGTCGGCTCGCTGGCGGCGAATGCCTTCGGCCTCCACGACCTGATCGGCAACGTTTGGGAGTGGACCGCCGACTGCTTTGCCGACGACTATACTTCGGCAACCTCCGACAGCGCCGCGCGTTTGCTGGCGAACTGCCAGGCGCGAACGGTGCGGGGCGGCGACTGGTTCTCGACCGCGTCCTCGTTGCGGCCGGCGGTTCGCGCCAAGGCCAGTCCCGACGCGCATCATGACGATATCGGCTTCCGCGTGGTGCGCACGCTGGCGCACTGAGCCAAATCGAAATAAGCGATAGCGCAGACACAATAAAAATCCCGGCTCCGAGATTCGGAGCCGGGATGTTTTGCTGTGCCGGGCGTCAGGTCAGGTCGACCGGCCGCCGCCGCCGCACGGAGCGACCTTGAACTCGACGCGGCGGTCGAGGGCGTCGCTGGCGTCGTCCCTGCCCGTTCCGACGACCATCTCGCGCGATCCCTTGCCGGTGGCGATCAGCCGCCCGCGCAGGGAGCGCTGCTCGTCCTCCAGACGGTCCTTGATGTAGTCCGCGCGCAGGCCGGACAGGCGATCGTTGATCGCCGGAAGCCCGGTGGCGCTGGTGTGGCCGACCACTTCGAGGCATCCCTGCTTGGCCGAGGTCCGCTCCGCGAGCTTTTCGAGCCAGGCATTGTAGGGCGCGCGGATGCTACGGTCGTTGATGAACTGGGTCGAGCCCGGCTTGAACAGGAATTTGACCGCGAGCTTGTCGCCCTTCAGCCCGTAATCGACCACCTTGCCAAAGGCGTCCATCGCGGCGCGGGTGCGGTGCAGCCTGTAATTGGCGAGATAGATGCCGTTGAGAACGCGCAACTGCTCTCCGCCCGGCGTCTTCAACGCGCTCTGATAGACGTCGAGCGCATCGCGATAGCGGCCCTCGTCATAGGCTTCGATGCCGTCATTGACCAGCGAGGCCACCACGATGCGGTCCGCATAGGTCTGATCGACATTGTCGCCGACCTTGGTGCCCTGACAGGTCTTGATGTAGCTGTCGGTCGAGGCATCCTTGGCGAAGACCGGGCTGTCGGCAAAGAAGGACGCCGGCGTCGGGTCGATGCCTTCCGGCAGCGCGCGCGACACCCCCTTGGAGATGATCGTCCGCGTCCGCATGTCGGCGAGCGCGAGACAGATACGATAGGCATCCTTCGCACCGTTGGCGGCGCCGGCGTTGTTCACCGCCGTGAAGGTGCCGACCAGCACGACCGGCGCCTTGGCGATGGCGTCGGCGGAGAAGCGCGCAACCTGGAACCTCGGATAGTTGCTCTTCACGAGTTCCGTGATGCGTCTCTCTTCGAGATGCGTCGCCTTGGACTGCATGCCGGTGACGCCATCGATCAGTGGATCGATGACCAGCAGCACCTTTTCCGGTGCGCCGTTGAGATTGGCCTTGGAGAAAAGATCGTTCGCCGCTTTCAGAAGCGCAGCGTCGAACGGAACGGGTGTCGGCGGCGGCGGCGGTGGTGCTGCGGCCGTCGGCGGCGTTTGCGCCGGCGCGCCAGTTTGGGCCTCGGCCGTTACGCCGGAAAGGCCGGTACAAAGGACGCAGAGAATTAATCCGAGAGAACCCCGGGCAATCTTCATCGATGTGACCTCCAGATAAAAAAACAGCCTCATTTAACAACAACATTTGATAGGTGATGGTGATCTATCTCACTGACAAGCGCAGATGCCGATAAAAGATGGCGAACATCCGGATGCGTGGCGCGAAAAATGCACGCGTATGCAAGCGTCATCCGCAATTAAAATTTGGAAAGCAGGTCGGCCGCGTATGCGGATTCAAACGACATTCGTCGCTTGAGTCCTGTTGCGGCGCGTCAAATCTCGCCCGCGAATTGTCGCGACGTCGTAGCCATAGCAATTCGCCCGTCAAAACCCGCGGACAAGATCGATCACCTCGTCCTGCTGCTCGCAGGTGATCTCCGCGAACATCGGCAGCGAGACGATCCGCCCCTGGTCGGCATAGGCGTTCGGAAACTGCTCGGGACGATGCTCGAAGCGACCATAGGCGGCAAGGAACGGAAGCGCGGTCGGATAATTCACCGCGGTCTGCACGCCGTTGGCATTGAGGTGCTTCACCAGTTCGTCGCGGCGCGGATGGCGGATGGTGTAGAGGTGGTAGACATGCGTGCGGTCGGGCGCGACCTCGGGCACCACGACGTCCTCGATCTGGTTGAGGCCGGCGTCGTAGACTTTCGCCGCCTCCTGACGCGCTTTGGTCCACACGGCGAGATGCGGCAGTTTCGCCGACAGGATCGCGGCCTGCATGCCGTCGAGACGGCTGTTGATGCCTTCGATCTGGTGCTGGTGCTTCATTAGCCCGCCATGGCGCGCCAGCATGGTCATGTGCTCGGCCAGCGCCGCGTCGCCGGTGACGACGGCGCCGGCGTCGCCCATCGCGCCGAGATTCTTGCCGGGATAGAAGGAATAGGTTGCGGCTGCCCCAAACGTGCCGACTTGCCGGCCCTTGTAGCGCGCGAGATGCGCCTGCGCGCAATCCTCGATCACCCAGAGCTTGTGCCTGTCCGCGATTCCCATGATCGCGTCCATGTCGGCCGGCTGGCCGTAGAGGTGCACCGGAATGATGCCGACCGTGCGCGGCGTGATCGCCGCCTCGATCGCGACAGGGTCGATGGTGAAGGTCGATCCGTCGGTGTCGCAAAATACCGGGGTCGCGCCGGCATGGGTGATCATCGCCGAGGTCGAGATCCAGGAATGCGCGGTGGTGATGACCTCGTCGCCCGGCCTCACTTTCAACGCGGCCATCGCCAGATAGAGCGCGTCGGTGCCGTTGGCGCAGGAGATGCAGTGCTGGGCATCGACCGCGCTCGCGAACTCCCGCTCGAAGGCATCGACATAGGGCCCACGGATGAAGGCGCTGTCGCGGATCACGTTCGCGACTGCGCCGTCAATCTCGGCCTTGATGGTCCGGTACTGAAGCTGAAGGTCTGCGAACGGCACCGGCATCGGTCGTCCTTTTAATTCACGAGCTTGCTATTTCACGAGCTTGAGCAGGCGCGCCGGATTTCCGGCATAGGTGCCCGCCGCCATGATGTCTTTTGTTACCACCGAACCCGCGCCGATGACCACATCATCGGCGATGCGCACCGGCATGATCGTGGCATTCGAGCCGATCGAGACGCGGTCGCCGATCACGGTCTCGCGCCACAACTCCTTCTGCCCACGCGCCGGGCCGCCCGTCGCAAAGGTGTCATTGATGAACATCACGCCGTGGCCGACGAAGCAATCCTCGCCGATCGTCACCAATTCGCAGACGAAGGCATGCGACTGCACGCGCGAGCGCGCGCCGATCACCGCGCCCTTCTGGATTTCCGTGAACGGACCGACAAAGCAATCGTCGCCGATGGTGCAGCCATAGAGATTGCAGGGCTCGACCACCCTCACGCGCGCCCCAAATGTCACGTCGCGGATGCCAACCTGGTGCAGTTCGGGCTCGCTCACGATGTCACACCCAGCCGGCTCAGCTTCGGCGTGAAATGCAGGGTCACCTCCTCGCCCGTCTCGATCAATTCATAAAGCGCTGTGATCAATTCGAGGCTCTTGCGCCCCTCGAGACCGTCGACCAGCGCCGCGCTCTGGTTGGTCAGGCAATCGACCACGTGCTGATAATAGGCCTGGTGGCCGAAGCCGTAGACATTGGGCGGATTGACCGAGAATTTCTCGACCACCTCCTTGTCCGCCGGTATCTCGTCGGCAAAGCGCCAGTGCCGGATCTGGTTCACCGCAAAGCCCGCGATCTCGACCATGCCCTTTTCGCCCAGGATCGAGAGCGAGCCTTCGACATCGGTGGGTCGCGCAGCCGTGGTCGCCTCGATGATGCCAAGCGCGCCATTCCTGAATTTCAAGGTCGCCACCGCGGTGTCTTCGGTCTCGATCCTGGCCAGCGCCGTGATCGCGCGGGCATGCACGCTGACGACGTCGCCAAAGAACCATTCCAGCATGTCGACGTGATGGCTCGCCTGGTTGGTCAGCACGCCGCCGTCATAGGCCCAGGTCCCGCGCCAGGCGTCCTGGTCGTAATAGGCCTGGTCGCGGCACCAGCGCACCCTGACCGTGCCGAGGATGAGCTTGCCGAAGCGGCCGGCCTCCAGCGCCTCGCGCGCCTTCACCACGGGCACGTTGAAGCGGTTTTGCTTGACGATGAACAGCTTGATGCCGGCTTGGTCGCAGGCGCGGACCATGTCGTCGGCGTCCTGCAGGCGAAGCGCCATCGGCTTTTCCACCACGACATGCTTGCCGGCCCTGGCGCAGGCGATGACGTGCTGCGGATGCAGCCCGCTCGGTGTCAGCACCGAGACCGCATCGATGTCCTTGCGCGCGAGAAAGTCGTCCATGTCGTAATGCGCCGGCACGCCGAACTTCGCGGCAAGGGCGTCCGCACGCGCGCGAACGGGATCGCAGACCGCGACCAGCTTCGCCCCATCGATGTGATCACCGCCCAACAGATCAGAATGGCGCTTGGCGATACGCCCGCATCCAAGCAGGCCAAACCTGATCATCGATGGTTCCCTCAATCGCAAAGATCGCCAAACCCCGTATCCGCCCCGGCCTTGTTCCTATAGTAAGTGAAGGCCTTGCAAATCAAGGCATTCGTGGCGGTCCGGACCGTCCCCGGGGGACCTGCAAAACTTGCATCGCCCCAGCCACTACCGTATCTAGCGGCGGACCGGACCCCTTACCGAGGCCTGAGGAAAATCAGCCTCTTTCGGACCTGAAACCGTGCTGGATCGGACCCATCTCACCATTCCCGAGACCGAGACGATTGAGGAGGCGTTTCGCCGCCTCAACGCCAACATGCGCGGGATTCTGTTTGCGCAGGACGCCGCGGGGTGCATCGTCGGCGCACTGACCGATGGCGACATCCGCAGGCGGCTGTTGACCGGCGTATCCCTCCACGAGGCGGTCAGCACCTGCGTTAACCGTAATTTCGTCTGGGCTCGGGCCGGCGCGTCACGCGAGCAAATTCTCAAGCTCCTCGACCAGCGTGTGCACGTCGTCCCGATCCTGGATGCAGAGCAGCGCCTGGTCGACGTCTTCAGCCGCGATCTCTTCGATCTTTCCGAAGAGAGCGAGGTGTTCGCCCGCGCCCGCTCGCCGGTCCGGATCAGCTTTTCGGGCGGCGGCACCGACCTTACGCATTATTTCGTCGACAATGACGGCGGCGCCGTCATCAACGCCGCAATCGCGATGTACGCGCATGCGACGCTGCGGCGGCGCGGCGACGGCAAAATCCGGATCTATTCGCATGACTTCCGCTGCACGGTGGAGGCCGACAATCTCGCGGCGCTTGGCGCCGAGGGTGAACTCGCGCTGATCAAATCGGTCATCCGGCTGATCAAGCCGGCTTACGGCTTCGAACTCGAAGTCTCTTCGGACTTCCCCGTCGGCTCCGGCCTCGGAGGCTCGGCGGTGGTATCGTCGGCCATCATCGGCTGCTTCAACGAGTTTCGCAGCGACCAGTGGGACCGTCACGAGATCGCCGAGATGGCCTTCCAGGCCGAGCGGCTGATGCTGAACATTCCCGGCGGATGGCAGGATCAATACGCCACCGTGTTCGGCGGCTTCAATCACATGGAGTTCTCGTCGGACCACAACACGATCGTTCCGCTCCGGCTCGACCCCAATATCATCGCCGAGCTCGAGGAGAGCCTGATCCTCTGCTACACCGGCTCCAACCACAATTCCGGCGCCGTGCATCGCGACCAGAAGGCGCAGCATCAATCGAGCGACGCGGTCGCCGCTGCGGCGCGGCAAAAGGAAGTGACGCGCCAGATCCGCCATCATCTGCTGCGTGGCCAGTTGCTCGATTGCGGCCGGCTGATCGACGAAGCCTGGCACGCCAAGCGCAAGTTGAGCTCGAAAATCAGCTCGAGCGAATTCGATTCGATCTACGATCTCGCCAAGGCCAATGGCGCGGTCGGCGGCAAATTGCTCGGCGCCGGCGGTGGCGGCTATTTCATCTTCTTCGTCCGCCCGTTCGAGCGCTATCCGCTGATTGCCGCGCTGGAGGAAAAGGGACTGAAGTGCTCCCGCATCGCGTTCGAGGAACACGGGCTGCGCACCTGGAAATCGCGCCTCAAGACTGACGATCGCAAATGAATTTCGGCTCTCAAACGCTGGACAACAATGACCGTTCGCCCGCCGCCGATGCCTCCGCGCACGGAGGCAACTCGATCGAGCGCGGTTCGTGCGCTCTCTGCGGATCCGGCAGCCGTGCGGCATTTCGGAGTGTCGCGCGCTTGGGTACTACCTACGAGCTTGTAAAATGCTCCGAGTGCGGCTTTGTCTATGCCAGCACGGCGCGGCTCGATACCGCTGATCACGGCGATCTCTCGAAGCTCTACTGGCGCTTCCGAAGCCGCCATCACCAGATCAGGCATCTCATTCATCTGCACCTGAAGCCAGGAGCGCAAATCGTGGAGATCGGTTGCGGTCGCGGCGAACTCGGCTACATCATGAAGGATGACCCCTACAGCTATACGGGCTATGAGCCGGCTAGCGGGCTGTCCAGGTTCGGCCAGCAGCACGGCATCAACGTCGTGCACGACTTCTTCCGGCGTGAAACAGCCGCTCCCGCCGACGCCGTCGTGATCGACAACGTGCTTGAACATGTCCTCGATCCGCAGGATCTGCTGGCGGATGCCGTGACAAACCTTCGCGACGGCGGCCTTGCCGTTATCATTGTGCCCAATCGCGACGATCTCCGCCAAATACTTCCAGGTTGGCGCGATGCACGGCACTGGATACCGCCCGATCACATAAACTATTTTTCGATGACAGACATCGAAAGGATGTTTGCGCGTTGCGGGCTGGTCGCAAAGCCGTTCGGTTTTCATGCACTGACTCTGCGCGACTATCGATATTTTCCCCGGGCCATCCTGGAGACTGCCCGGATCTCGCTGCTCGGGCACAATGTCTATGCGATAAAAAGTCGGCAATCCCCGTCAAGGCAGTCAATGCAATGAGTGAACCTGTCCGGCACAGCGGATCATCCCGGCTCTTGAAAATAGGCAACCGAGCGCTGGGAGACGGCGAGCCCTGCTTCGTCATTGCCGAGGTCGGCAACAATCACAACGGCGATTTCGACCGTGCGATTGCGCTGGTCGATGCCTCGGTCGCCGCCGGCGCCGATTGCGCGAAATTCCAGATGCGCAAGCTGGACGAGGTCTACCGCGCCTCCTCGCTTTCCGGAAAGGACGACGACCTCGCGGTCGAATATACGCTCGACCTGTTGCGCCGCTTCGAGCTTACCACCGATCAGCAACGCAAGATCGCCGACTACTGCGCCTCGAAGGGCATTCAATACCTCTGCACGCCCTGGGATGCGGCAAGCGTCGCCGTGCTCGAGACCTTTGGCGTGCAGGCCTACAAGGTTGCCTCCGCCGACCTCACCAATCTTCCCCTGCTCGCCAAACTCGCCGCGACCAAAAAGACGCTGATCGTCTCGACCGGCATGAGCACGAGCCACGAGATCAAGACCGCCGCGAAATTCCTGGACGATCGCAAGGCGCAATATGTGCTGCTGCATTGCCAGAGCACCTATCCGGCGGCGCTGCACAATATCCATCTGCGCTTCATGGAAACGCTGCGCGAGATTCACCCCCTCGTCGGCTATTCCGGCCATGAGCGCGGCATCGCCGTGTCGATCGGCGCGGTGGCGCTGGGCGCGGTCGTGATCGAACGCCACATCACGCTCGACCGCGAGATGGAAGGCCCCGACCACGCCGCAAGCCTCGAGCCGGAGGAGTTCAAGGCGCTGGTGTCGGGCATCCGCGAGGTCGAGGCCGCGCGCGGCGAAAAGCTCGCCGAGCGCGCGCTGAGCCAGGGCGAATTGATCAACCGCGAGAATCTCGCAAAAAGCCTCGTCGCCGCGCGCGCCATTGCGGCGGGCACGGTGATTTCCGATGCCGATATCGCCGTGAAGAGCCCGGGCCAGGGCCTGTCGCCCCTGAAGATGCCGGCGCTGATCGGCAAGCGCATCGACCGCGCGATGGCGGCCGACGACTATTTCTTCCAGAGCGATCTCGATGAGGGCGCGGCGAAAGCGCGGCGCTATCATTTCGACCGTCCCTGGGGCGTGCCGGTGCGCTACCACGACACCGCGCGCTTCCTCGAAATCTGCCAGCCCGACATCATCGAGTTTCATCTGAGCTACAGCGACATGGAGCGCGATCCGGCGGCCTATCTCTCCGGCACCTATGATCTCGGCTTCGTGGTGCACGCGCCGGAGCTGTTTGCCGGCAGCAAGCTGATGGATCTGGCGACCCCGGACGAAACCTTGCGCCGCTATTCGCTGGAGCAGACCCAGGCCGTCATCGACCTCACGCGCGGATTGAAGAAGTTCTTCCCCAAGACAAAGCGGCCGCCGATCGTCGCCAATGTTGGCGGCTTCACCATGGACGAACCGCTGCCAAAGGACGCGAAAGCAGAACGTTACCGCATCTTCGCTGCGAGCCTGACGGAGCTCGACCTCGATGGCGTCGAGTTGATCCCGCAGACCATGGCCCCCTTCCCCTGGCATTTCGGCGGCCAGCGCCACCAGAACATCTTCATCTTCCCGGAAGAGTCGGCTGCGTTCTGCGCCGGGCAAAACTTGCGCATGTGCCTCGACATCTCCCACACCAAGCTTGCCGCCAATCATTTCGGCTTCGACTTCGCAACAGGTCTGGCGCAGCTCGGTCCGCACACGGCCCACATCCATTTCGGCGACGCCAAGGGGCTCGACGGCGAAGGCCTGCAGGTCGGCGAAGGCGAGATCGATTTCGACGAGGTCGGCCGCGTGCTGCGCAAGCACGCGCCCGGCGTATCCTTCATTCCCGAGATCTGGCAGGGCCACAAGAACCTGGGCGAAGGTTTCTGGACGGCGCTCGAACGCCTTGAGGGCCGGGTATGACGGAAAGGAACAAAGCGCACGCTGGCCGTGGTCGCAGCGCGCGGCGGCTCCAAGGGCATCCCGCTGAAGAACCTGCATCGATATCTGCGGCAAGCCGCTGATAGCCTGGACCGTGATGCAGGCCGCTGCCGCGCGCGGCGTCGATGTCGTCGCCGTCTCTTCCGACAGCGACCAGATTTTGGCTGCCGCGGAGGCTGCGGGCGCCGTCGGCGTCCGCCGTCCCGACGCCATCTCCGGCGATCTCGATTCCTCGGAGTCGGCCTGGCTGCATGCCCTCGAACAGCTCGACAGCAAGCTCGGCCCGTTCGAGCGCATCGTGGCGCTGCAGGCAACATCGCCGATCCGCGAGCCCAGCGATATCGAGAAGGCGCTGGAAGCCTTCGAGCGCGACAAGCTCGACAGCCTGCTCTCGGTCTGCGAGGTCGAGGACTATTTCAACTGGCGGATCGGCGCCAACGGCCCGGAACCGATCAACTACGACTACCGCAATCGCCGCATGCGCCAGCAGATCGAGACGCGCTATCTCGAGAACGGCTCGTTCTACGTTTTGATTCCCTCGCTCCTGCGCGAGCAGAAGAACCGGCTCGGCGGCAAGATCGGTTTCCACCTGATGGAACGCCACAAGATGTTCCAGATCGACCGCATGGAGGACATCAAACTGTGCGCGGCCATCATGCAGAGCTATGGCTATGCATGATCCCGCGCTCTTTTCGCTTAAAGGCAAGATCGCGATCGTCACCGGCGCCTCGCGCGGCATTGGGGCTGCGATCGCCGCCGGCTTTGCCGCGGCCGGCGCGACGGTGTTCGGCCTCAGCCGGTCCGGCACCGCGCCGCACGGCGTCGCCGCACTTGCCTGCGACCTCTCCGATGATGCCGCGA
This sequence comes from uncultured Alphaproteobacteria bacterium, assembly GCA_963831505.1. Taxonomy (GTDB): domain Bacteria; phylum Pseudomonadota; class Alphaproteobacteria; order Rhizobiales; family Xanthobacteraceae; genus Bradyrhizobium. The sequence goes on along the minus strand of CAWHQY010000046.1, from coordinate 27,209 downwards.
TCAAGCGCGCCTTCGAACAGATCGCGAAGGGCGACCGGCTGGACGTGCTGGTGAACGCGGCCGGCATCAGCCTTCCTGCGGCGCGCCTCCGAACTCAAGCGCTTCCGCGATACGCGTCGCAACCGACCTCACCGGCGTCTACGCGGCCATCCTCGCCGCCCACCCGCTGCTCAGGAAGGCCGCGCGGCGCCTCGATCATCAATGTCACCAGCATCAATTCGGTGCGCGGCTTTCCCGGCAATCCCGGCTATGTCGCGGCCAAGGCGGGGCTTGCCGGCCTCACCCGCGCGCTCGCCAACGATTATGCGCGCGACGGCATCCGCGTGAATGCGCTGGCGCCGGGCTATGTGGCGACCGGAGATGACGGCTGCGAGCTTCAACGATCCCGCGATGCATGAAGACCGCAAGCGCCACACCATGCTCGGGCGCTGGGGCCAGCCGGACGACCTCGTCGGCGCCGCGATCTTCCTCGCGTCCCCGGCCTCGGCCTACGTGACCGGCCAGGAACTGTTCGTCGACGGCGGCTGGACCGCCAAGGGCCTTGCCATCGGCACGGACACGAAGCCATGACGGCGCTGGCGCGCATCGGCTTCATGCAGGGGCGGCTGTCGGCCATGGTCGACGGCAAGATCCAGGCGTTTCCGTGGAACGAATGGCGCGAGGAATTTCCGCGCGCGAAAGCGCTCGGCCTGACGCGCATGGAATGGACCATCGACCAGGAACGCCTGCGCGAAAATCCGCTGACGACGGCGGCCGGGCGCACGGACATCGCCGGCCTTTGCAAAGCGAATGCCATGCGCGTTCCGAGCCTCACCGGTGATTGTTTCATGCAGGCGCCGTTCTGGAAGGCGACCGGCGACCGGCAGAAGGCGCTGATCGGCGATCTCGATCTCCTGCTCGAGGCCTCGAGCGAGGTCGGCATCGCGTTCGTGGTGATCCCGCTGGTCGACAACGGCAAGATCGAGAGCGAGGCCGAGAGCGACGTGCTGCTGCGGGTGCTGCTCGACCGCGACTGCTTCGTTGTCCAGGCAGCGCGTCAGGATCGTGTTCGAATCCGACCTGCCGCCGCGCGCGCTTGCGGCTTTCATCGCCAAACTGCCGCATGAAAATTTCGGCATCAATTACGACATCGGCAACAGCGCCTCGCTCGGCTACGACCCGGCCGAGGAGATCGCGGCCTATGCCCCGCGCATTCTCAATGTCCATGTCAAGGATCGCCTGCGCGGCGGCACCACCGTGCCGCTCGGCACCGGTGCCGCGGAGCTTGCAAAAGCGATCCGCCTGATCGAACGATCCGGCTACTCCGGACAGTACATCCTGCAGACCGCGCGCGCGACGGATGGCGACCATGCCGGCGCGCTCGCCAGATATCGCGACATGACCGTGCGCTGGATCGAGGACGCCAGGCGATGAAGCTCGACATCGAAGGCCGCATCGCCCTCGTCTCCGGTGCCAGCCGCGGCATCGGCTTCGCCATCGCCAGGGCGCTGGCGGCCGAGGGCGCGAAGGTGGCGCTTGCGGCGCGCGGGCTCGACGGGCTCAAGGTGGCGGCCGGCGAAATCGGCGGCGATGTCTCTTTCCACGCCGCTGACGTCACCGATCCGGCAGCGGCAGCGGCGCTGGCGCGCGATGTCGAACAGCGCTGGGGCCGGATCGATATCCTGATTTGCAACGCCGGCAGCGGCGCCTCGGTGCCCCCCGGAGAGGAGACCGCGGCCGAGTGGCGCCGCGTGCTCGATCTCAATCTGTTCGCCGCCACCAACATGATCGAGGCCGCGCGGCCGGTCATGAGCCGCGGCAGCGGCGACCGCGCCGTCGTCTGCGTATCCTCGATCTGCGGCCTGGCGGCGCTCGGCGCGCCCGTGACCTATTCCGCCGCCAAGGCCGCGCTGAATGCCACCGTGCGAGGCCTCGCCCGGCCGCTGGCGCTGGAAGGCATCCGCGTCAATGCGGTCGCGCCCGGCAATATCCTGTTCGAGGGTGGCACCTGGGCGCGCAGGATCGCGGAGAACAAGAGCTGCGGTCGACGAGATGCTTGCGCGCGACGTACCGCTGCGCCGGATGGGCAAGCCGGAAGAGATCGCCGATGTCGTCGCCTTTCTTGCCTCCCCGCGCGCGGCCTTCGTCACCGGCACCGTGGTCGTCGCCGACGGCGGACAATTGCGCAGCTAATGGAGCGTTCGATGACCGCCCTCTCCCGCTACGACCTGAAGGGACGCACCGCGCTCGTCACCGGGGCCGGCGGACTGTTGGGACGCCAGCATGTCGCGGCGCTGGCGGAGGCCGGCGCGCGCGTGGTCGTCACCGATATCGCGTTGAAGCACGCCGATGCCGCGATCGCCGCGATCAAGGAGAGCGCGCCGTCGGCCGATCTGGTCCCGGCTGCGATCGACGTCACCTCGCAGGACTCGGTCCGCGCGGCGCATGACGAGCTTTCCAGGCGCGGCGTCGCGGTCGACATCCTCGTCAACAATGCCGCGATCGACCCGAAGGTCACCTCGAGCCCCGGCGTGATGCATTCCTCGCGCTTCGAGGTGTTTCCGGTGCCGCAATGGCAGATGGAGATCGCGGTCGGCCTCACCGGCGCGATGCTGTGCTCGCAGGTGTTCGGCGGCGCGATGGCGAGGCGCCGCCGCGGCGTGATCCTCAACATCGCCTCCGACCTCGGCGTGATCGCGCCCGACCAGCGCCTCTACCGCCAGCCGAACGTGACGCGCGAGGAGGAGCAGCCGGTCAAGCCCGTGACCTATTCGGTCATCAAGCACGGCCTGATCGGCCTCACCAAATATCTCGCGACCTATTGGGCCGACGACGGCGTGCGCGTCAATGCGATCTCGCCCGGCGGCGTCTTCAACAACCAGGATCCCGCCTTCGTCGAGAAGCTGACGCGGCTGATCCCGATGGGCCGCATGGCCCATGTCGACGAATACCGCGCCGCGGTCCAGTTCCTCTGCTCGGACGCATCGAGCTACATGACCGGGCAGAATCTCGTCATGGATGGCGGCCGGAGCGTGTGGTAGTCAGTGGAGGCGTTGCCACGGCGGCGGGGAGCAATCGGTCGTCCATCATGTTCAGTCTCGAGAGATCGAAGAATGATACGTCGGTCGCACTCGATCTGCTGCGGGCTATCGCTGCGCAAATGGTTTGTGTGGGCCATGCCATCAACTTCTTCGCCTGGGATTGGCGTCCTACACGTCTGCCCCTCCTGCAGAACGTCGGCGTCCTTCTGTTCTTCCTGATTTCGGGATTTCTGATCACATACACACTGTTCGAAAGATCGAGGGATCCCGGTTATGGCTTCTGGCAGTTTTGCGTCGAACGTTTTGCCCGAAATCTATTCGGGACTTATACCCGCACTTGTCCTCGTCATCATCGTGGACGGCCTGGTCATCCACGCCACGGGCGACCCCAACGTATCGCGTTTCTTCACCTTGAAGACGCTGATCGCCAATCTCTTCATGCTTGAGGGCTATCGCGGGATCCTCTCCCAATATCTGCAGTGGTCCCCGTTCGGATCCGCGTCGCCGCTCTGGACGCTGGCGATCGAATGGCACATCTACATCTTCATCGGCGCGCTGTTCTTCATGGTGGCGAAGCCGAGATCAATTCCGATTCTGCTTCCGCTTGCGCTCTTCTTTGGCCAAACTCCCGTTCATTTTCTGTTCGGCGCATTTCAGGACGATGGCGTCGGCAAGGGGCTCGTTTTCCCTCTGGCTCGGCGGCGCCCTGGTTTATTTCATCGTTCGGCTGCTGGCGCTAAGCTTGCTCCCGGCTCTGGCGATCGGCCTATGTGGCGGCGCGGCCTTCCTGCTCCTTGCACATACGGGCGGCGAATACGCGATGAGCAACTTTGTTTTTCTCGCGCTTGCCTTCTTTGGAATTGTTGCCGCGACACAGGCGCAACGTCGTCTAACCTCGCCGGCTGTCAGGAATTGGATCACCTTCCTGGCCGACTATTCCTTCTCGCTGTACCTCATCCACCACACGGTCATGTTTGCATTGTGGACGATGTCGCCGGCAAGAGGCATGGTGCCGTTCTTGATCGAAATCAGCGTTTCAAACTTGGCCGCGATGGGCCTGGCGCAAATCGGCGAAAAACATCATCGCGCTCTTGCCAGGGCGATGAAGGACAAAATATTTGCGGGACGGAAGGAAAACGTCGCGGCAAAGGGCTGATCGCGCCCCCGACGCGGGATTGCTAACGGACGTCGTGGTAAGATAGAAAGGCCGGCCTCACGGTGCCCCGCTGGCGCTGTGGGGACTGAGGGTGCCGAACTGCGGGGGCGTCGTGAATTTCGTGGCATCGGTAATCTGGAAATCGAAATGGCTGATCGCCGGCGCGACCATTGTCGCCGCCGCGGTCGCTTTCGCGATGGTCCAGGCGAGTTCCGTGCAAATCTGGAGCGGCAGGACGACCCTGACGCTCGGCCTGGTTCCTTCCACCAACTATCTCCTGCTCACCGCTGAGCCTGCGCTGGAACTGGTTGAGCCAGCGCGAACCACCGTCGCGCAAATGTCGGATCCCGGTTTCCGGACGGAAGTGTTGAACCATGCGGCGTTCGAGCCCGCCACGTCAGCGCATTCCCGGTCACTGGTGTCATCCAGCCTGCGCGGTATCGTGCTGAATGGGGAACGCAGCATTGCCATCGAGCTCTCCGCCGCCTCGCCCGCCGACGTGGAAGCCGCGTTGCGCGATTCGGCACGCAAATCGTCAAGACGCATGACGCGATCCTCAATCAGCGGATCCAGATGCTGCAAGAGCGGATCGAGAGGGCGAAGAGCCGAATGACCGAGATCGAGAAATCGAGCGATCAATTGGCGGATCGCCTGTTCACCGCCACCGACGACAAGAGCAAGCCGCGGCCTGTGATTTTTAACCTCATCCCGGCCTGGAACGAGCTGCAAAACAGTATTCAGCGCGACACGAATCTGAAACAATTGGCTGAGTTCAAGCGTGCTGCATCTCGAAGCCGGCAACTACCTTCAGGGCCCCCGCAGTGTTGCAGCGTTAAGGGCGTCGCTCCTCGCCGGTCTTGCGATGCTTCTCGCGATGGTTCTCCTGACAGTCGCCATTAACGTCCGAGCACGACCCTCCGTCCCCTAAGGCGCACCATGGATCATCGGCTCGGTTCGTCCCGAACACGTCCGAGAAGCTGCTAACCGGTGACATCTCTTTCAACCCAGATCGCGGTGATCCTCTCCGGCGGCGCCTTCCTGTTCTGCGTATTGTGGATCGCCGCGTACCGCCCGGTCTTCTTCCTCGCCTTCCTCTTCATTCTTTTCACGCTGGTCTGGCGAACGGCATCGACGATGTATATCGACCTGGCCGGGCCGGTGCTGTCGAGCCAGACCTTCCACTATATCGGGCCTGGATTTGTGACGCCGTTGCACGTGCTGGCCTACTTCCTCACCGTGCTGCCGTTCTTCATGTTGCTCAGGCCGGACGCGATCGAACGCTGGCAGGGCGAAGCGGACCGAAGCCCGAGTCGGAGCGGGAACGCTGACCCTGTCGGATGCCACCCTCGTCGCCTCGCTGCTCTTTCTCGGCTATCTGTTCTTCGACCTGATCCACCGCGGATCGATTCCGCTGTTCGCGCATATGGAGCGGTTCGTCTATACCGCCCAATATGCCGGCGCTGCGCACCGCTGGCTGATCCAGTACGGCAACTTCGTCGCCTTCTGGTGGGGCGTCATGTTTGCAGCCGAACGCCTGCGTAACCGGCGCATCGACATTCGTTACCTCGGCCTGCTCGGCATGCTGCTAGTCTACATGTTCCTGACCGGCAATCGCTTCTCGGCCTTCTACAGTTTCGGCAGTTTCTTCGTCGCACCGCTCGCCGCAGCGATCGCCGCCGATATCAGGAGCGATCGCTCGCCGGTCCCATTCTTCTGGATCAGACGCGCATTCCGGACGCGCGATCTCGTCGCCTTTGGCACGATCGCCGTGCTGCTCGCGGTCCTCTTCGTGGCCGGCACTTACAACAACCTCGTCAACGTTCGCGGCTATCAGGACTCGGAAGTCCTGTCTCAATTCGTGGAGCGCGCGCTGATCCAACCGAGCGAGCTGGGCTGGATCTCGTTCGAGCACGTCTTCAACTTCAACGACTGGCAGCCCTATCGCGTTTACGACTTCCTGTTCCAGACGCCGCTCGACCCGAGCCGGAACACGACGCCACAGTATCTAATGCTGGAAGCGATCGGCGAGCCCAGAACCTGGGAGCATATTTCCGCCGGCTCCCAGTTCGCCGGCGGATTTCCGGAAATCTTCTTCGAATTGTTCGGACCGATCTACGCCTGGCCCTTCATTTTCGGCGCAGCCTATATCGCCGCCGCGTTGACCGCGTTGATGGTGAAGGGCGTGCTGCAGGGACGCTACGTCTCGGCGTTTCTGTCGCTGTATCTCCTGTACGGCTTCTACGTCATGTATATCGGCGGCATGCTCAACTTCGCGCTGGTTGAGACCTACTGGATCAAGATTGCAGCCCTCGCGATCGCCTTGTTGCTCGAAAGGATGCTGGGGCGTGTCGGATTGTCGCTCCTTCCCTGGACATTGTTTCGAATACCCAACCTCACGGCGCGCTCGCTTACCTTCGCAAAGCAACCTCGCCCTTGAAAGATAATGGGAATTCGCGTTTCCCCGAATGGCCCCGCGCCTTGCGAACGCGGCTAAATGCCGTTAAGACACCGCCCATTAAGGGGCTTGCCGGGCAAAGCTAATTTCAGATGGGTACAATGGTGGAAGAGGCCGAAAGCGCGGTGGAGCCGTCGCTGGCGCGAAGGTTGAAGGATTTCGTCGGTCGATTCCTGATCCCGCGATCCCCGGTCCTGCTGTCGATCTGGAACTATGTGCTGCTGACGCCGCCGCTGTTCGCCGCTGCGTTTCCATTTCCGTCGGTTTTATTGGTATCTCACCGGCCACCGGCTCAAGCAGCTGGTCAAGGGACAGGGCGTCGACAGTGGTTTCGTCGCCGAGCAGGTGCTGCCCTACAATCTCGGCAACATTAACATTATCAACCGCGGACGGACCGAACGCATCATCGCCATTCTCCGTTCGATCCGCGGGCTGAAGCTCGGTTCGCTGAACACGCTCGTGGTGGGGCCGCGCAACGAAGCCGAGTTGCTTCTGCTCTCGTCCTACGGTTTCGACGCCGCCAAGCTGACCGCAATCGATCTGTTTCTCCTATTCGCCGGCGGTCCGCCTGATGGACATGCACGAGCTGAAATTTGCCGACAGCTCCTTCGACGCCGTCTACAGTGCATTCGTGATCACCTACAGCGACGACATTCCGAAGGCGATCGCCGAGACGATCCGAGTCGCCAAGGACGGCGCGCTGGTCGTGTTCGTGTTCGAGCATCTCGCGCTCGGTGCCGGCAATCGCTTCGGCAAGAACAATCTTTCGGGCGGCCCCGACGACCTGCTTGCGATATTCGGCCCCAATGCGGGCCACGTCTATTGGCGCGAAGATTTCGAGGACAAGGGTCGCTACACTTCCTCCGTCGTATTCCGTCTTTCAAAGCCTCAAACCGCGGTCCAATAACCGGGGACTGGAGTCCGTCAAATGTCATCGCTCCGACAGATCGCCTCGAGGGCCCGAACGCAGACCCGCGTGGCCCTGTTCGGCAACAACCACTCCTTCCGCGTCAACATGCGCTATGCCGCCTACGAGGGCGAGGCGCGCCGCCGCTGGAAGGCGCCGAAGGCCACGCCCGAGCAACTGGCCGCCGCTCATCGCTTCAAGACGAGCGGCTTCGAGGCGCTTCCCCCTCCCGCGCAGATGACGAAGGAGAAGCTGCAGGCCATCAGGGACACCGTCGACCGTCGCTTCGCCGAGCAGAACAACGGGTTGGTCGTCAATTACGGCATGTACCGCCTGGTCGACGGCATCGAGATGATCCCGGAAATCGTCGACTTCATCGACGCCGACCTGGAAGCCATCGTCGAGAACTACTACGGCAGCCATTTCAAGATCTTTGCCGTCTCCTTCTATCGGACGCTGCCCACGCCGGAGAAGCCGGACTTGAGCTTTCTCTGGCATCTCGACAATTGCCCGAAGCAGGAAATCAAGCTGATGGTCTATCTCGACGATGTCGTCGCCGACACCGGCGCGCTCAGCGTCAAGGACAAGCCGTTCAGCAACGGCCTGCGCAAGGAAGGCTTTTTCGACCGCCGGCGCATCAACCGCTTCACCGACCGACTGGTCGACGCCAACACCACCCATGTGCTGGAGGGGCCGACCGGAACGCGGCTGTTGTTCGAGAATGGCGGCTGCATCCACAAGGCGACCTCGCCGAAGCGCGGCCATCGCGACGTCGTCACCTTCGTGCTGATTCCCTCGGACATTCCGTGGCGCCCGCACTTCGCCAGGAATCGCAACGTGCTCAGCACCAACGCGGGCATCTGCGTCGATCCGTTCTCGGATCGGCCGGAGCATATCGGCTATCAGTACTAGGCCGCGTTGATGTGCGGCTTCGTCGAGGACGCGCCGTGCTGAGGCAGGCCGTTATCCTGGTCGGCGGACTCGGCACCCGGCTTGGAGAGCGCACGAAGGCGATGCCGAAGCCGATGCTCGACGTCGGCGGCCGCCCCTTCCTCGATACGCTGATCGACGAACTCGTCCGCTACGACGTGTTCGACGAGATACTGCTGCTGGCCGGCTACAGGGCGGAGATCATCCAGACCCGCTATCACGGCACGAGACGGGGCCGCGCGCGCCTCGCCGTGGCGCTTGAAGACAAGCCGCTGGGCACCGCCGGCGCACTGATCCACGCCGGCGATCGGCTGCAGCGAGCGCTTCGTGCTGCTCAACGGCGATTCATTCTTCGACTTCAACCTGCTCGACCTGATCGCGCGCTCCGGCGGCAGCCTCGCGCACATGGCCCTCCGCGCCGACGTCACCGGCGACCGCTATGGCCGGGTCGAGCTCGATGGCGACCGCATCCGCGCCTTCATCGCGCCGGGCCAGGGCGCAACCGGCCCGGTCAATGCCGGTGTCTATGTGATCGACCGCTCCATCATCGCGCGCCTCGACCACCTTCCTGCGTCGCTGGAGCAGGACATTTTCCCCGGCCTCGTGACCACGGGCGATTTGCGCGGCACGCCCTATCGCGGCTACTTCATCGACATCGGCATCCCCGACGATCTCGCCCGCGCCGATCTCGAGCTGCGCGAGAAATTGCGCCGTCCCGCGGTGTTCTTCGACCGCGACGGCGTGCTCAACCACGATTCCGGCTACACCTTCGAGGCGGACAAGCTGCAATGGATCGACGGCGCGCGCGAGGCCGTCAAGGCAGTGAACGACGCCGGCTATTTCGCCTTCGTCATCACCAATCAATCCGGCGTCGCGCGGGGCCTCTACGAGGAACAGCCACGTCGAGGCCCTGCACCGCTTCATGGCGGACGAGTTGGCGCGGATCGGCGCACATATCGATGCCTTCGAATATTGTCCGGATCATCCCGACGGCACGGTCGAACGCTATCGCCGCGTCAGCGACCGCCGCAAGCCGGCGCCGGGCATGATCCTCGATCTGCATGAAGCGTTTCCCTGTCGACACGGTTAACAGCCTTCTGATCGGCGACAAGGACAGCGACCTCGAGGCCGCCCGGGCCGCCGGCTTGAAGGAACACCTGTTTTTGGGCGGCAATCTCGAGGCCTTTGTCAAACAACGCCTCGCGGCAGGCCCCGGGGCCGCGAAATCAGCCTAAACAAAGGGCTCGCATTGGTTGCTTGCAACGGGCGTTATGCTATAGCGCCATCTTGTTGCGAAGATTGAATAATCGCCTTTGGGACCCGGCATGGAAGAGCTGAAGAACGCGCGCGTTCTCGTCACCGGCAGCGACGGATTCATCGGCTCGCATGTCGTCGAGGAACTCGTCAAGGCCGGCGCGAAGGTCAAGGCCGTCGTCTACTACAACTCCTTCAATTCCTGGGGCTGGCTCGACACCGTTTCCGAAGATGTCATGCAATCGGTGGAAGTCGTCGCCGGCGATATCCGCGATCCGCATTTCATGATCGCGGCAGCGAGCGGCTGCACCGATGTCATGCATCTGGCGGCGCTGATCGCGATTCCCTTCTCCTATGTCGCGCCCGACTCCTATGTCGAGACCAACGTCCGCGGCACCGTGAATGTGCTGCAGGCCGCGCGCCAGGCCGGCGTACGCCGCTTCGTGCAGACCTCCACCAGCGAGGTCTACGGCACCGCGCAGTCCGTTCCGATCAAGGAGAGCCATCCGCTGGTCGGGCAATCGCCCTACTCCGCCTCCAAGATCGCCTCCGACCAGATGGCGCTGTCGTTCCACGCCTCTTTCGACATGCCGGTTGTCGTGATCCGGCCGTTCAACACCTACGGCCCGCGGCAATCGGCCCGCGCCGTCATTCCGACCATCATCAGCCAGATCGCCAACGGCAAGCGCAAGATCAAGCTCGGCGCCGTCAGCCCGACCCGCGATTTCTCGTTCGTCACCGACACCGCGCGCGGCTTGATCGCGGGCCTCACCGCGCCGGCGGAGCAAGCCGTCGGCCAGACCATCAATCTCGGCAGCGGATTCGAAATCTCCGTCGGCGATACCGCAAGGATGATCGCCGACGTGATGGACACCAGGATCGAGATCGAAACCGACGAAGCGCGGCTCCGTCCCGCCAACAGCGAGGTGGAGCGGCTGTGGGCCGACAATTCCAAGGCTCGCCAGCAACTCGGCTGGGCGCCGGACTTTGGCGGCCTCGATGGCATGCGCCGCGGGCTGGAACAGACCGCGAAATGGTTCACGGCCCCCGCCAACCTCAGCCGCTACAAGGCTGACATCTATAACGTGTGAGGCGAACCATGGGCGTTCCCGTGACCAGGTCCCAGCCATTCGAGATATCGGCCATTGTCGATGCCGTGCGACGCGCCGTCGGCACGCCCAATGGCGTGCTGGCGCTGCACGAGCCGGTCTTTGCCGGCAACGAAATTCCCTATCTCGAGGAATGCATCAAGAGCACCTTCGTCTCCTCCGTCGGCAAGTTCGTCGATCGCTTCGAGCGCATGCTGGAAGACTGTACCGGAGCCAAACGCGCGATCGCCGTCATGAACGGCACGGCGGCGCTGCACGCCTGCTTCAGGCTCGCCGGCGTCGAGCCCGGCGACGAGGTGATGTCCCCGGCGCTGACCTTCATCGCAACCACCAATGCGATCGCCTATTGCGGGGCAACGCCGCACTTCGTCGACAGCTCGTTCGATACGCTGAGCATGGACGCCGGCGCGCTCGCCGCACGGCTCGACGCGATCGCGCAGAGGACCGGCAAGGGGACCATCAACCGCGAGACCGGCCGGCGGATCGCGGCGATCGCGCCGATGCACACCTTCGGCCATCCCGTCGACATGGATGCGATCAACGCCATCGCCGGCCGCTGGGACATCCCCGTGGTCGAGGACGCCGCAGAATCGCTCGGCTCGACCTACAAGGGACACGGCGTGGGCTCGCAGGCCCGCCTCGCCGCGCTGAGCTTCAACGGCAACAAGATCGTCACCACCGGCGGCGGCGGCGCGATCCTCACCAACAATGAGGAACTCGGCCAACGCGCCAAGCATCTGACAACCACGGCAAAGGTTCCGCACAAATGGGCCTTCGTGCACGACGAGATCGGCTTCAACTACCGTCTGCCCAACCTGAACGCGGCGCTTGGCTGTGCCCAGCTCGAGCAGATCGATGGTTTCCTCAAGAACAAGCGCGCGCTGGCCTCGGCCTATGACCGCGTCTTTAGCGGAGTGCCGGGCGTGCATTTTGCGCGCGAGCCCGAGCGCACCACGAGCAATTACTGGCTGAACGCGATCCTGCTCGATGAAGAGCATGCTCCCCTGCGCGATGAGGTGCTGACCGCGCTGAACGATTCCGGTTTTGGCGCGCGGCCGGTCTGGACGCTGATGCATCATCTGCCGATGTACGCCAATTCGCCGCGCGGCGATCTCCATGTCGCGGAATCGATCGAGCGGCGGCTGATCAATCTGCCGAGCAGCGCCAGCATAAGGGCCCGCAATGACTGAGCGCGCGCGCAACATCTGTTTTGTCACCGGCAGCCGCGCCGATTTCGGCCTGCTGATCTGGCCCATGCGAGCGATCCGCGAGACGGCCGGCCTGAAGCTGCAACTGGTCGCCACCGGCATGCACCTGTCTCCGGAGTTCGGGTACACCATCGACAACATTCGCGACGAGGGCTTTGCGGTCGATGAAACCGTCGAGACGCTGCTTTCCAGCGATACCGGCGTCGGCGTCGCCAAGTCCGTCGGGCTTGGCGTCATCGGCTTTGCCGATGCCTTCACGCGGTTGAAGCCCGATCTCGTCGTCGTGCTCGGCGACCGCTACGAGACCTTTGCCGCCGCCCAGGCCGCGATGTTCATGCGGCTGCCGATGGCGCATCTGTTCGGCGGCGACGTCACCGAAGGCGCGGTCGATGAATCGATCACGACATTCCATCAGCAAGATGTCGCATCTGCATTTCACCAGCAACAAGGCATTCGACGCGCCGGCTGATGCAACTCGGCGAGCATCCCTCGCGCATCCACACCATCGGCTCGCCCGGCATCGATGCCATCAAGCTGCCTGAAGCTGCTCGATCGCGAACAGCGTCGGTCGCGAGGTCGGAATGGCGCTCGGTCCGCGCAACGCTCTCGTCACCTTCCATCCCCTGACGATCGAGGCGGGCCGCTCCGTGAACGCGCTGGACGAATTGCTCGCAGCGCTCGCGACGCTCGAAACAGACGTCCATCTCTTCTTCACGCTCTCCAACGCCGACGCCGAGGGCCGCTCGCTGAACGAGCGGATCCTGGGCGTTCGTGGCCAGCCGCCCGAACAGCGTCGCGGTGGCATCGCTCGGCCAGCTCCGCTACATCAGCCTGATGAACCAGGTCGATGTCGTGATCGGAAACTCCTCGAGCGGCCTGCTGGAGTCCCCTTCCCTCAACGTCCCGACGGTCGATATCGGCGACCGGCAGAAAGGCCGCGAGCGCGCCGCCTCCGTGTTCAATGCGCCACCCGAGCGTAAGGCCATCGCCACGGCCATCGCGGAGGCGCTGCGCCGCGGGCGCGAACCCACCGTCAACCCCTATGGTGATGGCGAATCCAGTCAACGCTTTGCGGGTATCGTCGCCGCCATTCCGGATTTTCGCACGCTGCTGAAGAAGGGCTTCTACGATCTTCCGCTCGGCGGGGCAGCACCATGACAGCGCATACGCTCGTCATCGCCGAAGCCGGCGTCAATCATAACGGCAGCCTCGAAACCGCGCTGGCGCTGGTCGATGCGGCCGCGGATGCCGGTGCCGCACATCGTCAAGTTCCAGACCTTCAATGCCGCCTCCCTTGCGGGCCGGACCGCGCAAAAGGCCGCCTATCAACAGCGCTCGACCGGCGCCGCCGAAAGCCAACTGGCGATGCTGCAGCGGTTGGAATTGCCGCATGCGGCCCATCACGCGCTGATTGTACATGCCAGCAAGCGCGGCATCGAATTCCTCTCGACGCCGTTCGACCCTCAATCCCTGGAATTCCTGCTATCGCTCAATCTGCCGCGGATCAAGATCGGCTCCGGCGATCTCACCAATGCGCCGCTGCTGCATGCGGTGGCGAAGTCCGGCGCGACGCTGATCCTGTCGACGGGCATGGCGACGCTGGGCGAGGTCGAGCAGGCGCTGGGCGTGCTGGCCCACGGCTATTCCGGCACACAACGAGCCGCCCAGCATCGCCGCGTTCCGGGCGGCCTGGCGCGATCCGCAGGCGCGGCAGTACCTTTCACCCAGGGTCAGCCTGCTTCATTGCACGACGGAATATCCCTGCCCGCCCGAGGACGTGAACCTTGCGGCGATGGCGACGATGAAAAGCGCCTTCCAGCTTCCCATCGGCTATTCCGACCACACCGACGGCATCGAGATTTCGCTGGCCGCGGTCGCCATGGGCGCCACCATCATCGAGAAGCACCTGACGCTGGACCGCAAGGCCGAGGGACCGGACCATGCCGCGTCGCTTGAGCCCTCCGACTTCAAGCGTATGGTTGCGGCGATCCACCGCATCGAGGGCGCGGTCGGGGACGGCATCAAGGCTCCGAAGAATTCCGGAAATCGGGAACATCCCCGTGGCGCGAAAGAGCCTCGTCGCAGCCCGGCCGCTCGCCGCCGGCGAAACAATCGGGCCCGCCGACATCGTTGCCAAACGCCCGGGCTCCGGCCGCTCGCCACTGGAATATTGGTCGCTGCTCGGTTCGCAGGCCACGCGCTCTTATGACACCGACGATCAGCTTTGAGCCGCCACCCTCGCCGGCGTGGCCGGAGCCCCTTTCAACTCCGACCCATCTGGACATGACGCCGTAACGACCGATCCCATCGCCACGAACGATTCCTTGCCGATCGAAATATGGTCGCGAAGGCGGCTGCCCAAGCCGATGAAGCAGCCCTCGCCGATGGTGGCTCCGCCACCGATGACGCTGCCCGGGCAAACATGCGTAAAATTATCGATCCGAACGTCGTGCTCGACGATCGCTCCGGAATTGATGATACAATGATCTCCGATTGCGGCTCCTGGATTGACGATGGCGCCGGGCAGTACGACAGTGCCGGTGCCGAGCCTTGCGAACGACGAGACGGCCGCGCTCGGATGCACCAGCGACGCCCATTTTCCAATTCCAAGCCGGTTCACCAGCGTCTTGCGCGCACTGCCCGCCTTCATCGCGCCGATGCCCAGAACAAAATGCGCGTCGGGAAATTTGTTGATAACGGCATCCGTTCCTAGATAGGCGGTCGCGCCCAATCTGCCGGGCTGTTTGTCAATGAAGCCGGCGAGACGAAATTTGTCGGAGAGCAGCGCCAGCTCATAGATCATGAACGCATGCTCGCCGCCACCGATAATGATCAGATCGTCCATCCGCACTCCCTGCCGTGAGACAGCTTAACCGCGAAGCGACCGGTGTTCAAACAGCGGCACCGGAGATCGCGGTCCGCACCCTCATCCGCGACGCGAGCGGAAAGACGCCTTATCGATGCCGGGAACGCGTTAACGATACCGCATTTCCCCATTTGGGATTGACGCCGCCCTTCGCAGCCGCGATATACCGGAATCTACCGTCTGGCGCCCTCTACCTCTGGCGAATACGAGGCGAAAAGCCATGAAATCCTGGCGCAAAGCCGTCGTGGGAACGCAGGCCAGCGTCGGCGATGCCATCGCCGCGATCGAGAGCGGCAGCATCCAGGTAGCACTGGTGCTGGACGCTTCGAATCGCTTGCTCGGCATCGTCACCGATGGCGATGTCAGACGCGGTCTGCTGCGCGGAATCACGCTTTCAAGCCGTGCCACCGAGGTAATGAATCCGAAGCCGGTCTCGGCACCGTCAGCACTGCCGCGCGAGGAGCGGCTGCACTTGATGCGGCAGAAGTTCATCAAGCAGTTGCCGCTGCTCGATGCCGCCGGCCAACTGGTCGGCGTCGAAACCTTCGATGAGTTGCTGGAGACGCAGCACTACCAAAATCCCGTTCTGATCATGGCCGGCGGTCTCGGCGAACGCCTTGGTGCGCTCACGCGCGAAGTTCCCAAGCCGATGCTTAACGTCGGCGGCCGTCCCCTGCTCGAAACCATCGTACGCAACCTGGTGCAGCAGGGCTTCAAGAACATCTTCATATCCGTGAACTACCGCGCCGAGCTGATTCGAAAGCATTTCGGCGACGGCAGTTCATTCGGCGCCAGCATTCAATACCTCGAGGAGGCGGAACGGCTCGGCACCGCTGGCGCGCTGGGGCTGTTCCCCTCGCCGCCCGATCTGCCGGTCGTCGTCACCAACGGCGACATCCTGACAACGATCAACTACGGCGCGCTGCTCGACTTCCACAACTCGACGCCAGCGGAAGCGACGATGGCGGTGCGCGAGCACAAGGTGCACGTGCCCTATGGCGTCGTCACCGCCTCCGAGGGCTATCTTCAGCTGATCCGGGAAAAGCCGACGGAAAGCTGGTTCGTCAGCGCCGGCATCTATGTGATCGGGCCGAGCGCGCTCAACCACGTCGAGCGCGGTATGAAAATCGACATGCCGGCGGTGCTCGAGCGCGTGGTCGCCGACAAGGGGCGCGTCGCGATCTACCCGATCCGGGAATACTGGCTTGATATCGGCCGCATGGAGGACTTCGAACAGGCCCATGCGGAGTTTCACGAGGTATTCCGGTGACGGCAAAAAATGCGGTCGTCGTCGGCCTCGGGTCGATCGGTACGCGCCACGCGCGCATTCTCGGCGAGCTCGGCCTCGAAGTCGCGACCGTCAGCCGCCGCGGCAGCGGCGACCACACCACTATTCGTGACGCCGTCGCCGCGAAACGGCCCGACTACGCGGTGGTCGCGACCGAGACGGCGCAACATGCGCAATCGCTGCGCGAGCTTTCGGATGCCGGCTTCCACGGCACGGTCCTGGTGGAGAAGCCGCTGTTTTCCAAAGGCGGCGTGAAGCCCGACTATCCCTTCGCAAAGAACCGTCGTCGGCTACAATCTGCGCTTCCATCCCGTGATGGCCGCATTGGCCGATCGCGTGCGCGGACAGAAGGCGATCACGGTGTCCGCCTATGTCGGGCAGGATATTCGCGACTGGCGGCCGGGACGCGATCATCGCGCCACCGC
Organism: uncultured Alphaproteobacteria bacterium; assembly: GCA_963831505.1. Taxonomy (GTDB): domain Bacteria; phylum Pseudomonadota; class Alphaproteobacteria; order Rhizobiales; family Xanthobacteraceae; genus Bradyrhizobium. The sequence goes on along the minus strand of CAWHQY010000046.1, from coordinate 10,591 downwards.
CTCTTCCACTGTTGCTGCAGGCGGCGGCGTGCTGCGCGACCTGAGCCACGAGCTCGATTATCTGCTGTGGCTGTTCGGCCCCTGGCGCCGCGTCGCCGCGCTGGGCGGATCGTCCGGCGCACGGCAGCTTGAGGTGGATGACCACATCGAACTGCTCCTGGAAATGGATCGAGCACCGGCGGTTCAGGTGCATATGGACTATTTGGACCGGCCCGGCGTCCGCCGGATCCGGATCAATCTCGCGGACGAGACCCTCGACGCCGACCTTGCCAACGGTCGCCTGTCTGTAAACGGCGAAGCCCACGATTATCCGAGCGAACGCGACCAAAGCTACAAGGCCATGCATAAGGCAGCGATCGCGGGCGAGAGCCTGGTCTGCTCCTTGGCCGAAGGACTTGCCGTGATCGATTTGATCGACGCAACCGAGCGCGCGCTACGCTTCCGCTCCTGGGTATCGGCATGACGATGCTCTGCACCATATGCGCCCGCGGCGGCTCCAAGGGCGTGCTCGGCAAGAACAGCCGCGACCTGCTCGGCAAGCCCGTATTGGCGTGGACGATCGAGCAGGCGCGCCAGACCCGCCTGTTCAAGGCCATCGCCTTCAGCAGCGATTCCGACGACGTGCTGGCGGCTGCGTTGAAGGCCGGCGCCGACATCGTGATCAAACGCCCGGACGAGATGGCAACCGATACGGCCCCGAAGCTGCCCGCGATACGCCACTGTCTCGAACAGGCTATCGCGCGCGTTGGCACGGCACCGGACATCTTCGTCGATCTCGACGTGACCTCGCCGCTCCGGCTACCGTCCGACATCGCCGGCGTGGTCGAACTGCTGAAAAAGACCGGCGCAAGAAATGTCATCACCGGTGCGCCGTCACACCGCTCGCCCTATTTCAACCTGGTGGAAATGCGCTCCGACGGAACCGTCGGGCCCTCCAAGACGGCCAATCCTCCGGTAACGCGTCGGCAGGATACGCCCCGTTGTTTCGATATGAACGCCTCGATCTATGCCTGGCGCGTCGCGCCTTTCCTGGAACATCCTGCCGTGTTCTATCCGGACACGCGATTGTTCGAGATGCCGGAAGAGCGATCGGTCGACATCGATTCCGAACTCGACTTCACCCTGGTGGAACTCCTGCTCCGTCGGCGGCAGGCAAGCGAGAGCGGGCGACCATGACGACGAGTTTCAGGAAATTGTTCGACCTCTCGGGGCGCACCGCCGTGATCACCGGCGGCTGCGGCATCCTCGGCCGCCAATTTTCCGACGGACTTGCCGAGTTCGGCGCCAATGTCGCGATCATCGACCTCGACCAGGCCGCAGTCACGAACGCCGCCGCCGAATTGTCGAGCCGCCATTCCGTCCGCGCCAGGGGCTATGCCTGCGACATCACCAATTCCGATGCGGTGCGCGCTGCCGCGAAAGCAATCGAGACCGATCTCGGCGCGGTATCGATCCTGCTCAACAATGCCGCCAGCAAGACGCGCGACGCCGACGCCTTCTTTGCGCCGGTCGAAAAATTCTCGATGGAGACGTGGCGCGAGATCATGGCCGTCAATCTCGACGGCATGTTCAACGTGGCGCAGGTGTTCGGCGCGCTGATGGCCGAACGAGGCTATGGCGCCATTGTGCAGACCGCCTCGATCTACGGTCTGATGGCCCCCGATCAACGCATTTACGAAGGCTCGGAATATTTGGGACGTGCGATCAACACGCCGGCGGTCTACACTGCATCGAAGGCGGGCGTGATCGGCCTGACAAAGCATCTCGCGACCTACTGGGCCGCGAAGGGCGTGCGCGTCAACACCATCACCCCCGGCGGGGTGGAAAGCGGACAGAACGAGACTTTCAAGCAGCGTTACGGCGCCCGCATTCCGCTTGGCCGGATGGCGCGTGCCAACGAGATGGTAGGCGCCATGCTGTTTCTGGTCTCGGATGCCGCCTCCTATGTCACGGGTCAGAACATCGCGGTGGATGGCGGCCTCAGCGCTTGGTAATTAGATACCCTATGATCAAACGCCTGATCCACAACACGGTGATCTCGATCATCGCCTTCGGCGCGGCAGCCTTGCTCGGCCTCGTCGTGATCCCCGTGATCATCCGCACCTGGGGCGTGACCGAGTTCGGCCTGATCGTGATCACGCGCCTGTTGCTGCCGACCGGAATGATGGCCGTGTTCGACCTCGGGCTGTCCGAGGTCGCAACCCAGGCCGTCGCGCGCGCGCGCGAGCACCGCGACTGGGACCTCGCGGGACGGCAATTGTCGTTCCTGATCCTGTTGTCGCTGGCGCTCGCTCTGGTGCTGAGCGGCGCGATCTGGTTCGGGACGCCGTGGCTCACCCTCGTCATGAAAGTCGACGCCGCACACCGCGAGACATTCTCGCAGATCTTGCATGTCACGGCGCTGGTCAACCTGGTCCTGGTGCCGTCGCTGGTCTTCGAAGGCGTCGTCAAGGGATTCGAGCGCTACAATCTGCTCCGCATCACCGAGCTCGCATCGACGCTCGGCTATGTCGGGCTGACGATCTGGGCGGCCCGCATATCGGCGAGTTTCGAGATCGTCGCCTACATCTATCTGGCAAGCCTCGTGCTGCGCGCGCTCATCGTGCTGGCAGGCGCGCTGGTTGCGGTTGGAACCAAAAACGCGCGCCCCGCGCGCTGGACGGCCGAGATCCGGCGCGAGCTTTTCCATCGCTGCATGCTGCTGCTGCAGGGCAAGCTGATCGGCGGCATCATCGGCCCGATCCAGCCGTTTGTGGTCGGGCTACTGTTCGGTCCGAGCAGCGTCGGCATCTACGACGCACTGGTGCGGCTGTCGCGCGTGTCGAAGGTCGTGGTCGGCTTGCTGACATCGGCGTTGCTGCCGGTGGCGAGCCGGCTCGACGAGCGCGGCAGCACGACTTCGTTCCAGCGATTGGGCGAGCTTGGCCTGATCATGCTGCCGATGTTCACCGTCCCGCCGCTCGCCGCCGCGGCGATTTTGTCGCATGGCATCATGGACGTCTGGATCGGAGCAGCACTGGCGCCCTATGCGTTCTGGATGGGCCTCAGTTTCCTGATCCCAATTTGCACGCAATATCTCACGATCGGAAACCTGCTGTTCCTGACCCGCCCCGAAGTTCAGGCGCGGTTGAATCTTCTGCTGGGCATTCAGCTTGCAATCTGGGTGGTTACCTCCGCCGCAACGCTGATGTTGTTCGCCGAGCGCGCGCTGATCCTGGGCCAGGTGGTCGCCGGCCTTGCCGTGCTGCCGTTGCAGCTCGAGACGTTGCGCAGCGCGCTCGGGCTTGACCGGGAGCGCTTTGCCCGGGCCATTGGAACTCAAGCGACCATTGTTCTGACGGGCAGCGGATTGCTGTGGATATTTGCGGGTTACATTCACCCGGACAGCGTGCTAGAGCTTTGCCTGATTTCGGGAATATTTTGCGTGATTGCCTGGATCGCGCAGTATTTCCTGGTTCTCGAAAAGCGGCATCGCGCCATTTTTCCCCAAGTCGGCTCCCTCATGGGGCTGGCGCCCAAAAGCAACTGACCGAACGCTCACCGGACCGATGGAATGAAGACGGGCGCGAACGATATTCTGGGGTCGCTCTCTCCGGCGTCCCTTCTTGACCGTGCCGCCTCTTACGCGCTCGATGGCGCCAAGAGCCTCTATCGCCTCGCGATGCGCCGGATGGAGCGCACGCAGGACAAGGTGAACTCGGAATATGACGGCTCGCACTGGCAGAAGATCCTGTCACGCAAGGCCTGGCGCGATGCGAAGAGCTTGCCCGATTTCCTGATCTTCCCCGATCAGACCCAGCGCCTGCGCAAGATTGACGGCAAGATTCTGCGCATCAGCGCCGAGCAATATTACCGGTATCGCCTCTCCGCGCTGGGCGAGTTGATTGCGCGGCACGCTGACGGCACCAGGAAGATCGTCGAGCTGGGCACGGGTTACGGCTACAATCTGTTTTCCCTTCACCACAGCCATCCGGACTGGACGCTGAAGGGTTTTGACATCTCTCTGAACGGGATCACGATCGGGCGCGAGATCGCCGCGCATTTCGGTATCTCCGACAAGGTGTCGCTCGACCGCATCGACCTGACCGATGCCTCCGATCCCAATCTCGCCGCGATCGCCGGTGAGGTCGTGCTCACCTACTTCTGCATCGAGCAGATCCCCTACGACGTCCGCAAGGTGATCGAGAACATCATAGCCGGCAGGCCGCGGCGCGTGATCAACATCGAGCCGACCACTGAGCTGCTCGACCTCAGGTATCCGCGCGACATCGTCAGCCTGCTCTACATCCGCTCGGTCGATTACCAGACCGTGCTGTTCTCCACGCTCGACCAGCTCGAACGCGAGGGACGGATCCGCATCATCGCGCGCGAGCGGATGCCTTTTGCGCCTGCCATCAACAATGATGGATTCCTGTACTGCTGGGAGCCCCTATGACAACCATCGACGCCGCCTCGGATGCACCGGTTGTGAAGAAGCAGAAAATCAGCCAGTTCCGTCGCCTGCTGTGGCACGTCAACCGGACCGATCTCGGCTGGGTCACCAAGACCGCGATTTCGAGCATGCAGCCCGGCGCCCGCGCGAAGCGGCTCGAGGTTCTCGACAAGCTGCCGACCGCGCCGCCTGGAGCGAGGCGAGCCGCAAGCTCGCCCATGACGGCTATGTCGACGTGACCTCGCTGGTCGATCGCGCACTGGCCGAAGCGGTGCTCCGATGTCGGTCAGTCCAAGGTCGACCGGCTCGAGGAACTGTCCGGCAAACAGCAGCTCGGCCACAAATCCTTCTGGGTGAGCCTGCTCGACGAGGACCTAGTCAACGGCGCGTTCGCGACCGATCATCCCTTCGTGCGCTATGCGCTACAGCCCGGCGTGCTGCGCATCCTCGGCGACTTCATGCACGATCTGCCGCAATTGTCGGACGTGCTGCTGACGCTGTCGCAGCCGACCGAGAACAAGCCGCTCAGCTATTCGCAGCTCTGGCACCTCGACCACGACGACAAGCGGGTCTGCAAGCTCTTCATCTATCTGACTGACGTGCGCGACACCGCCGACGGTCCGTTGACCTTCATCCCGGCGCCGGCGTCAAAAGCGTTCCGCAACACGATCAAGAGCCATATGAGCGACGACAAGGTCTTCGCCAAGGTGGAGCGATCGGCGGTCAAGGAGATCATCGCCCCGCGGCTGTCGTCCTTCATCGTCAACACCGCGCGCTGCCTGCATATGGGCAGCCGGATCCAGTCGGACCGGACCCGCCTGCTCTACACCGCAACCTATATTCAGCCGCCGCGCATGTATCCCGAGCCGCCCGCCCGCTTCCGCGCGACCGGACCTCTGACCGAGGTCGAGCGCGCGGTGATGCATCTCTGATCCGGATATCCCCGGGGGAACCGTTCGTGCGCGTCGGATTGGTGGTCGATCACCCCAAGCGGGACTTGGCGGGAAGCGTGCTGCTCGCCTATCAGCTCGCGCGCCGGAACGCTTCGGTCGTGATCGTGCCTATGTATGAGCAGGCCGTCGACGTCCCACGCCTCGGACTCGATACGCTCGTCGTCAACTATGCGCGCGATGCCAATCTCGACCTGATGAAGAGTTTCGCGCGAGCCGGGCTTGCGCTCTACGTGCTCGACACAGAGGGCGGCGTGCTGGCCGACAAGGGCGGCAATTCGCCGCCGGCCATGGCCACCTACGTCAGGAACAGCGGCTATGCAAAACTGCTGTCGGGCTATTTCTTCTGGGGCAGCCGGCTCCATGATGCCTTCAACGACAACAAGACGATGGGGGCGGACGAGCTGCATCTGACCGGCTGTCCGCGCTTCGACTTCGCCGCGCCTCGCTGGCGAGCGCTGCTGGACGGCGCGCCGCGCGGCTATGTGCTCGTCAACGCCAATTTCCCGCTGGTCAATTCCCGCTTTTCCAGGGAGCCCGGCGCCGAACGCGACGCCATGATCCGTGCCGGCTGGGACGCTGCCTATATCGACCGCTTCCTCGCCGACCTGAAGCGGGTGTTTGCGAGCTATCTGACCGAGATCGGCCGGCTCGCCGCGGCGCGGCCGGATCGCACCGTGCTGGTGCGGCCGCATCCCTTCGAGAGCGAAGAGGTGTATCGCTCCGCATTCGCGCGGCATGCCAATGTCGTCGTCGACGGCAGCGGCAGCGTGCTCGACCGCATCCGGAACGCCGCGGCCGTGGTCCATCTCAACTGCGGCACCGCGGTCGAATCCGTGCTGCTTGGCAAGCTGCCGATCCAGCTCGAATATCTCAATACGCCGGCGACCGCGGGACATGCATCGCTGCCCGCCCGCGTCAGCCGCCCCGTGGCGTCGTTCGACGAACTTCTGACCGTCGTCGACCGGATCGATGCGGAGACCGAGAAATTCGATTTCGCCGGCGTTCACGCCGCCAATATCGAGGCGTTCTTCCATCTCAATGACGGCGACGCTGCCGAGCGCGTGGCCGATGTGCTAATCGGCGCGAACCGTGCCAGCCGCCCCTATGTCTCGCTGCTCGCCGCGATGAAGGGCACGCGCGACAACGCCAGCGCCGGACAGATTGCCAAGGGCGTTGCGAGCCTGGTGGCCGGTTCGGCCGTCACCGAGAGGCTGCGCAGCCGTTTCAATCCGGCGCGCCGCGACAAGCACATCGCGCCCGCGGCCGTGGCGGCCTTGCTCGACAGGATCGTCGCCCACGACAAGGGCGACCCGTCCTCTTTCGCGGCAACCCGCGCACGCTGCGCAACCACGGGCTGCCGCTCGCCAGCATCGCCATCGAGAAGCGGCCGGGGGCTGCATGACCGCCTCCTCCGAAACCATCCTCATCACCACGCTCGCCGAATACCAGACCCGGTTCTGGATTCCGGTCGCGCAGCGCCTGCGCGAGCACCGGGCGCGAGGTGCACCTGCTCGCGTTCGACGATCGCAGCGCGGAGATGGCGCAGGCGCAAGGCGTTGGCCGTCACCAACATCTATCGCACCGGGCTTGCCGGCGGCGCCGCCGGTCGACGACCCACGGCCTTCGCCGCGCGCGATCGCCCGTTACGGCCTCGATGGCACCAACTTCCTGTTCAGCCACGAGCGCGTCACCTTCGGCATCCGCGACAGCGCGGCGCTGCGCCGGCGCTTCATGATCTACAGCAACGGCATGGAGCGCGTGCTCGACGATCTCGCCGCGCAGGCGAAGCCTTCCGTCGTGGTCCAGGAACTCGGCGGCTTTCTTTCCGTCATCGCCGCCTTCCACGCGGCGAGGAAGCGCGGCATCCGCAACTGGTTCATCGAACCGTCGTTCTTTCGCGGCCGGCTTTACTTTACGCCGGACAGTTTTGCCGCGCCCGATACCATGCCGGCGCCGGCGGAGACGCGTCTCGGCGGACGTGCGCGCCTATCTCGACGCGACGCTGAAGCAGCGCGCCATCGTCATTCCCGCAGAAGGACCGGCACCAATATTCGGCGGCCTTCCGCAAGGTCGCCAATACCCGCAACGCCAGACGGCTCGCCGAAAAGCTGTGGGATCAGTACGCGCTCGCGCAAGCATCAGGAGTTCGGCCACAATCTCCGGCACGCGCGCGTGCACGCCGTGATGGCGCTGAACGCGGCGCGGCTGAAGCGGCTCTATCGGCCGATGCCGGACACAGCCGTTCGTCTATTATCCGCTGCACGTGCCGGCCGACATGGCGCTGACGCTTGCGCTCGCCGGAATATCTCGACCAGGTCGCGACCATCGATTTCCTGCTGCGCACGATTCCGGATTCGCATCTTCTCGTCGTCAAGGAGCATCCGGCCCAGATCGGCGCGATCTCGGCCGAGCGGCTGTTCGAGCTCGCGCGCCGCTTCGACAATTTCGTGCTGCTGCCGCCGCAGACCAACAATTATGCCGTGCTCGACCGCGCCGACGCGGTGGTCTCGGTCAACAGCAAGTCGGGCGCCGAAGCGGTGCTGCTCGGCAAGCCCGTCGTGGTGATGGGCGACGCGTTCTACCGCTCCTGCCCGCTGGTGTTCGCCGTCGACGGCCTGAAAAACGTCCCGCAGCGGCTGCGCGAGGCGCTGCGCGCGCCCTCCTTCGATCCCGCCGCTGCCGCTCCATATTTCGAGACGGCCTGGCGCAGCTCGTATCCCGGCGAGCTCTATGTCGACAACTCCGGGCAGCATGACACCTTCGCTGCGTCGCTGGCTTCCGCCATCGGCGAGCCCCATGCTAAGGATTGACAAGGTCCCTGGCATGCCCCTTGTTTCGATCATCACCCCGTCCTGGAACGTCGAGCGTCTGATCGGCGAGACCATCGAATCGGTGCAGGCCCAGACCTTCGGCGACTGGGAGCTTCTGATCGCCGACGATTGCTCGACGGACCAGACGCCGGCCATCGTCAGCCGCTATGCCGCCAGCCGATCCGCGGATCAAGCTGATCCGTCAGCCCCGCAATGGCGGGCCGGCGCTCGCCCGCCAGGCCGCGATCGACCACGCGCCAGGGGCGCTATCTCGCCTTTCTCGACAGCGACGACCTGTGGTTGCCCACCAAGCTCGAGCGGCAGCTCGCCTTCGCGCAGAGCGCCAGCGCGCGCCGCTCAGCTACACCGGCTTTCGCCGGATCGACGAGACGGGCGCGGTGACCGGTCGGCTGATCCAGTGCCGGAATCGCTGACCTACGAGCAACTGCTCAAGAACACCGTCGATCGCCACCCTGACCGCGCTGGTCGACCGCGACATTGGCCGGCCAGGTCGCGATGAAGAACGAGCCCTATGACGATTTCTGCCTCTGGCTCTCGCATCCTCAAGCCGGGGCTTGTCGCCCACGGCCTGAACGAGGACCTGGCCCGCTACCGCGTCCGGGTCGCTTCGGTCTCCAGCCGTCCGCTGCGCTCCGCGGGCTGGGTCTGGCACATCTACCGCGACGTGGAGACGCCTGCCCCTGCTCAAGGCCGCCTGGTGCTTTGCGCATTGGAGCACGCGCGCCTGGCTGAAGCGGCGAGAATTCTGACACGATCGCTGACGCATTCCGGCTTCGTTGCTAGCGTATTATAATACCTCTATCCCACAAATCATTTGGCTAGCCGTTCCGTAGCCGATACCAGTCCCCCGTCTGGTTTTCTCTCCCGCACCGACCGCCGACCTAGCGGTTGCAAGCCGGCCAACCCTGGAATGACAGTGGCGTTCACGCGCCATCAGAACCCTTGCCGTGATCGGATGCAGAGCTCATCACAAGGTTCGCGCGTTTCCGGGGCCGGTCAAGCCGCGCCCACGCGGGCCCGCTTGCGCGCAGCGTTACTGGTCCTGGTCCTGCTCCATGGCGCTGTTTGCTGCCTGTCGCTGATCAAGGTGGCGGACTATCAATCCTACATTCCCTATAACCGGGAGCACCTGTTCGCCGCGGTGGCTTTGGTCGCGGCATTTTCCGTGATTTCGCTGCTGTTCGTGTTCTCCAGCTTCAGCTTCGGCTATTTCGTCGGCTTCTATCTGTACACGATGGTGCTGGGCTTCCTTTGGCTGACCCGCTTCACGCAATTTCACTACGACACGAATCTTGCCGCCGCCTCCGCCGCCGCCTCGGCGATCCTGTTTCTATTGCCTGCGCTTTTGATCAACGGCCCCTTCAGGCAGACCGTCGTGCTGTCGCGACCAGGTTTCGAACGCCTGCTGGCCGCCATTCTAGCGCTGACGGCTGCCACGATCGCCGTCGCCTCGCTCTATGATTTCAAGCTCGTCTCGCTGGGCCATATCTACGAGTTCCGCAACGATATCCAGTTTCCGGTCGTGATTCGCTATCTGATCACGCTGGTCCCGAACGCGCTGTTGCCTTTTGCCTTCGCGTCGTACCTCGCGCTGCGATCCCGCTGGAAGGCCGCGCTCGCGTTGCTGCTTTTCGTGTTCTTCTACCCGATCACGCTGAGCAAGCTGGCGTTTTTTGCGCCGGCCTGGATATTGTTGCTGCTGATCGTCTCCTCGATCTTCGAGACCCGGATCACGGTGATCCTGTCGCTCCTCGCGCCCATGCTGCTCGGCATTGCGCTGATCGTCTTTGGGACCCACGACTATGCCTATCCCTATTTCAATTTCGTCAATATCCGCATGATTGCGACGCCGTCCTCCGCACTCGACTTCTACAACGACTTTTTCGCTCAACACCCGCACACGCATTTCTGCCAGGTATCGGTCGTGCGGCTGTTCACCGGTTGCCCGTATCGGGAGCCGCTGGCCATCGTGATGCAGAACACCTACGGTATCGGCAACCTCAACGCCTCCCTGTTCGCAACCGAAGGCGTCGCCTCGGTCGGTCTCTATCTTGCGCCGCTCGCCGCTTGCGCCTGCGGGTTTGTCATCGCCGTCGGCAACAAGGCGTCTTCCGGCCTGCCTGCCCGCTTCATCCTGATTTCCGGATCGATCATCTCCCAGATCTTGCTCAACGTGCCGTTGACTGTCACGCTGCTCAGCTATGGCGCGGTGCTATTGTTCCTGCTCTGGTACATTACGCCGCGCACGATCTTCGAGCCGGCCTGACATGAGCAGCGTGGGCGAGGCGCCGTCGAAACCCGCAAGCCCGGTCGCGCGACTTGGGTGAGCAACGGCGTGGCAGATAGCGCCGACCAGTCACGGAAGCGGCCATGCG
>CAWHQY010000045.1:0-44698 GCA_963831505.1 uncultured Alphaproteobacteria bacterium | reverse complement strand
ACGCGGAGGGCTGGATTGAGACCTCGATGACGCCGCTGAAATTGCCGGTGTCGTCGATGCGTCTCTTGCTGACCGGGAAAATGTTGCGAGCTGTCGCCTGCGGCGCGACAACGTCGCCGATGAAAAGTGGCGCGTGGATGTCGCGCTGCGAGTTGAAGAATTCGCTGGTCGACAGGTCGAGGTCGGAAGGTACCGGAATCAAAAGGGACGATGCAATCGGGTGACCGGCGGCGTCAAAGAGCCAGATTGATTCGATGTCGGGAATCGCGGCACGCATCTCCTTGAGGCGCTGGTTGAGTTCCGATTCCTCCCCGCGCATGCTTTCGGAGGAGCGTCCCCTCGTAATCTGCTCGACACTGGTCATCGTGATGGCGATCGACTCGAATACGGCTTGCGCGTGCCCTGCTGCGATATCGAGCGAGCGCGCGATATTCTCGTCGGCAGCGTCAAATGCGGACTGATAGTTGACCGACGAGGCGTACGCGAACAGCAGCCCAGGCAGGGTCGTGCACGCAATCAAGATCAAGCGCAGGGACCACAGAGCTCTGTCGCGTCGGGCCTTCATGAGCTTTCCTCTAGGAGAGGCTACTCAATTTGGGCCGGAACTCAATCGGCGGCCAATGACGACATCGCGGCATGGTTCAGTCAAATCGTTGTTTCCGGGTGAGGATGTCATCGCGAAACGCCTTTCCCGTTTTGGTTGCTGCCAGTCTAGCCCGAACCGGCGGGCGTGCCATCCGGAAATCTTGCATTGACCTCGATTTCGCCAAGCCTGACAAGGATGAGGGTAGATGGTCCCATAGAAGGGCAAGGTGCCTGCTGTCGACGAAAGACTCGCTGCAAGCCGTAGGAATAAGCGATAGCCTGCGGTGTACCGCACCCAGCAGACAAGCGGAATGGAAACGCCAAATGAAGAATCCTCTGATTTCGCGCCGCGACGTGCTCAAGGGAGCGGCCGTCGTGGTGGCGGGCAGCACGTTGTCGACCCGGGTGCTGGCGGCCGCGCCGCCGCCCGAGCCGGTCACGCAAGCCCTGATCGACGCCGCGAAGAAGGAAGGCCAGGTCGTCTACTACACTTCGACCGACCTGCCGGTCGCCGAGAAGCTCGCCAAGGCGTTCGAAGCGAAATATCCGGGCATCGCGGTGCGGGTCGAACGCACCGGCGCGGAACGCGTGTTCCAGCGCATCGGCCAGGAATACTCGTCCAACATTCATGCGGTCGACGTCGTCAATTCATCGGATGCCGCGCATTTCATCGTCTGGAAGCGCGACGGCGTCCTGCTGCCCTATGTCCCGGAGGAAGTCGCGAAATACCCCGCCGAGCATCGCGACCCGGACGGCCAGTTCGCGAGCTTCCGCGTCTGGCTCTCGATCATCGCCTACAACACCAACATGGTGAAAGCCGAAGAGGCTCCGAAAAGTTTTGCCGATTTGCTCGATCCCAAATGGAAGGGCAAGATCGTCAAGGCGCACCCCGGCTATAGCGGCACGATCATGACCGCGACCTACCAGATGCAGCGCGATCTCGGCTGGAGCTTCTTCGAGCAGCTTGCCAAGCAGAACATCATGCAGGTGCAGTCGTCGGCCGATCCGCCGAAGAAGCTCGATCTCGGCGAGCGCGCGGTCATGGCCGACGGCAACGAGTACAACATCTTCCAGATGAGGGAGGGCGGCCGGCCGGTCGAGCCGGTCTACGCCACCGAAGGTTCGCCGCTGATCATCGGCCCGAACGGTATCTTCAAATCGTCGCCCAATCCGAACGCCGCGAAACTCTTTCAATCCTTCGCGCTCGGCCGCGAGGCGCAACAGCTCATCATCGATGTCGGCGGCCTGCGCTCGGTGCATCCGGATACGAAGGAGAAGGCGGGCAGAAGGCCGCTCAAGGACATCAAGACCATGAAGGACGATGCGGCGGCGGTCGAGCAGCAGAGTGAAGCGATCAAGTCGCGCTACTCCAAGATCTTCCACGTCTGACCATGAGTTCAGGATTGCCGAAGGTTTCCGTCGCGCAAACGCTGGCGGAGAAGATCGTCGCGCTGAAGCCTGGCGCGCTTCCCGCCATCACGACGCGCAAATGCGAGGATCTGCTGATCGACGTGGTCGGCCTCTGCGTCACCGCGCGCAACGAGGATTACGTCGCCAGCTCGAAGAAGGGCTGCGACGATGATGGGCCCTGCACCGCGATCGGGCACCAGCGCACGCTGACCGCTGCCGGCGCCGCCTTTGTCAACGGCACCGCGGCGCATGGCGAGGATTTCGACGACACCTTTGAAGGCGGGCCGGTCCATGCCGGCGCGGTGATCGTGCCGGCGGTGCTTGCGGCCTGCGAGCGGCACAATCCCGATGGCCGCATGGCGCTGATCGGCATTGCCGCCGGCACCGAAGTGCTGTGCCGTCTCAGCCTCGTGGTCCCCAAGGCCGTGCACAAATCGGGCTTTCATCCAACAGCGATCTTTGGCGCGATGGGCGCTGCGGCCGGCGTCGGCGCCGCGCTCGGCCTCAACGCGAAGCAGGTCGTGGATGCGCTCGGCATTGCCGGCAGCATGGCCGGCGGCATCATCGAATACCTGGCCGAAGGCGCCTGGACCAAGCGGCTCCATGCAGGCTGGGCAGCTCAATCGGGCCTGCGCGCGGCGCTGCTCGCCCGTTCGGGCTTTGTCGGTCCGCGCACAGTGTTCGAGGGCGTGCACGGGCTGTTCAACGGCTTTGCGCATACGACGCAAGGCGACTACGCCGCGCTGACGGGCGATTTCGGCAAAGGCTGGGTCACCGACACGCTGGCGTTCAAGCCTTATCCCTGCGGAACCATGGCGCAGCCCTATATCGATTGCGCACGGCGGCTTGGCGCGCGCGGCATCAAGCCGGAGGATGTTTCGGAAATCCTCTGCGAGGTCGCGGAGGGCACAGTGCATCGGCTGTGGGAGCCACTCGCGGACAAGCAGCGCCCGCCGAACGGCTATGCCGCGAAATTTGCGGTGCCCTATCTGCTCGCGACCGGCTTCGTTCACGGTGGCGTCGGGCTCGGCGCCTTCACCGAGAGCGCGATCAACGACAAGCGCGTGCTCGCGCTTGCGGCCAAGGTGAAATTCGTGATCGATCCCGATAATCCCTATCCGAGCAACTACACCGGCCACATCAGGGCCACCATGAAGGATGGCAGCGTGGTCGAGGAGCGCCAGCCTTATTTGCGCGGCGGCGCGCAGGAGCCGCTGACGCGGCAGGACGTGACCGACAAATTCGTGTTGAATGCCGAGCACGGCGGCTGGACCAGGGCGCAGGGCGATGCGGCGCTTAAACTGATGGCGGGGCTTTATGATGGGCGTATCGACCTCTCATCGCTGCGCGGGTAAGCGTTCATGAGCAAGGAACTCACTGGCAAGGTTGCAGTCGTCACCGGTGCAGGGCGGAATATCGGCCGCGCGATCGCGCTGACGCTGGCAGAAGGTGGGGCATCGGTACTGGTCAACGCGCGCTCGAACCGAGCAGAGGCGGAAGCCGTTGCGCGTGAGGTCGAAGCGGCCGGCGGCAAGGCGATCGTCCATATCGGCGACGTCGCCGATGCCAAATCCGTTCAGGCGATGGCGGATGCGGCGGTCAGGCAGCTCGGCCGCATCGATATCCTCGTCAATAATGCGGCGTTGCGGCGGGAAAAATCCTTTGCCGAGATGGACTACGCCGAATGGCGTGAGATTCTTGATGTCACGCTCGACGGCGCCTTCCACTGCACCAAGGCCTGCCTGCCGTCGCTGCGAAAGAGCGGGCAGGGGACGGTCGTCAATATCGGTGGCCTCAGCGCGCACACGGGCGCGAAGAACCGTGCCCATGTCGTCACCGCCAAGGCCGGCATCGTCGGCTTCACCCGCGCGCTCGCGAATGATCTTGCCGCTGACGGCATCACCGTCAATTGCGTGGTTCCCGGGTTGATCGGCACGCCGCGTCCGAAGGACAGGCCTGAGCCCGCGCATCACCTGACCCACAACACCATCACCGGCGCGCGCGGCAAGCCGGAGGACGTCGCCGCCATGGTCCGGTTCCTGTGCTCTCCCGCGGCGCGCTACATCACGGGACAAGCAATCCACGCCAATGGCGGGGCGTTTATGAGCACCTAGGCCATCGGCTTGAGGTTTTCGCATGGGAATTGCCGGATAAATGCACTCGGCGGTTCCGGCATTTGATGTTACCGTTTTGGCATGAACCAACAAGCGAGACTAGAAATCCGCCATTCCACCTGTCCGCACGATTGCCCGTCGGCCTGCGCGCTCGACGTCGAGGTGATCGGCGGCCAGTCGATTGGTCGTGTCAGAGGTTCCAAGAAGCAGACCTATACGGCCGGTGTCGTCTGCGCCAAGGTCGCGCGCTATGCCGAGCGCATCCATCATCCCGAGCGGGTGACCCATCCGATGCGCCGCACCGGGCCGAAGGGCTCCGGCCAATATGCGCGCATCTCCTGGGACGAGGCGCTGGACGAGGTCGCCGCGCGCTTCGACCAGGCCGAGCGCGAATTCGGCGCCGAATCCGTCTGGCCTTATTACTACGCCGGCACGATGGGCATCGTGATGCGCGACGGCATCAATCGTCTCGCCAATGTGAAGAAATATTCGCGCTTCTATTCGACGATTTGCGCCAACGTCGCCCGCATCGGATTTGCCATCGGCACCGGCAAGATCGCCGGCGTCGATCCGCGCGAGATGGGCGTCTCCGATCTCGTGGTGATCTGGGGCACCAACCCCGTCAACACCCAGGTCAACGTGATGACGCATGCGGCTCGCGCCAAGAAGGAACGTGGCGCACGGATCGCGGTCGTCGATGTCTACAACAACGACACGATGAAGCAGGCCGACATCAAGATCATCCTGCGGCCAGGCACCGATGGTGCGTTCGCCTGCGGCGTGATGCATGTGCTGTTCCGCGAGGGGCTAGCCGACCGCGCCTATATGGCGAAATACACGGATTGTCCGGACGAGCTCGAGGCGCATCTGAAGACGCGTACGCCGGAATGGGCGTCCGCAATTTGCGGCGTGCCGGCTTCCGAGATCGAGGCTTTCGCGCGCGCGGTCGGCGAGACCAAGCGCACTTTCTTCCGCCTTGGCTATGGCTTCACCCGCAGCCGCAACGGCGCCGCGCAGATGCATGCGGCGACCTGCATTCCTGCGGTGACCGGCGCCTGGCAATATGAAGGGGGAGGGGCCTTCTTCAACAATTACGCGCTCTGGCATTTCAACGAATCCATCGTCGAGGGCCATGACGCGCTCGACAGCAATACGCGCTGGCTCGACCAGTCCAAGATCGGCCGCATCCTGACCGGCGATGCCGATGCCTTGAAGGGCGGCGGGCCGATCAAGGCGATGCTGATCCAGAACACCAACCCGGTCACGGTCGCGCCCGAACAGAACCTGGTGCGCAAGGGGTTTGCGCGCGAGGATCTGTTCATGGCGGTGCATGAGCAGTTCATGACAGAGACCGCGCAAATGGCCGACATCGTGCTGCCGGCGACCATGTTCATGGAGCACGACGATCTCTATTACGGCGGCGGCCACCAGCACATTTCGGTCGGCCCAAAGCTGATCGACGCGCCCGGCGAGTGCCGCAGCAATCACGAGGTGCTGCAGGGTCTCGCCCGCCGTCTCAGGATCAGCCATCCCGGCTTCGAGATGACGCCGCGCGAATTGATCGACGCCACGCTCAAGCTCAGCGGCCACGGCGATATTGCGGCCCTCGAAGCCGATCTCTGGCGCGACCTGCAGCCGGACTTCCGTACCTCGCATTATCTCGACGGCTTTGCGCATGCCGACAAGAAATTCCACTTCAAGGCCGATTGGGACGAATCCCCCGTTCGGCCTGAAGATGGGCGACATCGACAAGATGCCGTCGTTGCCCGACCACTGGCGGGTGATCGAGGAGGCCGACGAAAAACATCCATTCCGCCTTGCCACCAGCCCCTCGCGTTCGTTCCTCAACACCTCCTTCAATGAGACGCCGTCCTCGCAGGCGCGCGAGGGCAAGGCCTCCGTGATGATCCATCCGCTCGATGCCGCCTCGCTTGGGATTGCCGATGGCGATGCGGTGACGCTTGGCAATACGCGCGGCGAGACCTCGCTGATCGCAAGGCACTTCGACGGCGTTCGCCGCGGCGTGCTGATCGCCGAATTGATCCACCCGAACCGCGACCATATCGGCGGCAAGGGCATCAACGTGCTGACCGGCGCCGAAGCGGTCGCGCCGATCGGCGGCGCGGCGTTCCACGACAACAAGGTCTGGATCAAGAAGGCCGGCGCAGCCGCCGGCTGAATCAAGACTGCTTCAATATTCCGAGCCCCTTCAGATGCGTATCGACGAACTGCGCGACCTGCTGGCGCAGGCTCTCCGGCGGCACCGCGACCATGCGCTCTTCCAGGCCGAGCGAGATGATGCCGTGCACGGCCGAGAACATGATCCGCGCCAATAGCGCCACGTCCTTCGGATCCCGGTCCGGCATCAGCCGCTCCAGCGGCTCATGCATCAGATTGAAGGCGTCCATCACCATGATCAGGATGTCCTCGGGGAAGGGGCGGTCCTCCTCCATCCGGTGCTCGAACAGCGAGCGCAGCAGATTGGGGTGCTCGGTCGCGAAATCGAGATAGGTGGCGGCGAACCCATGGAGCTGCCGGATCGGGTCGTCCTTGGCAACGGCGACCAGCCGGGCCGTTAAGGCCTGAACCGTCTCCCGGTTTACCGTCAGGATCACCCCGTCGAAGTCCCCGAACTCATTATAGACGCTGCCAATCGAGCAGTCGGCGGCCTCGGCCACGTCCCGAACCTTCAACGATCTCAATCCCTTGGACGCGATCAAGCCGCGGGCGATCTCCAGGATCAGGGTCCGCCTCTTACCTTTTTTTTGCTCGCGCAAAGATTCTTCTTGAACATTGTTCATTTTCAGGATACCAATGTGAACATTGTTCAAATAACCTGGAGACGCTTCAAATGCAACCCCTCATTGTTCAAGTCGCCGCCACCTTTATCGGAGATGCTTTCGCCCTGGTGAACGGTTTTCGCCGGATCGTTACTCACTTGGTAATGGCACCCCTCGAGCGCATCGCCAAAGCCTGCGACGTCGCAGGCATTCTCCCTGAACGTGCTGCCCGGGCCGCGGAGCGTGAGCAGGTGAGACATGCCTGGCACGCCATCAGCCGGCGGGCGCCGAAGCCGCATCGTTCGCGCCGGCACGGCGGGCTGTTCAGCTGCCTGCGCTCTCTCGGCGAACTGACCTGAAGGCGAGGGCAAACCGATGCGTGAGTTGCTGGACCGCCTGCTTGATTTGCTGACTGCCGCGCAAGGCCAAACCGCCTCGCCGATGGCGAGCCTGGAGCGTTCGATCGCGGCCGCCGGCCACGCGCATATCGCCGCTCGCCGCGCCCTGGCGGTCGCGATTGCCGAGGAGACGCGGGAGACCGAACGTCGCAAGGCGCTTGCCGCACGGGCAGGCGATCTCGAGACGCGCGCGGTGGACGCGCTCCGCGCCGGCCGCGAGGACCTTGCCATCGAGGCGTCCGAGACGATTGCCGCGATTGCGACCGAGATCGATGCCTCGGAACGCGCCGCGCAACGGTTCGCCGCCGAGGTGGCGCTGGCCCGCCGCGAGGTCGACGCACAGCGCCGCCGCCTCGCCGATCTCGATCGCGGCCGCCGGCTCGCGAGGATCGGCAGCGCCCTGACCGACACGATGCGAACTTCGCGGAGCGGCCTTGATAGCTTCGGCGAGGCGGAGGCCGCGCTGGTGCAAGTGGTCGCCGACAACCACGACGCGCGCGCCGTGCGCCACGAAATGGCGCCGAGCGCGGAACATCTGATCGAACGCATGTCGGACGCCGGCTTCGGCGAGCCCACCCATGTGCGCGCAACCGACGTGCTGGCGCGGCTCAGGACGGCGGCGTTCGGCGCGCCAATTTCAAATCTCATCGAATCCACATCCCATTCTCAATAAAGGAATCACCATGTCCCAGAATCTGACCCAGCTCGACCGTCCCACGGGCGCCTGGATAGCCTTTTCATACATCTCCTTTGCGGTATCCCTGTTTCTGGTCGGCGGCGGCATCTTCGAGCTTCCGCTCGACTGGTGGATGCGCGCCTATCTCGCCATGGGCGTCACGATGGTGGTGCAATCGTCGTTCACGCTCGCCAAGAACATCCGCGATCTCCACGAAGCGAACCGCATGATCAACCGCATCGAGGAAGCCCGAACCGAGCGTCTGCTGAGTGCCGAACGGGCGTAAGGCGGCGTTATCCCTCCATTTGCGAATCACCCTTATTTCTTTCTTCCGACACACCCTGCTGCGAAGCAGGGTGGCTCGGCCCGGAACTTGAGGAACCGACCAATGATCAAGGAACTGATGTCGACGCGCCGTTTCGCGCCGCTGTTTTGGGCCCAGTTTTTCTCGGCCCTCAACGATAACGTCCTGAAGAATGCGCTGGTCATCATCCTGCTCTATGGCGCGGCGGCCTCGCACGGCGATGCGTTGGTGACGGTCGCCGGCGCCGTCTTTATCTTTCCGTTCTTCATCCTGTCCGGGCTCGGCGGCGAGCTCGCCGACAAATACGTGAAGTCGGTGGTGGCGCGGCGGCTGAAATTCGCCGAGATCTTTGCCGCGGTGTTTGCCGCGCTCGGCTTCTTCCTGCATTCGGTGCCGCTTCTGTTCGTGGCGCTTGGGCTGTTCGGCATCGTCGCCGCCCTGTTCGGTCCGGTGAAATACGCCATGCTGCCCGACCAGCTTTCGGTCGGCGAGCTTGCGACCGGCAACGCGCTGGTCGAAGGCGCGACCTTCATGGCGATCCTGATCGGAACCATCGCGGGCGGCCAGTTCGTCTCGGGCACGACTCACATGGCGCTGGTGTCGGCCGCGGTGGTGACGCTTGCGTTGATGTCCTGGGGATTTGCCTCGCGCATTCCGACGACGACGCCATCCGCGCCCGATCTTCCCATCACCGCCAATCCCTGGACCTCCACCCTCCATCTGTTGAAGACGCTCTATTCCGAGCAGCGGCTCTGGGACGGCATGGTGATCGTGTCCTGGTTCTGGCTGGTCGGCGCGGTCGTGCTCTCGCTCCTGCCGGCCTTGATCAAGGACATCGTTGGCGGCAGCGAAGGCGTTGTGACGCTCTGCCTTGCGGTCTTCGCGATCGGCATTGCCGCGGGCTCCCTGTTCGCCGCGCAACTGTCCCACGTGCGTCCCAATCTCGCGCTGGTGCCGATCGGCGCCATCGTGATGGGCATTGTCGGTCTCGACCTTGCTCTCGCGATCGGCACGACCACGGCCGGAAACGGCATTCCGCCGCTCTCGTTCGCGACCTCCTCCGGCGGTTTGCACATGCTGATCGATTTCGCCGTGTTCGCCTTTGGCGGCGGCCTGTTCGTGGTGCCGTCCTTTGCCGCCGTGCAGGCCTGGTCGGCGCCGTCCGAGCGCGCCCGCGTCATCGCGGCCGGCAACGTGCTGCAGGCCGCCTTCATGGTCGTAGGCTCGCTGTTCGTCGCAGCGCTTCAGGGGGCCGGCCTGCCGATCGCCTGGATCTTCTTCGGCCTTGCGGTCGCAAGCTTCGGCGCGGTCTGGTTCGTGCTCTCCAAATGGGGCAAGGAAGGCGTGCGCGATTTCGGTTCGCTGTTGTTCCGGGCGCTGTTCCGCGTCGAAGTGCGCGGCCTTGAAAACCTGCCGCCCCCCGGCACGCGCATGCTGATCGCGCCCAATCACGTAAGCCTGGTCGACGGGCCGCTGCTGCACGCCACCTTGCCGATCGATGCGAGCTTCGCGGTCGACACCGGCATCGCGCAGGCCTGGTGGGCGAAGCCGTTCCTGAGGATGATCAAGCATTACACCATCGATCCCACCAAGCCGCTCGCCGCGCGCGACCTGATCAAGCTGGTCGCGGCCGGCGAACCCGTGGTGATCTTTCCGGAAGGGCGCGTCACCGTCACCGGCTCGCTGATGAAGGTCTATGACGGCACCGCGATGATCGCCGACAAGGCCGATGCGATCGTTGTGCCCGTTCGCATCGAAGGCGCGCAGCGCTCGCATCTGAGCTACCTCAAGAACGGCGAGATCAAGCGCGTGTGGTTCCCCAGGGTGACGATCTCGATCCTGCCGCCGGTCAAGCTGCCGGTCGACCAGTCGCTGAAGGGCAAGACCCGCCGCAACGCCGCCGGCGCCGCGCTGCAGGACGTCATGATCGACGCCATGGTCAAGAACGCGATGCTGGACCACACTTTGTTCGAGGGCCTGGCGCACGCCTATCGCGACCGCGACACCGGCAAGCCCATCATCGAGGATCCGCTCGGCACCAAGCTGACCTACCGCAAGCTGATCCTCGGCGCCCAGGTGCTGAGCCGCAAGCTCGAGACCGGCACCGCGGTCGGCGAGAACATCGGCGTGCTGCTGCCGAACTCGGCCGGCGTCGCCGTGGTCTTCATGGCGCTGCAGACCATCGGCCGCGTACCGGCGATGCTGAACTTCTCTGCCGGCCCCGTGAACGTGCTGGCGGCGATGAAGGCCGCGCAGATCAAGACGGTGCTGACCTCGAAGGCCTTCATCGAGAAGGGCAAGCTCGACAAGCTCGTCGCCGCGATCGGCGGAGAGGCGAGCGTCGTCTATCTCGAGGACGTTCGCGCCACCATCGGCCTCGCCGACAAGATCAACGGGCTGCTCGCGGGCAGCACGCCGCGCGTCGCCCGCGATGCGAACGATCCCGCGGTGATCCTGTTCACCTCGGGCTCCGAAGGCACGCCGAAGGGCGTCGTGCTCTCCCATCGCAACATCCTCGCCAACGCCTCGCAGGCGCTGGCGCGGGTCGATGCCAACGCAAACGACAAGGTGTTCAACGTGCTCCCGGTGTTCCATTCCTTTGGTTTGACCGGCGGAATGATGATGCCGCTGCTCGCGGGCATTCCGATCTACATGTATCCGTCGCCGCTGCATTACCGGATCGTGCCCGAGCTGATCTACCAGACCGGCGCCACCATCCTGTTCGGCACCGATACCTTCCTCGCCGGCTATGCGCGCTCGGCGCATGCCTACGACTTCCACACGCTGCGTCTCGTGCTGGCTGGCGCCGAGGCCGTGAAGGACCGCACGCGGCAGGTCTATATGGAGCGCTACGGCATTCGCATTCTCGAAGGCTATGGCGTCACCGAGACCGCGCCGGTGCTCGCGATGAACACGCCGATGGCCAACCGCCCGGGCAGCGTCGGCCGGCTCTCGCCGCTGATGGAATACCGCCTCGATCCGGTCCCCGGCATCGCGGAGGGCGGCCGTCTCTCGGTGCGGGGCCCGAACGTGATGCTCGGCTATCTCCGCGCCGAAAATCCCGGCGTGCTGGAGAAGCTCGCCGACGGCTGGCATGACACCGGCGACATCGTCGCTATCGACGCGGCCGGCTTCATCCAGATCAAGGGCCGCGCCAAGCGCTTCGCCAAGATCGCGGGCGAGATGGTCTCGCTGTCCGCGGTGGAAGCGATGGCGTCCGCGCTGTGGCCGCAGGCGATCTCGGTCGCCGTCTCGATGCCCGACGCGCGCAAGGGCGAGCGCATCGTGCTGCTCACGACGCAAAAGGACGCCGAGCGCAGCGCCATGCAGCGCCAAGCCAAGGCCACCGGCGCTTCCGAGCTCGCCGTACCTGCGACGGTACAGGTCGTCGACAAGGTGCCGCTGCTCGGCTCGGGCAAGACCGACTATGTCGCCGCCACCGCGCTCGCAAAGGAGCTCGCCGCCGCGCCTGCAACCGAAGCGCCGGCCGAGGAAGCGGTGGCTCCGGGTGTCGCGGCGCAGGAAGTGGCGTGATCGGCCCCCGCGCCGGCGCGAGCTCCTGTGATTGTCATGGCTACGGCTTGCATTCGTTGACGCCGTAGCCTGCGAATTCGCCGGCGATGGTTTGATCCATCGACCTCGCCTGGTCGAGATCGGCGGTGCCGTCCCGGCCGGAGGCCTTGAGCGCCAGGCCGCGGCCGAACATCGAGGACACCGAGTGCGAATTCTTTTCCAGCGACGCGCTGTAATCGCTGATCGCCTCCGGATAGCGGCCGAGCTTGAGGTTGACCAGGCCGCGGCTGTCCAGTGCATCGGCATTGTCGGGCTTCAGCTGCAGCGCCCGATCGCAATCCCGCAGGGCATTGAGGAGATCGCCGGTGGCGGCGCGGGTCCAGCAGCGATTGTTGTAGGCTTCCGCATCCTGCACGTTGAGCCGGATCGCCTGGTCGAAATCCTGCACCGCAGGCGCATAGGCGCGCTTGATCGCGTAGAGCTGCCCGCGCTTGTAATAGGCAACGCGGTCGCTGCGATCCTGCTCGATCCGCCGCGTGTATTCCCTGATCCTGGGATCATTGGCGAGCTCGTTCGCGCTCGGCGAACGCGGCGCGGCTGGCGGCACGCAAATCGGTGTGGGGCTTGACGTGGGGCTTGACGTGGGCCTGGGCGATGGCGTCGGGCTCAACGTCGGCGTTGGTGTCGGACTCGACGTCGGGGTCGGCGAGGGCGTGGGGTTCAGGGTTGGCGTCGGTCTCGGCGAGGGAGACGGCGGTGAGCCCTCGACAAAGGAAAATTCCGTCGTCAGCGACGACGACAGCCACGGAACCTGCTCGCCGCGCGTGGCGCTGATGACGCCGGCCTGCGTATTGCGAAGCGCCTGTTCGGCGCTGGTGCCGGGGGCGCGGATCTCCCGCAACAGCTCGGTCGCGAACAGGCCATGATCGGCCCTGACGCTGCCGATCACCGAGCCGAGCGCGGAGGAGTACAGCACCAGCGTATTGTTCGGCGTGACGGCCGGCGCCAGCCCCGCGGAATAGCGGCGGAAGCGCCGTTCGAAGGGATTGCGGCGCGCCGCCTCGATCAGCGCGACCTTCACCGACGCGCCACGCGTATTCATTTCGCCCAGAATGGTCTCGATATTGAAGCCGTCACGGACGACATCGGCCTCCATCCATATCTGCGCGTCGACCGGCAGGAGATAGGTCTGCCGCGCGGACTGGATGCCAAAGCCATCGAAGAAGAACAGCGCGACACCGCCCGGCTGGATCCTGGCGTAAAAGCGCTCGAGCGCCTGCCGCATGCCGTCGCCCGTCAGGTTCATGCCGCGATCGACGTCGAAACCGTCGCGCTTCAATTCGTCCGCGATGTCCTGCGCGTCGTTGGTGGCGTCGTTCATGGCGACGTCATTGTCGGGATATTTGGCATTGCCGATCACGAGCGCGAGCTTGGCCGGGGCGGCTGTCGCGGCATCGATATGGGCAAAAGCTGCAAACAGAACTGTCAACAACAGAACAAGAAAAAACCGCATGAATGGCCCGCAGGTACTCAATAACCGGTCCACAAGATATCTGCGACGCCGGATAATTCAATCGCCAACCACCGGCTGCGGCGAATGGCGCGACACTTTCTGGCGTCGGATTGCGCCTCGCTTGCCCTTGAGCTCCCTTGCGCTCCCTCGCGATCCCGTCGCAAATATCCGCCGGGATGAAACATGGCAGACAGGTATGAAGCGCGATGACCGACAACAACAGCGTGATCCTCGAGAAGCGTGGACAGGCGTTCTGGATCACCATCAACCGGCCGGAGAAGCGGAACGCGCTGAACGGCGACGTGATCGCGGGCATTGTCAAGGGGTATCGCGACGCGCATGACGACAGGGAGGTGCGCGTCATCGTGCTGACCGGCGCGGGCGAGAAGGCATTCTGCGCCGGCGCCGATCTCGTCAACTCCGGCGCGGCCTTTGCCTTCGATTTCTCGCGGCCCAATGTCGACTATGCCGACCTGCTGCGGCTGTCGCAGAACTCGACCAAGCCAGCGATCGCGCGCGTCGGCGGCGTCTGCATGGCCGGCGGCATGGGCCTGCTCTGCATGACCGACATGGCGATCGCGGCCGATCATGTCATCTTCGGCCTGCCCGAGGTGAAGGTCGGCGTGTTCCCGATGCAGGTGCTGAGCCTATTGCAAGACATCGCGCCGCCGCGCCTCATCAACGAATGGGCGCTGACCGGCGAACCCTTTGACGCCAACACAGCCCTCGCCGCCGGTCTCCTCAACCATGTCGTGCCGGCCGCCGAACTCGACGCCAAGGTCGAGTGGCTGATCGGCCGCATTGTGGACAAATCGCCGACCGCGATCCGCCGCGGCAAGTACGCGATGCGGGCGATTGCCTCGATGTCGTTCGACGAAAGCATCGCCTACACCGAAAGCCAGATCGCGCTGCTGGCCATGACCGAGGACGCGAAAGAAGGTCTAAACGCCTTTGCGGAGAAGCGCAAACCATCATGGACGGGGCGTTAGGCGCAGGGGATTGATCGCAAGCCTGCTTGACTGCGAAATCGGGTTATTTCCCGATCGCCGAAGAATTCATCCGATAGGGCGATCACTTGAAACGATCGGGGGCAAAGAAGCGGGTGGACCTTCTGACAAAAGGCCCGTCTTAGCTCGTTCCTCCCGGCGTTTCTTGGAGGCTGCAATCAGCTGTTTCCGTGTGCGCTTGGCATAAGTCGGAAGTTGGTGTCTCGAACGATGGCGCCCCGCCGTCCGCAACTCGGCATCTGTGAGATCGCTGTCAGCACCTTCCGTGAACCCACCGTGGCGAAACGAAGTAAATGAGAGCTCGTTTCGAAGTTCGGCTGCTGCAACTATCTTTTTGACGACGCGCCGAAGGTAACGTAGATCCTTGCGTTCGGTTATCCATGGTTGCGGAACACAGGACCTGCGATGCGCGTGGTCGCGCCGAAAGGCCAGCCCGGAAATGACCGACTGTTTGATCGCGTCGAGCTCCGTCATCAACTCGGGGAAAAGAGGCTCGCCGGTTTCGTCGAAAAGAGGCCACCACGCTTCTTCGCCATTTTTCGGATGCACAATCCTCACGCTATTTGGTCGCTCTTTCGGCCGATAATGCGTGATTTCGAAGGCGCCGAACACGTGTTCCTCGCGCTGTAGCCACTCCCAAGTCAACAACGCGGCCGTCGCAATCGAGTAATATCCGAGATACCTCGCAGCCCGCCTGAACGCGACAAGCTCATCCCAGGTCGCCGTGGGCGTTTCTCGTACGGGCTGGCCAGGCGCGCGGGATTTCAGGCCCATCCGCGAGAACGGGTTGATCACCGGCACTTTCGCTTCTTGAGCGCGCTGACCAACAAACCAGGCGCGCCTACAAGCGGTCATGGCTGCATTTGCAAAGCGCCGACGCTCGCGCTTGACGGTGTTGCCAGCTGCATCTTTGTCTTCCACCACGAGCAGCTTCGCATAAACTGCGTCCACAAATCCTTTGGTGAAGTCGGAAATTTGTTTGGAACCGGCGCGGCTCCCGTCCCTCAGCTTGTGGTTTGCAAAAAGGCTCAAACCTTGTTCGTACAAGCGCTGCGTTTTGTGATCAATCTCTTTCCATTTTTGATGCGCCTTGAAGATACTTACTAGCCAATCGAAAGTGCCAAGCACGGGCGAAGCTGGAGCCATGTCGGTTAATCCTCCGGAACGCCAGCTGTCGAAGGCTGGCAACAGGACATTCTCGGTCCGGTCCACGGCAGCCGCAAAGTGCTCGCCCAGAGCTTCGGCTTTGACGCAGCAATTCTGTTTGCGGGCCCAAGTGGGTGGTTCAAAGAAGTATGCCCACCGACCGCAACTCAACGGCTTGCGTCGACAATAGCGAGGAAGTTTCAGTGCGGGGCCGGGTATCGTCATACGAGAGAGGCCAAGTCTTCTCCTTCCGCTCTATCCAGGTTGATCGCTCTCCTTGGTGCGGTGAAGTGATCGATCGCGGCCTTTGACCATACTGGTTGTCGAGTTCGACCAATTCCGTGATAGCCGGTTGGCGGCGGAGCCTCCCCTCGGGTGACGGCGCGCGCGAGTTCGCCGGTGTCGGGATAATCCAGATACGCAGCGGCCATGTCGGCCCGCATGAGTGTTGGCCATGTGCCGATGGGTGGATAACGGGCAGGAAGGGCGGTACGGGGCGCCATCATTGCTGACTCGCGGGTCAATGCATCATTGGTTCTGAACGTTGAATCTGACGAAATCGCATGGTCTTTCGAGAGTAGCCTTTCTCATGCAACGCTCCGCAAACCACCAGACTCAGAGAACTCACCTCGATATGCCTTGTCTCCCTTGCCGGCATGCTTTCAGACTTTCTAGTCAAGCGAACACTCAAAGCGAAACACGGGAACGCGGCAGAGTTAAAGAGGCAGCAATAGATGGTGCGGGAATCGGCTGGCTTAGAGTGCAATTGGGTGGTGGTTGATGATCGAGCGGATTAAGCTGCGGACAGCCTCAAGAGGGCGGCGGCTGAACCTTAGGGTGAGCTATCTTGATCGCTCCAGACGATCGTAAGCGTCCGTGAAAAATGTCGGGAAATGGGCTATCCACCTGGAGGCAAATTGCCGGCCATGGCTATGTTCGACCGCTTGTCGAGAGGCACATGATTTGGGAAGGTTATCAGCGCCCATTCCGACAGAGCTTTCGTTCAGCCGACGTTGAAATCACAATGGGCCTTTGTATTGTCGGAATGACAAGCATCGCTCGCAAGATACTGCCGGAAGGTTCCTGTACGCCATGCCATAATCACTTGCGTTGAAGTGGCATGCTACCCAATAGAGAAAGTAAGAGTGCCCCGGCCGGGTTTGGCGACGGGTAGAAGGCCACGAGAGAGGTCGCGGCGCCGGTCGCGGAAACGCGCGATGTCAAGATGTGCTGTTCGAGCGGGCACCGGCCCGAGACCGGGCGCGCCGAGATGACGAAATCATGAGCAAGATCGTCGCCGAGCTTGAGGCGGCCGGGTGCCATGGGCGCAGACTCGGGGGCTGCGGCAAAGGCGTGCCGCAGAGCGCTACATGAACTCGGCCACGCGAGGCATCCTTCGCGCCTCAATCGCGACCAAAGTGGGTCCTGCGACACCAAGAAATATGCCTTGGAGGAATTGGTAGCTTAGCTGCGTGCCGGCGTCCGGCGGTGCATCGTTCGGGATCGTGCCGACCGTGCTACGCCGATGACATTGGTGCCTGGCTTAGGATCTTACGAGAAGACAATCGCGCGATCGTGCGTGCCAGTTGCAAAAGCGAACAACGCTGCGGACTATTTGTTCGCCCTTGCTCCCAAAATTCATTGCGAATGCGTCAGCCGATCTGGTCGCCGGCGATCATACAGCCGGGTGATGTTCGATTCCGCTCGGCCCCGCCCCGCGTGGAGGTGTGCAGCGGCGGTCTCTATTTTTCATTGGCGAGACCGAGAGTGAGAGGCCAGCCGCGAAGGTTTGAGCCGTCGCGGTCTTAGGAGAGTGCCTGACGGCTCGACCCTTTTCGCTCTCCCGAGAAATCTCGCCATGACCGAATGTCACGTCGGCGGCATCGCCGCCACATCGCTCTCGATCCGTGCCGCCGCAGTTGTTGCCTCTGCTGTCGGTAGGGCAGTCCGGCAGCTTTTGACTGATCTCGAACGAGGCCGTCGCATCGACGCCGCTCGCTTGCGGAGCGCGATGGAGGCTGCCGTCGACACATCCGATACGACTGGTGCCGGGGATTGGAAGACCGCCTATCACATGTGCGAGGCATCGACGCTGCTGTTCCTGCGATGGCACGGCACCGCCACACTGCCCAAGGCGATGTCGCTAGCTGCCATGCTGCCGATGTGGGTGAGGCTAGCTATCGTCGCTTCCGTCCTGACATGTCGGTCCGAGGAAAGTCAGCCTATCGAGCACTTTTCGTTCCTCGCCAGTGTGGCGGCTTCGATCACACCCGCGGATGTCGTGCTGGAAACCTTGGCTATCGCTGGTATTCTCGCCATGCTCGCCGAATTGGCAGCCGCCTCTCGCATTCTCAAGGAGTTCGCCGAGAGCCGTACCGGCATTCTTAGCCAGGTCTTTCCTGCCATCTCTAGGACGTGGCACGCCGCAGCGCAGATCCGCGACCATCTTGATGAAGCCGGCCGGCTGCGCGCCATCACTGGCGCAAACGACGCACCCGACAATCCCGCGTTGGTCAATTTCGGGGATATCGCGCTCACAGTGGCGATTGATGGCGCTGTTTATACCAAAGATGACACCGGCATCAACACCCGCCTGACCGTCATCGATCGCGACCGAGCTGATGATGTCGCGGTATTCCCGGCATTCTTGCACATGTTCGTGCGATCTGACGCTAGCAGCGTCAGGCCTCTGGTGCGAGCTCCGGTCAAGCGCCTCGGCGAGCGGGAGGCCGTCTAATGCCGCGCGACGCCTCTGAACTGGCACATAGGCTCGCGCGCGAGGCCGAAGCGGTGTGTCGCCACTATCTCTCCAATGGCAAGCGTGTGGGGCGGTACTGGCTGGTTGGCGACGTTCACAACACGCCGGGTCGCTCGATGTTCGTACGTCTTCAGGAATCGCCAAAGGGCCCGGCCGGTAAGTGGACCGATGCCGCGACCGGCGAGCATGGCGAT
This sequence comes from uncultured Alphaproteobacteria bacterium, assembly GCA_963831505.1. GTDB lineage: Bacteria > Pseudomonadota > Alphaproteobacteria > Rhizobiales > Xanthobacteraceae > Bradyrhizobium. The sequence goes on along the minus strand of CAWHQY010000045.1, from coordinate 26,300 downwards.
CTCCTCGACATCATTCGCGAGAGCCGAGGCTTACGCGAGTTCCGCGAGGTCGCCGAGGAGGCAAGGCGCTTTCTGAAGTTGCCCCGTACTGAAGTGGAGCTCGTCACGAAACCCGCTCGTCCAGCAGCACCGGTTGGATCGCAGGAGGCCGCGAGACGGCTATTTGCGATCTCAGGTCCGATTGAGGGTACCGTCGTTGAGACGTACTTGCATCGCCGCGGAATACTGCGCGTGCACCATGGTGGCAGCCTGCGCTTCCATCCGCGCTGCTATTATCGGCCTGACGAGCACCTGCCGACCGAAACCTGGCCGGCGATGATCGCTCGCGTCACCGACCTCGACGGCAAGATCACCGGCGTGCACCGTACCTGGCTCGATCCGGACGGCTTTGATCACGTTCGGCTCGGCAAGGCCCCGATCGACACGCCCCGACGAGCCATGGGCGACCTGCTCGGCAACGCAGTTCGTTTCGGCGTGGCGGATGAAGACGTGCTTGTTGCCGGCGAAGGCATCGAGACCATGCTGTCGCTACGCTGCGTGCTTCCGACCTTGCCGATGGCCGCTGCACTGTCGGCCAATCACCTCTCTGCCATGGCGCTGTCGTCGAGTTTGCGTCGGCTCTATATCGCCCGCGATGCCGACGCCGCCGGTGACGTTGTGCAAGCCGTTTTGTCGCAACGCGCGGAAACCGCCGGCATCGAAGCAATCCCGTTGTCACCTCGGCTGGGTGACTTCAACGAGGATCTGCACGTCTTCGGCCTCGATGCCCTCCGCGCAGCGTTGCGGATTCAGCTGGTACCGGAGGACGTCTCCCGCTTTCTGCTCTTGTCGGCCACTGTCGAATAAGCGCGTTTGGCTGTCGATCGACGCCGACAGTTCGGTCACGACGGCCCAATGCCGGAGAGGCGCGACCACGGCCTTCTAGAGGGCGATCGGACGGCAGGCGGCCCGGGCCGGCAATGGCTGCGACCGGCTATTTTCCGCCGGCCCTTCGGGCCTTTGCATCGCGAAGCAAAATAGCCGGCCTCCGCCATCCTCCGCTGGCGCTTCGGCCCTCCGCGTTGCTCCGGGTGCTGGCCCGCTCCGCCCGCCGTCTGAGTGATCGCCACGAAGGCCGCGATGGGCGCGGCCAATCCGGCAAAGGACCTCATCCCATGACCGATCATGACGACATCGAACCACCGCACGCGTCATCTCCGACCGACCACGTCCTCAGCGAATTACAGCTCTTTGGCTACCGTCCATTCGACGACCAGCCTGATCCGAGACCGCTGCCCGAAGGTAAGATGATCGCTGGCGCAATCGCCGACATCTTCGACGCCTTGGTCGCCACGCTGAACGACACCCGGCTCGAACCGGACCTCGAGGATCTGCTCTGGTCGACCGTCAACCTCTTCCATCGTGCGGCAGACCGAATCGAATCGCCAGCTTGACGACAACGAACAGGCGCAACGCAAAAGCCAGCGCGAGCAGAATGGCTCCGAAGTGCGATCAGTCGAGCTCGAGCGCCTGACGGCCGAAGGCATCACGCTGATCGAACGCCGCAATTGCCTCGAACTGTTCCGCGATCAGGCCATCGAGCGCTTTGAGGTCCACACCGGTTCATCCTGGCGCCCCCGATCGGGATCACTTGTCAATCACCGCACGCTCACCGCAGCAATGATCAACTCCCGGGACTTCATCGCCGCCAAGCGCCGCGCCGAGACCGAGGTCATGTTGCCGCCAGGACCGAAGATCGCACTCACCGGTGGCCTCGACTTCAACGACCACCACCTGATCTGGGATCGCCTCGACAAGGTGCACGCCAAGCATCCCGACATGGTCCTGATCCATGGCGGCTCGCCAAAGGGCGCCGAGCTGATCGCCTCCAAATGGGCGACCACCCGGAAGGTGCCACAGATCGCTTTCAAGCCCGACTGGACGAAGCACGCCAAGGCGGCGCCGTTCAAGCGCAACGACGCCATGCTCGAACTGCTGCCGATCGGCGTCATGCATTTCCCGGGCACGGGAATCCAGGACAACCTCGCCGACAAGGCGAAACGGCTCGGCATCCCCGTCTGGAAATTCGGCGGCGCATGAGCGCCGTCTTGCCGCCTTCCGACACCACCAAGGCGGAGTTGCATCGCCGCAACTCCGCCTCGTTTCGATGCTATATCCAAACTTGCGCCGCGGTGGTGGTGGAAGGCGCGACCGTTACACCTTTGCACATGGAGCCACCACCATGCTCGCCCTTGGACTTCTCCTCAACACCGTTGGCATCGGCTTGTTCTGCTGGCTGATCTTCACGCTGGCGGTATACGCCTTGCCGTTTTTCGTGGCGATCAATGCCGGCATGTTGGCGCTTTCATAGTGGCGCCGGCGTCCTCGGTGCGCCGCTTGTTGGCATCGCCGCCGGCGGCATGACGCTTGCGATCGCTCAAATCGCGTTCGCCATGACCCGGTCTCTGATCTTGCGTGCCGTCATTGCGGCCGTGTTCGCTGTTGCCGGCCACACTTGCTGGCTATCATGTCGTTCTCGCGATGTCGCAAATCGGCGTGCCGTCGCTGGTTTGGCGGGAGGTCTTCGCTTGCCTCGGTGCGGTCTTCATCGGCGGCACAGCGTGGACGCGATTGGCCGTCTTCACGGAGCCCCGACCAGTCGAACCGGGCAGGGCGGTCGGCGACAGTCCTCAGCCAGTTCTCGCGGCCGCCACGCGAGAGGGATGATCTCTTCACCCTCGTCGTCGAACAGGTTCGCGTAAATCGGCGCGCTGAGGGGCGTCGGAGCTTGAGCGAAAGAACGTCGTTGTCCTCCCTCGGAGCGCTTCGACCGGGTGGAGTGGATCTCAGTCCCGCTCCGCATAGACGTGGCAAGGACGTTGCTCTTGGCGATCGCTCTCGGCGACGATTCCGCCATTTCCCGCACTGCGTTTCTTTCTCTACGCCGAACCGTTCCGACCTCTTGTGCAGCCTAACCGAGATTAGCCACCTCTTCTCCCGAGATTGCGGTTCAGCACGCGACGCACCGTGGCCTCTTTGATGGCTTGATCTGGCCGAAGACCGGCTGCGCCTCGATCGTCTGAGCCGCAACGCCGTCGACGCGACTTTCTTCCCCTGGGCTAACGCCCATTCCTCGCGAGGCAAGAAAGTCGCGTCGACAGCGTCCTCCGCTTCGCTCCGGCCCTTGCGGGTGCGTCGCCGATCGTCCTCGGCCTGTCCATCGCCATCGAGGCCGCGGTGGTCGCGGGCTCGAAACACAACAGGAGAAGTGACATGGCTACCATCGGTTCTTTCAAGAAGGTCGGCAACGATTTCCAGGGCGAGATCGTCACCCTGAGCCTGCAGGCCAAGGGCGTCCGCATCGTCGCAGAAACCAACCGCTCCAACGACAACGCTCCGAGCCACCGCATCTACGTGGGCCGGGCCGAGATCGGCGCAGCCTGGTCGAAGCGCTCCGAGGAAGGCCGCGACTACCTCTCGCTCAAGCTCGACGATCCCTCCTTCAACGCGCCGATCTACGCGAACCTGTTCGACGACGAGGGTGGCGAAGGCTACACCCTGCTCTGGTCGCGGCCGCGGAAGAACGGCGAGTAAGACTCCGCCGCCAAGCCCCGCCCGGTGTCCCGGGCGGGGCTTTCGCTTTGTTCTCACTTCCGGCTTTCGCGATATTACCCAGCTAGACAAGGCTATTTGCGCTTGCCGCTCTTCGTCCGCTCGCTGCGGGCTTCATCATCGGGCACAACGAGATCGACGTGGCTTATCCCGAGCGTGCTGGCGAGTTCAAATAACGTCACAACCGTCGGATTGCGTCGGCCCGTTTCGAGACCGCTGATATACTGTTGGGTAAAGCCAGAAGCCTCGGCAAAACTCTCCTGGGTGAAGCCCTTTGCTCTTCTAAATCTCCCAAAATTGCGGCCGACCAGCTTGCGCATATCCATATGCGCAAGTTGCGTCTTTACATACTATGAGGTTTATCTCCTATAATATGTATTCATCGAATTTGTGCTACTGTCGTGGATCGAAGACGACAGCACCTTTCAGCCGGTTCAAGACCGAGAAGCAGTATCTTGAAAAGTGTTCCATCACGGGCTGCACGTCACGATCGCACTGGGACCTGGAAACCTTCGCATTCGAAGAATTAATTAATCTTTGCAGTCCAGAAACCTGTGGACCGGTTGGGCTGCTAGCGAGAAGATAGCTGAGGTGCAGCCAGCATTCGCCCGGTCGAAGCTTCTAGGCCCTTAGGAGTTTCCTGTAATGCCGCCGCTCAATGCCAAAGTTGTAGACGTAGCGCCGGACGAGCCGGCGCTGACGCCCTATGATGAGCAACATGCCGTCACTTATGCCCGTCTCCTCGATGCCGAAGCGGACAACGCTGACTGGCGCGAAGTCGCGCGTATCGTTCTTCAGATCGATCCTACACTCGATCCGGACCGCGCTCGGCGTACTTTCGACAGTCATCTAGCTCGCGCGAAGTGGGTGGCGCGCCACGGCTACCGTGATTTGCTTCAGCGCGGATGGCCGAAGAGCGAATGATGAAGGCTGTTTGAAACTAACGTGACGTCTTGTTGACATCCAACCGAGAAACAAAATTGGGGCAATTGCCCACGCGCATGAATGCAACCAGAAATGGTCACATTTGTCGTGCTGCAATTCTTCCACTTTAGTGCAGTGGGGAATTGGTACGATGTCAGCATTCGATTGGAGATCAGAGCAAGCCTACGCAAACTTCGAGAAGGCAGAAACGGCGGACATTGCCTGGGAGTGGCTGCGCCGCGATAGCGAGTACCAGGGAGAGTACAAAGCTCTCGTGAGCGACGACCAATCAGATGGGATCACTCACGACTTCCGACAGAAATGGGGGTTGTCTTTTCGCGGCTGATCCGCAGAAGACGTTCGACAGACAAACAATTTTCTGGGCACCCGAGGCTCTGTCGACCGTGCTCCCGGTCCGCAGGCTCGTCGTTCCCGTGTTTTCTGGGCGACACCGTCTCGACCTGGCCAAAATGGCCGGCGGCGAGCTTCGTCGTGCGCCGGATGGATGGCATGCCATCGTGCCGCTGGGAGGTGCGATCCATCGCCTTTGGCTGCACGAACTTCCTGCCGGCGACTCATTGCTTGCCGTCGATCTGCCACTCGACGCAAATTTCGACATCCGCTCGCAGGCGGCACACCGATTTTGGTCGGCGCTCGAACAGCGCCCCCTGGGCTCTCCTCCTCTTCCTCTGCCTTTCCAGCGGCGTCGGCGGCTCATACTGGCCGTGCGCGCGCTCGATGGGTGGTTGGAGGGAAACAGCTATCGCGAAATAGCAGAAGGCCTGTTCGGGAGACGTCGCGTCCCGGATCGCGACTGGAAATCTCACGATCTGCGCGGCCGTACCATCCGCCTGGTCAAGAACGGCATCGCTCTGATGCGGGGCGGCTATCGCGCCCTTTTGCGTTCGCCACTCGGAAGAAATAGGCGTTCGCCCGGGGGTGTCGAAAATAGACCCCCTCATCTTCGGCATCCCCCTTCGAGGCCCTTCTCCGTCATTGTCGCCGTCAACGCGCCACTGAACTCGCTGGCGCTCCAGACGGCAACGGAGCTTGTCAGATGTCCGACGCTAGCCTCGCTATCTCGCCACGATACCTGCGGACTGCCGAAGCAGCCCGATATCTCAGCCTTTCACCCCGCACCCTCGAAAAGCACCGAACCTACGGCACCGGTCCCGCTTACCGGAAAATCGGCGGTCGCGTCGTGTACGCGGTGGCCGATCTGAACGCATGGGCAGACATCGGCACCAGAACCTCAACCAGCGATCCAGGCGCCGGCACCGTACTGCCGGCAAAGCGGCACGCTCCCATCCCCTATGCGGGAAAGGAGCGGCGCTGATCCATGAAGAGACACGCTCACACCCCCGAAAGATACCCGACCAAAGAAGTCACCGTGAGCGACCTCACGACAGTTGAACTCTTGTGGCTCGAAAAGCGCATCGAGAACCGCGTTCGGTTTGGTCGCGCCGTGTCGGAAAGCATCCTGGACCGCAATCGACGCATCCTGTCTTTCGCTCCAGGGAGCATCTTCGCGTTTGTCCGTTGGACGTCCAACGACTTTGGGACGGTTCTATCCCGCATCGATATCCTGCGAGCGGCGATACCAGGGCAGAGCTATTCGACAGTGCCGTGGATCAGGCCCGGCGGTGAAAGCCTGTTGCGACTATCAGGCTGGCTAAAGGTCGAACGGGTTCTGCAATTGATCGATGCCGTCGAGGCGCTCGACATTGATCCTGCCGACGCAGCACCCGACTACTGGCACCACGTTCATAACCGATTGTCGGTCAACGAAACACCTCGACCATATACCCGATCCCGTCACCAAGCCTGGCTCCATCGGCGGAGGGTCTCGTCATGAGCGCCCGGTGTGCGACAATTTTCACGACATTTGCAACGGCCGTTCTTCTCCTTTCGACGGTCGGAGGAGCAACGCCGCACTACATATGGAACGCATCAAATAGCGTTCCGATCGGCCTTTATCGCCTTCGGCCCGTGACAACGTTGACCGTCACCGAACTTGTTGCCGTTCAGCCTCCCGATCTTCTCGCCGCATTCCTCGATCTCAATGGCTACCTGCCGATCGGCGTTCCCATGCTCAAGCGCGTGCTGGCGCTTTCTGGACAAACGGTCTGCAGAACGGCGTAACAATCGTTGTCGACGGTATCGATATGGGCCAGGCACGTGAACGCGACGGACGAGGCCGTCCGCTTCCGGTCTGGCACGGATGCCGCGTCATTGCTGATGGCGACGTCTTTGTCATGAACTGGCAGTCCCCGGACTCACTCGACGGTCGTTACTTTGGACCGCTCCCAGCATCCGCAGTCATCGGCAAAGCGGTTCCGGTCTGGACCGACGAGGAATGATCATGCGCTCCACTCGCTGCCTATCATCCGATCGTTGCTCCTATCTTTGGTCGTCGATCTTTCCCTCCCGGCCGGAACTCACAGCCGTAACCCTCTCACGCCGCACGCAACGGCACAGCCATGCCGACGCAGCTGACCGGCGCATCCAAGTGCTTAGGTTCGCTTTCGCCGATCGCACGCATTTTAGCTGCAGTCACGCTGTTCATTGATCCCAACTCGCGGCCTTTTCCGCTTCGCGTCACCAGCGTCAGCGCAGAATCCATCACGAGCTGAGTCAACCGATCGGCTTGCGAAATTCATCGAGGAAGCCTCCGATCGTTTTGCCGTGCCGGCGCGCTGGATTCGTGCCGTCATCCAAATTGAAAGCGGAGGCGACGAGCATGCAATCTCGCCTCGCGGTGCAATGGGCCTGATGCAACTCATGCCTGGCACCTGGGTTGAACTCAGCGTTCGCTACGGCCTCGGCCTCGACCCGTTTGATCCGCGCGACAACGTATTTGCGGGCACCGCGTATCTCAGGGAGATGCACGACCGCTTCGGATCGGCAGGCTTCCTTGCGGCCTACCACGCGGGTCCGTCGCGGTACGAACAGCACCTCGCAACAGGCCAACCGCTTCCACCGGACACCGTGGCCTATGTCGCTGCAGTCGCGCCATTGCTCGGCGACGAACAGGGAGAGCGCACCGCATTTGGCGGCAGGCGTGCAGTTCCTTGGCGGCAGTCTCCGCTGTTTATCGACCGCGTGGACGCACGCGACTGACTATCGGTGTGCATCCGTCATGCTGCAACATCGCAATTTATTGCTCAGTTCACGGCGGGTTTTCCACGCCGAAACGGCTCCCAGCCGAGCTGTCTCTCAATCCCACTAAACAAGGATCAACCGCAATGACTGCATTTGCATTTTCTCGCGAGCGGCTGCGAATCCCTGGGAAGTTCAGGCTTGGAGGATGGGCGCTGGGAACGAGCGACCGAGGAGGGCAGGATAAAAGCCGCAAGGTGCGGACGGTCGGTTGGGTGAGGAACAGCGCCAAATTCAGGACTTTCTCGCAAACATTGCGAGCGTCTCTCGCAACTTGCGCTTTTCGACAACGCATTATCGGCCCTCGACTTTTGACACCCTGCGGAGCGATCGATGAGCGGTAACGACGATTTCCGCGTCCGCCCAGGCAGAATTCGCTCGACGCGCGGGCCGCGAACAAAACCCTTCCTTGCGCAGGCGCTCCAGGCCGCGCAGAAGGCCGGCGGTCTTTCACGCGGCTCTGGTAGCCGTAGCAGCAGGTTTGGGCGCGGACGCGCCGCGAGCCTTGCCGCGTCGCGAATGCTGCAAGCGCGCGGCCGTGGCGCCATGGTCAAGGCGCGCGTCGTCCGACAGATGCGTTCGCCCGGCGCGTTGCGCGCCCATATCGGGTATCTCAAGCGCGATGGCGTCACCCGCGATGGATCGCCCGGGAAACTGTTCGATGCCGCCGGAGACGATGCGGACGGCCGGGCTTTTGCCGAACGCTGCGAAGGAGACCGGCATCATTTCCGGTTCATCGTCTCGCCGGACGACGCCGGCGAGCTATCGAGTTTGCGCGGCTTTACTCGGGAGCTGATGGACCAGGCCTCGCGCGATCTCGGCACGCGGCTCGACTGGGTCGCCGTCGACCACTGGAACACCGAGCATCCTCATATTCATATCCTTGTGCGGGGCCGGGCTGACGATGGTTCCGACCTCGTCATTAGCCGGGATTATATCGGCTCGGGATTGCGCGCGCGTGCCGGCGACCTTGTCACGCGCGAGCTCGGTCCGCGATCCGAGCTGGAGGTTCGACGCGGGCTTGAAGCGGACGTGACAGCAGAACGCTGGACACGACTCGATCGGGTGCTTGCCCGGGAAGCGGGGGCGGCGGATGGGGTCATTGATCTTCGGCCGGACCGCGATGCCGCGGGCGATCCGTTGCGGGAGATCCGGATCGGGCGAATGCGGACGCTCGAGCGGCTGGGTCTCGCCGAGCCCGCCGGGCCGGCGCGCTGGGTCCTGGCCAGCTGACGCGGAGCAGCGCTTGCGTGCACTTGGGCGAGCGCGGCGATATCATCAAGCGGCTGCACAAGACCCTCACCAAGGATGGCGCCACTCGCGCGCCGTCATCCTGGGCGCTCGAGGGCGAATCCCACGGCGAACCCATCATCGGTCGTCTCATTGCCCGCGGCCTCGACGATGAGCTGCGGGGTACGGCGTTCGCCGTCGTTGACGGGATCGATGGGCGCGTCCACCACCTCAAGCTTCCCGATATCGATATGGCCGGCGACGGTCCGATCGGCGGCATTGTGGAATTACGCCGGTTTGAGGATGCAAGGGGCCGTCAGCGGATCGCGCTAGCGGTCCGCTCGGATCTTAACCTCGATCAGCAGGTGGCCGCAGAGGGGGCGACCTGGCTCGACCGGCGGCTGGTCGCCCGAGAGTCTACCGAGCTCTCGCGCGCCGGTTTTGGCGCCGAGGTCCGAGCGGCGCTTGATCGGCGGATCGATACCTTGGCGGAGCAGGGGCTGGCCCGACGTGATGGAGATAGGGTTACATTCGGGCGCAACCTGGTCGGTACGCTGCGCAACCGCGAGCTCGATGCGGTCGGACGGCGTCTCGCCTCGGAAACCGGGCACGCGCATCTGCCTGCCGAAACAGGGGACCACGTCTCAGGCGTTTATCGCCGACGACTGTCGCTTGCCTCCGGCCGCTTCGCGATGATCGACAACGGCTTGGGGTTCCAGCTCGTGCCCTGGATACCTTCTCTGGAACGCGAGCTTGGCAGGCAAGTGAACGGCATTGCCGGTCCCGGTGGCGTTGACTGGAATTTTGGACGCAAGCGCGACCTCTCGCTCTGACCAGCCGATATCTACGCCACGGTGCGCATCATCACGACGGCGAGCGGATTGTCGTTGAATGTTGCTTCGGGCGCGCATCAGCTCTGCGCATGTCTGCAACCAAAATCCTCTGGGGCCAACTGCTCTTCGTGTCGGTCGTCGTGCTCGCCTTTCTCTGGGCGGCGACCGAATGGACCGCCTGGCGCCTGGCTTTCCAGCCGCAGCTCGGGCCTGCCTGGTTCGTGATCGGGCGCTGGCCGGTCTATCAGCCGCTCGCCTTCTTCATCTGGTGGTTCAAGTTCGACGCCTACGCACCGAAGATTTTCATTGAGGGCGGGGGCATCGCCGCAAGTGGCGGGATCGCAGCCATGGCTGTTGCCATCATCCTCTCGGTCTGGCGCGCGAAGGAAGCCCAACACGTGACGACGTATGGCTCGGCGCGCTGGGCCGACATAAGGGAGGTTCGGCGCGCGGGACTTCTTGGGCCGGACGGGGTCGTGCTCGGTCGTCTTGGTGGCAGCTATCTCCGGCACGATGGTCCGGAACATGTGCTGTGTTTTGCGCCGACGCGGTCCGGGAAGGGCGTCGGTCTGGTCATCCCAACCCTCCTGACATGGCCGTATTCCACGATCGTCCACGACATCAAGGGCGAGAATTTCCAGTTGACCTCCGGCTGGCGTGCGCGGTTTGGGTCCGTGCTCCTGTTCGATCCGACCAATCCCGCGAGCGCAGCCTATAATCCGCTGCTTGAGATCCGCAAAGGCGACTGCGAGGTACGTGACGCGCAAAATATCGCCGACATTCTCGTTGATCCCGAAGGGGCGCTCGAGCGCCGCAATCATTGGGAAAAGACCAGTCATTCGCTCCTGGTTGGCGCAATCTTGCATGTCCTCTACGCCGAGGCCGACAAAACGCTCGCAGGCGTCGCCAACTTCCTCTCCGATCCATCACGCCCGATCGAAGCGACGCTGAATGCGATGCTCGCGACGCCGCATCTCGGCGAGCGCGCTCATCCGGTGGTGGCCTCGTCGGCGCGCGAACTACTCAACAAGAGCGAAAATGAGCGCTCAGGTGTGTTGTCGACGACAATGAGCTTCCTGGGGCTTTACCGCGATCCCGTGGTCGCCAAGGTCACGGGGCGGAGCGACTGGCGCATCCGTGACCTGGTCGATGGAGCTCGACCCATATCGCTGTATCTGGTGGTACCGCCCTCCGACATCGCCCGCACAAAACCGTTGATGCGCCTCGTCCTCAACCAGATCGGACGGCGACTGACCGAGAGCCTGGATACCGACCGGCGGCGGCAAAGGCTCCTGCTGATGCTCGATGAGTTCGCGGCGCTTGGCCGCCTCGACTTCTTCGAGAGCCAGCTTGCCTTCATGGCAGGCTACGGCATCCGCAGTTTCCTGATCACGCAAAGCTTGAACCAGCTCGAACGTGCCTATGGGCCGAACCACGCGATCCTCGACAATTGCCATATCCGCATCGCGTTTTCGACCAACGACGAGCGCACCGCCAAGCGGGTGTCTGATGCACTCGGGACCGCGACCGAGATGCGCGCCATGAAGAACTATGCCGGGCATCGCCTTTCGCCATGGCTTGGTCATCTGATGGTGAGCCGCCAGGAAACGTCGCGTCCGCTGCTGACGCCCGGTGAAGTCATGCAACTCTCGCCGAACGAGGCGATCGTGATGGTCTCCGGCGTGCATCCGGTGCGCGCCCGCAAGGTCCGGTACTACGAGGATCCGCAGTTCCAGAGCCGGATTTTGAAGCCATCGCGCGCGGTGCCGATCAATTTGAGTCGCGCGACCGGACGAGTGGTCAGGACATGCGCCAATTCCTCCTTCGGTCAAGCTGCTTGCGGCTCTCGCAAGCAAAGGTACGCGATCAGAATGGCGGCATTCGCCGCGAACCGGAACTGCCGCAACATGAGGAGATCGTCGTCAAGGCGCCGCTCGCCGAGAACGAATTTGATGCCGCGCCGGACGAGGGCGATGCCGATGCCGTGCAAGCAGCGAGCCTTGAACCGATCGATGCAGGGCCTGGCACGCGCTGTCAGCCTCGACCCGGACGACAAGATGGGCCTATGAGCAGGTGAGATGAAAAAGGCTCAGCTCAGCATCTATCTCGATCGAGAGATCTTCGCTAGCCTCGAGGCCTACGCCACACGTCAGGGCAAGCCGAAGTCCCTGGTTGCAGAGGCCGCGATCGCCTCCTTCCTTTCTCCTGACGATTCCGATCGGCGGGAGGCTGCGATCGCCAAGCGGCTGGACCGCATCGTGCGAGTGCTCGAACGGCTGGAACGCAATGACGGCATCACGCTCGAGACGATAGCTCTGTTCATCCGTTTCTGGCTGACGTCAACGCCGGCACTCCCAGAGCAGTCGAGCCCTGCAGCCCGTGCCAAAGGCGCAGAACGTTACGATCGCTTTGTCGAAGCGCTCGGCCGACGGCTCTCTAGCGGATCGACGCTTCTTAAGGAAGTCAGCGTCGAATTGCCCGACATTGCAAACGTAGCGAAAGTCACGGATCAGGCCGGCTCTCCTTGAGGAGGGCGCCATTTCATCTTGAGAATGAGCCGGGCGCCCCATAAAGCCTCACTCGTGAAGGCGATTGCTCACCGATGGTGAGGGTCGATCTTTCGTTCGGGCTCTGGTGATCCTTTAGCTGGCAATCCGTTCAACAGACGTTGCCTTTGCACCGATACTCAGTTGCCGTCAGCGCGATTCCGCATCTCCTTTCTTTTTCTACTCCAGAGCATGGTCTCCGGCTCTGCTCTGTTGAAGCCAATGCTTCGCCTGTCCTTTCTGTAATTCCCATCAGGTCGGTTCACCTCATCAATCGTATCGCGATGCCGCGGTCTCGATCGTGGGGCTTTTGGGGATTGTCGGAAAATGCAACAGCTGGCCGATCTGGATGCGCAAGCCGATCGCGTTGACGTTCGACCGTCGCGCAAGCGCAAAGCCTCGGCACGCCGCAAAGTGACGGTTCGGCTTAGTGAGGGCGTCTGCGGTCGGCTTGACGTCGCAACCGACCGACCGGGCGTCGGCAAGAGCATGCTTGTGGAAGCCGCCCTCGAGCATTTTCTGAACCCCGCCCCATCCGTCGAAGCTCTGATGCGGGAGCGTCTCGACGATATGCACGCCAGGTTCGACCACCTCGAGCGCGATATGCGGATGATCGCCGAGACGGTCGCGCTGCACGCCCGATATCATCTGGCCGTCATGCCGCCGGTTCCCGAATCGCGACAGCGCGAGGCGGTCATTCTCGGCGACGAGCGCTTCAAAGTCCTGGCCGAGCAAGTCGATCGCCGCGTTCGTGAGGGCCGGCCGCTTATGCAGGAGACCATCGACCGCCTAAACTCCGCTCAACAGGAAGAATCGGATCAGGCAACGGGCGAGCGGCCGACGCACAATTCGACGCCAGCTCACAAGGAGTCGAGTGCTGCCTCTGAACGCCTTAATCTCGAGCAGACGCCGCCCGCGTCAGCCAAGGCGGGGCGCCGCAGTCCGGGCTTTTCCCAGCATGCGAAGGTGACTGCCGACCGGACCGAACCTACCTTGGATCGAGGGCCAAACCCGCCAGCCGCGCAAAATTCCGATCCAGAATCATCAAAGGCAAGGTTAGAGGCTTTGCGCGAAAAGCCGCTGTCAAAATGGCGGCTAATCTTCTCAGTTTTTTTGCCCTTTGCTGCAGGTTACTACCTTGCCTACCTGTTTCGGACGATCAATGCCGCGATCTCGCCGGCATTGGCCTCCGATTTTGGGCTCGATGCCGCCGAGACCGGGCTGCTCGCGTCAATCTACTTCCTGGTGTTCGGATTGACCCAGATTCCAATAGGGGTGCTTCTAGACCGACTTGGGCCGCGTCGAGTCCAAGGCGTGCTGCTGGTCATCGCGGCTGGCGGCGCAACGCTGTTCGGTACCGCCTCGAGCTTCCCGGAGCTTCTTGTTGCGCGCGCCATGATCGGACTTGGCGTTGCCGGCTCATTGATGGCCGGGCTCAAGGCCATCGTCACCTGGTTTCCGAGAGAGCGCGTCGCGCTCGCCAACGGCTGGATGATCATGTTGGGATCGTTCGGCGCGGTCACGGCGACCGCCCCAACCGATTGGTTGCTGAACTATCTCGGTTGGCGCAGCCTGTTTGAAATCCTGACGATCGGCACGGTCACAGTAGGTGGACTCATTTATATGGTCGTTCCGGAGCGTATCGCGGACTCAGAGATCGCCACCTCCGCTCGAAAGCCACTTACGTTGTGGTCCATCTATTCAGATCCGCGTTTCCTGAGAGTCGCTCCGCTCTCGGCCGCCTGTATTGGCTCGTCCTGGGCGCTACAGTCATTGTGGGCTGCAGCCTGGCTTACCGACGTGGAAGGATTCGACCACCACAGCCGGGCCGCTCAAATGTTCCTGATGGCTGTTGGCCTAAGCCTTGGAGCCCTCCTGCTTGGTGCCATGGCCGATCGCCTGCGCAAACTTAATATAAGAACGGAAGTCCTGTTGGCGGGCGTGGGAACGCTGTTCATCGTGGCCGAACTCGCCCTGGTTTTGCGCATTCCCCTGCCATCACTTCTGCCTTGGTCCATTGTGTCGATCGCTGGCGCCGCAACAGTGCTAAGCTTTGCGGTCATAGCCGATTACTTCCCGAAAGAATTTGCTGCGCGCGCCAATGGCGCTCTGAATCTCTTGCACTTTGGCTGGGCGTTCACGATGCAATACGGCATTGGGCTCGTGGTCGAGCAATGGCCGTCTCAGGACGGACATTATCCGGTCGCGGCCTATCAGGCCGCATTCGGTCTTAGCCTTGCGCTTCAGGCCGCCACGCTGGTGTGGTTTGCGATCCCCTGGCTTCGGACGTTCGGCAAACACTTCTACTTCTTGTTCGCGCCGCCGCCTGCGGAGCGTGACAGCCAAGTCGCACTGGTCACGGCGCCGCTCGACGGAGCTGTCCTTGAGGCGAGTGAGAGAATGGAATGGTGACACAGGCGTGGCCCATAAATTCAGAGTAGTCGGCGAACGACGGCTGTTGGCGCAAAGCGGCCGTTCGTGGCTCGGTAGCTTTAAGTGGTTTGCCTAGCGTGCCGATGCAACACGCCTGTAACACGTGGCCTCTAACCAGCCAGTCGGTCCTAGCTGATCGAGAGCGCTTCCTTGCACTTGGTAGAGAAGGCGATCAGGTACGCCCCAATTTCATCCGCGAGTGCGTCGGAGGGCTCAACCTCTTGGACGCTAAAGTTCAGTGCGTAGATCGGCTGCCCATCTAAGATAATGGGGGTGGCAACAGCTAGAACGCCTGGCTGCCAGGATACGGCGCAATATCCATTGCGCGAAACAGAGCGTATCGATTTCTGTACGTCGCTAAGCAGCATTCTTATCGTTGCAGCGTTTCGCCGCTTAAACTACAGCTACGAGCTATGTGGCGCTATGAGATGTCGTTCTTTCAGTCCGAGATACTGGGGAAGGAATGGACGCAGAAACCCTCGCCAAGGCCGTGGAGCCGTTCTTCTCAACGAAGGGAGTTGGGGAAGGGCACGGCAGTCCGGCACTGTTGTACCGGGCTGTCGTACTCGTCTTCGAATGCTGCAAACGGAATCGAACCACTGCGAGCAAACGGAATCCAACCACTGCGCTTCATGCGTACATCGGTAACAAGCGCAGCGTCTCGCGGAGACAACATTCGCGGTCATGCGCCATTGCGAACGTGGTCTTTCCAATAGGGATCACGCAGTTTGCGTTTGAAGATCTTGCCGCTGGCCTCACGAGGCAGCGCGTCGAGAAACTGGATTTCCTTTGGAACCTTAAAATTTGCAAGGCGTCCGCGCAGGAAATCCTGCACGGCGGCAGGCGACAACGCAGCGTCCGGTTCGGGCTCGATGCAGGCGCACAGCCGTTCGCCGAATTCGTCGTCGGGAATACCGAACACCGCGCAGTCGCGCACGCCGGCCATACCGATCAGCGCGTTCTCGATTTCCGCCGGATAGATGTTGACGCCGCCGGAGATCACCATGTCGCGCTTGCGGTCGCACAGGAACAGATAGCCGTCGGCGTCGAGATAGCCGACGTCACCGACACTAACCAGACCGTCGCGGCCGGCTTCGGCGCGCGCCTCGGCCTTGCCGTGGTAGTCGAAATCCGACACCGCGGTCTGCCGCATGAAGATTTCTCCAGGTTCGTTGACCTCGCACGGTCCGCCGTCCGGGCGGAAGATTTTCACGATGCCGCCTTCGATGGCGCGGCCGACGGTACCGGGTTTCGCCAGCGCTTCCTGTGCCGAATGCCAGATGGGAATCCCGGTTTCGGTGGAGCCGAAATATTCGTGAATGACCGGTCCCCACCAGTCGATCATCGCGCGCTTGACCTGTGGCGGGCAGGGCGCCGCGCCATGCACCACGAAGCGCAGCGAGGAGAGATCGTAGCGGCTCTTCACCTGCTCCGGCAGCCGCAACAGGCGCACGAACATGGTCGGCACCATATGCATATGGGTGACGCGGTGGCGCGCGATCAGTTGCAGCATATCCTCAGGATCGAAGCGCGGTTCGAGCACGATCTTGCAGCCGTGACGGAACGCCAGCATGCCATAGGAACTCGGCGCCGAATGATACATCGGGCCGTTCATCAGGATGACCTGGTCATCGCTTCGGCTTGATGCCATACGCGATGGCGCCGACGCGCTCGGACGCGGCGAGCTGTTCGGGCCGCATCGGCTTGCGGCGTACTCCCTTCGGCATGCCTGTGGTGCCTGAGGTATAAAACATCGGCGAGCTGCGCCCCGGCGGCTCCAGCGACGGCGCGTGGCTGTCGCGCCAGAAGTCCCAGTCCGTCATTCCGGCGGGGACTTGCGTCAGGGCAGGCGTGATGCCGAACGCCGTGGCGATTTCCGGCGGTGTTGCCACCACCAGGAGCCGCAGATGGCTGGGCAGGCCGCGGCTGATCTGCGGCAGCAAATCGGCGTGGCAGACCAGAATATCGGCACCGCTGTCGGCCAGGATGTAGCCAACTTCCTCGGCCTTCAGATGCCAGTTGATTGGCACCACCGGGCTGCCCAGCGCCGCCGCGCCGCCCGAAACCTCGAAGAACGCGAAGTCGTTGCGCAGCATCATGGCCACGGGCGCACCGCCGCGCAGGCCGAGCGCCCGAAATCCTGTCGCCGCCCGCGCGATGCGGGCGTGAATTTCGTCATAGCCGATGGAGCGTTCGCCGCTGATGATCAATGTCACGTTCCCGGTTCCGCCGGTCTCAATCCTGGCGGTCGTCCAGAATATCGCCGAAGCCAACCCAGCTCTTGCCGTTAAAACGTCGCAGCCTCAGCTGCTGGAACGGCAGATAGTCGTCGGCGCTGGTCGATACCGTGATACCCGGCAGCAGCAGGGGCAGCGGAACCTCGCGTAGCGATGCCGCCTGGCGCATGATGTTGTCGCGGCTGAAATCATCCTTGCACGCCGTCAACACCTTCATCAGAAGGGTGGCGTAGTGGTAGCCCGCGGCGTAATTCGAATTGTTCAGATCGGCGTTGGGCAAATATTGTTTCATGAACGCAAGATATTCCTTCACGCCGGCGTCGTCAGCCCATTGAGCGTCGATCGTATCCTTTTGGTTGCTGGACGAGATTAGGCCAACCGCATTCTCAAGTCCCGCGGGCTCAAGGAACGAGATCGACGACGCCGACGTTGGCACGAAGAAAAGATCGGGCTTCCAGCTGAGTTCGGCAACACCCTTGATCATCTGCGAGGTGAATTTTCCGAGCACGACGCCGAACAGCACGTTGGCGCCGGATGCCTTCAGCGTCGCGAGTTGCGAGCTGATGGTCGGCGCGCTGGTCTCGTAGCTCGCCTCTGCCACGATCATGGACGCTGCCTTGCTGCCCAGCGCGCGCTTGAAGCCCGCGACATAGTCGCGGCCAAAGTCATCGTTTTGCGACAGGATCGCGATCCTGGCGTCCGGCTTGGTCTGCAGGATGTATTTGGCGTAGACGACGCCCTCGGATTCGTAGGCCGCCATCCCCGGCATGGTCCACGGGAAATTCTTCGGGTCGGCCCATTTGGTTGCGCCGCTCAGCACGAACAGTTGCGGAACCTTCTTGCCGTTGAGGTAGCGATGCACGGCGTTGTTGGTGGCGGTTCCGAGCGAGCCGAACATCAACAACACCTCCTCCTGCTCGACCAGTTTCCGGGTCTGCTCGACGGTCTTGGGCGGCGAGTACGCGTCATCGAGAGTGATGAATTTGATCTTGCGGCCGTTGATGCCGCCCTCGGCGTTGACCTTCTCGAAATAGGCTTCCTGCGCCCGCCCGATGATCCCGAATCCGGACACCGGGCCGCTATAGGGCAAGGTCTGGCCGATGCGGATTTCGTCCTTGGCGCCGTCGTCGGCGGCGGCGGCGTCGCGATCCGCGCCAAATGCGAGCACGATGGCCAATGCATGTCGCGATACTCTCATTGTCCCACTCCCGCTGCTTGATTGTTGTTGAAACCGGGCGCGCTTCAAGCGCGCGCCCGCTTGAAAAACTCGACGCCCGCGTCGGTGAATTCGGCCTTCAGGCGCTCCACCAGTTCCGCGACCGGCGGCGCGTCGGCGATCTGGCCGATGCCCTGGCCCGAGCCCCAGATGTCGCGCCACGCCTTGACCTTCATGTTGCCGCCGGAGCCGAAATTCATCTTCGACTTGTCGGCGACCGGCAGATTGTCGGGATCGAGACCGGCGGCCACGATCGACGGGCCGAGATAGTTGCCGTGCACGCCGGTGAACAGGTTCGAATAGACGATGTCGTGCGCGGCGTGCTCGGTCAGCGCCTGCTTGTAGGCCAGATCGGCATTGGCCTCGTCGGTGGCGATGAAACGCGTGCCCATGTAGGCAAGGTCGGCGCCGAGCGCGAGCGCGGAAGCAATGCTCCAGCCGTCGGAGATCGCCCCCGACAGCAGGATGGTGCCCTTGAACCATTGCTTCACTTCGCGCACCAGCGCGAACGGCGACAGCGTGCCGGCGTGCCCGCCGGCGCCGGCGCAAACCAGAATGAGGCCATCGACGCCCTGTTCGGCGGCCTTGCGCGCATGCTTGACGTTGATCACGTCGTGGAACACCACGCCGCCATAGGAATGCGCGGCCTCGACGATTTCCTGTGGCGGGCGCAGCGAGGTGATGATGATGGGAACCCGGTGCTTGACGCAGGTTTCCATGTCCTTCATCAGCCGGTCGTTGGAGGCGTGGCAGATCTGGTTGACCGCGTAGGGCGCGACCTTCTTCTCCGGATGCAGCGCCTTGTATTCGCCGAGTTCGTTATCGATCCGCGTCAGCCATTCGTCGAGCTTCTCGACGGGGCGCGCGTTCAGCGCCGGAAACGATCCGACGATGCCGGCCTTGCATTGCGCAATGACCAGTTCGGGCCCGGACACGATGAACAGCGGTGAGCCGACCACCGGCAGTTCGAGCGTATCTGGCAAGCGAAGCGGGCAACGGCATCTAATCCTCCCTTGGGGTTTCGCCGGCGAGCGAGTGGTGGCTCCGATCGCCTTCCCTATGCAGCATTATAGGGCTGGACGGGTGTTGCTTCGATGTTCAATATTGAACAGATGGATATTCAATAATGAACACAAGGCCGGGGCGCCAATGGACTGGGACCTGTGCAAGACCTTCGTCGCGGTGGCCGAGACCCGAAGCTTCGCAGCCGCAGCGCGGCAGTTGCGCTCCAGTCATCCGACGGTCGGGCGCAAGATTGCGCTACTGGAAGACCAACTCGGCATTCCCTTGTTTGCGCGATCCAACGAAGGTCTTTCGCTGACCTCGCAGGGGCGCAAATTCCGCGAACACGTCGATGCCATGGCACTGGCGGCGTTGCGCGCCGAAGCAGCTGTCTCGGCGACCGGCGCGCAGGCCCGCGGCGTGGTCAAGCTGTCGATCGGTGCGACGTTCGCCTCGCACTGGCTGATGCCGCGGCTTGGGCCTTTTCTGCGCGCGCACGACCATATCCAACTGGAGATCATCACCCATCCGTATCCGGCCAGCGTGCGCCGCCGCGAGGCCGATGTCGTGTTGCGCCCGGTCGGACAGCGGTGAAGAGAACCTGATCGGCCGCAAGATCGGCCGCCTCGGTACCGGCTTCTACGCCTCGCGCGACTACGCGGCGCGGCGGCGGCTGCCAGAACGGCGCGACGAATGGAAGGGGCACAGCATCATAGGCTTTGCCGACCGGATGTCGAACGAGCGTCTCGCGCGCTGGAGCGATGTCATCACCCGGCAGGGATCGGTCGTGCTGCGTTGTTCGTCGCAGGGTGACATGCTTGCCGCGGCACGGGCTGGCCTCGGGATTTCCGCGCTGTCCTGCTTTGTCGCCTCCGCCTATCCGGATCTGGTGCGGGTCGCGCCGCAGAAGCTGGCGAGCGTGTCGGATCTCTGGTTGCTTGCGCATCCGGACCTTGTCGATCTCCCCGCGGTGCGCGCGGTAATCGACTTCGTGGCGGGCTGCGCGCGCGCGGACCGGATGAGGTTGCGTGGCTGAGGCCGCGGTATTAAGCGTGTTCCGATTTTGACCCAACCCGGACTTAGAGAGGTCGACTTCCTGTTCGAAAGGAGACTGCAGTCTCTTCACCCTCCAGATCTCTGCGCCAGCACGCGATCCACCATGCCGCCGGCCTGACCCAGATACTTCGCGGGATCGCATAGCGACTCGAGTTCGCTGCGGCTCATCGCTGCCGCGATCTCCTTGTTTTCCAGCAGGAGATCCAGGAGCGGCCTCTTCTGCCGCACCGCATTTCGGCAGATATCGTAGACCAGATCATGCGCGTATTCGCGCCCCAGATGGCGTCCAAGGCCCATCATCACGGCCTCCGAAACCACTAGCCCGTTCGTCATCTCCAGATTGGCGCGCATCTGGTTTTCGTCGACTTCAAGTCCATCAAGCACGAAGCGGGCCTGCCTCAGCGCCCCCGCGATCAGGCAGAAAGCCTCCGGCAATACGATCCACTCGATCTCCCACGGTCCGGTTGAGCGCTCGTGATCGGCGACCATTGCGTCCATCAAGGCCGCGGCGTGTTGTCGGACCACTGAAATTGCCGAATGTATGTAGCAGGAGGAGATCGGATTGCGCTTTTGCGGCATGGTCGAGGACGAGCCACGCCCATGTGCGAAGGGCTCATAGACCTCCGCGACTTCGGTCTGCATCATCAGTTTGACATCCATCGACAGTTTGCCGAGCGTGCCGCCGACGAGCCCCAGAAACGCGCCGACTTCGGCAATCGTGTCGCGGATCGTATGCCAGGCGATCACAGGCTGGGCGAGACCGAGCTCGCGCATCAAGCCTTCCTGGGTCTCCATGGCGCCCGTTTCGATCGAGGCGAGGGTGCCGGCCGCGCCCGCGAACTCACCCATAAGGACGCGCGGCCGTAGCTGCGACAATCTTTCGCGGTGACGTTCGATGGCGGACAGCAGGCCCGCCATCTTGTAGCCGAAGGTCACCGGTACCGCCTGCTGCAGGTTGCTGCGTCCGACCATCGGCGTGTCGCGGTAACGTCGGGCGAGTTTGGCCAAAGCAGCCGAAAGGGCCACAAGGTCTTCTTCGACTAATACCAGCGCCTCCTTGATCTGCAGTACGGTCGCCGTGTCGGTGATGTCTTGCGTGGTGGCACCCCAGTGGCAAAATTCGCCGAGTTGATCGCGGCATAGCGCGTTGATCTGGGACACGACGCCGAGGACGGGATAGCCAATGCGCTCGGTCTGGGCGCGTAGCTTTTGCATGTCGATCTTCTCAATGTCACAGGAGGCCATGATCTCGTCGGCGGCATTCTGCGGGATGATGCCGAGGCGGGCCTGCACGCGGGCAAGCGCAGCCTCGATTTCGAGATATTTCCGGGTCCGGTTCTCGTCAGACCAGACCGCCTTCATGGCGTCGGTGCTGAAGATATTGCCGAAGATCGTGGAGTCGATGATAGTTGCGGGCATCACTGAGCCTTTTGATTGCTGGAGAGATCTGCGAGTTCGATAATTGATTGTAACATGAAGTCAGCGAAGGCACTGGGCCTGACGGTCCCACCCACCAAAGGAATGCCGAAGCGAGCGACGAAGGTCGTGCGCAGTTCGCACTGAGTTTGCTCCGACATTGCTTGGCGCAAGGTCAAGCCGTTCAAGCGGGTCGACGAAGCTGTCGTGCGCTATCTCGGCGTCGCCGAAGCACGCCGGCTGGTCAGGTCCTGCCCAGAAGATCTCCATCGGCGTGAAGACTCGCCACCATCATGCGAACGGCAGGGGTCAAGAGGGAAAGTCAATCTAAGACGTCAGCCGCTGTGGCAAAACGCCATCACGCTGCAGGGTGCGCGAACGCAGCGTGGTCCTCGGCGCTGAACCGTCTCGATCACGGCTGACGAGTTCCAAAAAGAACGTATAGGCAGCAGTCGGCCGCGATGTCCGGTGAGGCGATCGCAGACCTAGCAAGCGTCCGGCCCAGGCCATGACGTGGTCCGCGAAGGGGAACTCCATACCTCCAGATCATCAAGCTCGCCGTGCATCGTCGTCGGCGGCACGGCCGGCACGTGGGCGGCTGATGCGCCGGGTGTCACGCCGACCGAAATCAAGATCGGCGGCGTGTTCCCATTTAGCGGGCCGGCATCCTCGATCGGGCTGGTGGGCCGCGGTGTGCTCGCATACGTGCAATCGGTAAACGACCGCGGCGGTATCAACGGCCGCAAGGTCAATTACATCGCGCTCGATGACGCCTACAGCCCGCCGAAGGCAGTCGAGCATGTTCGCCGGCTGGTCGAAAGCGACGAGGTCGCGTTCATCTTCAGCCAGCTCGGCACCCCCGGCAATACGGCGGCGTCGAAATACCTGGCCGTCCAAGGGTGTTCCCACCCTTGCCATCGTCTCGGGCTCGAGCAAATTCACCAACGTTAAAGATTATCCTCTGACCACCACAGGCCTTGTCAGCTACGAGACCGAAGGCAAGATCTACGCGAAATATCTGAGCCGGACCCTGCCGACCGGCAAATACGCAATTCTGTATCCAGAACGACGATCTCGGCAAAGACTACGTCGCCGCCTTCAAGGCCTTCCTCGGCGCCGACTTCGACAAGCGGGTGGTGACGGCGGCCTATGAGGTGACCGAACCGACCATCGATTCGCAGGTGGTCAACCTGAAGAGCTCGGGCGCGGAGGCCCTGTTCGTGGCGGGCACGCCGAAATTTGCGGCGCAAGCGATCCGCAGAGCCGCTGAGATAGGCTGGAAGCCGGCCCGATCATCATTTTCCTCAAGCTCGGTAGCCGGAACATTGAAGCCGGCTGGTCTGGAAAATTCGATCGGCGTCATTGTCGGCACTCCCAACAAGGATCCCAACGACCCGAAATGGAGCGATGATGCAGGCGTCAAGGCCTATCGCGAATTCTTCGAAAAGTACCTTGCGGGTGCGGATATCACCAATACCAGCTATCTGACCGGCTATCAGCAGGGCATGCTGCTGGAGCAGATCCTCAGGCAATGTGGCAACGACCTGTCGCGCGAGAAATGTTGCAAGACAAGCCAAGTCGATCAAGGACTTTGTGCTCCCGACCGCGCTGCCCGGCATCAGGATCAACACCAGTGCGAACATGATCTGGACCCAGATGCAGCTGCAGCGCTGGAACGGCACTAGCTGGGATCAGTTCGGCGAGGTGCTCGACGCTGCGTCCGAATAGAATCTGGACGCCTCGCTTGCTTTTGGGGAGTGGTCGCATCGCATCGGAGATGCGATCAAGTGCAGGGAACTATCCGTCGGAGAGTTGCTCACCCCGAACCTCCAAGAGCGAACTTCGCTTGTCTCGATTCCGCACGTGGGGAGCGGGAGAGGAGGACACTCTAGGCTCCATGAACCGTCTTCTTCGCCTTCGAAGTACCTTGAGGCTTCGCGATCGGTTTCGCCGTCTGCCGCGCGCCGGGACCTGGATGCACATGGACGCCCTTGGCCGCGAGCGGCTCGCCGCAATCCGAGCACACCATCAGCGGATCGAACATCTTTCCGAGCTCTTGTGCTCGTGAAGCATCGGGCGCCCGCGAGCATCGACCATGTGGATATTGCCCCAATGCACTATCGACATGATCACCGGATAGAGATCTAGGCCCTTTTGGGTCAGGATATATTCGTAGCGTTTCGGAGAACTCCTGATAGGGAATCCGCCGCAGCACGCCGTAGCGGACCAGCTTTTTCAGCCGATCGGCCAGCAAATGCCGGGTAATCCCGAGCGAGGACTGGAACGCTTCAAACCTGCGCTTGCGCAGAAAGCACTCGCGAAGAATCAGCAGGCTCCAGCGGTCGCCGATCACAGCGACGGTGCGTGCCACTGAACATGGTTCTTCTTCGAGGGTATCCCACTTCATTGCATTCTCCAGCCCAATCGTGCGTCCGCGGCCCAAGATCGCAAATCACGCCCGTACCTCATTCTAAATAGGCACTTTCAGACATACAACCAGCCAAGCCCATATTTGGAGCAAAAATTATCCAATCTCGATTGACGCTCGATAATAGAACTTCAAACCAAGAACCCGAAGCCGGCAGCCGTAGCAACAGGGAACATGTTCATGGGCAATCCCCTCAGAGCGAATTTCTGTTCGACTTCGAAGTCCGACGCCTACCTAGCCGAAATCGCACTGCCGCCAATCGAGAGCCGAACCGGAGTCGAAAATTCGACTATGTGCCGGTGCTGCTCGGGGGCATCTTCAAAGCGACAAACAATATGTCGCCGTTCGAGTCGCCGCGCGGTATCAAGAACAAGCCACAATATCAGAAGCTCGAAACCGAGCGCTCGACGACGTCACAAGATCACGTCCTCCGGCCTAACCCGTACTCTCCCGTCAATACCCTGATGCTGATGCGTGGTGCTGGCCGCCCGGTTCGAGAACGTGTGTGAGCCCGATTCGCGCCGCCTATCATCATATGTGGAGGTGCCGAAAAAGATGGACGATCCCGAGGTGTTCAAGGCCGCCTTCGCTTCATCGGCATCGAGATCACCGCCTGATCGCCGGCGCGTCAGCAAGATGACGTCAAGAAAGAGCTTGATCAAGACACCAACGATGCTGTCGACCGTGGTGCCTTCGGTCGCCGACCTTCTTTGTCGGTGAAGAAATGTTCTTCGGTAAGGACCAACCGCGCGATGTCGAGGATCGGTTGTCGAACAGACCACGGCGGCGAAGCTCAATCCGCCTGAACTCCTCCGAGCTCTGCGGGAACCACGTGTTGGGTCCGACGAGGAGGTTCGTTGGTAAGGCCATGCAAGAGATCGGCGGCCAGCGAGGTGCTGGAGGGTTGCCTCGCCGCATCCATGAAGTGATCGACCGGCATGTGAAGGAGAACTCGGATCGGTTGGCGCTGATCGAAGACGGCGGCGGCTTGAACTATCCCGATCTCGATCGCTCGGCGCGTGGCGGCCGCAGATTCGCTTAGTACGCTGGGCATTCGCCCCGGCGACCGCATGATGATCGTGAGCGAGAATAGTATCGCGCTGGCATGTCTGCTGCTGGCGGCCTCGAGGATCGATGCCTGGGCGATTGTGGTCAATCCCCGGCTATCGCCGCGCGAACTCGATCAGATCAGGGATCACAGCGGCGCGCGTCGTGTGTTCTTCACGATTGGCGTTTCGAAAGAAGCCGCAGTGCACGCTTCGCGCCTCGGCGCCGGCGTCAAAAATGTGGGGCCGCTGCAGGACATCGGCGTTTCCGCGCTCAACGAAGATACCTTGCCCGAACCGATTGAACCGGAATCTTCCCGGCAGGTCGCGGTCCTGATCTATACATCGGGCACGACCGGCACGCCGAAGGGCGTGATGCTTACCCACCGCAATCTGCTGTTTAGCGCCAAGACCACCGCGGCCATACGCCGGATGACCGTGGACTACGCGCAGTATTGCGTATCGCCGATCTCGCATATTGTCGGCATCTCCCTGTTGATCATGACCGTAATGACCGCGCAACGGTACGGCTCACCAGCAAGTACGATCCGGGGGCACTCGTGAAAGCTGATCACTGAGGAGGGCGTGACGATCCTTCAATGGTGCCCGGCCCGCCCACCGACCAGCGCCTGCTCGAACACAAGCGGCGAGCGGATTGTCGTACCTCAACCGCGGCGCGCGGCGCTTGACCGCGGTCGCCGGCTGGCCGCCGCTTGATCTCGATCTTAAGTCGCGGGTCGAGGCCGAGCTCCTGGGCTTCCCTTGCTCAACGGCTACGGCATCACCGAACGCTCTCAGGGCTTCCGGTGTCCGCCTCGACGCGCCCCGCGACGATGAGGCGGTCGGCATTCTCCGCCGCCCGGGATCGAGGCCAGGATCGATCTCGGTCTCGACGGTGCCGCGGTGCCGAACGGCCAGGTTGGGGAACTCCATGTGCGCGGGCCGAACGTGACGAGCGGACTTATTATCGCGCTCCGATCCGACCGCAAAGGCGATCGATGTCGACGACGGGTCCAAACGGCGATCTGGCGCGGTTCGAAGGCGATCGCCTCGATATCGTCTTCGGCTGTACCAAGGAAATGATCATCCGCTCCGGCTTCAACGTCTATCCTGGTGCCGAAATCGAGGCGGTGCTGGCTTCGCACGACTTCTGTCTGGATCAGTGCGCCGTGGTGGGGCGGGC
>CAWHQY010000044.1:0-28398 GCA_963831505.1 uncultured Alphaproteobacteria bacterium | reverse complement strand
ATGATCTCGAGGCGTGTCGGCACCGTACAGGCTCTCGCCATCTCAAGCCCGGCAGGCTTTCGCTGCGGAGCCTGCACCAGCTCGAGCAGCACCTCCGCATAGGACACCCGGTCGGCGAGTGCCTCGATCGCCCGGTCGTCGCTGATGATTTCGGCAAGCTCGGCGAGCCGGTTGAGCTGCCACCATGCAAACGGGCTGAACCAGAACATGGCGCGATTGAGCGAGGCCAGCAGGAGAATGTGGAAATCGCGGTTGGCGATGTGCGCGCCCTCATGCGCCAGCACCGCCCTGCGCTTGGTCGAATCCCAATCGGCATAATCGGGCGGGACAAGGATGGTCGATCCGACCGTGACCGGCCCGCTGATCTCGCGGCTCACGCGCACCTCCCAACCGGCCGTCCAGTCTTCCCGGAGCGGCCGCGCTGCGCGCGCCAGACGCCACGTCAGATGGAGGCCAAGGGCCAGCCTCAACAGCAATAAGCCGGCGACGGACGCGTAGAGCACGGTTGCGATCGTCCACCAATTCACGGCATAGCCGTGGCTGGGGCTTGCCGCGGCAATGCCGTGCTCCGGCGAGGACGACGCGCCCAGGCCTTCCGGCATCGCGGTTTCGGCAGGCAATGGATTCTCCGGCGCCGGCACGGGAAGCGAGTGCACGGTGATGGTCACCGTCGTCCAGTGCATCAACAGCGGCATCGACAGCGATGCCAGCAGCACCAGGACCCACGCGGTCATGTGCGCGTTCGGATTTTGCACCCGAAGTAGATAAAGGCCGAGCCATACCAGCCCTCCCAGCATAAACGCGCGCAACGCCGCTTCTGCCAGGATCGCCAGGATCATTTTTTCGCTCCCTTTGCCTTGGTCTTTGCAACCTTGTCGGCGAGCATCCGCACCTGCTTCTGGTCGAGCATCGCCGTATCGACCATTCCAACGAGGACCTCCTCGATGGAGCCGTTGCAGAACCAGTCGACGACGCGCTGTACGGCCCTGGCCGCGACGCGGGCACGCGGCTCCGCCGCGTGATATACATAGGTCCGTCCATCGACGGTGTGCCGAGTGTAGCCTTTTTCTTCCAGCCGCCGCAGCACGGTGCGCACCGTCGACTCCTTGAGCTTTCGGGAAAGCGCTTCCCGGACGACCTCGGCCGTCACCGGACCTTGGGCCCAAACCAATTGCATGACCTCGCGTTCGAGGTCGCCCAGTTCGGGCAGGCGATGGTCCATTTCGGCTCCTTGGCTAGTCCGGCGCTTCCTGTAACGCTACAGATCGTCGCATACACGGCGGCGTTGCGCAATGCCGTTTCCTCGCCGCGGCCGGTGGCTTCGACGGCGCCGAAACAGGCCGCTAAAACCGTCACGCGGTAAATTCGACGTGAAACCGCCCGACCGCTTCCGCATTATGCCCGTGGGCGGAAGCGCGCTTTTAGCTTACATGGCAGCCGGCGGCATGGAGCATGTTGTGAACGGATTACGACTGATCGGCGATATCGGCGGCACCAATGCGCGGTTCGCGATCGCGCAGGGCGGCAAATACCGCCAGCTCAAGCAGGTCGAGAACGAGCATTATCCTTCGCTGCACGACGCGATGGCGGATTACCTCAAGGCGCTGCCGCAGGCCGAGCGCACAAACCTCGCCGGCGCGCTCGCCATCGCCGGCCCCGTCCTTGGCGATCGCATATCGCTGACCAACAAGGCGTGGTCGTTCTCCATCGAGGACCTGAAGCAGGGCCTGCATCTGACCACGCTTACGGTCGTGAACGATTTCGCCGCCAACGCCCATGCCATTCCTCATCTCACCGCGCAGCAGAAACTGGCGGTCGGTCCCGTCATCGCCAACGCGCATGGCAGTATCGGAGTAATCGGACCCGGGACGGGTCTTGGCATGAGCTCGCTCATTCCGAACGGCCGCGGGTGGACGCTGGTGGTGGGCGAGGGCGGTCACGCCACGCTCGCGGCGTCCACCGAGGAGGAGTTCGCGATCATCCAGATGCTGTGGAAGCGCTGGAGCCACGTCTCGGCCGAGCGGGTGCTGAGCGGCGCCGGCCTCGTCAATCTCTATGAGGCGTTGTGCGCGCTGCGCGGCATCGAGCCCTTGATGCTGTCCCCCGCCGACGTGACCAGGCGGGCGATGGACAAGTCGGACGAGATTTGCGTGAAGGCCTTCGCCTGCTTCTGCGAGTTCCTGGGCAGCGTCGCCGGCGATCTTGCACTGACCATCGGCGCGTTCGGCGGCGTCTATATCGCAGGCGGCATCCTGCCCCGCTTCAAGGAAGCCTTCGCGGCTTCCGCCTTCCGCCAGCGCTTTGAAAGCAAGGGACGCTTCGCCTCGATGCTCGCCAAAATGCCGACCTGGCTCATCCTCGAGGAATCGCCGGGCTTGATCGGGCTCGCCAATATGCCCCTCGAATGAGGCCGGCCCAAATAGTAAAATAATATGACTAGAAGTGCCGCGGGAGGTATGGGACAGGTGCCACCCGCCGGCAGATCGACCGACGTTGGTTCGTCGCCTTCATCGGCCTGCAGCAGGCCATTGTCAGGCTTGCCAGCCGGTCGCGCCCGCAAGGGGAAGGAGTCGCCAAGCCATGACCTCCCACCTGGTTGTCATTCCGACCCGCCGCGCCCATTCCAATCATGAGCAGGTCGCCCGCAGCATCGGCATCGATATCATCGCCGGCCGCTACGCCGAGGGCGCGCGCCTGCCGGGCGATGCCGAGCTAACCTCTAGCTTTGGCGTATCGCGGCCGGTGTTGCGCGAAAGCGTCAAGACCCTGGTGGCCAAGGGATTGCTGACGACCAAGGCCCGCGTCGGCACCGTGGTGCGCGAGCGCAGCGCCTGGAACATGTTCGATGCCGACGTGCTCGCCTGGCATCTCGATGTCGGCATCGACCGGCGCTTCCTTTCCGATCTCGCCGAAATCCGCCTGGCGATCGAGCCCCGCGCGGCGGCGCTGGCGGCGACGCGGCGCTCCGAGGCCGATGTGGCGGAGCTGCACCGCGCCTTCGAGATGATGCAGCGCGCGCCCTCCGATTCCGACACCTTCACCGATGGCGACCTCGCGCTCCACATCGCGGTTGCCAACGCCTCCGGCAATCCCTTCATGCGTTCGGTGGATGCGGTCATCTCGGCGGCGCTCCGCGCCTCCTTCCTGCTCAGCGCGCCGGTCGATCCCGACGATCGTTCGACGGTGCTGGACTGGCACCAGCGCATTGTCGACGCGATTGCCGAAGGCAATTCGCAGGCGGCAGCGGAGGCGATGACCGCGGTCATTTACAATGGTATGCGTCGGCACGGCGCCAGCGCCATCGATCCTGCGTTGCCCGATCCCGCCGCCGCACGCGACAATGATAACAAGGATAGGAAATGACCAAGCTTCGCCTCGCCATCGCAGGCTTCGGCAAGATCGCGACCACGCGCCATGTGCCGGCGATCGCGGAGGTGCCTGACGTCGAGCTGGTCGCGATCGCCGATCCCGTGGCGACGTCCCCTGACGTGCCGCATTTCGCAAGCCTCGAGAAGTTGCTGAAGGACGGACCGGAGATCGACGCCGTCGCCCTCTGCACGCCGCCGCAGGTGCGCAGCGCGCAGGCGCGGCTCGCGCTCGAAGCGCGCAAGCACGTCATGCTGGAAAAGCCGCCGGGCGCGACCGTCAGCGAGATTACGCCCTTGCTCGCGGTGGCGCAGGCCGCGAAGCGTACGCTGTTTGCGACCTGGCACTCGCGCTTTGCGCCTGCGGTCGAGCCCGCGCGCGCGCTTCTCGCCGGCCGCAAGCTCAAATCCGTGACCATCATCTGGAAAGAGGACGTGCGCGTCTGGCATCCCGGCCAGGACTGGATTTTCGCGGCCGGCGGTTTTGGCGTGTTCGATCCCGGCATCAATGCGCTGTCAATCCTGACCCGCATTTTGCCGCGGCCGGTGTTCGTGACCGGCGCCGAGCTCGGCGTTCCGGCCAACCGCGAAGCGCCCATTGTCGTCGAGTTGGACATGGCAGACGCCACGGGCCTGCCGATCAGGGCGGAGTTCGACTTCCGCCAGACCGGCCCGCAGACCTGGGATATCCGCGTCGAGACCGATCGCGGCCCGCTAACCTTGTCGTCGGGCGGCGCCAAGATGAGCGACGGCGACACAGGAGTGGTTGACGCGTTAAAGGAGGAATATCCGGCGCTCTATCGCCGTTTTGCCGATTTGACATCGAAAGGCGAGTGCGACGTCGATCTCGCCCCGCTGCAGATCGTGGCCGACGCGTTCCTGCTCGGCCGGCGGCGCAGCGTCGAAGCGTTCGAGTTCTGAGCATGAGTGCAGCCAGCAAGCCCCGCCTCGAGCGCGTGCCCTTCGGCAAGATGCCGGAGGGCGCCGTGGTCGAACGCATCGTGCTGCGCGGCGCAGAAGGCTTTGAAGCCGGGATCATCCCCTATGGCGCGGTGCTGCATACGCTTCATGTGCGCGACCGCGCCGGAAAGAGTGACGACATCGTGCTGGGCCACGACACGTTCGACGAATATTTCGCCCAGCGCAAGTTCCTGGGCGCGACCATCGGACGCTACGCCAATCGCATTGCCGGTGCTCAGTTCAAGCTCGATGGCGCGACGTTCCAGCTCGATGCCAATAACGGCCCCAACATGCTCCATGGCGGCCATGACGGATTCGATCGGAAGCTCTGGCGCATTGCCGAGGTGAAGGAGATGCCCGAACCGGCAGTGCTGCTGGCTTACACCAGCGCAGACGGCGAGGGCGGTTTCCCCGGGAAGCTCGACGCGCGCGTGACCTATCGAGTCACCGGTCCGGCCGAATTGACGGTGACGTTCGAGGCGGCCACCGATCGCGCGACGATGGTCAACCTGACCAACCACAGTTTCTTCAATCTCGACGGCGCGCTGTCGGAAAGCCAGATCCTCGATCACCGCATCCGCATCGTCGCCGAGCATTTCCTGGCGACGGATACGACCTCGATTCCCTTGCCGGGATCGCCGCATCCGGTCGCCGGCACGCCGTTCGATTTTCGCAAGCTCGAAGCGATCGGTTCGCGCATCCGAACCGATCATGAGCAGTTGAGGCGCGGCCGCGGCTACGATCACAATTATTGTCTGTTGCCGGGCGATGGCGTGCGCCTTGCCGCGCGGGTCGAATCGCCTCGGAGCGGCCGCGCGATGGAGCTATTGACCAACCAGCCCGGCCTGCAATTCTATTCCGGCAATTTTCTCGACGGCACGCTCTGCGGCAAAGGCGGCCGGCTGTACCGGCAATCCGATGCCTTTTGCGTCGAACCGCAGGCCTGGCCGGATACACCCAACCGTCCCGACTTTCCTTCTGCGCGGCTCGATCCCGGCAAAACCTACCGGCACGAGACCGTGTATCGCTTCTCGCTGGTGTGAGCACGATGGTGCGGGACGAGGGGATGGACGAAGTGCCGACGACGACATTGTCGGCTGAACACTGTCACCTCGGCGAGGGACCGGCCTATGATGCCTCAACCGATACCGCGTGGTGGTTCGATATTCTGGAGAAGCGCCTGTTCGAGGCGAATGTCTCGAAGGCACAGGTGAAGATCCACGTGCTCGGCAGGATGGGGAGCGCGCTGGCGCGGATCGATGCGGAGCGCCAGCTCATAGTCGCCGATGATGGCCTCTATGTTCGCCGCGTCGCCGATGGTCGCGTGGAATTGTTCGCTACCGCTGGAGGCGGACAATCCGGCGACGCGCTCCAACGATGCGCGCGTGCATCCCTCCGGCACGCTCTGGCTCGGCACCATGGGCCGCAAGGCCGAGCCGCGGGCGGGCGCAATCTATGCACTGCATCAGGGGCGGATTTCGCGGCTCTTCCCCGACATCACCATCCCGAATGCGATTTGTTTTTCGGCCGATGGAACGGTCGGCTATTTCGCCGATACCGCGACCAACATCATGCAGCGCGTCCCGCTCGACGCCTCGACCGGACTGCCCGCGGGCGAGCCCGCGGTCTTCATTCATCACACGGGTATCGGCGGGCTCGACGGCGCCGTGGTCGATGCGGACGGACTGATCTGGAACGCGCGCTGGGGCGGCGGCTGTGTCGACGTCTATGATGCGAACGGCCGACGCCTGCGCTCGCTGCGCGTTCCCGCGCGGCAATCGAGCTGTCCGGCTTTTGTCGGCCGCGACCTCTCGCGGCTTTTGGTGACCTCGGCCTGGCAGGGCATGGACGAAACGGCACGCGCCGCGGATCCCGAGCACGGCCGGACCTTCATTCTGGACGCCGCGGCGCGTGGCCGCGCCGAGCCCGATGTGAAGCTCGGCGAGCCCTGAGCCAAGCTTTCCAGCACTGGTAGAATCACTCTATCCTATATGCTGATTCTATCCTGAAAGCGCCAATGAACCGTCACCAACGCCGGGCCGCCGGCAAGAAACAAAGGACGGCTTCGGGCGCTGGCGCGATGAGCGCTGCCGCGCTTTGCGAATTGGGCCATCGCCATCTGCAGGCGGGGCGCACGCTCGACGCCCAACTTTGCTGCCAGCAGGCGCTGGCGATGGATTCGGGCTTTGCCGATGCCCTGCACCTCATGGGCCAGCTGTCGCTTCGCACGGAGCAGGCCGATCACGCCATCGAATGGTTCAGCCGTGCCGTTCAGCGCGACCCGAAGCCGGCTTATCTGTTGAGCCTCGGCAATACCTTGAGGCGCCAGGGCAGGCTCGAAGAAGCTTTCAGACCTCTCGACAGGGCCGTGGAGATCGACATCGAGTTGGCCGAGGCGTGGAAGGCGCTGGCCGGGCTCCTCGCCGATCTGAAGCGCCACAATGAGGCGACGCTTTCGTTCCAGCACGTGCTCAAGCTCGATCCCCGCGACGGCGATGCGGCCTACCAGGCCGGTCTCCTGCTGTTCCAGTCGGGAAAGCCGGAAGACGCGCTGGCGCTCCTCGACAGATCGGACCAATTGCAACCGAATCATGCGCCGACCGCGCAGATGCGCGGGCTGGTGCTGCAAATCCTCGGCCGCGTCGAAGAGGCTCACGTCGAGATGTGCCGCGCGCATGCGCTCGATCCCGACGAGGCCGATACGTGCAACAATATGGGTGTGTTCCTGCGCAAGCTGGGCCGGCCGGAAGAGGCGCTGACCTGGTTCGACAAGGCGCTGAGCCTGCGGCCGGACTTTACGGCCGCGCATGGCAACAAGGCCTACACGCTCGGAAGCCTGCATCGCTTCGACGAGGCGCTTGCGATCTATGCCGCGGTGAAGGCTGCAAATCCCGGCAATACGGAGACGGACTGGAACGCGGCGCTTCTGCAACTCCTGACCGGAAATTTCGAAGCTGGCTGGGCCGGGCGCGAGGCGCGGTGGAACGTGCCGGGCCTGCCGATCGCCAAATACAGTTTCTGGCAGCCGATGTGGCTCGGAAAAGAACCGGTCAACGGCAAGACGATCCTGATCCATCAGGATGAAGGATTGGGGGACGCGATCCAGTTTGCGCGCTACGTGCCGATGGTGGCCGCGCTTGGCGCGCGCGTCACCCTGCTCGTGGCGGATTCGCTGGTGCCGTTGCTGTCAGGACTACCGGGCGTCGCCGAGTGCATTCCGAGATCGGCCGACAGGCATCTCGCCTTCGACACCTATTGCGGGGTCGGAAGCCTGCCATTGGCGTTCGGCACAAGGCTCGAGACCATTCCGGCGAACGTGCCCTATTTTCCCGCGCCCGATCAATCGCGTGTACAGGCGTGGAGACAGCGCCTCGGGCCGCATGACAAATTGCGCGTGGGTCTCGTCTGGTCCGGCAATCCCAAGCACGGCGATGACCACAACCGGTCGCTTGCCTTGCGCGCGCTATCGCCGCTGTTCGACCTCGATGCGACATTCGTCAGCCTGCAGAAGGATCCAAGGCCGGAGGATCAGGCAAGCTTGCGCGAACGGCCCGGCATCGTCGATCCGACGGCTCATCTCACGGATTTCGCCGAGACGGCCGCCCTGGTGTCGTGCCTCGACCTCGTCGTCACGGTCGATACCAGCATGGCCCACCTCGCCGGTGCGATGGCGTGTCCGACCTGGATTCTCTTGCCCTATACGCCGGACTATCGCTGGCTGCTCGATCGCGACGATAGTCCCTGGTATCCGACCGCGCGGCTGTTCAGGCAGGATGAGTCCCGCGACTACCGCAGCGTTATCGATCGCATACGGACCGAACTCGGCGCGCGCATCGCTGCCTGGTCACCTCCCGCAGGAGAAGAGGGGCCAGAAGGCGCCTCGCTCGAGGCTCTCTTCGAAGCCGGCCTCGCGCAAATGCGATCCGGCCGATTTGCCGAGGCCGAGCTTTCCTGCCGGCAGGCGCTTGCGATCGATCCCGGACACGCAGAGACGCTGCACCTGATGGGTCTGTTGTCCCTTCAGCAGAAGCAGCACGATCAGGCGGTCGAGTGGTTGTCCCGTGCGATCCGCCGCGATCCGAAGCCGCTTTATCTGACGAGCCTCGGCACCACGCTGCTCAGTCAGGGGCGGCGCGAGGACGCGCTCCAGGTTTTTGACAAGGCGGTGCAACTCAAGTCCGACGACGCGGAGCTCTGGCGAAATCTCGGCAATGCGCTGGTCGAGGCGGGACGCCCGGCGGATGCGATCCTGAGCCTCCAGCAAGCGCTCAGGCTCGATCCCCGGCATTTCGATGCCGCGCACAAGACGGCGCTCCTGCTATATCAGGCGGAGCGCTACGAGGAGGCGCTTGGCTATTTCAAACTGAGTGAGGAGCTGCAGCACGATCATTTCCCGACGATCTACATGCGCGCGCTGGCGCTGCAGAATCTGAAACGCTTCGAAGAGGCGCTCGCCGACAACCGGCGGGCGATGGCGCTCGATCCGGCCAATGCCGACGCCTGCCATAATGCCGGCAACGTGCTCCGCGCGTTGTTCCGCCATGAAGAGGCGGTTGCGTGCTACGACCGTTCGCTGGCGTTGCGGCCGAATTTCGCGGCGACGCTCGGCAACAAGGCCGTGGCGCTTGCCGAACTGCGCCGCTTCGAGGATGCCATCGCGACCTATCGCCAGGCGATCGCGGCCGACCCCAGCCACGCCGTGTCCGAGTGGAACCTGGGCCTGCTGCAGTTGCTGCTCGGCGATTTCGAAGCCGGCTGGGCTGGACAGGAAGCGCGCTGGAAGGTTTCCTCGCTTTCGTCCGGCTATCCGACATTTTCCCGACCCAAATGGCTGGGTGGAGAGCCGATCGCGGGCAAGACCATTCTGGCTTGCAGCAATGAAGGGCTCGGGGACGGCATCCAGTTCGTGCGCTATGTCCCGATGCTGGCGGCGCGCGGTGCGCGCGTCATCATGGTCGTGCAGGACGCGCTGTGCCCGCTGCTGTCGGGCATGGAAGGTGTCGCGGAATGTCTGCCGCAGTCCGCAAGGGTGCTGCCGGACTGCGATTTCCATGTGCCCTTCTCCAGCCTGCCGTTCGCCTTCGGCACCAGGCTCGATACGATCCCGGCCAAAAACTCCTATCTGCCGGCGCCGGCCCCCGCACGCGTGCAGGCATGGGAGAAGCGTCTCGGCATGCATGACAAATTACGGGTCGGCCTCGTCTGGTCGGGCAATCCCAAGCACAACAATGACCGCAACCGGTCGATCCCGCTGCGCCTGCTCGCGCCCATCCTCGATCTCGACGCGACCTTCATCAGCCTGCAAAAGGATCTGCGGCCCGACGACCGGGCGGTTCTCATGCAACGCAGGGAGATCGTCGACTTCACTGCCAATCTCACCGATTTTTCCGAGACCGCGGCGCTCATCGCCTGTCTCGATGTCGTGATCTCGGTGGATACCAGCGTCGCGCATCTTGCAGCGGCGCTGGGGTGTGCGACCTGGATCCTGCTGCCTTACACGCCGGACTACCGCTGGATGCTCGATCGCGACGACAGCCCCTGGTATCCGACCGCGCGACTGTTCCGGCAGGACGCGACTCACGATTATGAGCGCGTGATCGAGCGCGTGCGTAACGAATTGGGGGCGCGGATCGCGGCGTGGCCTGCCGGTCAAAAGAGCGGCTGATCCGCCGGGCGGACCTTGATCTGCCGCGAAATAACCCCAGTATAGTCGGCAAGATCACCGGCAACGAGTTATCAATGAACACCCATCAGCGCAACCTTTCGGCATCCATCGATCGCGTCAAGCTCGACCGCCTCGCGGAGGTGGCGGTGAAGGTTGGTCTCCGCCTGCGCGAGGGGCAGGATCTGCTGCTCACCGCGCCGTCGGCGGCGCTGCCTTTGGTGCGCAAGATTGCCGAGCACGCCTACAAGGCCGGCGCCGGTATCGTGACGCCGTTCTTCTCCGACGAGGAACTCACGCTGGCGCGCTATCGCTTCGGCCACGATGCGAGCTTCGATCGCGCGGCCGGCTGGCTCTATGAGGGCATGGCGAAGGCGTTCTCTGAAAACACCGCGCGGCTCGCGATTGTCGGCGACAACCCGATGCTGCTGTCGGGCGAGGACCCCGCCAAGGTCGCGCGCGCCAGCAAGGCCAATTCGAAGGCCTACCAGCCGGCGCTGGAGAAGATCGTCAATTTCGATACCAACTGGAACATCATCGCTTATCCGAGTCTTTCCTGGGCGAAGCAGGTGTTTCCTGACGTTGCCGAGGACGTCGCGGTGGCGAAATTGGCGGAGGCGATCTTCGCGGCGTCGCGCGTCGACAGGGATGGCGCGGTCGCGGCGTGGGACAAGCACAATGCGGTGCTGCGCGAGCGCACCGATTGGCTGAACGGCCAGCGCTTCCATGCGCTGCATTATTCGGCGCCGGGCGTCGATCTCACCATTGGTCTCGCCGACGGCCATGAATGGGAGGGCGGCGCATCCACCGCGAAGAACGGCATTACCTGCAACGCCAACATTCCGACCGAGGAAGTCTTCACCACGCCGCATTGCCGGCGGGTGTCGGGTCATGTCGTCAGCTCCAAGCCGCTGTCCTATCAGGGCACGCTGATCGACAACATCCAGGTCAAGTTCGAGGAAGGCCGCATCGTCGAAGCCAAGGCCTCACGCGGCGAGGAAGTGTTGAACAAGGTGCTCGATACCGACGAGGGCGCGCGCCGGCTCGGCGAAGTGGCGCTGGTGCCGCATTCGTCGCCGATCTCGAAGAGCGGGCTGTTGTTCTTCAACACCCTGTTCGACGAGAACGCCGCCTCGCACATCGCGCTCGGCCAGTGCTATTCGAAATGCTTCATCGACGGCACGAAACTGACGCCGCGGCAGATCGCAGCCCAAGGCGGCAACCAGAGCCTGATCCATATTGACTGGATGATCGGCTCGGACGAGACCGATATCGACGGCGTCCATGCCGACGGTCGCCGCGTGCCGGTGTTCCGCAAGGGTGAGTGGGCGAAAGAGGCCGGCAAATAGCCGCGTCCCTGCTCTATTCCACCGTCACCGTGATGCGTTCCGACATCACCGGCGGCTTGTGCGGAATGTGCGTCCAGTCTCCGAGCACGAGCTGCAGCGTGTGCTGGCCCTTTTGCAGGGTGACGGAGGCTTCCGTCTGGCCCTTGCCGAAATGCAGATGATGCTCGTCCATCGGGATCGCTTCATCCAGCGCCGCACCTTCGATCGTGTCGTCGATGATGAGGTGGTGATGACCGGTATTCTCCACCTGGGTGCCGGCCGGCGCGATACCCATGCCGGACAAGCCGAAGCGGATGGTGATCGGCGAAGTGACGGTGTCGCCATCCTTGATGTTGATGAAATAGACCTTTGCGTTGGCAGGCGCGGGCGTTTCGCCGGCATGCGCGAAGCTGCCAGCCAGCAACAGGGCGAATCCCAGCACAATCTTTCGCATTCGGTGACTCCTCAGGCTGAACACGTTGGCGGTTTGAGCACCACTAACGCATTTTGGCGCGAAGCGGCGAACAAAATGTGGCACAAAAAGCCGTGGGCCGGTCAACTCGTGCGGAGCAGCGAGGGATCGAACGCGCGGAGCCGGATCGGATCGAACGGCGCGAGATCGGTGCTGTGCGCGACGCCATCGGCGATCAGCTCGGAGAGGGCCTCGCCGGTCGCGGGTGAGTTGAGGATGCCCCAGACATTATGGCCGGTCGCGACGTAGATGCCCTCGCTCCGCGGCACCTTGCCGATCAGCGGCAGGCCATCTTCCGTGATCGGGCGGAAGCAGGCCTGCCGCGCGATGATCCTTTCCGCGCGGAACGCCGGTGACAGCCGCTCGCAAATCGTCTCGAGGCGAGCGATCGCGTCCGGGTCCGGCGTCACGGCGGCAGGATCGAGCGGCAACGGGGCCTCATCGCCGAAAGCGGTGATGTGCGTGCTTCCGTCCGCGCGCGGGAAGACCTCAACCGAGACCGCGCCGCCGCTCTCGTCGCGATATTCTAGAAACAGCGCATCCGCGGGGACGTCGCTGCCGGTGTCATACACCACGCTTGGACTTCTCCGCCCGAACACCGCGGGCAGCGACATCCATTCGGCAGCCAGCAGCGACCACGGTCCCATGGCGATGACCACGGCATCCGCCTCGATGACGCCGCCGTCGACCTCGACGCCTCTGGCGATGGCGCCGTGCGTATGCCTCACCATGCCGGTGATGCGTCCAGGGCGCAGCTCGGCGCCGTTGCGCTCGGCGGCGGCCATCATGGCGGAAGTGAATTTTTTGGGGTGAACGATCGCGGTCGTTTCCTCCGTACCGATCCGGCCCGCGATCGTAACGCCATCGGCCAGCCAGTCGAGTCCCGACGGCGCGTGACGGCGGGCGTCGCGCCCGGGAGCCACGAACCCGCTATAGGCGGTCATGGGTCGATAACCCCAATCGCCGGCGACCTCGCTCGCCAGCGCGGCGTGAAGTTCAAAGCTTCGCCGCGCCAACGCATCGAGCGGCGTTCCGGCGCACCAGTCGAACGCGAGGAAGCCGCCGGCCTTGCCGGACGCCGCGGCCGCCACCTCGGTTCGTTCGACAGCGATCACCTCGACGCCGCGACGGCTGAGGAAGTAGGCGGTGCAGGCGCCGATCACGCCGCCGCCGCAGATAACGACGCGCATGGTGTCTCCGCTGATATGTCGCTCGACGGCGGTGAGATGTTCCGTGGCGAACCCAACGCAATAAAGCATGGACGGCGAATAAGGTCCCGTCAGATATTGTCCGGCGTCACGCCGGACCTTGCGCCAGCAATCGCACGATCTCCTGCTGTTGCGCTTTGGCCTCCGGAGAGCCGGAGCCGCCGCGTCCGGTGGTCTTCCCGGCCAGCATCATCGGCGTTGAGCCGTTCTTGTTCGGGCGCATTGAGTCAGCGCCGCCCTCGAGCAAGGCCTTGACGGCTGCGGCGCAGCGCATTCGCACAGCACGATGCAGCGGCGCGACACCGTGCTTGTCGGTGGCGTTCGGGTCGGCACCTGCTTCAATAAGAGTAGCGATGGTCGCCGTCTGCGCCGGCGGATTGAAGTGGCTTGCGCCCGGCATGCCCATGGCGGCGAGATGCAGCGGCTCGGCGCCGAGGCGATTTCGCGCGCGGACGTCGGCGCCTTGCGCGATCAGTTGGTGCACGATCTCCGTTCGATAGGCTGCGGCCGCCATGTGGAGCGCGGTGTCTCCGGCATAGACGTAGTGGCCGATCTCGGTGAGGAAATAGTCGCGGGCCGCATGCCGCGTTGCGCCCTTGATGGCGAAGCAGGCGCGAGCCAGTTGCGGTCGCGTCTTGAGTATTTGCAGCACAGTCGTGGTGCTGCCGGCCGCGAGCGTGCGCACGAGTGCCATCAGTTCGTCATCCGATGTGCCATCACCAGCCATCGTGTTACGCGCCCCGCCAAAGCCGCAAAAGAATCACGACGGCGCTGGAGACCAGCACGATCATCGTGAGCCACATGCCGCCGGTGCGGAAGATGCGAAACGGCGGCGACATCGGCCTGGCGTACATGCCGGCCGGATGCATCAGCCGCGAGACCAGGAGCGCGCCCATCAGGAGATGCACTCGGGATGACGGGATTCCCGACATTTCCAGCACGGCCACCATCAGCGTGATGACAGGCACGTATTCGGCAAAATGCGCATGCGCGCGGATCGCGCTGCGCAGCGCCGGGTTGCCGGCGTCGCCGAAGGCGGCGCGATTGCTGTTGCGCAGCCGCACCACGTTGACGGCAAGCGCGGTGTAGATCAGCGCGAGCACGGCAAGATAGCCGGCGGTGATGTGCGGCCACGGCATGTCGTCCCCCCTTTTCCCAGGCGCCGCGACCTGTAGCCGCGGCGTTCTTGTTACGATCTAACAGACGCCGCGGCTCGATCGGTTATCAAGCCGACTTTGCCAGCAACTCGCCTTGCCCCTCGCGGACAAAGGCCTCGAACGTTTTCGGCCTGGCGCCGCCGATCTTCTCGATCACCTCCGTGATCGCATAGGTCGGGTCCTTCGGATCGATCGCCGCCCCCCGGATTGCGCGCCAGAGCGAGGAGAGATGCTCGATCGCGTGCGGATTATAGCCCCGCCCGGCCGCCTCGCGCCGCCATTCCTCGTCCGAAATTTCCTGATAGTGCACGGGTTTCGCGAGCACGCGGGCGAAGGTTGCGATGATCTCCTTCAGCGAGATCGTGGTGCCGATCAGCCGGACCACGCTTCCGGCGGCGAGTTGCGGGCCGGTGAGAAGACCTGCCGCGACGCGTGCGACATCTTCGCCCGCTACCAGCGGCAGCACCGTGTTCTCGCTGCCCCAGGGAAGGCGGATCGCGCCCTGTGCCGGCAGGCTCTGGCGCACCAGCGACGCCACGTTTTCATAAAACAATGTCGCGCGGATGTGCACCGCGCCGACCCCGGCCCATTCGAACACCTGTTCGGCGAGATAGTTTTGCCGCATGCGCGGAGTGGGCGCATCGGGCGAGGATTGCAGCATCACCAGATTGACCAGTCGCGAGACCTCGGCTTCGCGCGCGGCCCGCGCCATCGCCGCGGCCGCATCCATCAGCCCGTCCTGGACCGGATAGGCGAAATAGATCGCAGAGGTGCCCTCGGCCGCGCGCTGCACCGACCGGGCGTCGAGGAAGTCGCCTTCGAATATCTCCGCGCCAAGCGCGCGCAGGCGCTCGGAGCGCTCGTCGATCTTGTGCACGAAGGCGCGAATGGGCATGCCGCGCGCAAGCAGCAGTTCGGAGACGTGACGGCCGGTCTTGCCTTGCCGGCCGCCGGCGGCGGATGTGACGAGGACTGGTCTTGTCATGAGGGCACCTCAATATTCCTGTGGGTTGCTTCTGGTACCATGCAGTACCACATGACCGGAAGGTATGGTACTAGATGGTACCAAGTCAAGGGACGAGAATGGCGGCTAAACAAACTGTGAAACCGGCTCCCGCCGATGCCGGGGGGACGTCGGCTCGCGGGCGAATCCTGTCGGCGGCGTTTTCCGCGTTCACCGAACGCGGTTTCGCCGAAACTTCCACGCTCGAGATCGCGACCCGCGCCCGCGTGTCGAAGCGCGAGCTCTATGCGCTGTTCGGCAGCAAGCAGGACATGCTGATCGCCTGCATCGGCGAGCGTGCCAAGCGGTTCAAAGTGCCGGCCGATCTGCCCGAGCTGCGCGATCGCGAGACGTTCCGGAAGACGCTTGCGGCGTTCGGCGCGCAGTTGCTACGCGAGATCAGCGACCCCACCGTTGTCGCGGTATTTCGCCTGGCGATCTCCGAAGCAATGCGCGCGCCGGAAGTGGGGCGGATGCTGAACGAGATCGGCATCGGGACCAGCCGCAGCGCGCTGCACGAATTGATGAACCGGGCACAGGCCGCAAACCTGCTCGCTGGCGACCCGGCCGAGTTGGCCGATCACTTTGCCGGGCTGTTGTGGGGTGGCCTGATGCTCGGCCTTCTGCTTTCGACCGCAGCCAGGCCAAATCCGCGCGAGATCGCAAGGCGCGCGGAAGCGGCGGCCGCGGCGTTCCTTCGCGCCTGTCCGAAACCAGCGTAGGGCGGAATAGCGCAAGCGTATTCCGCCGCGCCGCCCGTAGAGCGCGATACGCCGACACTATTGCGCCCTACGGGAGCTTGAGACGGTAAAAATCCGTCGCGGTCTTCAAGAATAACGCGGTTTTCTCGCTCTCGCTGCAATTGGCGGCGAGGCGCTTGAAGGCGTTGAAGATCACCTGATAGCTGCACTGGCCCTTGTCCGGCGGAAAATTGCTTTCGAACATGCAGCGGTCGGGGCCGAACGCCTCGATGCAGGTCTCGATATAGGGTTTCCAGGCCGCGGCAGCCTGTTCCGAGTTCGGCGGCTTCGGCCATTCATGAAAGCCGAAGCCCGGCAGCACCATCGCGAGCCCGCCGAGCTTCACCACGACGTTCGGGCACTTGGCGACCTCCTTGATGGAGGCCCTCCAGGTCTTGAAGATTTCGTCGCGCCGGTTCGCGTAACTGCCGATGCCGATGATCCCGCCGCAATGGTCGAGGCACATCCTCGTGTCGGGGAAGGCGCGCGCGAGGTCGGCGAATTCGCCGAGTTGCGTGAAGAACAGCCAGCCGTCGAAACTGAGACCGAGCGGCGCGAGGCAAGCAAAACCCTTGCGAAAAGTTGGATCGAGCAGCAGTCCCTTCGGCCGCTCGGCATAGATGCCGCCAACATCCTTGTCCGCATCCCAGGGCGAGGAGTGCCGGATGCCGCGAAAGCGGCCGTTGCCGGCGGCGATCTCTGCTTCCAGCACGGCCTTCGCGCCGTCGCCGAGCAGGAGATTGGCGTGGCCGACGATGCCGTGCGCGACCAGCGTCTTGCCATAGGCGCCGCTTGCGGCCATCGCCGCCGCGCCATTGACGAACTCGACCTCGCCGACCGGGCGGAATGCTTCCGGCCCAAAGTTGCGGTACATCGAGCGCGCTTCGACATAGACGGTCGCGACAATGTTGTGCCCGGAGGTGACGTCGTCGCTCATCTCCTCCATCAGGTAGCGCACCCCGCCACGATCCCAGAGATGATGATGCGGATCGACGATGGGCCGGGCGGGATCGATGACCGACTTCGCTGTGCAGCGCGAGCCAGTCCTCGCGTGGATCGGCATAGAGTCCGCTTCGTGTGGAAGGCGCGGTGCTGGCGACCATGGACGTTGCTCCCCAATTTGTTGTTTTTGCCTGTATCGCTTGTTTGTTTGTCCGGCGTGTCAGACCCCGTCAAGGATAATGACCGTCGGCGTCGCCGGCAATGTCTCGCGCGAGATACGTAAGCTGCGCTCGCCGCGGCGGTCGATCTCGAACTGCTTGCCGATCCGCTGCATGAAATCCTCCAGCGGCGTCTCGAAGCGGTGCATCGGCAGCACCACGGAGGCGCGGAGCCGTCGGGTGATCTCGGAAACGCCTTCAAGCGACATGGTGTAGGTGCCGTCGATCGGCACCATCAATATGTCGATCCGGCCGATCGCCGCGAAGTGGCTGTCGTCGAGCTTCACATGCAGATGGCCGAGATGGCCGATGCAGAGGCCCGCGACCTCGAAGATGAAGATCGAG
Organism: uncultured Alphaproteobacteria bacterium; assembly: GCA_963831505.1. Classification (GTDB taxonomy): domain Bacteria; phylum Pseudomonadota; class Alphaproteobacteria; order Rhizobiales; family Xanthobacteraceae; genus Bradyrhizobium. The sequence continues at coordinate 10,998 of CAWHQY010000044.1, read as the reverse complement.
TTGCCGTCCTTGATCATGTTGGCGCCGGTATAGTCGCCGTAGAAGCGGCGGATGTCGGTCGTGACGTTGCGGATCAGGACGTCGTCGATCTTTTCCGAAATCTTCGCCGGCTGTCCATCCTCGCCCCAGCCATGCAGCACATGGGGAATGCGCTGGTCGGGGAACAGCGTGTAATGCGTGGAATGAGCGCGGTTCATGGTGACGACGTCGGGCATCCGGCCCACCCGGTAGCCGCCGTTCCAATCGGTCGCGATGCGCAACCCCCCGGGCGTGTCGATGTAATAGGTGGAGTGGCCGCCATAGGTGATGGTGACCTCAGCGGTTTGCGCAGCCGCGTGACGCAGTCCGACCGGTATCGCGCGCGGCGGCGCGTTCGCCATCGCCAGGCACTCGCTGCGCATGGTGTCCTGCGATTGCGCCGCGGCCGGCGCGATCAGGGATCCGAGCAAGGCGAGAATGGCGTAAACGGTGCGCGGCATCGCGAGCCCTCCGAAGCAGAGCCGTGACTGTATCGCCGGATAGCGAACCAAACTATCATGGCGCGATCAACAGCGCGTCAAAACCGTCCGGGAGTTGCAATCATGCCGCCGCGTGCGCCATCCTCAAAGCGCCTCGAGCCGCTCCGCCATGTCGATGCCGGCGTGCTCAATATCGCTTACTACGAGGCGGGACCGGCCGATGGGCCGGTCGCGGTGCTGCTGCACGGCTTTCCCTATGACGTCCACTCTTACGTCGATGTCGCTCCAATTCTGGCTGAGCAGGGCTGCCGCGTCATCGTGCCCTATCTGCGCGGCTATGGGCCGACGCGGTTCCTCGATCCCGCGACCATGCGCTCCGGCGAGCAGGCGTCGATTGGGGCGGATTTGATGGCGTTGACGGATGCGCTGTCGATTCCGCGCGCGGTATTCGCGGGCTATGACTGGGGCGGCCGCGCGGCCTGTATCGGCGCGGCCCTCTGGCCGGAACGCTGCGCCGGGCTCGTCTGCGTAAACAGCTACCTGATCCAGGACATCGCCAACGCGCTGAAGCCGGCGAAGGTGGAGCGCGAGGTGCCGCTGTGGTACCAGTGGTATTTCCAGATCGAGCGCGGGCGCGCGGGGTTGGCCGCCGACCGGCGCGGCATCACGCGCATCCTGTGGCAGCAATGGTCGCCGAACTGGACATTCGACGAGGCTTGCCTGGAGCGCACGTCACTTGCGCACGATAACCCCGACTATGTCGACATTGTCATCCACAGCTACCGCCACCGCTATGGCCTCGTCGAAGGCGATCCGCGCTATGCCGATATCCAGCGGCGGCTTGCGGCGCTGCCGCCGATCACCGTGCCTGCGATCACGCTTGACGGCGATGGCGATGGCGTCGTGCCCGCGACCGATGGCAAGGCGAGCAGCGCGAAGTTTACCGGCCAGCGCGTCCATCGCAGAATCCCGCGCGCGGGCCATAACCTGCCGCAGGAAGAGCCGGAGGCGTTTGCGGCGGCGGTGATGGAGTTGATCGGAGGATAGGCAGGTCTACTCCCGCCGCGGACTGAACTTCCAGGTCGCGGCGATGATGCCGATCGTCATCAGCCCGCTGACGACAGCGGCGATCGGAATCGCCAGCATCAGGGCCGACGTTGCGGCCCAGCCGATCGAGGAGAAGGCTTCCGCAAAGGTCGCGATCCGCGACGAGGTCTGGCGGCGCCGGAATTGGCTGCGCTTGGCCTGCACCCGGAACCAGAGCTGGATCGAGGTCGCGGACGCCGCGGCAATCGCTACGCCGGCCGCGGTGATCGTGGCCTGCAGCGGTTCGAGGAATGCGAGGGTTGCCACGAGCGGGGTGAAGATGACGGCGATCGTGATCATCACGACCTCGATCTTGGCGCGGATCACGCGCAAAGGAGAAAGAGGCGCGGTGGCGACGAGGTCGGCGGCGTCCTCGCCCGAGATCGTCAGCCAGGCGAGGCCGCCCGCGAGTTGGCCAGCCGCCATCACGATCACGGGCGAGATCAGCACGAGTGCTGCGGAACTGTCGGAGAAGCTGCGCCACAGGAACAGCGCCGGCGGCACCAGATAGAGCAGCTGCATCAGCGTCTGCGACACCAGCCAGGGGTCGCGGCCGAGTAGCAGAAACTCCTTGCGCCGCAGCGCCTGTTGGCGCGAGCCGCCGCGGAACGTCCTTGCCCCATTGCCTCGCCGGCTGGAGGCGGCATGGGCCGACGCGCTGATCGCGGTGTCGGCGAAGCGCGGCGAGAAGATCGCCATCACGGCACCGAGCAGCACGAGGCTCATCGACAACAACAGCAGCAGCGCTTCGGTATCGCCGAGCAAAGCCTGCGCCGGCCACCACAACAGGCTGTCGGCGCCGGGCGCATAGGCGGCCGCCGCGTCGGAAGTCAGAACCGCAAAACGCGACAGTGTGCCGTAGGACAGGATCGCTGCAATTTGCAGCGCGATCACAAAGCCCGCGCCGATCGCCGCCGCGAGAATCTGCGCAATCAGCCGCGTCCGCGCTGGACCGATCAGGCGGAACAGCACGATGGTGATGGCGATTGCGAATGCCGCTGCCGACAGGCCGACTGCGGTGACGACGCCGAAAGCCGAAAACCATCTGGCGCCGCCGCCGAGCACCAGCACGTCGACAAAGGGCGTCGACAGCAAGAGCGCCATCGCGGTGACGGTCAGCGCGATCGCGGCGATGCGCACTGAAAAGACGTTGGGGAGCTTGGCGGGCGAGGACATGATCAGGTCGAGATCGGCGCGGGCATAGAACACCCGCGTCACGGATTCGATCGCCTGCGACAGCATCAAGGCCCAGGCCAGGAACACGGTCGAGGTCATGACGATGAGCGAGGTCTTGTCGAGCGGCGCCTGCAGATCGGCGTAACGGCCGATCACCGCCCAGGCCGGCAGGTGCATCAGCGCGGCGAAGATCATGAGGCCGATAACGGCGGCGCGCGTCCGCCGGCGCCGCCCGCCCGTCATCATGGCGAGCCATTCGCGCCAGGCGAGCCTCAGCTCATGCCGCGCGAACCAGGAGAGCGCGGTGGCTGAGCTCATGCTGCCTCGCGCTTCACGGCGACGAGCGCGATGAAGAGGTCTTCCAGGCTGATGTCGGTGTGACCGTTCTGCTGGCGCAGCTCGGCAAGCGTGCCTTCGGCGACCAGCCGGCCCGAGGCGATGACGCCGATGCGGTCGGCCATGCGTTCGGCGACTTCGAGGATATGCGTCGTCATGATCACGGTGCAGCCGGCGCGCACGCGCTCGCCCAGGAGGCCCTTGACGTGGCGGGCGGAGACGGCGTCCAGCCCGGTCAACGGCTCGTCCAGGATGATCAGGCGCGGATCGTGCACCAGCGCACCGGCGAGCGCGACCTTCTGGCGCATGCCCTTGGAAAATCCTTCGCAGCGCTCGTTGAGATGCGGCCCGAGGCCGAGCGAGACCAGCAGCGTGTGGGCGCAAGACTGCGAGACGATCGGCTCGATACCCCAGAGGCCTGCGACGAACTCCAGATACTCCAAAGGCGTCAGCTTGTCGTAGATCATCGGCTCGTCCGACACCCAGGCCATCACCTGCTTCGCGGCGACGGGATCGTTCAGCGCGTCGATGCCAAAGATATCAACCGAGCCAGCATCCGGCTTGAGCAGGCCGGCAACCATGCGCAGCGTCGTGGTCTTGCCGGCGCCGTTGGGGCCGACCAGGGCATAGAACTCGCCGGTGCGTACGGTGAGATCGAGCGCGTCGACCGCCAGCCGGTCAAAACGCTTTGTTAACCCTCGCAACTGCAGCGCGGATGTTTGGCCGTTCATGAACATGTCGTCCAGCTTCGCTTCCGGCGCCGAACATGGACCGAAGACGTTTCGGCACGGTGAATCGTCGCCGGCAAATTCCGCCATCCGGGAGGACAACCATCGTTTTGTTGACAGCGGTCGACGCTTCCTGCTGAATTGGTGTTAAGGACAAATGGAGTCTTCGCGGTCCAAGCGCGAAAGACGGGATGCAAAAGGCGGTCAAAAGAGCCGCCGCGCATCCGGGGAGGGAGACAATGCTGGACTTTGTTCAGCAGTTGGTGAGCGGTGTTGCGCTCGGCTGCGTCTACGGCCTGATCGCGCTCGGGTTTGTCCTTGTGTACAAGGCGACCGAGGTCGTGAATTTTGCCCAGGGCGACCTGATGATGCTCGGCGGCTTTTTCGCCTTCACCTTCATCGGCATCCTGGGTCTCAACTACTGGATCGGCTTTGTCGGCGCGGTCATCGCGATGGCCGCCTTCGGCATGCTGGCCGAGCGCGTGGTGGTGCGCCCGATACTGGGTTATCCGCAATTTTCCATCATCATGGCGACGATCGGGCTCGGCTATTTCCTGCGCTCGGTCTCCGGCATGATATGGGGCACCGACGACTTCAAGATAGAAACGCCGTTCAGCCAGGGCGTGCTGCGGATCGGCAGCCTCGTGCTCGCCTATGACAAGCTTTCGGTGATCGCAGCGACCGTGATTCTCTGCGCGCTGCTTTATCTCTTCTTCAACAAGACCACGCTCGGGACCGCGATGCGCGCTGCCTCCGAGAACATGCTGGCCGCCTATTATATGGGCATCCCGGTCAAACGCGTGGTGTCGATCGTCTGGGCGATCAGTGCCGCGGTCGCGACCTGCGCCGGCGTGCTGCTGGCGCCGATCACCTTCATCCACTCCAATGTCGGGCTGGTGCTGGGGCTGAAGGCGTTTCCGGCCGCCGTTCTCGGCGGCTTCGGCTCGATCCCCGGCGCCGTGGTCGGCGGCGTCCTGATCGGCGTGATCGAAAGCATGGCCGGCTTCTATCTGGCGGAAGGCTGGAAGGACGTCGCGCCCTATATAGTGCTGCTGCTCGTGTTGCTGCTCAAGCCGGAGGGCCTGTTCGGGCTTCCGATGCGCAAGAAGGTTTAGGGCATGATCTGGAAAAGTGGGCACCGGTTTTCCCTCGCGACAAACGCGGAACGCGTTTGCGCGGAGATCATGCCCTGAGGAGAAGCCATGCGCTTCCTGTTCAAGACCGACTATGAAGACGACATCCGGTTGTTCCCGCATTCGGGTTATATCTACTCCTACGGCGCGCTGTTCGTGCTGCTTGCGATCGCGCCCTACGCTCTCTCCAGCTACATCGTCAGCCAGCTCGTCTTCGTCTGCATCTATGCGACTGTCGGTGTCGCATTGCTGATCCTGACCGGCTTTACGGGGCAGGCTTCGCTCGGCCACGCTGCGTTCCTCGCCATCGGCGCCTATACCGCGGCGTATCTGCAGCAGTTCAACGTACCCTTTCCCGTCTATTTCCTCGCCGCCGGCCTGTTGACCGGCGTGATTGGTGCGATCGTCGGATTTCCCGCATTGCGGTTGCAGGGCATCTATCTCGTCATCGCCACGATCTCCTTTGCCTTCATCGTCGAGGAAATCCTGGCGCGCTGGGAAAGCGTCACCCACGGCAACGAGGGCATGCGGATCAAGACCATCCAGCTCCTCGGCATACAGATCTCGCGCGACAGCCCGACCTTCTATTTCCTCTGCCTTGCGGTGCTGGTCCTGACCATCGTCGGCGCGCTCAACCTGCTGCGCTCGCCGACCGGGCGCGCCTTCATCGCCATCCGCGACAGCGAGACGGCGGCGCGCAGCATGGGCATCAATGTCGCGCTCTACAAGGTGAAGTCGTTCGCGATCTCCGCAGCCATCACCGGCTTTGCCGGCGTGCTGTTCGCCCACAAGCTTTCCTTCATCAGCCCGGAGATGTTCACCCTCCAGCTCTCGATCGAGTTCATCATCGTGATCCTGATCGGCGGCACGTTCAGCCTGCATGGCGCCGTGCTGGGCGCGATCTTCATCGTCATGATCGATCCGTTCCTGACCTATTTGAAGGACGACATGCCCGGCGTGATCGCGGGCGTTGCCGCGGCGCTGGGGGCGGGCAGCGAGCGCGCCGCGCATATCAAGGACGGTGTTGCGGCCTTTGCATCCGCCAACGGCCTGAAAGGCGCGATCTACGGCGTGATCATCGTGCTGTTCGTGCTCTTTGAGCCGCTCGGCCTCTATGGCCGCTGGCTCAAGATCAAATTGTTCTTCCAGCTTTTCCCGCTCTACAAGCGCGCCACCTTCAAGCGGCAGAAGATCTACGTGAAATCGGAGCGGAATCGATGAGCTATTTCCGCGCCGAGAGTATCTCGCTGCATTTCGGCGGCCTGAAAGCGGTCGACGCGGTCTCCTTTGCGGTGGAGAAGGGCGAGATTCTCTCGATCATCGGCCCGAACGGCGCGGGAAAAAGCTCGATCTTCAATTTGATCTCGCGCATCTACACCCCGACCTCGGGCAAGATATTCTTCGAGGATCAGGACATCACCGAGGTGCCGGCCTACGGCATTGCGAAACTTCGGCATCGCCCGCACCTTCCAGAACATCGAGCTGTTCGAGAATGCGACGGTGCTCAACAATTTGCTGGTCGGCCGTCACCGGCATTCGACCACGCAGCTCTGGCAGGAATTGCTGTTCCTGCCGAGCGTGCGCGCCAATGAGAAGGCGCATCGCCGCCGGGTCGAGCAGGTGATCGAATTCCTCGATCTCGAGCCCTATCGCGACAAGCTGATCTCCGGGCTGCCTTACGGCGTGCGCAAGGTGATCGAGCTTGCCCGCGCGCTCTGCTCCGAACCCAGGCTGATCCTGCTCGACGAGCCGTCGTCGGGGCTCAATGTGGAAGAGACCGACGACATGTCGTTTTGGATCCGCGACCTGAAATCCGAGCTCGGCATCACGGTTGTCATGGTCGAGCACGACATGACCCTGGTGAACCGCGTCTCCGACCGCGTGATCGCGTTGAACTACGGCCGGGTGCTCGCGATGGGTTCGCCCGCCGAGGTGCAGGTGCACCCCGACGTCGTCGCGGCCTATCTCGGTGCATGAGGGCATGATGCGATGAGCGCAGCCGACGTCATCCTGAAGGTCAGCAATGTCGAAAGCTATTACGGTCCGATCATGGCCATCCGAGGCATCTCGCTCGAAGTGCCGCGCGGCCGGATCGTCACGCTGCTCGGCGCCAACGGCGCCGGCAAAACCACGGTGCTGAAGACGATTTCCGGCATCCTCGACCCGCAAAAGGGCTCGATCGAATTTCTGGGCAAGCCGATTCAGCGCATGGAGGCCGACAAGATCGTGCGCCTCGGCCTCAGCCATGTGCCGGAAGGACGTGAGGTGTTTCCGTTCCTCTCCGTGCGCGAAAACCTGATGATGGGCGCCTATCCCAGGACCGACCGCGATGGCGTCGCGCAGGATCTCGAGCGCGTCTACGGCTATTTCCCGCGGCTGAAGGAGCGGCTCAACCAGCCCGCCGGCCAGCTTTCGGGCGGCGAGCAGCAGATGCTGGCGATCGGGCGCGCGCTGATGAACCGGCCGACCCTGCTACTTTTGGACGAGCCTTCGCTCGGGCTGTCGCCGATCCTGGTCAAGGAAATCTTCGAGATCATCCGCCGCGTCAATGAGGAGCAGGGCATGTCGATCCTGCTGGTCGAGCAAAACGCCAAAGTGGCGCTGGAAACCGCGCATTACGGTTATGTGCTCGAGATCGGCCGCATCGTGATGAACGACACTTGCGACCGTTTGATGCATTCCAAGGACATTCAGGAGTTCTACCTTGGCGCCAAGGAAGCCGGCGCCCGCGGCGAACGGCGCTGGAAAAAGAAGAAAACTTGGCGTTGAGAAGGACTTGGCGTTAAATAGGTTTCTGCTTCGGACAACAAGACCGGCACAAGCTGGCATGCCAGGCGTGATACGAGATGGAGGGAACGGGCATGGCCAGGCCGGCAGTGCTGACGGTCGCCGACACGATCGCGAAAAGCTTTCTGCTCGCGGTCGAGACGCGCGGCGACAAACCTGCAATTCGTGAAAAGAAGTTCGGCATCTGGCAGCCGACAAGCTGGCGCGAATGGCTGCAGATCGCAAAAGACATCGCCTACGCCCTGCATGCGACGGGCTTCAAGCCCGGCGACGTCGCCTCCATCATGTCGAACGCTGTGCCGCAATGGGTGTATGCCGATATGGGCATCCTTTGCGCCGGCGGCGTATCGTCCGGCATCTACCCGACCGACTCGGCTGCGCAGGTGGAATATCTCGTCAACGACTCCCGCACCCGCGTGATCTTTGCCGAGGACGAGGAGCAACTCGACAAGGTTCTTGCCTCTCGCTCGCGTTGTCCTACGCTGGAGCGGATCGTCGTGTTCGACATGGAAGGCCTTTCGGGCTTTTCCGATCCCATGGTGATGTCGCTTGACGAATTCACCGCGCTCGGCCGCAACCACGCCCAGGGCCGCGAGGCGCTGTGGGAAGAGATGGTCGGCAGCCGCGCGTCGAGCGATCTGGCGGTTCTGGTCTACACCTCGGGCACGACGGGCCCGCCCAAGGGAGCGATGCACGCCAACCGCAGCGTCGTGCACCAGATGCGCCACGCCAACGACCTATACCCTTCAAGCGACAACGAGGAACGGCTGGTGTTCCTGCCGCTCTGCCATGTCGCCGAGCGGGTCGGCGGCTATTATCTCTCGCTCGCGCTGGGATCGGTGATGAATTTCGCCGAGAGCCCGGAGACGGTCCCGGACAATCTGCGCGAGGTGCAGCCGACCCTGTTCCTGGCGGTGCCGCGCATCTGGGAAAAATTCTATTCCGCCGTCACCATCGCGCTGAAGGACGCGACCGCCTTCCAGAACTGGATGTACCGGCAGGCGCTGTCGATCGGCCATCGAATGACCGATTGCAGGCTGCAGGGAAGGGCGCCGTCGATGGGCTTGAGGGTTGCCAATCGCGTCGCCTACTGGCTGGTGTTCCGCAACATCCGCCGCATGATCGGGCTCGACCGCTGCCATCTCGCGTTCACGGGGGCGGCGCCGATCTCGCCGGACCTGATCCGCTGGTACCTCGCGCTCGGCCTCGACATGCGCGAGGTCTATGGCCAGACCGAGAATTGCGGTGTGGCGACGCTCATGCCGTCCGACGGAATCAGGCTCGGCTCGGTCGGCAAGGCCGTGCCCTGGGGCGAAGTGAAGCTTTCGCCGCAGGGCGAAATCCTGATCAAGGGCGACTTCCTGTTCCAAGGCTATCTGAACCAGCCGGAGAAGACCGCCGAAACCATCGACGAGGCCGGATGGCTGCACACCGGCGATGTCGGCGCCATGGACAATGAGGGCTTCGTCAAGATCACCGACCGGATGAAGGACATCATCATCACCTCCGGCGGCAAGAACATCACGCCGTCGGAAATCGAGAACCAGCTGAAGTTCTCGCCTTATGTCTCGGACGCGGTCGTGATCGGGGACAAGCGGCCCTACCTCACCTGCCTCGTCATGATCGACCACGAGAATGTCGAGAAATTCGCGCAGGACCACGACATTCCCTTCACCAATTACGCAAGCCTGTGCCGCGCGGCGGCGATCCAGGATCTGATCTGGCGCGAGATCGAGGCGGTCAACGCCAATTTCGCCCGCGTCGAGACCATCAAGAAGTTCATGCTGATCGAACGGCAGTTGACGCCTGAAGATGAGGAGCTGACGCCGACCATGAAGCTGAAGCGGAATTTCGTGAACAAGCGCTACGCCGGCGAGATCAACGCGATGTACGGCGAGCGGGCGGTGGCGTGAGCCGCATAAACGGAGAGGCTTTGAAAACGGCGAGGGAATTTTTTCAGGCCCCGGCCTTCGCTCAATACGGGCCAACCAGGGAAAAAGGAGACTTGAACATGTCGAAAACGCTAAGGGCGGTCGGCCTTGCGATCGGTGCGCTCGCGCTGATGCAGCTCCCGGCTGCCGCCCAGACCAAGGTCACCAATGAAGGCATCTCGGCGAACGAGATCGTGATCGGCACGCACCAGGACCTGTCGGGTCCGATCAAGGTGTGGGGCGTTCCGGTTTCCAACGGCATGAAGATGGCGGTCGAGGAGATCAACGCGGCCGGCGGCATCAATGGCCGCAAGCTCAAGCTGATCCTCGAGGACAACGGCTATGATCCGAAGAAGGCCGTGCTGGCCTCGCAGAAGATGATCGAGCGCGACAAGATCTTCGCCATGGTCGGCCCGATGGGGTCGCCGACCGTGCTTGCTGCGCAGGATACGTTGTTCGATGCCGGTGTGCTGCAGCTATTCCCGCTGACGGCTGCCGAGTTCACCTTCAAGTTCGATCCGAATAAGCCGCAGGAGCGGCTGAAATTCAACAACCTGTTGCCCTATGTCGAGAGCACGCGCGCGGCTCTGAAATTCATGATGGAGGCGAAGAATTTCAAGAAGCCCTGCATCATGCATCAGGACGACGAGTACGGCAAAAACGTGCTCGACGGCTTCAACCAGCAGATCGAGGCCATGAAGCTGCAGCCGGCCTCGGTCACGAGCTACAAGCGCGGCGCTTCCGACTTCTCGGCGCAGGTCGCGAAGATGAAGTCTGACGGCTGCGATCTCGTGCTGCTCGGCACCGTGATCCGCGAAACCATCGGCGCGATGACCGAAGCGAAAAAGCTCGGCTGGGACGTGACGTTCCTGGGCGCGACGCCGACCAACGTGCTTGAAGTGCCGACGCTGGGCAAGGACGCGGTCGAAGGCCTCTATGCGGCTTCCGGCTTCGAGATTCCCTACGAGGATACGGCCAAGGGCAAGGTCAAGGATTGGCTGGCCAACTATAAGAAGATGTTCGGGACCGACGCCAACACGCAGGCGATCATCGGCTATAACACCGTGGAGACGTTTGCCTTCTATGCCAACAAGGCGGGCAAGGACTTGACGGGCCAGAAGATGCTCGATGCGCTGGAGTTCGGCGACAAGTTCCTCGACATCTTCTCCTCGCCGCCGACCAAATTCTCCAAGACCGATCACCTCGCCAACACCATCACCCAGGTGCAGCACATCAAGAACGGCCGTTGGGTTCTGGTGAAGGATAATCTGATGTTCTGATTGCTGGCGGCCAAACAACGAGGGCTGCGTTCGGTTTGCTCGCAGCCCTTCTCCTTTTTCGATGTACCCGGCACGGCCCGGGC
>CAWHQY010000043.1:0-60832 GCA_963831505.1 uncultured Alphaproteobacteria bacterium | reverse complement strand
GTACGACGCGTAGATGGCTCTGCGTCTTTCATCGTGCCGTCGAACCAATCGCAATTTGAGCGCGTCCAGCGACGACGATTTTCGTTTGTAAGGGCTCCAGAAGTCACGACGGCGTCGGGCCTCAAGGCCGCGCGACGGTACATCACGTCATGGCGTCCGCTCAATCAGAACCAGCCGCCATCAGGATCACCGGTTCACCGTTCAGGACGCTCGTCGAAGCTCAGGAAGCCCGCAACAACGCCTTGGAGCTTCTAAGAGCGTCAATACCGAGTGAGAGCCGTCGTCGGCCCCATCGTCCGGCGGCTCACAGCTTACCCTGATCCTCAGTTGCAGCCCGCTCCTACGGATACCGACGCCGCGGCGCTTGCAACACGAACTCGAACCGTGTCGCTCAGAATCGGTCTTAAGTCGGAATAACTTCAGAACGAACCAAATTTGCCGTCGTATGCCCGTGGCATTGTCGATGGGAACGGACGCCGGTGCTCTCTCAAGGGCGAGCGCGCCTGACAGGCTGAATATTTTAGGGCTCGGAGCAGCGCCGTGATGGAGAACGTAATCAGAAGAGTTGAACTATGGGTACACGGTGTTGCTCTGCAGCATGAAGCATCGGACGACGAGAAACATCGTCGCGCTAAGGTGGCTCGAAGAGCAAAGGCGGTCGCTGGAACGAAGATCAGGGCGACAGCACCTCGCGGTCGCGCGGGAAGCCTAATGAAGTTGCCCGATCCGCTTCCTATGCGGCGAGCGACGCCGGCCGCCGAGCGCGGTCACAGCGCGCACGGCAGGGCGGCGCTGGCGATAGCCACGATTGCGCTGCTCGTCGAGCATCATCACCCCGGAGAAATTACCGGCTTATCTTTCTTCGAAACCCTCGGCTTCCTGGGTTCCCGCAATTAGGATTCCCACAGGCGTCGTGCATTGACGCCGATTGCTCGGCCTTTTGCGCCGACCATGCGCGGCTCGAAATCCGAGCGTCGAACAGCTTAACGAAGCACCGTCCCCGCGAGCGGGCGGGGCCGCACAACTAGCTGACGTCGGCATCAGTTCGCGGCCATGATGCCCAGGCCAATCAGCCAGCCGCCCCGCCCGAAGTTGCGCGCTGGTATCATTATCAGGGCTGATCGCCGCCCGGTAACCTTTACGCTTAGGTTAAACTCAGGCCTTCGTTCAATCCAGCGGCGCGCGAGATGCTGTCTCGCCTGCCAGGTTGGCCGAACGCCCCATTTCAATGGCCAAATTTCAATTGTCAGGCACGGGCCGCCGCACAAGCGGCAAGGCCTGTCATTGCAGATGCGACAGTCATTTGGAGACGCGATGCACGATTTCAAAAATTTGCAGCGCAAATCAGGGCGCTCGCATTACTTCGATCGTAACAAGCCTGTCTCGGCGAAGGCATAAATGATCGTCGTGCAGTCATCGCTGATTTTGAAGCTGCCGGCGCAGCCGCAACGTCGCAATTGCGTGCCTGATGAAGGTCCAGCGCCGCCGGCATCGTATTCACTGAAACAGGCGTTGAATTTCGGCAGCGTGGCCACCAAGGCCTTATGTGCCGACCGGATGCGCGATCAACAGGAAGCGTTACAAGAAGCTGCTGCTCGAGAAGGCGACGAGATGCACGACCTAGACCTGATCCAGGACATGTGTGCACGGTTTTTCCAAAAGGTCGTGCTACGAACAAAGAGCTAAAGCGCAATGACTGATTCCGTACCTAATCTCATCGCCTTGCGTCAACGCAAGAGCTCCGGTGACGTTCGGCCAACTCAGTTCTACGTGTTTCCCACTCCTGACCGTAAATGGTCACTCGTTTCATGTTTGACCAATTATCCAGGCAGGAAATAATCGGGTTGGCTCGTTTTGCCTGATTTTAGCCGTGGGGCTCACCATTTTTGAACGCCTACTTGGTCACCTAATACCTCAGCGCCGACGTGTCGGCACACGTGCGGAGAGTGCGCCTCAAATTCATCAAAAATCGCCTAACTCTTCCTTCACGCTTCGATCGGTTCCTTCCACACGCAACTGTTCATCATTTGAAGTTGCCAGAACCAGCTTCATTGATACAGTCGCGGCACGTCAATGGTTGAAGTTGATCAGTCTGCCACTGTTGCGAGGCTCTTCGCTTGCGCGCGTCCAAGGGCTAACCCGGAGCATCGGAAGTATTGCGATACTAGAGTCGCAACTGCGAGGCAATCGATGGGCCATTTCATCGATACGACACGTGAACTCTGCGACGACCTTGGACAGCTCGGTGGAGGATCGCAAAACAATCGAGCGCCAATACGAGCACTTCGCTGATAGAACGAGCGCGAGCGGACTTCCAGGCTTACTCAGGAAATCGATCCGACCTCGCTGGCAACTAAAGGCGAGGAATCAGGTTCAAGGCGCAGCAATAGGCGGCGTTTGCGGCATCGTTGCGCCGGTCGGACGCGGTGCCAGGGTAATCGCGAGCAGCCACCCCGACATTTGCGTCATGCTTTCTGGGGAAATTTGTGATCCCAACCATACTTCGCCCGGTACATTCAGCGTAGAAACTAACCAGTTGTTTGATTTCCAGGCGCGTGAAATGGATAAGGACTTTTGCAGCCAGCAGGCAAGATTGGTGCGCTCTCTCGCTGACAATGCGGACCCCCTTATAAAACGGCGGCTGTTGCAGCTCGCCGAACACTACGAACGTCGCCTTTCGATCCTCAACGCGAGGAAGGAGGAAGTGCGAGAACCTGAGCGAAAGTGATCGCAACAGCGCGCATGAAGCCAGCCATTTGCATTTTCCTCGCGGTGGTCCTCGGCCTTGCGGGGGCGGCCTCTGGCAATTCTCCCGCCGGGGAGCGGCGCCCGACTATTTTCGGATCAATGTCTCGATGGTCCATGACAGGCTCTCCTCGGCCGATGCCGGGGCGGTGATATTCCTGGGGGACAGCATCACCTGGCGGGCGCCGCTTCCGGCACGGATATGCGGCCATCCGACCATCAATGCCGGCATCAGCGGAGTAGATGCTGCGACCTATCTCTTCTTGCTCGACACGTTTGGCGATTTCAAAGGTGCGGCGATCATTGTGGCCTTGGGCACCAATAACGCCAAGAGGATCAATACCACGGACTTTGCCCGGGATTATGCTGCACTCATCAAAACCGTGGCGGCGCGTGCTCCAACTGTCGTTCTGGTCGGGCTGCCGCCGATCGAGGACGGGACCGAGGCCCCTGACTTCGATCCCGCCGCCGCCGAGCGTATCAACCGGGAGATCCAGGCATTCGCCAACCGGACGGGAAGTCCCTTCGTCGACGTGCGTACGGCCATGTCGATCGCTCATCCGCTCACCATCGACGGCGTGCATCCTTCTCCAGAAGGGTTCAAGATCTGGTTGCGAGCAATCGAGCCCAAGGTGGCCTCGGCCATGGGCTGTACATGATGACCGAGCTATCGGAAGCCTGGATGGGTGGGGCGCTCTGTGATTTGCCTCAGCTGGGCCAGTCCCGAGCCGAGGGAGTCGTTAGATCCTCCGGCCGGTGATTGGCGCAGTGGCCGATCTCGGCCACCACCCGGACAGGTACCGACGCGACGCTATGTCGCCGGCACCCTTGGGTGCACCATGTCAAAGAGCGGGCCCGCCATTCGCGGCGGGCCACCAGGTTTAGGGAGGAAACACCGTGAGACACGGCGCTTCCCCCGCTGCGGCGATTCGCCACTCGCTCGGAATTGGAAAGACCAGGGCTTAATGCCCTTGGCGGACGCGTACGATCAAGGCGAAGGACAGGGTGACGTTTTTGGAGGCTATTCGGAAGCTCGCACCAGGTTGGCGCGCCGAAAGGCAAAGGCAGAAACAGAGTATTTTGAAGCTGTTGATGCCTCGTGGGCTTCCACGTTGACGGGTTTGGGCGTCTCACAGATCGCCACCCGCCTATGAAGAGCCCGCCAATCGATTTTGTCGGCCGCCTCCAAAAAGGCCACCAGAAGGCCGTGGTCCTTACGCAGACCCTCGATCACCGCGCTCATTTCGTCGCGATTCTTCATGGCCAGATAATGTACTGCGCGTGGTTAAGGCGCAGTAAACTCCGTGCGTGCGGGAGGATTGTTTGGTCGCCCGTGCGATCCCCAGGCCTGCCCAGAGGCTGGCACGTGCCCTGCGTTCACGTTTATGGGAGCGCGAGGGCCCCCACGGCACAGGCCTTGAACATTTTAGGTTGTCGATTATTGTGTGCTCGACTAGCGCGTCAAAGTACGGGGGCCGCTCCCATGAGAACGATTTCGCGCGCGACCGCGACCAATCCGAACATACGTGTGGTCTTTGTCGATCTTCTCGAGCAGCAGATGATCGATCTCAATGCCTTGCGCAAAAGAGTGACCGAAGCCGAACGGCGAGCTGCAGCTCATGCGCACAAGCCGCTGAATTTACAACTGACGCGTGAGGCCGCGCTTCTTTCCGCCCCTTCGATGGGCTCTAGCTCCGCGCCGCTCCCTACCCCAAGCGATTGACAATTTGCACGCGCCTGCGGCTGGCAGAAACACGGAGCCATGCCGGCCCTGCCGGAGCCGGCCCTGCCGGACGATCACGTTTGCCCAGCGCTCCTCCGTAACCTCCGGCCGGGGCCGCGGAGTGATCGCTTTTCGCCGGGTTAGTCTAACCCAACCTACGAGGGTTTTCTTACGACTCATATTCGTCGTGCCGGCGCCACCATTCGTAGGGGCGCGACTGGGGCCAATCCAGGGGCGAATCCTCCGACGTCTCCTGGCGCCCGTAGGGCGTCGCGTCCAGGAAACCCCAGACGTTTCCGAGCGCCTCGCATCCGCGTCGGGAGGCGAAGTAGGTGCGGAACACCTCGTCTCCCCGCCGCAAGAAGACGCTGAGCCCATGGGCTTCGCCGCTCAGCGTCGTGATCCCCAGATCGACATTGAAGCTGTTGTTCGCTGACGAGACCCAGCGGTGCGGCCAGGACATGCGCTTGCGATAGGCTTCGACGCTGGCGAAGGGCGCGAGCGAGACTAGTGCGCAAGCACGGCACGCGTCGCGTTCACCGACGTGAACAGAATGTCATTTGTACAGATGAAAAGGCATGTCTAACGTCAATTGCGGCGGCCTCCAAATTGCATCTACCTCGGATGATTAGGAGCCAATTGTGCCAAACCGAGGCGTTTATGGGTAGTGTATCGCGTTTCGAGAATTGCCATGTCCAAATTCGGGAAAAAGTCGAAACACTCATTTTCGACCTGCGATATCTGGTTCAGTTGCTTGAGGCCAATATCGAAGCTGAAGAAGAGCACACGGGTGTCGCCGATCCCGGGACTCGAACTATCCTGTGTTGGCACGGAAGCATCGAGCCCGACGGGACAATTTGATAGCTGCGATCTCCCAATTGGAGGGACCGCTGGCGCAAACAATTCATTGAGCCTGTCTCGGACTGTTCATTTGAAGTCTCGAAGTGCTGGCTCGCTCGATCGAGCATGCGGTCGTCGGATCAGGAAATCGGTAAGCTTTTTCCCGGATTGAAGCTGGGCTGTGAGCCAACGTGGCTGCTTTCCACGTCCAGCCCAGGTCTCTCTTTGATTTTTCGGGTTACGGTACTTCGGCAATACCTTTGGGTAGGGACGTCTATCGCGCCCCCATTCCTCATCTCCAGCCGACACCTTAAGCTGACGCAGCCGGTCCTCAAGTATGTCCCGCTCGGCCGTCATTCTGCGGCCGAGCTCGGCGATGATCGACTCGTGAAGCTCCCAAAGTTCGTCCGTCGCCATTGATTCCAGGGAATCGTTCTTCATCTTATTGATTCTCAAGTTTTCTGGGTTGCCGTTTGTGTTTGGACTGACGCGTCACCATGAAGCTTGTTTGACTATTTGTAGGCGATTCGCTGCATTGAATGCGGCACAAATTAGCCTCATGGCCTTGGGCTCCCGGCCAGCCCGCTTCGCCTTACCGCCCGCGGTCGCGCACCGCTTCCTCGTTGACTACTTCAAGCTATTCGGACCGCTCCCTTAACTGCGAATTTACCATAAGCGTTCACCCTGAGCTTCCGAGTTACCGTGACAGGTTTGAACTGCATGAGCGCACAGCACGATTTGAGGGCGGCAGCGCGAAGAGACGGCAATGTCTTGAGCCTCCCGCGACCGTTGATTTCAGACGCAGGCACAGCGGCCCTGGATTTGGTATATCAAGCGGCTGACGTGTTCCGAAGCATGGAAGAGCGCGCCCGCGATACAGAGGCACGGGCGCAAGCGCTGTGCAAGAGCGCCTCGGAGAAGCTGCGGCGCGCCGAGATTCGAGCCGAGACAGCCGAACGCGCGCAACGCGAACTTATCGTCAACGCCGAGCACAAACTTCGCGATGCTTCCAGAGCCCTGGAGCAAGCCCAATCACGTATCGAGGCACTGCAAGATCGGTTAACGGCGACTGAGTTTCGCGCTCAGGCAGCGGAAGCCGAAGCCCGAGAAGCCAAACAAGCTCTGGCACTGGTTGAAGAAGCCATCCGCCGGAGGCTGCTTAGTACGAATTTGGAAGCCGACCGCAGATTGACGGAAGTGGCTTAGGTGGAAGCGCCTATTTTGACCGTGTTGCGACGCGGGCACGCTGAGTAGATTACAGGATGCCACCATGAGCAAAGGAATTTCGGTAGCGGTTCTGACCATTGTTGCCGCCGTGGCAGCAGATCAGTACTTCAACTTTGGCTACTACACCGACGGCACGCTCGCCATGCTCAGACAAATTCAGCATTCATTTGGATGGTGAGCCGAATCGGAGTCATTTCGATCAGGACCGCCTCCGGGAGCACAACTGTCGCAAAGAGCAGCCCGCCATTCGCGGCGGGCCACCAAGTCTAGGGAGGAAACGCCGTGAGACACGGCGTTTCTCACGCTAAGGCGATTCGCCGTTTCGTCGTGTGGTCGAATTCACACAGCGAACGCAATTCTCGCTGGCTCGTCTCGCTGGCAACGAACCTCTATGGCTTGTACGTGTCATCGTCGGGTTCTCCATCGGCGACCGGCAAGGGCCGGCCATTTCGCCGCAAGCGCGTCCTATGTCGCCGACATATTCAGTTGCGCAACGGCATGGTTGCGCAGCAAGGCCTTATGCAGATGCAGGAAGACCCGGCACCGCAGGCGATAGCGACGGTTTGCCAGGCTCTCTCCGCCGAGATACCACGCACGGGTAAGCTTCCGGTGGAGACGGTCGGCATCGATTGCGTCCAGCCTGTTGAGCGTCAGCATGGTGAGTCTCGTGACAAAGAGGTCAGTCGGCTCAGGATCGAAGATACCGCGGACAGCGTCGGTGACACTGCTCACAGAGGGGAGATGCATCGCGGCTCGCTTCCTGCCGGGATCGCCACGTCCTGCCGGTATCGGAACGCCGTCGTCGAATGTCTTCGAGACACTTTTAGCAATCCGCGCTCCCTGAAGTTTTGGATATCGCAACCATCGGCCAGATCGCACCGTTGCCCGTAAGCTGTCCGTAAGCTTGCCGTCGCAGTCTCGGCGCGCGTCGTTCTCAGCGGCGCAGCCTCTCCGAAAGGAAAGCGGCCCCGCCCCTTGCTCGCATCGGGCGGGGTTTTCGGTCGCGCCGGCCGGACTCGTTACTTCTTGTTCTCCTCGCAGAATTTCAGCGCGCCCAGGGCCTCACCGAAGCGAGGGACCTGCATTTCGATGCTGTCGTCGTCGTCATCCTCGAAATCGATCGTGAGCCGCTTGGCTTTCGAGAGTTTGTCGAGGATCGATTGATCGAACTCGAAGATGCCGCGCACGGTGCTCTTGTCCATGACCTCCCACTTCGCCTTTCTCATGACACCCGCATCGTCCGTGCCGACATCCGCCTTGAGGATGTCGCCGACCTTTTCCCACCCCCAGCCGTCGTAGATCAGCACCATGACGATCGCCTTGTCGGAATAGGTGAGGACGATGGCGTAGTCGCGGTTTTCATCGTCCTTGTCCTTGTAGCCGCGGCTCGCGTTGCAATGCTGATCCTGCGAGCGCTTCTCGATCGTCCAATCCCCGACCATGGATTGTTGCGCGAGCGCCGGCGTCGCGCAAAATGCCGCAAGCAGCAAACCAGCGAAGATAATGGGTTTCATGTCGGTCAGCCCTCCAGCCCGATTCCGGCCGAGCTGACCACCTCCGCGATTGCGCCGCAAGCGCTAGAGATCCGCTGACAACACCGAAAGCGCCTTCATGCTTGGCGCCAGGAACACCGCGATGCCCTTGTAACGGATGAAATCCTTGAGCTGAAGATTGACCGCCGAGCCGTTGGCCAGGGGCACGCGGTGCTCGGCATTCGCGCCGGGAAAGGCGCGATTGCCGAACAGGGCGTCCTGTGCGTTGAGCCCGTTCGGTACGGTCTTGAAGGCATCGCTGAAGTCGGTCTTCTGCAGCCAGCGCATCACCGTGTAAAACTGCTCGTTGACCCGTGCGAAACAGAACAGGCCGACGAGGCCGCGGTCGACGCCGTCGTCCTCGGCGCCCGCAAGTGGCGGCCCGTAGGAAAACCCGCGTCGGATCAACCGCGGCGTGCCGCGCGGAAAGCGGACCTGGTTGGCGAATTTCAGCGGCTGATCGCGCCCATTGGCAACGCGGATATGCGATGTGATCGGGCATTTGATCCCGGTGGGATCGTCGGCATAGCCGAAATCATTGTCGAGCTTCGGCGGCGCCGGCGGCCCGTCCGGAAATCTTGCAAGTGGCGAGCCATCGCGCCAGCGTCCCAGCATCTTGGCCGCCACCCATTCCTGTGCCAGTTCGCGCGGCACTGACGGCGGCGCCTTGGCGCTCTCGTCCGCGAGGAACTTGTTGAAGGTGGCGACATCCTGGTGGATCCAGGCGAGCGCGACATGCGACCCGTCGCGGGCAAAATCCTGCCACGGGCCCGGCCGCTGCGGCGAGGTCGGATAATCATTGTTGGGATAGCCGAGCAGGATTTCGCGAAGGTCCACCGCGCCCGGCCGGCCGCCGTCGCTCCAGTCGATATCGGGCGTCGTGATGCCGTCGCGATAGCCGAAATGCAGCCGCCCGTCGCGTGGACGGACGCCCTCGAGCGCGCCGTTTGCAAAGGACTGCAGTTTCAGTTCCTGCAATCCGCAACGTGCCGCCGCTTCGCGCACCTCCGCCAAGGCCTGCGTCTTCTGATCGGCATCGAAGCAGGCGTAGACGGCGAGATCGATGTCCTCGGAGGGAAACCGGCCCTCCCACCATTGCGCGGGCGCGCTGCCGCCGATGAAGCCGAGCTGCTGCGCCATCGCAAGACCGTCGGGCGCCTGTGTGGAATCCGTGAAGAAGACCTCGAGCGACCGCCTGCCCTGCTCCACGTCCAGCGTCGGATGTCCGCGCAGCAGCTTCGCAAGGCCGTTCCAGCTGAACAGCAGATGATATTCCGGTCGGCCGGCGACGTCCGCCGCCGCACCCCGCGGCACGCGCGGCGTAAAGTCGCGCAGGAATTGCCGCGCCGCGGCGGCTTCTCCGAGCTTGAACAGCAGCACCGAGATGAAAGGCTTCACCGGGCTGCGGACAACCAGGGCCTGGATATTTTCAATATCGGCCATCGATCCATCCGGAGATGGTTGACGTGGTTTTTCAGCGTTCCCTGTTCAGGCCTTGCCGAGCGCGTCCAGGATCTGTTCGACCGTCTTGTGATTATAGGCCGAGAACAACCAACCGGCCGGCTTTCCCTCGAGGTCAGTCGAGTTACCGGTCGTATTCCCGAGCGCCCGAATATTATGTTCCTTGGCAAAATTGAAGAACCCGTTGGGGTCGTTGACGTCGGGCATGTTGTCGGCAAGCGCAAAGATCGCCGCGAACACCGGCGTCAGCTCGCGCCGGAAGAACTCGGTATATTCCTGGTGCGATCCCTCGTATTCTGTGAGAACCTGTATGTACTTGTTATCGATGACCAGCACGCGCGCGAAGTGAACCAGTCTGGATTTCCTCAGCGCTTCCTCGATTTTGGGCTGCACCATCGTGGGAAATATCGCCTCCAGTTGTTGGAGCTTCTTCAGTGTTTCCGGGTCCTGCTTGATCGGCAATGTAAGGTTGAGTGCATGAGTTATGTGACCCTCCTGACTATACAATCACAGGTTTATGCAGGATTTGGTCGACATCATGATATGAACTGACTCACACTTCGACGCGCGCCGGCCGCCGCCCAAGATCCGGCCGGGCGATTTCGCCACGCTTTTGCCGCCAAAGTAGGGGAATCGACGCCGTTTACGGTTTCCTCTTGCTGACTTAATCATCTCCGACGCTCAACCGAGGCGAGAACATTGAACGAGCCAAAGCCGGTGGCCGACTGGGCTACCGATTTCGACCCCACCCATCCCGCGTGGATCAACGACCCCGCCCCGATCCTGAAGGAAATCCGCAGCCGCTGCCCGGTCGCGCATACCGACCGCATGCTGGGCGTCTACCTCACCACGACCTACCAGGCCGCACGCGAGGTGATGCTCAATTGGAAGGCGTTTTCCTCGCGCCGGGTGGTCGTGCGCAACGACCGGCCCCAGCAGATGGTGCTGGCGCCGCCGGTCAGCGTCGACCCGCCGCACCATACCTGGATCAAGCAGGTGCTGCTGCCGGTGTTCACGCAGGAGGCGACCCGGAGGCTCGAGGGCCACATCCGGGAGACCTGCCGCTCGCTGTTGGCTGGCCTCAAGGGCCGCAAGAGCTGCGACGCCGGCCAGGACTACGCCGCCCATGTCGCCGCGATCACGCTGGCCCATTTGCTCGGGGTTCCGAAGCAGGACAGCGGCCTGCTGCTGAAATGGATCCATGAGATGTTCGACGTCGGCGTCACCGATCCGGTGCGTCTGTTCGCCGCCATTCGCGAGAGCGAGGCCTACTTCGCCGAGCTCGTCGCGGCGCGGCGTGCGAAGAACGAGGACGACACCATTACGTTACTGGTCAACGCCAAGGACGGCGACGGCAGAGCCCTGACCGACGCCTACATCCAGGCCACCCTTCGGGTGCTTATGATGGCCGGCGTCGACACCAGCCTGTGCGCGATTGCGTCCGCGATCTGGCACATGTCCAACCATCCCGAGGACCGCGACCGGCTGGTCGAGAATCCCTCCCTCATTCCCGGCGCGATCGAGGAATTTTTGCGCGCCTACCCGCCGGCGACCGCGGGCCGCGAGGTGATGACCGAAACCGAGGTCCAGGGCTGCCCAATGAAGCCCGACAACATGGTGCTGGTCTCCTTCATGGCCGCCAACCGCGATCCCGCCGTGTTCGCAGATCCCGAGAAGGTCGTGATCGACCGCGCCGACAGCAACAGGCACATGGCGTTCGGTTACGGCATCCACCGCTGCATCGGCATTCACCTCGGCCGCGCCGAGATGACCATCGCCGTCGAGGAATGGCTGAATGCCTTCCCGAAATTCCGGCCCGATCCCAAAGGCCAGTTGCGCTTCTCGGTCGGCCAGATGCGCGGGCCGCAGCATCTGCCGGTCCTGCTGTCGTAAGGCGGCGCCGCGATCCACCCCTATGCGATGGTGCCGAGGTAAAGCGTTGGATCGAAATAATCCCGGGCAGGGGTGGGATTGGTTACGCCGGCATCGGTCATGAAGAAATCGCTGACCTGTTGCAGCCATTTGACGACCGTGCCGTCGGAATAGAGCCGCTTCCATTCCCGCGATGAAAACATCTTTTGCGCCTTCAAGGCCTCGGTGACGTCAGAGACCGCCGCCTGCCGGTAATGGTTTTTGCTGCAAGGCCTCCGCGGCAGCCGCACCCACGCGCTCACAAGACCCCTCAGAACGGATTGATGTAGTTGAGGATCGCGACCTGCCGCAGCAGCACGCGGCGGATGATGTGGCTGACCCTGACATGCTCGGTGTAGATGGCCGCGGTGCCGGTCGCGCCCGCCGGCAGCGCGCTCGCGAAAGCGGCATCGTCAAGCCGCACGCGCACCACGAAGGGCGCCGCCTCTATCCCCTTGGGCGCAACCGCGGTCCCCGAGGTCTGCGCCTGTCCGGTCGCGATCGCCTGCAGCACGCTTTCGACCTTGCCGGCGCAGGTCTGTCCCGGCGCGAATTTGAAGGTGACCTCGACCTCCTGTCCGGGCGCGACATAGCGCGCGTCGATCTGGTTGATCTCGACGCCAATGAGGGTGCTGGAGGTATCGATGAAGGCCATCACCGGCGCCAGCGGCAGGTTGGCGACCCGCGCGCCCTTGCGCAGCGCGAGGTTGGTGACGTAGCCGTCGGCGGGCGCACGCACCACGGTCTTGTCGAGATTCCATTGCGCCCCTTCGAGCTGGCCGGAGAGCTGGTCGACCTCCGACTGCCGCTGCTCTACATCGAAGCCGCGGCCGGAGTCGCGCTCGAACAATTGCGTCATCTGGGCAAGGCGCGTCTTCGACAGCTTGAGCTGCGCGTCGATCGCCTTTACCTGCGCGGCATAGGGCGTGGGGTCGATCTTGAACAGCACATCGCCGGCTTTTAGCGGCGTATTGGCAGCCACGGGGACGTCGGTCACTTCGCCGGCGACATCGGGCACGATCGCGACCGAATTGCGAACCACCAGCGCCGGCCCCTGCGGCGCGCCCCAGCCCATCGGGATGAACAGCGCGAGGTTGAGGATCAGCAGCAGGACGAACGGCGACGACTTCCAGAAGGTGTTGAACCGGATCACGCCGAGCCACACCAGCCCGAACAACAGCGCCAGATAGACCGACATGATGGCGATCATCATGGCCTTGGCTCCCTTCGCGGCGCGGGCACGTCGACATAGGCCCAGATCATCGCGACCGGCCACAGCGCGAAGCCGCAGATGAGCGTGATCCAGCCGGCCACCCTGACCGCGTCGGCCCAGGGATGCCCGCGCGATTTTGCGACATGGCCGGGCAGCCATCCGAGCAGGCAGAACACGACAACCAGCGTTGCGATCAGGATGATCAGGACGATCCAGGCGAAGATGTCGAGGCCGCTCATATTCGATCCCTCAACCGGCCGGCTGCGGCTCCGGACGCGGTCATACCGGCCCGCCAGAACGGGCCGGTATGTACACAACGCCGGCTATTTGACTCCACGCTGCTGGAGCTGCTGCTCGATCATCTGGTTTACGCCCGAGCGGATCTTGTCGATGCTCTTGGCGCGCTCTCCAGCCTTGGCCCGGTTGTCCTTGATGTCGTCCAGCGTCTCCTCCACGATGTTTGTCGGCACGAAACTGGGCGGGAACGAGCGTGGCGGAAAATCCTTGAATGTCAGCGCAAACTGGAAGACATCGTCCATCGCGCCGTAGATCTGCCCGACATGGTTGATCTGCCAGTCCCAGAAGGTGTTGGAGGTGATGTCGGCCCGCTCGAACGGATCCTGGAACAGGTTGAATGTCTTCTGCAGGCGAAGCTTGGTGAAAGGCTCTGCCCATACGCCCATCGTTCCGGCCAGCCGTTGTTCGGCGTAGACATATTTGTAATCACCCTTCCGAAGGGCCACCAGCAGGCCGTCGTCGTCAGCATAGAAGAATTTGTCGCGCGCACTTTTCACATTGTTATTGTTCGCCGCGGTACCGCTGACGCTGCGCAGGAACGCGCTCTGGTCGTAGCCGTCCAGGTGAACCTTGTAATTGATGCCGTTGGCGGTGTAGCCGGCCTTGAGCTTGTTGACGATGTCAGGCTCGCCAGCCGCCGCGCAAAGCGTCGGGACCCAGTCGTTGTGACTCATCAACTCGTTGGTGACGGTGCCCGGCTTGATCACGCCAGGCCAACGCACCAGGCACGGCACGCGGAAGGCGCCTTCCCAGTTGGTGTTCTTCTCGGAACGGAACCAGGTCATGGCGCCGTCCGGCCACGTGTTCATGTGGGGCCCGTTGTCGCTGGAGTAGACGACGATGGTGTCGTTGGTAATGCCCATGTCGTCCAGCGCCTTGAGCAAGGTGCCGACCGTGTCGTCATGCTCGAGCATGCCATCGATGTATTCGCTGTCGCCGTGGGTGTAGCGGCCGCGATGGCTGGCACGCACGTGTGTGCGAAGGTGCATGCGCGTCCCGTTGAACCAGCAGAAGAACGGCTTGCCTGCCGCCTGCTGGCGCTTCATGAAGTCGACGGCCGCGGCCGAGGTCTCGTCATCGATCGTCTCCATGCGCTTCTTGGTCAATGCGCCCGTATCCTCGATGGTCTGCTTGCCGATCTTGCCGAAACGCGGATCGACCGTGGGATCGTCGCGATCTGTCGCCTTGCACTTCAGCACGCCGCGCGGGCCGAACTTGGCGAGATAGGCCGGGTCCTTCGGGTAATCAGGCAGTTCCGGCTCTTCCTCTGCATTGAGATGATAGAGATTGCCGAAGAACTCATCGAAGCCATTCACCGTGGGCAGCGACTCGTTGCGATCCCCGACATGATTCTTGCCGAACTGCCCTGTGGCGTAGCCGAGATTCTTGAGCAGGCCGCCGATCGAGGGGTCCTGCTGGCTCATGCCCATCGGCGCGCCGGGAAAGCCGACCTTGGTCAGTCCGCTGCGGATGCCGTGCTGACCGGTCAGGAAAGCCGCGCGGCCGGCGGTGCATGACTGTTCGCCATAGTAATGAAGGAACTTGATGCCCTCGCGTCCGATGCGATCGATGTTCGGGGTCTCGTAACCCATCAGGCCGTTCGAATAGGCGCTGATGTTTGCGACGCCGACATCGTCACCCCAGATAACAAGAATATTCGGTTTGCGTCCCGATGGAGCCGCAGCCTGAGGAGCCTGCTGGGCTTGCGCGACCTGCGTTCGATCAACGGTATTGATAGCGGTCGCGGCTGCAAGCGATGTACCGGCGAGGAGGATGTTGCGGCGGCTGAACGTACTGTCGTCGAGTGATTTTGCGTTCGTCTTATCTGGTCCCGTGGCTTCAGTGTCGTCGGGCATTTTTTGCTCCTTCTTCACTCTGAGGACTGACGATTGTTTATTCGGCGGCTGGTGTCCTCTTCACGCAGCGGAATCCGACGTGGCTGGTCGAGGTATCGACCGGCTCGGCGTGGCGCGCGGCCGGGCGGTAGCGCCGGCAGTAGTTCGGCGCGCAGAGATGCGAGCCGCCCTTGAGCACCTTGCGCGGAATTTTGATGTTGGGCATGCACGGGTCGTAGCTTGCGCCCTCGGACCCGCCACGCGGATTTTGGGGAATGCAGCACGCCTTCGGCGCATCGCCTTCGTGCTTCTCCGTCCACCAGTCGGTGGTCCATTCCCAGACATTGCCGATCATGTCGTGGACGCCATAGCCGTTGGGCGGAAACGCCGTCACCGGCGAGGTGCGCTCGTAGCCGTCTTCGCACCTGTTCTCGGCCGGGAAGTTTCCCTGCCAGATGTTGGCCAGGTGCTTGCCTTCAGGTGTCAGCGCCTTGCCCCAGGCGAACTCCTCGCCGTCCAGGCCGCCGCGCGCGGCAAACTCCCATTCGGCTTCGGTTGGCAACTCCTTGCCGGCCCATGTCGCGTAAGCCTCGGCGTCGGCGAAGGAGACGTGCACGACCGGATGATGATCGAGCACGTTGATGTTGGTTCCCGGGCCATAAGGGTGCCGCCAGTCGGCGCCCTTCATGAAGGTCCACCACTGGCTCCAATCCCGTAAGTTCGCGATGCGCGGCACCGGCGCGAACACCAGCGAGCCCGCATAGATCATGTCCGGCAACGCGCCGGGATAGTCCCTCGGGTCCGGCGGGGTCTGCGCCGTGGTGAGGTGGCCCGTCGCCTTGACGAAGGCCTTGAACTGGCGGTTCGTCACCGGCGTGCGGTCGATCCAGAAGCCGTCGATCGAAACTCGATGAACTGGTGCTTCTTCCGGGTAGTGATGGTCCGATCCCATGCGGAAGGTGCCGCCGGGAATCCAGACCATGTCTCCGGTTATCGCATCATCCGACGGCCGCTCGTTCAGTCCGCTCTCTGCATGCGACATCGTGATATCCCTTCACGTGCTGCATCGCTATTGCGGACAATAGTCCCAGAAGCCCTGGGTCTGGGACGGGTCGGTGTAGTACCAGCACATGCCCGGCGCCGGCGCGGCTCCTGCCCACGCCACGGCGGTGGCCGCCGTCACGAAGCCGATGGCCGCGCCCGCGGCGATGGCTCCGCCGATCGGCCAGCGATACGAACCCGGACGCGCCCAGCCGCCTCGCCCCGCCACCACGGCGGTGTTGCGGACGGCGACATTGCCGCGCGGGCCGACCACGGCGGTCCGCCGCACGGCCGCGCCACCTCGCGGACCGGCGACGGCAGCTCCGCGATGAACGACGGCGCCGCCGCGTGGTCCGACCGCCACACGGCCGCCGCGCGCGGCGGCGCGAACCGGAATGAGCACGGCCGCTGCCTCACCGGCCTGCATCGACAGCGGAGCGACGGGGTGGAGCGGCGCCGCTAGCGAAGGAGCGCCGGCGCCGATGAGTACAATAGACGTGAGAATTGTTGCGGAGAGCACGAGTTGTGGTGTTATGGCTGAAAGCTTTGGCGTGGGCGTCGGCATTGCATTTCTCCCGGCTCGTTTGCAGTGTTTTTATCAGCACTTCTGGTTCAGTAGCACGGCGGCGCCACCGTCAGGACAAGCAGCATTCGCCCGGGAAACCGGGCTGGTCGCAGTTGGCTCTTTTCTAGCACGGGCCCGGAGGCCCAATTTGCGGGGCGCATTGCCCGCCATCGCCCGCACGCTCCCATGCGGCCGATCAGATCGGCAATATTCCGGTTTGAAGCATGATCACCTTCTCTTTCTGCGATGCCTCGATCGCATGGAAGGAAACGTTCTCGGTAACGTCGATCCGCCTGACGCTCAATTACGTTAGGTTGAACAATGCACGATGGCAAGCATTCATGGACATGATTCTGCGGCACGGTGTCGCTGTAAACTGGCACAAAATAAGGGTCAAATGCACGATATATGGCGGAAGCAATTCAAAGGTAATCTCGCCATTGCCCCTCGCGAAAGAGGCGCACTGATTTGCCCGACGAGCTGATTTCCCGAATTCGCGTCAAGCCCTCTGCCGGAAAATATTTCGCTTTTCCAGAAACGCAAATCAGGCGTATGGATGCGCCATCTCGCACCGCTCAGAGGGGCGTATCGCGATCGTCACGACACGTGGCGCGAGATGCGATGGACGCGTTCATGCGCAACGACGAAGCGCATCGACGCGGACGGCAAAATCGCGTGGTCCTGATCTCCCGACGCTGGGATCAAGCTTGCAGGTGGTGACCTGCGAGCGACGGTGGCTAAAAAGCCCGGTACACCGGGGAGAGCGCGCTATACGCCGTAACACCATTGCGCAGGGAATGCCGGTGTGATCCGGCTGAACCTGTGGTGACTGCCGCCTGCTTTTTTTGTTGCAGGCGGGCCATGGGTGAGGCCATCACCCGGCATTCCCTGCGCCCTCTGATTTCGAGGGGCACGACGATGCATCACTCGGGCATTTCGTGCCGCGGGAATGCGATGTCATGGCAGCGATCATGTCGCAGCCCATCCTTCAAGACGCGGCCTGCGGCCTCCACTCGGGATGAGGTCCGAACAAGTTGCGCGAAAGCCAGACCTTCGGGTGAAGAGGCGCGAAGCGCCGTCTCGAACCATGAGGCCACATCCGGAATGGCTTTCATTCGGAATCGCTGTTTGACACGCCAATAGAGGCTCCGAGCACCGGTCGCCCCTGCCCCAGGATCGCCGCGCTTGCGCCCGATTCCGACACGCGGGCGCCAAAGTTGTAACCGGCGCATTTACCATAACGGGGCTGCTAGAGTTTGTTTGTGTTGAGTCGAGTTGGGGTCAATGGCTGCGTATCGTCACCGTGCTTTGCGGGTGAGAATGGCCGCGATCGCGCTTGTGCTCGGCAGTTTGCCGGCACAAGCCGATACGTTTCAGCAGATGTGGATGGGCCGCGTCGCGCGCCCGCCGGCCGACAACGAAGAAGCCTCCGTCTACTGGGAAGACAAGTGGGACGCGCGCGGCAAGCGCTTCAAGCCCGACGCGGTGTCCTGCGCGCATCGCACCGAGGCCTTCGGCACGATCTTCATCGTGACCAATCTCGACAACGGCAAGCGGATCGAATGTCCCGTGCAGGATCGCGGGCCGTTCGCACGAGGCCGGGTGCTGGACTTCTCGCTCGGGGCCGCGAGAAAGATCGGCTGTGACGGTCTCTGCCGCGTCACCGTGCGGCGCGCCGGCTACGAGTAACCGCGCAAAGCAGGAGACGCGAACCCACCGGCCGCAGGGCACGCGCGCATCCGGAACGAAAAAAGCGCGGACCAAAGGTTCCGCGCTTTCATCACATCAGGAGCAGTCCGCCTTCCCGCTCAATAGCACGCGCGCGGATCGGCCTGCACGTATTGTCCGGAGGGATAGCGATAATAACAGACGCCGTCGGCCACCCAGTAGCCGGGCCGCGAGGCCGCGGTGGCGCCGGCAATCGCGCCTGTCGCTCCGCCGATGACGGCACCGGCCGCCGCACCGCTCGCGCGCCCGGTCAGAAGACCGCCGAGCACGCCGCCCACGATCGCACCACCGACGGCGCTTGCGCCGGGATCCGGCGGGGGTGGCGGCGGATAGGCGTCGGGCGGCGGTGCATAGGCTGCGGCCGGCGCATAACCGACGTCGTCGGCGTAGTCTTCGGAAATATAGCCCGGCGGGCCATCCAGGCGTTCCGGATACCAGTACCAGACGCCGCCGACGTCCCACCACCAGCCGTTGCGGCCATTGTGAACCTCATGCCGCCAACGACCGCCTTCCCAGGCGAGTTGGCCGCGATAGGCATGGCCGGCGAAATTGCGCGCCGGGATCGGTCCGCCATGCATGCGCGGGCCGCCTCCGGGACCGACATGCGCTGTTGCGGCAGGTCCGGGACCGCCGGGCCCACGCACCGCCGCAGGGCCAGGACCGCCGGGTCCGTGCATCGCTGCGGTGCCGGGACCGCCAGGCCCGCGAACCGCTGAGGACCCTCCGCCCGGAGCATGCGCCGCCGCAGGCCCGGGCGTACCCGGCGTTAGCGATCTTGCGGCTGCGGGCGGTTTGCCACCGCCCGGCGGCGGCCCCTTGTGCTGGTTGTTTGCGTCTTCGGCATGCGCCGACACCGCAAATACCGCCAGCAGTGACACCATTGGAAGGACGATCCTGGATCGGCTGGACACGCTCATTCTTGAAAAACCCCTTTTGGCCGTGCTGCCGGAACCGATTGGCCGTCCCGCAGCACCGAAACGCTCAAAGCCCACTCCCGCGCCGAAGGATGACGCGGCCAATATTGCTGACCGGCTTATCGCGCCCTGTCTTGTTACAAATCCGTAAGATCGCGACAATTTTGCGTCGATTCGAGGCGCCCGAATCGTGTTTCGCGCCCTATCGCGCGGGCTCGATGACGTTGCAATTGGTCCGCCCCGACATCACGCAGTCCTGCATCTTGCTGGCAGCGGTGAGATCGCGCGCGAGCCATACGCCGACCACGAGCAGGACGATGGCGATGACGAGGCCGGCGATCGCGCCGCGGCGGTTGTCGCCGGGCTCTTGCTCGGAATTGGGCATCGCGCGATCTTCAAGGGCCTTCGGAAGCGGTTGGCCGCTTTCTAGCACGGCCGCGCGGAAGGCGTCACGCCCGGCGTGTTCCCATCAGATCCGACGAAGGCGAGCGATGGATCGTGGGCTGGGCGTGGCTGACCCTGCGGCAGGTCGTCATGATCGCGGCGGACCGATGGCATTCCCATTCGGCGCCGAGCATGGCGTTCGGTACCGGGGTCGGATAGGCAATGCCAATCGAAAGCGCCACTCCTGCGCAGGCCAACGCCGCACCGATGATCCAGAGCGTCTTACGATTTCGTGATGAGCCGTTCATTGCCGTCTCTCCTCGTTGAGGTGCGCGGACCATAGGGCCGCCCCCCACTTTTCCGTTGTGATCGGGATCACATGCGACCAATTTGCACAGCGTCCACCCTCGAACCTGTTTCAGGACAAGCATTTCGCTGATTTCAGGGGAGGTAGACCGGGATTTGGGTGGCTTCCGGCCACGCGACGCTGTACATCGCTCCCGAACGCGTGAACGCCACGTTTCAGCGGCGGTCGCGCCGGTCAAGAAATAATGCAAGCGACGAAAGGCACAAGGCTCACGACGATGAGTGGCTTTAGGGAACCAGGCTTCACCGATCGGCAGAAAGCGGCGCAACAGGCGAAGAAAGATCTGCTGAACAAATTCCGCGCGCAGCCCGGTCTGGACGATCCGGCGGTGGCGGCACGGCGCGCCGAGCGCGAAGCGATTGCGGCCAACCGCGAAAAGGCAAGGTTGGCGCGCGAGGCCGAGAAGGCCGAGCAGAAGCGGCGCGCGGAAGAGACCGCCGCCGTCGAAGCCTTGCGCCTCGCACGCGAGAAGGAAGAGGAGGTCGCACGGTTGGCAGCGCTCGAAGTCGAGCAGAAGGCCAAACGCGACGCGCGCTATGCCGCGCGCAAGGACCGCGGAAAGAAGAAGTAGCCAATCGGACCAAGCGCGTTCCCGATGACCGTCATTCCGGGATGGTGCGCAAGCACCAGACCCGGAATCTCGAGATTCTCATGTGCGCAATTTGCGCACCATGGTTCGATGCATTCGCATCGCCCCGGAATGACCTTCGGTCAGTTCTTCTTCATCATGTTGTCGTCTTTCTTCATGCCGTCCTTGGACATGGAATCCTTGGACATCGTGTCTTTCGACATCGAGTCCTTCTTCATGCCGTCTTTGGACATCGTGTCCTTCTTCATCGTGTCATCCTTGCCCATCTTGTCGCCCATCTTGTCCTGGGCGAAGGCGGCCGGCGCGAATGCGAGGCCGAACGAGAGAGCGGCAGCAGAAATTCCGAGTGCGACACGGGTGCGAATGGTCATGATGGGTCATCCCTTCAAGGAGTGGTTTGTAAGCGACTGATGCCGCCTCGCCTCTTCGACGGACACGTGACCGGATTTGTTACGGTTAAAAAATCGAAATTTTCGGCACGACCGGATTTTCGCCACCTTCGCCGGTGTCTTCTTTCGCGAGCGCGACACAATTTCGCCCGCGAAAAGCGTGTTAGTCGCTCACGCGCATGCCCGCAGGATTGGGCCGGGGTGTGCGCCGCACCAATCTCGCCGCTTCCGTCGGGACCCGACTATCGGACTAGAGAATAATCCGGAGCACACCGGCTATATGCGCTCAACGCCGGCTTGAAACCCAACCAGAGGTCGTTTTAGGGGAAGTACCATGCTTACACGCCGTCATGTCATCGCATCCGCGATCGCCGCACCCGCCATTCTGCATCTTGGGACCGGGACGGCAAAAGCCGCAACCACCCTGAAAATCTCCCATCAGTTTCCGGGTGGCACCATCGACAAGGGTGACTTCCGCGACCGGCTGTGCCGCACGTTCGCGGCCGAGGTCTCCAAGCGCTCGAACGGCGACATCGCCGCGGAGATTTATCCGAATTCCTCGCTGATCAAGACCAACGCGCAATTCTCGGCCATGCGCAAGGGCGCGCTCGACATCAGTCTCTATCCCCTGCCCTATGCCGGCGGCGAATTGCCGGAGACGAATATCGGCCTGATGCCCGGCCTGGTTGCAACCTACGATCAGGGCCTGCGCTGGAAGAGTGAGCCGGTCGGCAAGGCCTTGACCGACTTCCTCGCCGACAAGGGCATCATCCTGCTGACCTGGATCTGGCAGGCCGGCGGCGTCGCCAGCCGCTCGCGTCCGATCGTTGCGCCTGAGGATGCCAAGGGCATGAAGGTGCGCGGCGGTTCGCGCGAAATGGACATGGTGCTGCAGACCGCCGGCGCTGCCGTGCTCTCGGTGCCGTCGAACGAGCTCTATGCTGCGATGCAGACCGGAGCCTGCGATGCCGGCCTCACCTCCTCCACCAGCCTGATCTCCTTCCGTCTGGAGGAAGTCTCGAAGTCGCTGACCTCGGGCGCCGGTGCCTCCTACTGGTTCATGCTGGAGCCTCTGATGATGTCGAAGGCCATCTTCGACAAGCTGCCGAAGAACCACCAGGATATTCTCGTTGCCGTCGGCAACGAGCTCGAGGCCTTCGGCAAGAAGGGCGCGCAGGACGACGATGTCGAGGTTGGCAAGGTCTATGAGAAGGCCGGCGCCAAGGTCAGCAAGCTTGACATAGCGACCGTCAACAAGTGGCGCGACATTGCGCGCGATACCGCTTGGAAGGATTATGGTGCTAAGACTACGGCCGCAGCCAACCTGCTGAAGCTCGCGAGCGACGTCTCTGCATGATGCATGGTCCGATTGCGGATCAAAGCGAACTCGAAGCGACCACCACGGGCAATCCGCTCGTGGTGGCTCTCGGACGCACGCTTGGTCTTTGCAACCGCGTCATTGTCATCCTGGCCGGCATCGCGCTGGTCGCGGCCTGTGTGATCCTGAGCTACAGCGTGCTCGGCCGAGCGCTGTTCAAGAGCCCCAACTACTGGCAGGACGAAGCGGCGGTATTTCTTCTGGTCGGCACCACCTTCATGACGGCGGCCTTTGTACAGAGCGAGCGCGGCCATGTCGGCATCGAGGCCTTTGTCGGGCTGCTGCCGCCGCTCGCCAACCGCATCCGCCTGTGGCTTGTAGACTTCGCAAGTTTCGCCTTCTGTGCCTTCTTTGCCTGGAAATCGTGGACGCTGGCGCATGAGGCCTGGGTCGACGGCCAGGTCTCGAACTCCATGTGGTCGCCGCCACTCGCCATCCCCTATGTGCTGATGGCTTGCGGCATGACGCTGCTGTGCGTGCAGCTCATCTTGCAGATCGTGATTCCCCTGACCGGTGCGACGCGCCGATGACGGTTCTCGGTATCGGCATCAGTTACGGCGTCGCGACCCTGTTTGCGATGTTCACGGGCATGCCCATTGCGTTTGCTTTGGGCGCGGTCGCCGTCGTGTTCATGGCCATCTACATGCCCCACGCCTCGCTCGATACGGTGACGCAGAACGTCTACGAGGAAATGGCCTCGATCACGCTTATTGTCGATCCCGCTGTTCATCCTGAAAGGCGTGGCGATCGGCCAATCGCGAGCCGGCCAGGATCTCTATTCGGCGCTGCATGCCTGGCTGCACCGGATTCCCGGCGGGCTTGGCGTCGCCAACGTATTTGCCTGTGCGCTGTTTGCGGCCATGGCGGGCTCCTCGCCTGCGACCTGCGCG
Source organism: uncultured Alphaproteobacteria bacterium (assembly GCA_963831505.1). Taxonomy (GTDB): domain Bacteria; phylum Pseudomonadota; class Alphaproteobacteria; order Rhizobiales; family Xanthobacteraceae; genus Bradyrhizobium. The sequence goes on along the minus strand of CAWHQY010000043.1, from coordinate 37,803 downwards.
GCGATCGGCTCGGCCGGCATCCCCGAAATGCGCAAGCGCGGCTACTCCGGCGGGTTGGCTGCCGGGATCATCGCCGCCGGCGGCACGCTCGGCATTTTGCTGCCGCCCTCGATCACCATGATCCTGTTCGCGGTTGCCGCGGAAAAATCCCTCGGCCGGCTGTTCCTCGCCGGCATCGGACCCGGATTGCTGCTGGTCACGCTGTTCGGCTTCTATGCCGTGTTCCGCTTCCGGAAAGAGTATGCCGCCGCCAGCGCCCTCTACGAAAAGACCGGGGTGGAATCCGCGATCCTGCACCGCGACGAATTCACCATGGCTGAACGCTTCAACGTCCTGCCCCGCGTCCTTCCGTTCGTGCTGCTTTTGACCGGCGTGATGATCGCGCTGTACGGCGGCTATGCAACGCCGTCGGAAACCGCGGGCCTCGGCGGACTTCTGGCGCTGGTGCTGATTGCGATGATCTACAGCGTATGGCGGCCTTCCGACCTGTCGCCGATCATGCGATCGACCATAAGCCAGTCCACCATGCTGATGATGATCATCGGCATGTCGCTGCTCTATTCCTACGTGATGAGCTATCTGCACATCTCGCAATCGGCCGCCGAATCGATCATCGCCATGCATCTGCCGCGCTGGGAATTGCTGGCAGCGATCCTGGTCATGGTGGTCATCCTCGGCTTCTTCCTGCCGCCGGTGTCGATCATCCTGATGACCGCACCGATCATCCTGCCGCCGCTGCGGGCTGCGAATTTCGACATCATCTGGTTCGGCATCGTCATGACCATCGTCATGGAGATGGGACTCATTCACCCGCCGGTCGGCCTGAACATATTTGTCATCCGCAACGTCGCGCCCGACATACCCCTGCGCGAGGTGATCTGGGGCACGCTGCCCTTCGTGCTGCTGATGATGCTGGCCGTGCTGATACTCTGCTTCGTGCCGGAGATTTCGACCTCGCTGCCGGACCTGGTCATGGGACCGGACGGAGGCCGATAGCGTTTATCGCGCTACCCGCTTCTTCGCGTTCAACGCCGTGGCAACGCGGCTCGCCGGCGTGCGACCAATCAGAGCGGTGATCTCGTTGGTGGCCGCCAACAGCTTGGACATATCGACGCCGGTTTTGATCCCCATGCCCTCCAGCATGTAGACGACGTCTTCGGTCGCGACATTGCCGGTCGCGCCCGGCGCGAACGGGCAGCCCCCGAGTCCGCCGGCAGCGGAATCGATCACGTGGACGCCCTCGTCCATGCCGGCATAGAGATTTGCCAAGGCCTGTCCGTAGGTGTCGTGGAAGTGCATCGCGAGCCTCGCCATCGGCACATGCGCGCCGACCGCGCGCAGCATCTCCCTGGCCTTGGTCGGCGTGCCGACGCCGATGGTGTCGCCGAGCGAGATTTCGTAGCAGCCGAGATCCCACAGTGTTCTTGCGACATCCGCCACCGCCTTCGGCTTGATCTCGCCGTCAAAGGGGCAGCCGAGCACGCAGGAGACATAGCCGCGCACCTTGACGCCATCGGCCTGGGCGCGCGCCATGACAGGCTTGAAGCGTTCGATCGATTCCGCAATCGAGCAGTTGATGTTGGCCCGTGAGAAGCCTTCGGACGCCGCCGCGAACACCGAAACCACTTTGGCGCCGGAGGCACGCGCGGCCTCATAACCCTTCTCGTTCGGCACCAGCACGTGAAATTCGCCGGCGAGATGATTGACGCCGCGCAGCACCTCGTCGGAGCCGACCATTTGCGGGATCGCCTTCGGCGAGACGAAGGCGCCGACCTCGATCGCATGCAAGCCCGCGCCGACCAATCTCTCAATGAAGGCGATACGGTTTGCGACGCTGACCGGTGTCTTCTCGTTCTGCAGGCCGTCGCGCGCGCCCATTTCGATGATGCGTACGGTGTCGCTCATGGCTCACCTCACGAGGCGGGCTCGACTTCGGCGAGCTCGACGCCTTCCTGCACGATGTCACCGACCCTGCACTTGATCTTCTTGAGAATACCGGCGAATGGCGCACGCAGCGTCTGCTCCATCTTCATCACCTCGAGGGTGAGGATCGGCGCGCCCTTCTCAAGCTTCGCGCCCTCCTCGGCCAGCAGCGCCACGACCGTGCCCGGCAAGGGGGCGACGATCTTGTCCTCGCCGGCCTGTTCCTCGGTCTCGCCGCCGAACGGATCGACCCAATGCAGCTCGAAGCGGCCGTTGCGGGTGCGGAGATAGAGTTCCTGGCCCTCGACCACGGCGACGGTATGGGACCTCACACCATCCAGCATCACGTCATGGCCGCCCGCCTCCGAAGCCGACGACGCGAAGCCGATTTCGCGATTGTCGATTGTCAGTGTCGACGGACCATTGCCGTAATGCAGGATCGCCTTCTTTTCGACACCCTGCCCGGCCCGCAGCGAGAACACCCGCTCGCGCCGGCCGACCGGCATCCAGCCAAAGGTGCGCCAGGGCGAACGGCCCTCCTGCTCTGCCGCCTTTGTTTCCTCGCCGAGGATCGCCGCAACGGCGGCCGCGATTTCGAGCTCGCCGGGCGCGGCGGCCACCGGCGTCAGAACCTTCAATTCGCGCTCGATGAAACCGGTATCGATCCTGTTGGCCCGTACCTTCGGATGCGTGATCAGCGCCGCCAGGAACGTCGTGTTGGTGACGATGCCGCGAATATCGGTCTCTTCCAGTCCGCGGTTGAGCCGGTCGATTGCCGCCTCGCGGGTCGGCGCCCAGGCGATCACCTTGGCCAGCATGGCGTCGTAATAGGGCGAGACCGCGTCGCCTTCGCGGTAGCCGGCATCGATGCGCAGGCCGTCCGTTTGCGGCGGCAGGCGCCAGGCACGGATCTTGCCGACCGAGGGCATGAAATTCTTGTGCGGGTTTTCCGCATACACTCGCGCCTCGATGGCGTGGCCGTTCATCTTGATCTGATCCTGCTGCAACGGCAGTTTCTCGCCGAAGGCGACACGCAATTGCCACTCGACAAGATCGATGCCGGTGATCAGTTCGGTCACGGGGTGCTCGACCTGCAGGCGCGTGTTCATTTCGATGAAGAACACGTCCTTCCCATCGGAGACGAATTCGATGGTGCCGGCACCGACATAATTCACCGCACCGGCCGCCTTGCGTGCGGCCTCGCAGACCGCTTCCCGCTGCTTCGCATCGAGTGTCGGCGATGGCGCCTCCTCGATCACCTTCTGATGCCGCCGCTGCAAGGTACATTCGCGCTCGAACAGGGAGAGCAGATTGCCGTGGCTGTCGCCGATCACCTGCACTTCGATGTGGCGGGGATTGTCGACATATTTCTCGATCAGCATGCGGTCGTCGCCGAACGCTGCCTTCGCTTCGCGCTTGGCACTCTCGATAGCCGCACCCAATTCCGCAGCAGAGCGGACAACGCGCATGCCGCGCCCCCCGCCGCCGGCGGACGCCTTGACCAGGACCGGGAATCCGATCTTGTTGGCAGCCTTCGCAAGGATCGCGTCATCCTGGTCCTCGCCGTGATAGCCGGGCACCAGCGGCACGCCGGCCTTTTCCATCAGCACTTTCGAACCTGATTTCGAGCCCATCGCGGTCATCATCGCGGCGGTAGGACCCACAAAGACGAGACCCGCTTTCGCGCAGGCGTCTGCGAACCCGGCATTTTCGGAGAGGAAGCCGTAACCGGGGTGGACGGCCTCGGCGCCGGTCCGCCGCGCGGCTTCGATTACCCGCTCGACGTTGAGATAGCTGTCGCGGGCACGCGCAGGTCCGAGCAGCACCGCCTCATCGGCCAGACTGACATGCATCGCGCCGCTATCGGCCTCGGAATAGACGGCGACGGTGCGCAGGCCCATGGCGCGCGCGGTGCGGATCACGCGGCAGGCGATCTCGCCGCGATTGGCGATCAGGAGCGTGCGAAAGCGCCGATACATCTTCGAACGGTCCATCGTCACATCCTGAACAGGCCGAATTTCGTCGGCTCGATCGGGGCGTTCGACGCCGCCGACAGTCCGAGCCCGAGCACGAGACGCGTGTCGGCGGGATCGATCACGCCGTCGTCCCACAGCCGCGCTGTCGCGTAATACGGATTGCCCTGGCTCTCATATTGCGCGCGGATGGGGCTGCGGAATTTCTCTTCCTCCTCCGCCGGCCAGCTCTCGCCCTTGGCCTCGATATTGTCGCGGCGGACCTGGCTCAGCACCATGGACGCCTGCTCGCCGCCCATGACGGAGATGCGCGCATTCGGCCACATCCAGAGGAAACGCGGGCTATAGGCGCGGCCGCACATGCCGTAATTGCCGGCGCCATAGGAGCCGCCGATCACGACCGTGAATTTCGGCACGCTTGCGGTCGCCACTGCGGTCACGAGCTTCGCGCCGTCGCGCGCGATGCCGCCCGCCTCATATTTCTTGCCGACCATGAAGCCCGTGATGTTCTGCAGGAACACCAATGGAATCTGGCGCTGGCAGCACAGCTCGATGAAATGCGCGCCTTTCAGCGAGCTCTCGCTGAACAGGATACCGTTGTTGGCGATGATGCCGACCGGATAGCCCCAGACGTGGGCAAAACCGCAGACCAGCGTCTGGCCGTAGAGCTTCTTGAACTCGTCGAACTCCGACCCGTCCACCAGACGCGCGATGATGTCACGCACGTCAAAGGGTTTGCGGCCATCGACCGGCACCACGCCATAGATTTCCTCGGCCGCATAGAGCGGCTCACGCACCTCGTGCATGTTCAGCACCGGCCGCACCGGCGGCTTCAAGGTCGCGACAATGCGCCGCGCGATCCCGATCGCGTGGGCATCGTTCTGCGCATAGTGATCGGTGACGCCGGACTGGCGCGAGTGCACGTCGGCGCCGCCCAACTCTTCCGCCGTCACGACCTCGCCGGTCGCGGCCTTCACCAGCGGCGGGCCGCCCAGAAAGATCGTGCCCTGATTGCGCACGATGATGCTCTCGTCCGACATCGCCGGCACATAGGCGCCGCCCGCGGTGCAGGAGCCCATCACGATCGCGATCTGGGGAATACCCAGCGCCGACATCTGCGCCTGGTTGAAAAAGATGCGGCCGAAATGCCGCTCATCCGGAAAGATCTCGTCCTGCATCGGCAGAAAGGCGCCGCCGGAATCCACCATGTAGACGCAGGGCAGATTGTTCTGCCGCGCGACGTCCTGCGCGCGCAAATGCTTCTTCACCGTCATCGGGTAATAGGTGCCGCCCTTGATGGTGGCGTCGTTGGCGACGACGACGCATTCGCGCCCCGAAATCCGCCCCACCCCCGTGACGATGCTCGCCGAATGCACGTCACCGCCGTAGAGGCCATGGGCGGCAAGCGGCGACATCTCGAGAAACGCGGTGCCGGGGTCGAGCAGCAGATCAACCCGCTGGCGCGCCAGCATCTTGCCCCGAGAGGTATGCCTGGTCCGCGACGCTTTGCCACCGCCGCCCGCAATCTCCTTCAGCTTGTCGCGCAGCTCGGCCACGAGACCACGCATGGCTTCCGCGTTGCGCGCGAAATCGGAGGATTTTGGATCGAGGATGGAATGGAGCGGCATGGTTTTTCAGCGTTTTATGGTGCGCCGCAACGTTCGCGACGGCGGCATGGTGTCACCGCAACGCCGCCTTAGGCAACCCTCTCGTTCGGCTTTCGGCCAGGCGGGGAAGTGCGCTTCAGTGGGTCCAGGGTTCGCCGCGGCGAAACGCGAAATTGTCGGCATAGGCCACCTGGCGAAGCGCCGACTGTTTCGGCTCGATCACCTGGTAGGGAATGCCCTTGCGCTCGCAATAGGCGACGGCCTCTTCCTTGCTGTCGAAATGAAGCGTGAGCTGCTGTTTCATATCGCCCGAAGAGGTCCAGCCCATCAGCGGCTCGATCGCGCGCGGCTGCTCCGGCTCGTATTCGAGACGCCATTCCTTGGTCTGGGCCCTGCCCGATTGCATCGCGTTTTTCGCGGGCCTGAAAATGCGAGCGGTCATGGATGGCGGGGTCCCCTGAGAAATGCGATATTGAAGCCCTTGGTGGAAACGTCCAAGATAGGCGTCAAGACCTCAAAAGCGTTGATTCCTGTCCTGAATGTATCTGTTGCCGACCGGTATAGTCATTATGCTGCGCTGTGACAATCTCATTGCTGCGCTGTGACAATCCGGGCGGAGCAGCCCCCGGCCTCTCGACTTACGCGAAAACATCATCCCGAAACGGCGCCCATGAAAATCAACGCAACCCTTCCCGAAAAAGGACGCGATCTCCGGCTTGACCTGTTTCGCGGGATCGCGAACTGGGCGATCTTCCTGGACCACATCCCCGACAATATCGTGAACTGGGTCACGACCCGGAACTACGGTTTTTCCGACGCCGCCGACCTCTTTGTGTTCATTTCGGGCTATACGGCCTCGTTCGTTTACGCGCGGATGATGATCGAGCGCGGCTTCATCGTCGGCGCGACGCGGCTGTTCAAGCGCGTCTGGCAGCTTTATGTCGCCCACATCATCCTTTTCGTGATCTATATCGTCTCGATCAGCTTCCTCGCCCAGCGCTTCGGCGATTCCGAGATCATCAACGAGTTCAACGTCGCGGGCCTCGTCGACCATGCGACCCAGACGCTGGGCCAGGGACTTCTGCTCAAGTTCAAGCCCGTCAACCTGGACGTGCTGCCGCTCTACATCGTGTTGATGGGATTTTTCCCGCCCGTGCTCTGGCTGATGCTGCGCCAGCCCGACCTCACGATGTTTGCCTCCATCGTGTTGTGGCTTCTGGCGCGCTATTTCGGCTGGAACTTCTCCGCCTACCCCGCCGGCGCCTGGTATTTTGACCCCTATTGCTGGCAAGTGATCTTCGTCTTCGGTTCCTGGTGCGCGCTGGGCGGCGCGAAAAAGGCCGCATGGATCATTAACTCCCAGGCCGCGCTCTATCTCTGTGTCGCCTATTTTATCTTCGCGCTGCTCATGACGTTCGCCGGCAAGTTTCCGGATTTTGCGACCCTGTTTCCACATTGGTTGGTCTCAACCTTCAATCCGAACGACAAGACCTTCATGGCGCCCTACCGCTTCATCCATTTCATCGTGATCGCGATGCTGGTGGTGCGCTTCATTCCGAAGGACTGGCCGGCACTGGAGTGGAAGGGCTTTGATCCCGCCATTGTCTGCGGCCAGCAATCGCTTGCCGTGTTCTGCGTCGGCGTGTTCCTGTCCTTTGTCGCGCATTTCACCCTGACACTCAGTTCCGGCTCAGTGCTCGCGCAGATCCTGGTCAGCCTCGCCGGCATCATGATCATGACGACGGTTGCCTATTACATCTCGTGGTCGAAACGGCAGGACAAGCCGGCCTCCAAGGCGCCGACGCCGCCTGCGCGGGCGCCGGCCGCGCCCGCGGAGTAGACGTCCGCGCCCTCGTCAGCGCTTGGATTTGACGTTGGTCTTGACCTCGGATTTGGCGACTACCTTGCCGCGCGAGGCAAAGCCGCCCCATTCGGCGGCCCAATCCAGTTCCCTGGTCGACGCAGGCTCGATGCCGGTGTTGCTTGTTTTGCCCTGCAGCGAAAACATCGCGCCCTGCGGATCGATGCAGCGCGCAATCCAGATTTCGCTCTTTAATTCCATCGGGCCCTGAACCACCCGGCCGCCGCCTTCCTTCACGCGTTCCACGGCGAGTGCGATGTCGGCGACCTCGAAGTAATACAACCAGAACGGGAGCGGAACCCGCGGCAGCTTGGTGAACATGCCGCCGAAGGTATGGCCGCCGGCGGCGAGCAATTGATAGGATTCGAGCGCATCGTTTTCGCGTGCCGCGGGTTGCCAGCCGAAGAGTTCGCTATAAAACACAAACGCGTTTTTTCCGTCTGCCGCAAATAGCTCCTGCCAGCCGATCCGCCCGGGCTCATCTGCCGGGGCCGCGCTCGGCGTGCCGCGCTTCAACCCGCCAACCATGCCGAAAGTTGCCGTTTGCGGATCAGCGACGATGGAAACGCGACCGATATTGCTGTCGGTGGGTGGGACCAAGACGGAACCGCCAAGCTGCATGAGGCGTCCAACTGTTCCATCAATATCGCTGACAGCAACATAACCGACCCAGCGCGGCGTCGCGCCCATCCGCCGCGCTTCCGGTGGAAGCTCCATCAGCCCGCCAACCTCGGCCCTTCCAGCGCTGAAAACGGCATAGGGAAATGCTGCCGTGGAAGCATCCTGCGCCTCCCATCCGACCACGCGGGCGTAAAACGCGCGTGCTGCGGCTGCGTTCGTGGTCAGGAGTTCGTACCAAGCGAACCTTCCTTGGACGTTTCCTTGGACGTTTCCTTGGCCGTCACTCAACTCGCTTCTCCATTCGTCTCCATTCGCCTGAACAAGATCGCGCCGCAACATTCCGTGACGCGCGTCATAGTCGTCTCAAGATCACGCCCAATTCACCGCGGGAGCGACACAACACATTCATCAATATGAATGGAAACTGAATGTACAACAACACGTTAGTGAAACCGACAGTCTTGCGCGAGCCGCACCTTCAGCGTAGGATCGCAGGGGCTGGATGGAATCGAATGGTTCTTATTCTTACAGGTATGGAGGAGATGCGACTATGTCAGTGAAGCCAGCTTCTAAGCGGAAGCGTGTCGCCAAAGCCGCGGTGCCGGCGTTGGGCGCTGCCGGGTTGACCTTTTCGCTCGCAGGCGGTGCTTCCGCATCGACGCTGCCAAATGCGGATACTCCGCAAAAACTGAATTTTTCGCCGTCGCAATCCGTGCTGCTCGGCGAGGAAGAAATTGCTGACGTCAGCCTCGCCACTTTCCATCTTTTCGACAAGGAAAATGGCGGCAACGCCGGCTTCCAGCAGATGGCCTGGGGCTGTCGTTGTGGTGGTTGCCGTGGCTGCCGTTGCGGCGGCTGTCGTGGTTGCCGTTGCGGCGGTTGCGGTGGCGGCGGGTGCTGTGCGTCGTGGGGTGTTTGCCGCCTCTGCTGAGCCGCGGCAGCCACCAGATTGCGCAATCTATTCGAAGATTCGTTGGCCGGGCTCGACTATCGACCCGGCCAATTCATGTCGACTTGCGTTGCTTGCCGTGCCGATTGCGCACGCCGGCAACGAGCAAGTGCCTTACCATCAGATCGAAGAAATCCTGGCGCGCGGTGATGGATATCACGGCCGAAAACCTCGCCATGCGGCAGTGTTCCTCCTCGGTAAACCATTTTAGCGTGCCAGCCCCATGACAGCCAAACGCAAGACCCGCGCGCCGAAGCAGACCGGCAAGGACATCCTGCAGTTCGCGCCGAACTTCACGGCCTATGTGCTGCCGCCCGCCACCGTCTGTCTTTATTCCGAACATCGAAAATTCTTCCTGCACGGCGAGCTCTATTGCGCGATCGCGGAGGCGATCGGAAAGAACGGCAAGAGCGCGCAGCTATTGATGCGCGATCTCTCGAAGAAATACCCGCTCGACCAGATCCAGGAAGGACTGAAGCGATTGTTCGACCGGCGCTACATCGCGCAAGCCTCGCCTTCGACAACCGGCGTCGTCGCCGGATTTTGGGCGAGCCTCGGCCTGCCACCGGAAGTCGCCGAGAAAAATCTCGCCGATTGCCGCGTGCGCGTCGAAGCGTTCGACGTGAAGGGCGCCAAGGAGCTGACCGCCGCGCTCACCCATCTCGGCGTGCGCGTCGTCAACCGCTCCGGCGATTTCACGGTCACGCTGGTGAACGATTATCTCGACCGGCGGCTGGCCGAGCAGAACAAGCAGCATGTGGCCGACAAGACGCCGTGGCTCCTGGTGCAACCGTCAGGTCCCTTCCCGCTGGTGGGCCCGGTCTTCAACCCCGGCGAGAGCGCATGCTGGACCTGCCTGTTCGACCGCATGATCCGCAACCGGGAGATCAAGGGATTCCTGGATCGCGCGCAGGCGCAGACGGTCGTGGAGTCGCCGCTGGTGCAGAACACGTTCGGACAGAGCGCGATCCAGTTCGCGGCCGTCGAAATCGCGAAGGCGATCGCATCCGGCTTCCGCACGGACTTGGGCAATCACATCGCAAGCTTCGATCTGATGGGCGCGACCATCACCAAGCATTATGTGGCGCACCGTCCGCAATGCCCGACCTGCGGCAACAAGAAGCTCTGGAACCCCAAGCGCGCGCCGCAACCTATCGGGGTCAATCCCGGCACCAAGCTGATCATGACCAGCGGCGGCTATCGCTCGGTGTCCTCGCGCACCACGGTCGCGCGCAATCGCAAGCATGTCAGCCCGCTGACCGGCGTCGTCACCAAGCTCGAGAAGATGGACGGCGAGCTGCCGATGAACACCAACTTTTTCGCGCAGCATAATTTCTCTGCGCCGGCCATGAGCGTCGATCAGCTCCGGTCGGGCCTGAACGGCGGCAGTTTCGGCAAGGGCTCGACCGCCGAGCAGGCCGAGGCCAGCGCGCTGATGGAAGCCATCGAGCGCTATTCCGGAATCTTCCAGGGCGACGAGATCCGGATGACGCGCCGCTTCGCCGATTTTCCGGCAGGCGACGCCATCCTCTCCAACGACGTCCAGCATTTCAGCGAGGCGCAGATTGCGTCGAGGCACCAGCCGGTGGCCGACGGTGAGCACCCCGTGCCCGACCCGATCGACGCCGATGCCAGGATCGAATGGTCGCCGGCCTGGTCGCTTCGCGACCAGCGCTTCAAATACCTGCCGACCGGCCTGCTCTACTTCTTCTATGAGGACTTCCACACGGATTCGAACGGTTGCGCGGCCGGCAATACCCGCGAGGAGGCCATCGTTCAGGGCTTCCTCGAGCTGGTCGAACGCGATGCCTATGCGATCTGGTGGTACAACCGCCTGCAGCGCCCGGAAATCGACCTCAGTCAATTCGACGATTCCTATATCCGCGACCTCAGGGCGCAGTTCGTCGACTACGGGCGGAAGATCTGGGTGCTCGACGTCACCAGCGATCTCGGCGTGCCGGCCTATGTGGCGATCATGCACTGGATGCAGGACGGCAAGGAGAACATCGAGTTCGGCTCGGGCGCGCATTTCGACCGCCGCATCGCCATGCTGCGCTCGCTGACGGAGCTCAGCCAGTTCCTGTCGATCAACGTGATCGACGGCGGCGGCATGCGCGGCGACAGGTCGACGCTCGACGGCACGACGCCGCTCCGTCTGGAGAACTATCCGTTCCTGACCCCGGCGAAGCATGCCGTGCCGCCGCCGCAACTCGGCATGACCGTTCCGCTCGACAGCGTGAAGGAGCAGGTCGAAGCCTGCGTCGAGGTCGCCCGGCGTGCTGGCTATGATTTCCTCGTGCTCGACCAGACGCGGCCCGACGTCGAGGTTCCCGTGGTGCGCGTGATCGTTCCGGGCCTGCGGCATTTCTACAAGCGATTCGGCCCGGGCCGGCTGTATGATGTGCCCGTGAAGCTCGGCTGGCTCGATCAGCCGCTCCGGGAAGACGAACTCACGCCATTCCTGCCGCACACCTGAAGACCCATGGCCCGTTCGCGCGCATCGAAGAAGAAGCCGGCGCGGAAGGCCGCAGCGCCCGCGCTTCTCGCGCGCGTCAACAGCCAGATTGCGCTGGAGGTCTACGCGAGCGGCAAGGTCGGCGCCTATGTCGACGGCTATGCGGTCGAGCTCGGCAATGTCAGTCCCGGCACGGTCGCGCGCGCGAAAAGCTTGAGCGAAGGACTGCCGGTTGCCTCCTTTTCGCCGGCGCGGAAGCAGGCCGACAAGGAAATCGAGGCGTTGGCCCGCCGCCTCGCACGCGCCGGGCTTCTCGAATACCGCCTTGCGGCGCCGCGCGGCGGCGAACTAGCGGCGATCGAGCCGCAAGTTCCCGATTACTGGCCGCAGCCGGCCAAGCTCGGCAACTCCGACACGATCGTGCTGTCACGCTTTGCTTATCTGCGGCGGCGCGGCAACGAACTGGTGCTGGAATCACCGCGCTCGCCGGCACTGTTCCGGATCGTCGACCCGAAGATCGCGTCGGCGATCCTGACATTATCAAGGCCGCAAAAGATCAGCGGGCTTCGACAGGAGAAAAACTTTGTCGGGCTTGCGCTGTTGGGGCTCCTGGTCGAATGCGAAATCCTGTTTAGGGTTGACGCCAAGAGCGAAGGCCTTCGCGCCCACGAAGGCGACCAAAATCTCGTGGTCTGGGATTTTCACGACCTCCTGTTCCACACCCATTCGACCGAAGGCCGCCAGGCCAATCCGATGGGCGGACGCTATCCCTATGTCGGCACCATCGCGCCGCCGCCGGCCGTGCGGGAGCCATGGCATGGTGAGCCGATCGATCTGCGGGCCCTTTCGGGGAACGAGCCCGCTTCCGACTTCGCCGCGCTGCTCGCCGCGCGTCACTCGGTGCGGGATTTCGACGACGCAAAACCTGTCACGCTCGCCGAGCTCGCGCGGTTGCTTGACCAAGCCGCGCGCGTCAAATCGAAATGGACCAGCCCGCTCGACTTCGGCGAGGGCGACGTCGGACCCGATCTTGACTACACTGCGCGCCCCTACCCCTCTGCCGGCAGCTCCTACGAGCTCGAGCTTTATCTCACCGTGAACACCTGCGAGGGGCTCGCGCGCGGCTTCTACCACTACGACGCCGACCGCCATGCGCTGGTCCCGATCCCGGCGCGTCCGCAGGAGATGGAAGCGCAGCTTTCGGCAGCGAGTTTCGGGATGGACGCGCTCGCCCCGCCGCAGATCCTGATTACGATCGCGGCGCGCTTCAACCGGATCGCCTGGAAGTACTCTGCCATCGCCTATTCGTTGATCCTCAAAGACGTCGGCGTGCTTCTGCAGACCCTTTATCTGACCGCGACCGATCTCGGTCTCGGCGGCTGCGCGATCGGAACCAGCAATATCGACCTCTTTGCCAAAATGACCGGACAACCCTTCCATACCGAAGGCCCGGTCGGCCAGTTCGCGCTCGGCCGCCCCCTGCCGGAGAAATCCGGCGAGCTTCCCGCCGGACATCGCTAAGCGCGACGACTCTCGTCATCGCGCTTCAGCTTCTATTTGGTCATGATCTCCGCGCAAACGCTCCCGCGTTTGTCGCGAGGGGAAACCGCTTCACACTTTTCCGGATCATGCCCTGACAACAGCCGCGTCTGCCGCTCGTCAGTGGATGGCCGCGTACATGATCTTTTCCTCGGTTGCCTCCAGCGCGGAAAACTCCTCCACCACCTTGCCTTGCCGACTGACCAGGATCCGGTCCGACAATGCCAGTATTTCTGGCAGATAGGACGAGATCACGACGACGGCCTTGCCCTCGTCGGCAAGGCGATTGATAAGCTCGTGGATCTCGACGATGGCGCCGACGTCGACGCCGCGCGTCGGCTCGTCGAAGATGATGAGGTCAGGCTCCTGGGCCAGCGATTTCGCGATCACCACCTTCTGCTGGTTTCCGCCCGACAATTCCACCACCTTGGCCCTGGTGCCGGTGGCGCGCACCCTCAGCCTGGAGATCCATTCGTCGCCCGCCTTCTGCGACTCGCGGCCGGACAGGAAGAAGCGGCCGTGCGGGAATTTGGCGAGAATGCCAAGATAGATATTGCGCGCGACCGACATGGTCTCGAAGAAACCCTCGACCTTGCGGTCTTCCGTCACATAGGCGATGCCCGCGCGCACCGCCGGCGCCGGCACCCGGTAGCGCACGGGCTTGCCGCGCAGCAGGATTTCTCCGCCGTGAAAGAAGTCGCGCTTCAGGACGCCTGCGACGATCTTGAAGGTCTCGGTGCGCCCGGCACCCACCAGCCCGAACACGCCGGTGACCTGGCCCGCGAATACCGATAGTGAATTGTTCTTCACCATCGGCGCCATCTTCAGGTTCTGCACGGTCAAGACCCGCTCGCCCGCCGGGCGCACGTCGGTCTTGCGCTTGCCGTAAAGCGTGTTCGAGAGGTCGCGGCCGACCATGGCCTGCACGATCCGCGCGCGATCGAATTTGGAAGCGTCGTCGGTCACGACATGCTTGCCGTCGCGCAGCACGGTGATGCGGTCGGCCAAAAGCAGCGCCTCCTCCAGCGCATGCGAGATAAAGACGATCGAAACCCCGCGCTTCTTCAGCGACCGGACCAGATCGAAGAAATAATTCTTCTCCTCGGGCGTCAGCGAGGCGGTCGGCTCGTCGAACACGATGACCTGGGCCTGATGCAGAACCGCCCGCGCGATCTCCACCATCTGCTTCTTGGCGGCGCCCAACAGCCCGACGGTCATGGTCGGCGTGACGTCGAAGTTCAGCGATTGCAGGAATTGCTGGGCGGCGATGTAGATGCCGCGCAGCCGGTTGTAGAATTTCTCCTGGCCAAGGAACAGGTTCTGCGCGACCGTCATGGTCGGCACCAGGCTGTTTTCCTGGAACACCATGGCGATGCCGAGATGACGGGCTTCCAACGGCGTCTTCGGCGAGACTTCGACGCCGTTGACGAACATCGAGCCGGAGGTGAGCGCGACCACGCCCGACATCGCCTTGGTCAGCGTGGATTTCCCCGCGCCGTTCTCGCCGACCAGCGCATGGATCTCGCCGCGGCGCAGCTCGAAATCGACGTCCTGGATCGCGGGCACGCCGGCGTACAGTTTGGTGGCCTTGCGAAACTCGACGACATTGTCGGTCATGCGGCGAGCGCCTCTTTTGCTTCCGATAAAGTGAGACGCAACAGCCGCCGCGGCCCCTTGGCAAGCACGTAGAGCGAGCCGTTCAATTCGGCCGTGGCGACCACGCCGTGATTCTCGCCGTCGACGCGGCTGTGGAACGAGAACATCGGCGAGAAGTCCGCCGCCAGCCGGATCACCAGCCCGTAGGACCGCGGCGGCGCCCAGGGCTTGACCACGCCCATGGTCTTCAAATGCGCCCCCTGCATCGGCTCCTGGAACGAGCCGCCCGCGCGAAGCCGCGGCACGACCCAGAATTCCGGCGGGACCTCCTGCATCATCCGCTTGCGGTAAGCGGCCTCGCGAAGCACGAACTCGATGAGCTGCGTCCTTGCGGTGAACGCCGTCAGCCAGAAGCCTCCGTCCGAAGCCGGCACGATACGCGAGGGATAGACGGGCAGCTGGTCCAACACGCTCCGTACCGCGCTATTCGCGCCGACCGTCACCAGGCGGTGCCGCCAGCTTTCGCTGACCAGTGCCTCCTGGCCCACCGCCGCCACGCCGAACGCATACTGCAGGCCGGACGCCCTCACCTTGATCTCGCCGCTATCTGGATTGACGGCGAGCAGCCTTCCGCTCCGGCCGCGGTTGAGGAGATCGCGCGCCCAATCCTGACAGGGTTCGTTCGCCGAGCCGTCGGTTGCGAGCAGGCTGCCATCGGGACCGGCCGCCAGCGCATTGACCGCGCGCATACCGTCGCCCGAAATCACCTTGCCCGCATCGGTCCCCTCGGCCGCGGCCAGCACACGTATTTCCGTGCCGTCCAGGGCCACCGCAAGCCGGCCACCCGGCAGGCCGCAAAATGCAGTGATCGGCCGGTCAAACCGGCGGACTTCGCGGGAAGAAACGCCCTCGCAGCGCCGCAGTACCAGGCCGTCGGCAAGGTAAAGCACGCCATCGATGCAGGCGAGGTCCTCCGGTTCGGCGAATTCCCCGACCACCTCGGCATGCTCGAGCAACTGGTTCGGCTTCAGCGAGCCGTCGAAGGTCGGCACTGTGATCGCCGCATCGCCGCGCCCGAGGATGCGATCGAAAAAATCCTCCAAAGCCGGAATCACGCCGATTTCCCCCATCGCCTGTCGTATTGGACGAAATTCGGGTCCGCGTTTTCCAGCTTGTATTTTCCGATCCGGTTGTTCGAGATGCCGCCGAGATAGAGGTAGCCGCGGTGCTCCCGCATCGAGGTGATCATGGGATGGTTGATGCTCTTGATGTCCCAGTAGGACTCCAGCACTTCGCCCTTTTCGTTGAACTTCACGACGCAGCCGGTGTTGATGTTGGGAAACAGCCACTCGTCGACGGGCAGGCGCTTGCCCATGCGCCGGCGGAAGCCCGGCATCCGCCAGGCGAGATCGAGCGCCGGAGAGCGCATGCCGACGATGGCGAGCCAGTAATTGCCGTCGGAAGCGAGGTTGATGTTGTCCGGGAAGCCCGGAAGGTTATCCATGACGACCTCGACCTTCCCCTGCTTCGGGCCGTCGAACCAGTAGCGCTTGATCGAGCAGCCAAAGGTTTCCGCAAACAGGATCGACTGGCCGTCGCTGGCGATGCAGATGCCGTTCGGAAATTTCAGGCCGCGCAACACGGTGCGTGTGGTGTTGGTGCGGGGGTCGTAGCAGACGATGCGGCCGTTGCCGCGCGCTTCCAGCCCGTCCACCGGCCACTCGTGCATCTCGTAGCGCACCGTCGCCTCGGAGAAGAAGATCCGGCCGTCATCGGCGATGTCGAGGTCGTCGGCGAGCCGGAGACGGCTATCGTCGTTCACGGAATAGATGCTGCGGTTGGTCTCGTCGGTCGCCTTTTCGATCTTGCGGTCCGGGGTGATGCGATAGAGCCCCATGCCGCCGATGCAAACATAGAGGTTGTCCTTGCGATCGAAGGCCATGCCGAGCGGCTGGCCGCCGATATGGGCATACACTTCCATCTTCTCGTAATCGGGCGGAAAGAAGCGGATGATGTCGCCGTGGCGCGATCCCGCGTAGAGATTGTCGTGGCGGTCGAGGATGACGTCCTCCGGCGCCTCGATGCGGCCGAGCCCGATCAGCGAGACGTCACGCAGCTTGTCGTTCTGCTCGAACGGCCCGCCCTTGCCGATCTCGGTCGGCGGTGGCGGCGGCAGCCGGTGATAGGTCGGCGCGACATAGACCTTGCTGATGATGCGCGTCCGGTTCTTCAGCCACCGGATGTCGATGACGGCGGCGAGCAACAGGATGCCCGCCAGCACCATGCGGTTGAACCCGCCCCTGACCGACATCGTGGTCAGGCCGTTGGTGACGAGCAGCACGATCAGCGTTCCGGCCGCGGCCTTGGCGACCGATCCCTTGCCGCCGCCGAGCGTGATGCCTCCGAGCACGGTCGCGGTCAGGACCGTCACCTCGAGGCCGACGCCGACATCGCCGCCGACCGTGCCGAGCCGGGCCGCGAAAAACAGCGCACCCGTCGCGGTCAGGACGCCACAGGCGACATAGCAAAGCGCGATGGTCCGCCGGACGGGAATGCCGGAATTATACGCCGAGCGGCGCGAGCCGCCGATCGCCGTGACATGCCAGCCCGGGCGGAGCCGCGTCAGGAAGATGTGGCCGAAGATCGCGACCGCGAGATAAAGGAGGGCGACGCTGGGAACGCCCAGCACATCGCCGCCGCCGATGAAATTCCAGGACGGAAAGTCCGGAAAGGCCGCCGCGATCTTGGTCGAATTGCTGAACAGCAGGAGATCGTAGGTGGAGCGGTAGATGATCAGCGTGATCAGGGTCGTGATGAATGCGCGTAGCCTGAGATAACCGATCAGGAGGCCGTTGACCGCCCCCAGCAGCGCGCCGCAGGCGAGCGTCACGACGATCACCGCCGGCACGGGCCAGTCCAGCACATCGAGGAAATAGAGCGCGCAGAAATCGCACAGCGCGAACATCGATCCGACCGAAAGATCGATGCCGCCGACAATGACGACCAGCGCCTGGCCGAGCACGACAAAGCCGATCTCGCCGGCCTGGCGTGCGGTATCGGCGAGCGACGAGGCGGAAAAGAAATTGTCGATGGCGCGGCTGAGCGCGATGGCGACGATCATCAGCACGATCACGGGGATCGCGGTTTCGGTCCAGCGCTTAGAGAGGATTTCGCCAAGCAGATGGTCGGGCCAGTATCTGGCCTTCAGTCGAACAAAAGCTTCCTGCATCGGCGAACCATTTGACTTCTGCTGAAAGGCGGCTCCGGCGCTGCACGAAGCAGGCGCCGGAGCTGCTGCGACAAGGCGCTACTTCTTCAAATCGGCCAAATTCCAGCAGGCCGTGTTGCTATCGGCATTCTCCTTGGTGATCGGGATCAGGGTCGTATAGGCGGAGCCCTTTACCGAGCCGGGCTTCGCCCCCGACGACAGCAGCCACTTGATCATCGCCGCCATGTCGGCGGCTTGCGTCGGCACGTCGTAGCTGACGTTGAGGTCGAACGCGCCCGACTTGACGAGCTCGCAGGCGCCTTTGCGCTCGCCGCCGCCCGAGGTCGCGACGAACACCTTGCCGGTGAGCCCCGCCTCCTTCACGGCCGCGGCGGTGCCGATATCCATGCCGTCCCAGAAGCCGACGATGCCGCAAAGGTCCGGATGCTGCTTCAGCACGGTCTGGACGATGGCCTTGGCCTTCGAGGCGTCCCAATCCGCGGCCTGGCTCGACACCACCTTCACTTCGGGATGCTTGGCGAGCACGTTCTCGACACCCTTCAGGGTGTAGGCGGATGCCGCGGCCGACAGCGCGCCCTGGACGATCGCGATCTTGTTCGACTTGCCCTCGCAGGCTTTGACGACTGCTTCCGCATCGCGCTCGCCGATCTCGATCCAGTTGGCGCCGACAAAGGCCGAGCTGCGATAGACCGAGCCCATGTTGATCTGGATGATGTAGATGCCCTCGTTCTCGGCGCGCTGCATCAGCTTGGCGTAGGTCTGCACGTCGGGATTATGAACGATGATCGCGGCAGGTTTCTCGGAGATCAGCGTGGTCAGCGCCTGGGCACCGGCATTCGTGCTCCAGTTCGCGTCGCGCACGATCACCTTCATGCCATAGGGTTCGAGCTCCTTCTTGACGCCGGCGAACCAGCCTTCGGTCAGGTCGAAATTCATGGCGACGGGAATGTAGGCCACCGTCTTGCCGGCCAAGGCCTGCTTGAAGGAGGCCTGGAAGGGCTCATCGAGCCCCTGCTGGGCCACAGCCGGCAACGCCGCGAACGCGCTGAGCGCCGCGGCCCCGATCAGGCACTTCGTCATTTGCAGCATCATTTCCTCCCTTTGGTGTTATTTGCGTTGGTTCGTTGTCAGATGTCGCCCTGCTGCGCCGTTTCCTCATTGCGCGGATTGAGGAAGGAGTCAGCGATCACGGCCGCGAGCAGCACGACTCCCTTGATAAGATTTTGCGCGGAATAGGACACGTCCATGATGGTCATGCCGTTGAGCAGCGTGCCGATCAGAAGCGTGCCGATGACGACATTCAGCACGCCGCCCCGCCCGCCGGAGAGGCCGATGCCGCCAAGCACGACCACCAGGATGACGTCGTAGATCAAGGTCGAGTTGAAGATCCGCGTGGGTCCGCTGTTGACGGATGAGACCAACACGAGCCCGGCGAAGCAGCCGATCAGGGCGGCCAGAATATATTGCAGGACGATGATCGGGCGCGAGGGAATCCCCGTCACGCGCGCGCCGAACGGATTGTCGCCGATCGCGTAGATGTAGGCCCCGATCCGGGTCCTGCGCAAAAGGAACGCAACGAGACCGCAGGCAATCGCGAACACGATGATGGGCATCGGCACGCCCAGGACGTTGCCCTGCCCCAGGAACTCGAAACCGTCCATGCCAGGGCTCCACTGCACGACGTCGAGCTTGAACAGCACGGCCTGCCCGAGGCCGGCCAGCAGCAAGCCGCTCGCGAGTGTCGTGAATAGCGACGGCACCTCGGCATAGGCGATCAGCCAGCCATTGATGGCGCCGAACACCAGCGACAGCAGGAGCGCGGTCAGAATCGAGAATGGCAGCCCGTGGCCGTCCTGCACCATCTGCAGCACGAGGCCCGGCGGCACGGCAAGCGCTGCGATCAGCGAGATATCGATGCCGCGGCCGATCACGACCAGCGCCATGCCGAGCCCGAGAATCCCGAGCACGGCAACGTTCTGCAGCAGCGTGAATATGTTCTGGGTGGTGGCAAATCCAGGCAGGAGAAGCGCAAACGCAGCGAACATCACAGCGAAAATGCCAAACACAATGGTTTGCTGTGTCAGCCGCAAGCGTCCCATCCCGCGATCGATCTTGTTGTTATGCAAACATAATCACGTGGGTAAATCTCAATTGCAAGCCTCGCGGCCCGGCCTGCTCGTCGTATTTTCGTCTGGGGGAATTATTCCGCGCAGGGACGACTTTGCATTATCGCGGCGAGGCACGTCCGAGTCTTGCGTCTAGTGCCTTCCGGGAAACGGAGGGCGCAGGAATGCCGGTGCTTTTCGAGGGTTCCGACGACTCTCTCCAAAGCCGCTTTGGTGCGCCGCATCTCCAGGACCTGTTCGCACGGCGCTAAATGTGCACAATCTCGGCAAGGTGCCGCCGCCCAGCGCCGGTGCCGACAGGCTGATCGAATAAAGCGAACACGACCATGAAAAACGTGAATCTCGCCCTTCAGGGCGGCGGCGCGCATGGGGCGTTTGTCTGGGGCGTGCTCGACCGCCTGCTCGAAGACGGTCGTTTGGCAGTAGAGGCGATCAGCGCCACCAGCGCGGGCGCGATGAATGCGGTTGCGCTTGCTTCCGGCATGGCCGCCGGGGGAAGCGAGGCCGCCCGGCAAAGCCTGCATGACTTCTGGCAGGAAGTTTCGCGAACGGATCTGATGTTCGATCTCTACTCGCCCTTGAATCAGTGGATTCAGGCGCTGAAGCTGCCGCCGGAATACCATCCATTTCACGCCGCCGTCCATTTCTTCACGCACGTCCTTCCACCTACCCTGCTCAATCCGTTCAACCTCAACCCGCTGAGGGCCGTGCTGTTGAAGCTGATAGACTTCGAGCACCTCAATCAGTCACCCCAGACACCGCAGCTTTTTCTCAACGCGACCAACATCCGCACCGGCAAGATCAAGGTCTTTGAGACACCCCACATCAGCATCGATGCCGTGCTCGCCTCGGCTTGCCTCCCGCCCTATTTCCAGGCGGTGGAAATCGACGGCGAGCATTATTGGGACGGCGGCTATCTCGGCAATCCCGCGATCTATCCGCTGATCTATCGCCGGGGGTCCAAGGACGTCGTGATCGTGCAGGTGACGGCGATCCGGCGCGACGAACTGCCGGCGAGCGCCGCGGATGTCCTGCACCGCATCACCGAGATCAGCTTCAACTCGTCGCTGATGCGGGAAATGCGCGCCGTCGCCTTTGCGACCAGACTGATCGACAATGGCGAGCTGGACGGGACCAAACACAGCCGCATGCTCATCCACTGGATCGGCAACGACCGCCTGATGTCGCAGCTCGGCACCGCCACGCAGTTTCATCCTGAATGGAGCTTGCTGTGCCGGTTGCGCGACGAAGGACGGGAGGCGATGGGCCGATGGCTCGCGCAGAATTTCGATGAGATCGGCGTCCGCTCGACCGTCGATGTCAACGACATGTTTCTTTGACGGCCGCTTCAGGAGCGCGCCGGCGGTCGAACTGGATATCAGCCGATCGACCGGTCGTGCGGTGCCGTCAAGCCGATACCGGTCTGGACCGCGCGGGCAAGATCGGCTTTGATCTTTCGCATCAAGAAGAACACCGGGAAGGACACACAACCATGGCTGACGCGCTGATCATCGACGCCTGCCGCACGCCGCGCGGGATTGGCAAGGCCGGCAAGGGCGCGCTGTCGGGCATTCATCCGCAGCAGCTCGGCGCCACCGTGTTGCGGGCGCTGGCCGAGCGCACCGGCATCGATACCGCCGATGTCGACGACATCGTCTGGGGCACCGCCGCCCAGCTCGGACCGCAGAGCGGCGATCTCGGGCGCATGTCCGCGCTCGATGCCGGCTACGATGTCCGCGCCAGCGGCGTCACGCTCGACCGTTTCTGCGGCTCCGGCATCACCAGCGTCGCCATGGCGGCCAATTCCATCATGGCGGGTTCTGAGGATCTCGTCATCGCCGGCGGCACCGAGATGATGTCGATGGAAGGCCGCCGCGGCAACGGACCGTTCATGATGGACGCAGGCAACCTCCGGCTCCGCGCCCGGCATCCGCAATCGCACCAGGGCGTGTGCGCGGATGCGATCGCGACCATGGAAGGCATTGCGCGCGCCGATGTCGACCAGCTCGGGTTCGAGAGCCAGAAGCGCGCGGCGAACGCGATTGCGAACGGCTACTTCAACAAGAGCCTCGTGCCCGTCTATCGCGAGGACGGCAGCCTTGCGCTCGACAGGGAAGAATATCCGCGGCCGCAGACCACGCTCGAAGGGCTCGCGGCGCTGAAGCCCGCCTTTCCCGCAATCGCCGATTTTCCGATCGACGACAAGGGGACCACCTATCGCGGTCTCATCCTGCAGAAACATCCGGGGCTGGAGATCAATCACATGCATCACGCCGGCAATTCGTCCGGCGTGGTCGACGGCTCGGCCGCCATCCTGCTGACCTCGCCGAATTATGCCAAGGCGCACGGGCTGAAGCCGCGTGCGCGCGTCGTGGCCACCGCCAATATCGGAGACTCGCCGACGCTGATGCTGAACGCGCCGGTGCCGGCCACGAGGAAGGTGCTGGCCAAGGCCGGCCTCACCATCGACGACATCGACCTGTTCGAGATCAACGAGGCGTTCGCGGTGGTGGCGGAAAAGTTCATCCGCGACCTCAAGCTCGACCGTGCCAAGGTGAACGTGAACGGCGGCTCCATCGCACTCGGCCACCCCATCGGCGCGACCGGTTCGATCCTGATCGGCACCGTACTCGATGAGCTGGAGCGGCGCGACCTCAAGCGCGGGCTGGTGACGATGTGCGCCGCCGGCGGCATGGCGCCGGCCATCATCATCGAGCGGGTGTGAGGAGCCGGCATGGCAAAGTGGGTTGACGACTCCATCCACGCCGGAGCTAAGCTGTGCGTAATCGACTGAGTGGGGTGCACCGCTGAGCCTGGTGGCGCCGGCGCGGGAGATGTCGATGATGGTCGGCGCGATGTTCGGCATGCTGATCCTGCGAGAAGGTCTCAGCGCCTGGCGCGTGGCGGGGTGCCTGACGCTGCTGCTCGGCGTGGTCCTGCTCGGGCTGCATTAAACGCCCGTCGAACCCCCAAACGCGCCATCACAGATCCGCCAGCGTCTGGCTACGTACGCCATGAGGCCAAGGCGCTAACCGGGAATTAATCTGATTAGTCCATATCTAAAGCAGTTTTAGATGGGTAGCGCGTAAAGGAGCCGTCGTGTGGACGATCCAGCGACGGCTCCCTTTTTGTTCACTCATTTGAGGTCGATGCACGTGACCATGACATCGGAAACGCAGAGCCAAACCGAACAACCCGAATCCACAGCACCGAGCAGGCAATCCAGCCGGAAATCGATCTTGGCGCTGTCGGTGTTCGCTCTTGGCCTAAACGCGACTGCGGCCGTCTATACAATGTCGCCTTCCGATTTTGCCCTGCCGAATGTCAGCAATTTGGCCGAGCTGCTTCCGCACCAGAAAGCTTCCGATCCAATACCGGATCCGGTTCTCGCTGCTTTGAAGGATATTCAGTCGGCTCAGCAGCAACACGTTGTCTCGCTGCAAGAGAACAGCTCCTCATTGCAACAGAACACAGCTCTGCTTCAGCAGGATTCAACTGCGCTTGCTTCTCTAAGACAGAGCATCACGGGTGAGCAGGTCGACGTGAAGAAGATATCTGCTCAGCTTTCCACGCTTATAGCGAAGGTCAACTCCCTGCAAAATGCAATGACACCGGAAATAACTTCCTCCATTCCAAGAGGGCGCGCTCATAGCCCGCTATCCGTGGTGGTGCGCAAAAGGATGGCTCGGCAGCCTAAATCCGTAGGACCTGTCTCGGTTGGGGGAGCTCCGCTAAGTTTTCCGGCTACCATGGCAGGCCCGCAAGGCTGAACACTTTTCAAACAAGAGAGCGGTGCGCGGCGCTTCGGTCCCGCGGTTGCCGTAAGGCCGCTGTAAGCCGGACGCGCTAGAGTGCAGTTGCCTCGGCGTTCATTCGGCGCCGAGGGCGCGGAAACTACCAAGACCGAGAGCCCGCCCCGGCCCCCTGGGCGGGTTCTCTTTTTGCGAGCGCTATTTTGTCAGCGTTAACAAGTGATTTTGTTGTTCATCAGCTCCGCGATGCGCCGTGCTTCTTCGATCGTGGTGCCTTCTTCGAGATGAAATCCCAACAAGCCATACAGACCCTCCAGGCGATCGCCAGCGGGCTCAGCGGCAAGTAAGAATGTTCCTCGGCCAGTCTCTTTGACGGTGAAACGATAAGACCCTCTTTCGGTGGCCCTAAGGCGTCCCCTTCAATCCTGCGGCCGCTTCTCGCCCTTCCAAAAGCGATAGGCGCAGCCGGATCATCGGGCCCCGACGTCTGCAGCAAGAGAGCAGGCGGAGCCGCCCCGACGACGATTAGGACCCAGCCCCACCACAGGATTTCGGCGATGCGCGCGATCATGCCGCATCGCCTTCCCATGGCCTTCCCAGCCCAGTTTCTCGGAAGATTCAGGGTCCGAAATACCGACTAACCGTTTGATTTTATTGGTCGGGGCAGCTGGATTCGAACCAACGACCTGCAGTACCCAAAACTGCCGCGCTACCAGGCTGCGCTATACCCCGATCATTGGGATCGCGATGTCGATACACGCTCAAGGCGCCGGCAGCAAGGCGCCGCGGAACCCTCCGGCCGCAGGCGAACGCCAGGTCCCCCAGCACAGATCGCCGCAGCCTGACCATGCTCGTTAGTGCCAGTGCAACCTCAGTGCGAGTGAAGCCTCAGTGCGAGTGAAGCCCTGGCGATCCCGTCTCCGGATGGATCTCGGCCGCCATCATGCCCTTGGAGCCGGGCCCGAAGCGGACCAGTACGAACTGCCCGGGGCGAAGCTCGGTCATGCCGAAGCGGCGCAGCGTCTCCATATGCACGAAGATGTCGGGCGTGCCCTCCCCGCAGGTCAGGAAGCCGAAGCCGCGCAGCCGGTTGAACCATTTGACCTGCGCCCGCTCGAGCCCGCTGGTCGGCGTGACCGTGACATGGGTTCGCGGCGGCAGCATCTGCGCTGGATGGATCGCCGTCGATTCGTCCATCGAGAGGATGCGGAAGGCCTGGTAGCCCTTGGCGCGCTGCACACACTCGCAGACGAGCCGCGCTCCCTCGTAAGCCGTCTGATAGCCGTCGCGCCTAAGCACCGTAACGTGAAGAAGCACGTCCGGCCAACCATTGTCGGGAACGATAAAGCCATACCCCTTCGAAGCGTCGAACCATTTGATCACGCCCGAGATTTCGACAAGGTTGGCGGTTTCTCCTAGACCAGAAAGAGCTTCCATCGCCGCATCGCGTGCGGGCCCCAATGAAAACTCGCCAGGCCCAAGTCGGTTGGTTCCTGTCCCGCCTGACGCTGGAACCCCCTTCTTGGACTCAAATCCGTCCGACCCCATAACCCCGGACCTCACACATCAGTTTTGCGGTCCACCGCGCCTAAACGACCGCACCAAGTGCGCTTCTCATCAAAAAAACATGATGACCGCGCGAATCTCTTCGAATCAAAAGATAACATCCCCGTTCGTGGCGCATAGCTAAAAAACAAACTTGCCGAAACCTATGAACAGCCTTGCACAGGCCCGAATCAGCTGCATCTGGAGCGCGCTGAACATTGCCATCGCGCCAAGGCGCGATGACTTCAGGAGCAATCGTCATCGCGCCTTGGCTTTTTGTTCGGGCATGATCGTTTCGGAAAACCGCTTCCCACTTTTCCAGATCGTGCCTTAGTTCTTGATTGAACATGATCTTTTCGAAAAACCGGTCGCCACCCCGCTACCCAGACGCGGAGCAAAGGCTTTTCGTATGCTGCACTAATTACCGACGAAGGGGCCGAGCGTCTCGCCGATGTCGAAGGGGATAACGAGATCGGCCAGTTCGTCCTGATCGGTGGGCTCGCGGTTGACGATCACGAGTTTTGCGCCGCAGTTCTTGGCCATCATCGGAAAGCCGGCGGCCGGCCACACCACGAGCGACGACCCGATCGCGATGAAGAGATCGCAATGCTGCGCAAGCTCGGTGGCGCGCATCATCTCGTTCTCCGGCATTGCTTGGCCGAACGAGATGGTCGCGGTCTTGATCGGCTGGTCGCAGTCGGTGCAGTCGGGCGCGCCACCGCCCTGGTCGAAGCGCTGTTTCACCCACGGCAGATCGTAGGCGCGGCCGCAGCCGATGCAGCGGGCATAGGTCGTGTTGCCGTGCAGTTCGATGACGTGGTCGGGCGAGAAGCCCGACGCCTGATGCAGATTGTCGATGTTCTGGGTGATGATCGCCGGCACCTTGCCGGCGCGATAAAGCGAGGCGAGCGCGCGGTGGCCGCGGCCCGGCTTCGCCGCGGCAAAGGTCGGCTCCATCGCAAAGCGGCGGCGCCAGGACTCGTCACGCGCATCCTGGCTCGCCACGAATTCGTCGAACGCGATCGGGCGGTTGCGGGTCCACAAGCCGCCCGGCGAGCGGAAATCGGGAATCCCGCACTCGGTCGAGATGCCGGCGCCGGTAAAGGGTACAATGGTGGAGGCATTGGCGATCATCTCGCCAAGCTGCTCCACCGCGCTTTGAATATCCTTTGCAATCATCGCCACGAAAAATCCGTCTGCTTGCAGGCCGCGCCGACTATAGCACGGCGCAGACGGATTTCGCGGCGGCGCGCCCCCGCATGCCGGTCGACGCTCGCGCCTCAGGCGGCCTCGGCGACACCCGGTTCAGTCGGCTCGGCCGGCTGATCGTCCACCTTCTTCTCGCTCTTCTTCGACCTGCCGGCGGGCTGCGTTGCGGGCGCCTTCTTGCCGGCCCTGGTGAATTGCGAGAGACGTTCCATCTCCGCTTCGAGCTCGACCTGACGCGCGGCCGCTTTCTCCAGAATCTTTGCGGAAACGTTGTCGCGCAGCGTCACCAGATCATCAATGCTCATTGAATCCAGGTCGATCTTCGCCATGCAGCTCTCCTAACCAACTCAACTGTCAGCTACCCCTCGACCCATAGCTACCGAACAGAACTCTCACGCGACAAGAACAGCGAAACTCTTATCCACCGCGTGCACATGCGGCGAAAGAATTTCCCAAAATCTTCCTGGCGAGCGATGCAAATCTTCATCGGCCAGATCTTCATCGGCCAATTCTTCATCGGCCATTTCATCGGCATCGTGCAGATCATAATCCTGCGCCGCTCTCTCCCCAATCACGCCCCAATCGGAGACGCCAATCGTCGCGGGACCCGACTCAGCGGGAGTCGGTAATCAAGAAAAGAGATGGCATGACCGAACAGGAACAACGCCTCGCCGCGGAGCGGGCAGAGATCGCAGCGCGCGTGGCCAACTTCAGGGCGACGCAGCAGAGATTCGCAGCGCGAACGCGAGGAATACTTCATCACCACGCTGCAGAATGCGCGCGGCATCAAGGCAATCCCGTTCTGGTCGTAAACGGAACTCGCTTAAAGCAAAAAGCCCGGCGCTTGCACCGGGCTTTTCGTCTGACCGGTAACGTGCGTTACCAGTGGCGATAGTAGTAGTGGTGACCATAGTACGGGCCGCCATAATAAGCGTACGGGCCCGGGGCGTAGTACGCGCGCGGCCCGTAGTAGCCGTACGGAGCACCGTAATAACCGTAATAATAAGGATGCGATGCCGCGATTGCGCCCGCGGTCAGCGCGCCAGCCGCCAAACCGAACGCCAGACCCGGCCCGAGGCCGCGGGCCTCCGCAGGAGCTGGCACGGTCACCGCGGCAGCACCGACCGCCGCAACGGTCGCCAGAACGGCCAATGTCTTTCTCATGTGATCCTCCTCTTCCGAAGCTGCCGGGTTAACGTTTGGCGGCAATGGAGGTTGCGGTGGGAACCGATCACGCCAGCGGGAACCCGCCTAAAATTTCCGCAAGAATTTTTTGGTAGGTCTGGCGGAACGAAACCTTCCTCTCCACGTTTAGGTCACGTTGGAGAGGCAAGAGCACATCTGACCCCGTCGACGTCTTCGGATGCCGGCGGGGTCTTTGCGCAGAGTTACTTGGCCCCTTCAGACCCGTGGGGGGGTGGCCATGCCTGCGTGGCTTGAAATTCTCTTGGATGTGCTCGGCTTTGCCGGGTTCATCGCGCTTGCAACCTGGCGCAGATCGCCGCGCAAGGACGACAAGCCCGCGGGGCGGTAAGCTTGGCGTAAGTTGCGGCGCTCAGAGATCCGCCAGCCGTTTCAGCGTCGCGCGAAAACTCATCGAACGGCTGCCGCCGACCAGAGTGGTGCCGAACACCTCGGCCCCCTCGCTGGTATAAGTTCCGGAGAACCCGCTGGTGACCTCCCGCCCGCCGAAGAGCGGACGGACGAAGGGGTCGGCAAAGGGGGTGTGCTGGTTGGTGACAAAGTGTCCCTTCCAGGTGCCGTCGCCGGCCGTGTAGGAACCAACCGACCAGAAGTACGGCCCGCCGCTGATCAACTGGCCGTCGCGCAGGATCGTGACCCCGCTGTCGTGTCCCGGGACACCGTCAAGCATTTGGATACGAATGGAGTAAAGCCCGTTCTTCATCTCAGGACGCCGCTGCCCCCTCGTCCCGGAGCGATTATAGCCTGCGACGAGGTGGAGAGAAGCTCCTGACGTGCGTCTTAATGCGCCGGGCGCTCCTCGCCCGCGGTCCGAACCAGCCGGTCGCCCTTGACCAGGGCGCGCCTTTCCTCGCTCTCCGGCCGCAGCGAGAAGCTGATCGCGACAAAAGCCAGGCAAAATAGCAGGCCCAGGATCGCGACGCGCCGGTGGGTCTGCCGGTCGGCGGTGTGAAAGGACGGGGGCATGCTAACGGACTTGCAGCATGAGGACCGATCCCACGATCACCACGACCCAAAAGATCAGCGCGATCAGGATGGCGAAGTCGCCGCCGACGCCTATCATTCCGTTCGGAAGGCGGCGGCACGGGATGAACCAGCGCGACGTGTCGAGGCTTCCATAGGGCATGACGACCACCCGTCCACGGGTGAACACCGGCAGCAGAAGCCTGCTGGTGAAATTGCAGAGCAGCTCGGCAACCGCCTGAAGCAGCGCCAGCATGAGTTGGGCAAGAAATTCGGTCACGGCGGCGATCCGTTTTGACGAAACGATGGCCGCGATGATGCAACGCCGCGATTGCAAGGTGCGTGATCAGGCTCACGCAGGCTGTTCAGAGCACGAGGCCAGCCAACTGATAGAGCGCATAGGCGACTTCCGCGCCCATGATGATGAACGCTGCAATCATCAGAAAGAAGCCAAGCCGCATCAGATCCGTAAACCAAATACATTGTTGCGGCTCCCGCATCGATGCGAAGGCCGGAAACCAGATTCAATACGCATGGGTGATAACTGGCCCTGTTCTGGGCCGCGTTGAAGCTGACGTCAATCACTTTCAACCATCCTGTTGATTGGCAGGATGCGTCTGAGTCTTTTCTGCAACGCTTGTCAAAAATCCGATGCGTCGCAAGACGAAGGGATGGGATGGTTTGCGCACGGGGAGCCGCCCGCCAGCAACGTGGTCATGTCTGCATGGATACGGGAGCAGGCGCCGGATCGTCTGTGCGATCTTTTTCAGAGGCAGCGCAGCGCGAGACGACCGATGCCCTCGCCGACCCGAACAGCAGACCTCCGCCGCCGCGGAAGGCGCCTGTGCCGAAAGCCCCTTGGGAGGTACTGTTACGACGCAAGCATCTGCTTGTTCAGGTGCCGTAGAGAATTTTAAATCCCCAAAGCACCACGACGACAGCCGATACTACGGTGGCCGCCATCAACACACTTTCCAAGGAAGCGACTCTCATCCCCTTACTCCGCTTCCCAGCCCCACGAGCGGTCTAGTTGATTCGTTGAATCGCTTGCAATCTTTCGGTCACAATCCCATCAAAGTTGCGGCAAGGTTGTGGTTTGCGGGGCACAGTGGTGAACACGGTGTTCCACCAAAGGAAAAGGCCCCAGGGAGGGGCCTTTTTGATCAGTGGTGCCAGAATAATGCGATCAACAGAATGATCGGCAGCGGCACGCCCAGCAGCCAGAGCAACGCACCCTTCGTAAAGTCCATGTCTTCCTCCTCCAAGGTAGATGGCCTTGTAACGCTGGAGGGGCGACACGGTTCCCGCGCGTGTCGAAGGGCATTATCCGTAGGCGGCCAGCCGCCAGACGCCGATCAGGTTCAGCATCCAGGCGCCGCCAAATCCCGTGACGACCGACAGCACGGCGAACCACACCCACTGCCGTCTCTCCTTGTAGGCGAGGAAGGCCGATGAAACGATGCACAGCAGCGTCGGCAAGGTCGCCGCCAGAACAACAAGAGCCAGCATTTGAAATCTCCCCATTGAACGGGAGACTCCTAGTCGCGCTGCGCCAGCACGACTGTGCGGATCGTCACTGAGATAATTCTTCGAATAGGGCTTCCTGCGGCAGCCGCCGGGCGCCTTTTTCGCATCGCCATCAGAACGTCGAACGCGCTACGAGGCCGAACAATGTTGTGAGCACCCGATGTTCTGCATCTGCCTCCAGTTCGTTCTCAAAGAACGAATCGCAAGCAGACAAATCGGCGCGGGCGAAATCTTAACAGGTGGTTTTGGCCCGGCCCCTCCAACATCCGCACGAATATTCCAGCCCGCGGATTCTCGTCCTGCATTTTTTCGTCCTCCTCTCGTTTACTTGATTGGCCACGCGGCGTTGGCCATGGGAGGCTCCAGGTGGCCTATAAAAAAGGCTCCTCCAAGTGAAACCCCGCCGCGGCTTGCCGTGGTGGGGTTTTCTTTTGGGCCAGATCGCCTCCGCCAAGCTCCTTCGCTTTCGCCTGCGCTTTTACGGTTCGGTAAGCATGCCGTGCCTAGAATCGCTCGGTGTGTTGCGTGGAGTATGCGTGTGATCGATCTTGAAGAACTGCGAAGTCTCGCAGACCAAACCCGCCATTTCATTCGTACGTCCGAGGATCAGGCGCTGGCGCTGCGCGTCGTCGTGTCGGAACACGATGTGGTGCTCGGCATTTTCCCGTCAGCCAGCGAAGGAATGGGACTGCACGTCATCAAGGGCGAAGAACTCCTCCGCCAGATCGCGAATTCGAGCGCGACCTACGATTACACCCACACCGCCATCGCCGTGCATAATCGAGAACAGGCGGTCGCCCTCCAGCAGGCTTTGGCTGCCTAGTTATTTACTGTCCCTGACAAGAGGGCTTCGCGGCAGTATCTTAAGCTGCCACGCGGATGAAGGTGCCGAGGATGCCGATGTTCCTCGCATCGTCTGCATCGAAATCGACGCGCTCGAACGCGAAGGCCAGGGGGTTCACGCTTACCGCGGCGGAACTGACGGCACGCTGGGCCTCCCTTTTGCGGAGGGCTTTTGCTTGAACTTGCCCCTCAACCAGAAGAACAGGTCGACCACGACCTCGATAAGGGCTGTTGCGTAGTAGTCCATCACTGAGCCTTCCGGCATTTCCGTCCCCTTAAAATAAGAAGCCGGTGAAATCCGTTCCGTGCACCACGTCACGTTTCGCAAATGGACAGGGTTCTGGGATGATGTGCGGGGCCGTGCGCAACAATTTCGTTCTGCTTCTGACTCTATTCCGTTCTCAAAGAACGAATCGGAGTCGCGCAAATCAGCGCCGAGCAGGTGCTAACGACGAGTTTATTCGTAGCTCTCGTCTTCCGGGATTTCCGCTTCGTGCTCCTTCGGCTTCTGCAAGAGAGCGTCGCGAACCGGGCCGCAGAGCGGGTCGCAACCCAGACTGCCGATTCCTGTGTTGCCGACCAGATGAAGGTTGCCAACGCCTAACCATTCGATCCAGTCGTCGTGACCATTACGCGCCGACCGCACGGGCTCTTATGCAGGTCCTTCCGGCGGCGGCCTTTCATGCCGTCGTTCGATGTCTCTCGCGCCGTCATCAAGCCGCGACGCAATACGTGCTGGCACACACCCCCTGCCCCTTGCTTAATTCTTCTGCTATTGAACGCCGCCAACCAAACCCGTCCGTCAGGGAGTAACAAAAATGCGTTTTCTTCACACCATGCTGCGCGTGCGCAACCTCGATGTCGCGATGAAGTTCTATCAGGATGCGCTGGGGTTGAAGGAGGTCCGCCGCATCGACAACGACAAGGGCCGCTTCACGCTGGTGTTCCTGTGCGCGCCCGAAGACGTCGATCAGCTCAAGAAGCTGCCGCAGACCCGCGGTGCGCCGCTGGTCGAGCTCACCTATAACTGGGATGAGGAGAAATACGGCGAGGACCGCCATTTCGGCCACCTCGCCTACGAAGTCGACGACATCTATGCGACCTGCGACAAGCTCATGAAGATGGGCATCACCATCAACCGTCCGCCGCGCGACGGCAACATGGCCTTCGTTCGCTCGCCCGACCTGCATTCGATCGAGCTGTTGCAGAAGGGCGATCCGAAGCCGCCGGCCGAGCCATGGTCCTCGATGGCGAACACCGGCCACTGGTAGGCTTTGTAGAAATTCCTCGTGCACGTCCGTCATCCCGCCTATCGCCTGGTGGTGAAGGCGGACGCGCCGTTTCCATCGGACACGCGCGAAGACGATTGGCGGCTCACAAGCAGCCGTGATGCCAGCGACGTCAACGCCGGGGTCCGTGAGGCCGTCGATCGCGGCGGCTATTCGCTGTTCAGGATCGAGCTGTCGCTCTCCGAAATTCCCAAGTAAAACTCCGAAAGTAACACTCCGAAGCAAATGCCATCAGGCGCTTTTCGCGCGGAACCTTGCCCTCGCCCTCGCGTTGTCCCGGCAACATCGAGGAATCGAAGGAGGGTTACGATGGGAAGAGGAATTTTGCTGTGGCTGCTGGGCGTGCCGATCCCGGTGATCATTCTGCTGTGGCTGTTCTTCGGCCGCTAGATTCTTGCTCGCGCATGACCTGTTCGGAAACCCGCTTCACACTTTTCCGGATCATGCACTGGTAACGCGCGCCATGGAGCGCACAGGAAGGCCCTGCTTTTCGCGGGGCTTTTTCGCGCGCGCATTTCCGAAAATTCCGATATGAACGGCACCAGGTGCGGGTTCAAAGTGCGGGTCCAAAGTGCAAGTTTCAACATCGGGAGCAAGACGTGGGATTGACGATCTGGGGCCGATCCAATTCGGTCAACGTACAGAAGGCGCTGTGGTGCCTGGCCGAACTCGACGTCCCCTATGAGCGCATCGACGCCGGCATGCAGTTCGGCAAGAACAACGAGCCGGAATATCTTGCGATGAATCCCAACGGGCGCGTGCCGACGCTGGTCGACGGCGATTACGTGCTGTGGGAGTCCAACTCGGTGATGCGCTATCTCTGCATGACCTATGGCAGCGGCACGCCGATCTATCCGCATGAGGCGAAGCAGCGCGCCGCCGTCGACCGCTGGCTCGACTGGACGCTCTCGACTGTGCAGCCGGTCGACCGTCCGGTGTTCTGGGCGCTGGTTCGCACGCCGAAGGAGAAGCAGGACATGGCCCAGATCCAGAAGGACGCCGACGCCGAGGCGCCGGTGTGGGCGATCGCCGACCGCCAGCTATCGACGAGGCGTTATATCGAAGGCGATCAGTTCACCATCGCCGACATCGCGGTCGGCGCCTTCGCGCGGCGCTGGCTCGGTTTCACCGGCATCACCAAGCCGGCATTTGCGCACGTCGAACGCTGGTACGCGGACATCGCGGGCCGGCCGAGTTTTGCCAGGCAATTGGCGGTGCCGATGACTTAACTCAGTCATTCCGGGACGGTCCGGAAGGACCGGACCCGGAGTCCCGAGATTTCCGGGTCTGGTGCTTCGCACCATCCCGGAACGACACTCTCAACGCCCGCCGATGCGGCCTCCGACGCCAACGCTGATCGCGCCGCCGACTTGCACGCAGGTATTGCTACCGGCGACCTTCACAAAACCCGCGCCATAGGCCGCGCAGGAATTGTCCGACCTCGACTCCTTCACGGGCAGATTTTTCCCGCTGCCCGGTTGATCGAACTTCAGCGGGCGCGGCTGCTCGGCGGAGACCGATGCGATCGGCAGCGCGAGCGCGAGGAGGAAGACCAGCTTTCGCATGCCGCCTTTTAGCGCGGCGCCGCGGCCTGAGCTAGCGTACGAACTTGACGCCGGCCAAGCGGCCACTGCGCCAGACCACCTGGCATTTGTGTCCGGTGCGGGCATCGCGCGCGAACGCCAGCCGCAAGGTGGCCGGCAGCGCCGCTGCCTCGTCGACGCTGATCTTCGCGCCGGAACTTGAAATGTCCTGCACCACGCATTGGCGCGCGGCAAAGCCGCCATCCAGCGTGATCCATGCCGGCTGGCTCATTGATTTGCGCGCTTCCCGTTTCCTAGGTGCTGGCATGTTGCGCTCTCATATGTTCACAGTTAGGGCGGCGGACCTTTCAAAACGGTTGATTTGATTGAATAGTCAGGCCTTCCGTTAGCCCCATGGAAACCGGCCGCTGGCGGCTTGCCGGTTCGCGCAAACGCCTCTATACGTTCGCCGCCGTGGCCGGCGGATCGCGATCTGCGCCCTCTCCTGCACGGTGAAATCCTCGCTGCAAAGCATTGATATTTCGATGGTTTTGCTCCCTTCGTCTATCGGTTAGGACGCCACCCTTTCACGGTGGAGAGAGCGGTTCGATTCCGCTAGGGAGCGCCATTACCCCTTTGTTCACTTTGATTCTCCTTCATTTTTTGCCATTTTTCCCAAACTTTCAAAAGCGGTTTGGGAAGCTTTGTTCTTCTTATATTCGCGCAGCTTCTCACCGGCGGCCCGTGCGCCCCTCCTCCGATCGGCTCCGCGCGTGTAGTTCTCGGCTTGCTTCAAGGTGGTGTGTCCGAGCGCGGCCATGATCTCGTGAGCCGTTGCCCCGGCGTCAGCCATGTCGCTGCCTAGCGACTTGCGTAGACCGTGCGGCTTGCAATCCAATGGCAGGCCTGCCGCCGTTCATCGCATCGCGCATGAACCCGCTGAAGCCGTCGACGGTGAACGGCTTGCCGAACGCTGTGATGATGATGGAAGCGTGCGTCCGCGGTGTGGCATCCAGCGCGACCCGCAATTCGTCAGGCATCTCGCTGTCGACCTCAACGCCGGTTTTGCTTCGCGCGTATGAGACACCATCTTCATCAACCTGTTTCCACTCTATGGCATGAACATCGGCGCGCGCGGTACCGATGTTGCGCATCAGCTCGTAGGCGGTGCGCTGCTTGGTGCCGATCGGCCATCGTTTTTCGTAGGCTACCTTTTCGCTGTCGGTCCAGGGCCTGATCTCTTTCCCTTCGGCCGCTTGATGCCGGCAGTCGGATCGCTCTTCAGCCACTTCAGGTCGTCGATCGCATGCTGGATTAGAATGCGCAGCTTCTTGAGCGTGTCGAGCTGGGCGCCGGGTCGATCTGCCAGCGGGTGAGTATTTTGCTGCTTAATCAACTCGGCGGTCATGCCGGCGACCGTGCGGTGACCGTGCTCGACCCGGATCGTTTCAAGCCGCGTTGTGTAACCCTCCTTCGAGGTCTCGCCAGAGCGGTGAAACTTCCGATCGTCTTGTACGATGGTAATCAGCGCGCCGATTGTGCCGGGAGCGTCATGCTTCAGCGAAGGTCTGGCGCTTGGTCTCGCCGGCCATCGCGGCCGCATATGCTTGCCTGAACTCAGGCGACTTGGGGTTGTCCGGCAGTCGTATGCGTGGCCCCTGCCCTATCCGGAACGACAGATAGGTATGACCTTTGACATGGTTACTATCGACGTGCGGTGGCAGCTTGCGCGGCATCAGGTCCACCCATCATCGGCAGAGACGAGTTCCTCGCCGTCATGAGGTAGAGCGTCGACCGCGATGTCAAGCTCGCGCACATCGTACAGCTTTCGCCGGCAGCCGGGGGAAGATGTGGGCTTCGGCATCAACCCCTGCCCTTCCAACTTGTCGTAGGTATTCGGAGCGACATTGACGTAGGCCGCCGCCGCCTCGCGTCCAATCAAACGCGGAGGCAATGTGGATGGAAGGGCGACCTGCTTTGGCATCACGCCCGCGCCCTATCCCGGACTTCTTCTCGTGCAGCGCGTTCGCGAATTGCGCAAATCGCTTCGGCCGAGACCGAGGTCATGTGCTGAGCCGCCCAGGCCTTCAGCAGCTCGATGTCGCGCTCGGTGGCGCCGATGGTGATCCTGCGGGCTTCGGGGGATTTGTGCATGAGAATTGCCTCGAAAAGTTGCTAGGCTTAAGCCGGAATCGCGCTTCAAATGCAATGAAGTTTTTCCTCGTAAGTATTTGATAATACACCAGATTGGTGCATGGTTTTGTTGATTTTGTTGATGAAATTCGATCGGCCTCCTCGGGGAGGGGGCGACGCCGTCAGGGATGGGTTAAACCCATTCACGTTCGCGTGATAAATGCATTCTAGGCAAACGAAAAAGGCCCCGCCGGTCGCACCGGGGGGCCTCTTCAACAACCGATTCAAATCAGCCCGACGCGGCTTCGCCGCCCGCGAGATCGTCAGGAATCGCGGCGGGGAGACCCAGTCGCCCCGCCTCGTGGCCAAGTGACCATGCAAAGTACACAAGGTGCAGAAGCTCGAAACTGCCCCCGCAAGCCATCTTCAGTTTGGCCCGATGACCCTCCGCAGTTTGGGCGACGAGATCGAGAATCACCTCGTGCTCCAATGCGCACGCCTCCAAGGTGACGGCCTCCCCTGCGCGCCGATGGCCTTCGCCGCAGCCCTTTTGCCTTCGCGGTGTAGGGCGACCGCGCGTTGATCGAGGACGTTGGTTTCTGACCACAACTCCGCGCAGCGCCTAATGAGGCGCTGGACTGGATAGTCGATGTGGTCGGGGGGCAGCGTAGTGCTATGGTCGAAATGCCTTAGTCATGGGTCATCTCCATGCTGGTCAGCGTCGGGTCGGTGTTCAGCACCGGGCCGGCGCGCCACCGATGATGGCGAGGCAATCCTGCCATCCGGCCGAATCGTGTCACGCAACCAGACTGGTGCAATCGCGCGCGGGGCGCGGGTACAACGCAGCGACCGCGAGCGACCTTAAGTGGTTTGAGCGCAACGACGTCGAACGTCTGCTCATGCCAACCGGTTTTTTTGTCATGCCAGCGGCACTGCGCGAGATCGGCGCTGAGGAAGCTGATGATTGTCATAGGCAGGCCGTCTTGGAATACGACGCGATCACCCTGTCTGAGGCGGGGCATCATGTCTTCCTTCCTTTGAGGTGTGTTAAGCAAGTGATGTCAACGCACCGATCCGGTGCATTCGCCTTCGGTCTGGCATCGATGAGGAAGTGATGCCGATGCCTGCCCAGATGGATCACTCCTCACCGGGTGAGCAAGCCTTAAAGAAGGCCAGAGCGTTCGCAAGAGGCGCCCCGCGATGCAGCATTAGATCAACGAAGGCAACGTCAAAGGGACAGTGAAGTGTCGGACACAACGAATGACGTTCCCGAAAAGCCAGCGGCAGAAACGAAGCCAAAGCTCACCGCCGGCGAAGTGATCGCAGCAGCAAGAGAGAACTTCGCACTTGTATCAGCAGCGGCCGTAGCGCTCGGCGTTGTTTTCGCGACGATGTTCCTCGCATCATATTTCAGCGTGTTCGACTGGCATCTGCTCTGGTTTGTTCAATACACCGACGTCTACATTCGGTCTTGTCGCTCTCGGGATTATCGCAGCCTCGATGACCCTGGTTCAGT
This sequence comes from uncultured Alphaproteobacteria bacterium, assembly GCA_963831505.1. Lineage (GTDB taxonomy): Bacteria > Pseudomonadota > Alphaproteobacteria > Rhizobiales > Xanthobacteraceae > Bradyrhizobium. The sequence goes on along the minus strand of CAWHQY010000043.1, from coordinate 421 downwards.
CGCTTTGCGCCAGAATGTGCGCTCCGCTGTTAAAAGTCATGGAAAAGTTAAGAAATTCCCCTGATAGTAATGAGCCTTCTTGTTCTGGGGTACGTGGGTCTCGACGTCTACACCGAAATCAAAAACGGCAATGCCGTGTCCCACGTGATCAACGGAGCCGTACTCGTCCTTTTGGCGGTGCTCCTGGTGCTCATCGTGGCTGATGAATTAGCAGGCGGAGACTGGCCTAGCGTGCGCCAAGTCATGTTCCTGCTGTTCATAGCCTCCATCGACACAGTCTTCTTTGGGCAGTGGCTGGCCCACTCGGTCAGGGAAACATCCTACTTCAATCAGGACGTTTCGATCAAAGGCGAGACGATGAGCGACGTCAAAGTAGTCATCGTCATGTCGAGGCACACAGTTCTGCTAAAAGACGATGTGC
>CAWHQY010000042.1:0-86182 GCA_963831505.1 uncultured Alphaproteobacteria bacterium | reverse complement strand
CCGTCGAGCGTGGCGGCGACACCAACGGTCCCGCGGCGGTCTACTCGATCACCAAATATCTGGACTGGCTGAAGAAGTATGCCCCGCCTCAGGCGCAAGGCATGACCTTCTCCGAATCGGGACCGGTGCCGGCGCAAGGTGCGATTGCGCAGCAGATCTTCTGGTACACCGCCTTCACCGCCGACATGGTGAAGCCCGGCATCGCCGTCATGAACGCGGACGGTACGCCGAAATGGCGTATGGCTCCGTCACCGCATGGCGCGTACTGGAAGGACGGCATGAAGCTCGGCTACCAGGACGCGGGTTCGCTCACGCTTCTGAAGTCGACCCCGGCGGACCGCCGCAAGGCGGCCTGGCTCTATCTGCAGTTCATCGTCTCCAAGACGGTGTCCCTGAAGAAGAGCCATGTCGGTCTCACCTTCATCCGTGAATCCGACATCTGGGACAAGTCCTTTACGGAACGCGCGCCGAAGCTCGGCGGCCTGATCGAGTTCTACCGCTCGCCTGCGCGCGTGCAGTGGACCCCGACCGGCAACAACGTGCCTGACTATCCGAAGCTCGCGCAGCTCTGGTGGCAGAACATCGGCGATGCGTCGTCTGGCAACAAGACGCCGCAAGCCGCGATGGATGCGCTCGCCGCCGCCCAGGACTCGGTGATGGAACGTCTCGAGAAATCGGGCGTGCAGGGCGCCTGCGGACCGAAGCTGAACAAGAAGGAGTCGGCTGAGCACTGGTTCGCCAAGGCCCAGAAGGACGGCACCATCGCGCCGCAGCGCAAGCTCGCCAACGAGAAGCCGAAGGGTGAGACGATCGACTACGACACGCTGATCAAGTCGTGGCCGGCCACCCCGCCCAAGCGCGCGGAGGCGAAGTGAGCCACTGCTGTCATCGTCCGGCTTGCCGCCTCCGCTAAAGCTTCGGCGAGCCAGGGACCGCAAGCCCCGTCGAAGCCTTGGCGAAGACGGGACCGGACGATCCAGTACGCCGCGGCGGTCGAGATGATGACGATCTCTCCGGAATACTGGATGCCCCGCCTTCGCGGGGCATGACAGCGAACAAAACAAAGGCCGGGAGCGATCCCGGCCTTTTCTTTCGTCATTGCGGGGAGCGTAGCGACGAAGCAATCCAGATTCTTTCCGCGGAGAAACTTCTGGATTGCTTCGCTCCGCTCGCAATGACGGCGTGGAGAGAGCGTTGACCTACTCCGCGGCCTGCTTTGACGGCAGCGTCGGATAATCCGTATATCCCCTGGCGCCGCCGCCGTAGAACGTCGCCTTGTCCCATTCGTTCAGCGGCGCGCCCGTCTTCAGCCGCTCGACGAGGTCGGGGTTGGAGATGAACGGCTTGCCGAACGCGATCAGGTCGGCAGCATTGGCCGCGAGCTGCTTCTCGGCCAGCTCGAAATCGTAGCCGTTGTTGGCCATGTAGGCGCGCTTGAAGCGCTTGCGCAGCGAGGCGTAATCGAACGGCGCGATATCGCGCGGGCCGCCGGTCGCGCCCTCGATGACGTGGATGTAGGTGAGCTTCAACGCCTCGAGGCCGTCGACGATGTAGTCGAACAGCGGCTGCGGATTGGAATCCGACACGTCGTTGGCCGGCGTCACCGGCGAGATGCGGATGCCGGTGCGCTCGGCGCCGGCTTCCGCGGCGACCGCCTTCGAAACTTCGAGCAGCAGTTTTGCGCGGTTCTCGATTCCGCCACCGTAAGCGTCCGTGCGCTTGTTGGTGCCGTCCTTGGCGAACTGGTCGAGCAGATAGCCGTTGGCGCCGTGGATCTCGACGCCGTCGAAACCGGCCGCCAGCGCATTGACCGCACCGCGCTTGAAGTCGTCGATGATCCCTGGGATTTCCGAAAGCTCCAGCGCGCGCGGCTCGGAGACGTCGGCAAAGGTGCCGTTGACGAACGTCTTGCCCTTGGCGCGGATCGCGCTCGGCGCGACCGGCTTGCCGCCGCCCGCCTGCAGAGAAGTGTGCGAGATTCGGCCGACATGCCAGATCTGGATGAAGATGCGCCCGCCGCGCTCATGCACGCGATCGGTGACCTTGCGCCAGCCCTCGACCTGCTCCTTCGAATAGATGCCGGGCGTGTCCTGGTAGCCCTGGCCCTGCTGCGACACCTGGCTCGCCTCGGTGATGAGAAGCCCGGCGGAGGCGCGCTGGCCGTAATAGTCCGCCGCAAGCGGGCTCGGCGCCATGCCGGGCGGGATCGCGCGATTGCGTGTCAAGGGCGCCATCACCAGGCGGTTCGGCAGCGCGATCGGGCCGAGCATGAAGGGCTCGAAGAGTTTGGTGGAGCTCATGGGATTTCCTGGGAGAAATGGCTGGTCCCGTACAATTGTGCATTGCCGCGACCAGCGCAAGGCGACAGCCATTCGCGGCACGCAGAGGTGACGAGCGCGGCGTTCGAAAATGGAAAATCTGCGTAAAGATGAAAAGGGAGGACGAATGGCCTGCCAGGCCGCGCGCGCGGAGTTTCCGATTTCCCTCGTCATTCCGGGCCTGCGACTTTCGTCGCGCGCCGGAATGACGAGAAAAGCGAGTTATGCCACGCCCAGGAAATCGCGCTTGCCGACCTCGATCCCATTGTGCCGAAGGATGCCGTGGGCGGTGGCGGCGTGAAAATAGAAATTGGGAAAGGAGAACGCGCTGAGGAATTGCTGGCCCTTCATCGTGATGGTCCGGTCAGGCCCGGCCGGGAAGGTGACGTCCCTGGCATCTGCGCCCTCGAACTGCGCCGGCTTGAACGAATTGACATACTCGATCGTCTTCGCCAGCCGCTGCTTCAACTCGTCAAAGGTCTTTTCGGTATCGGGCATCGACGGCACCTCGCTATGTGTCAGCCGTGCGCAGCCCTTGGCGGCGAAATCGCTCATGAGCTGGATCTGCTTGCTGAAGGGCAGCATGTCCGGAAAGAGCCGCGATCCCAGGATCACGTCGGGCTGGATGTTTTTCGCCTTGCAATGCGCTTCGGCCTTGGTGAGCAGGCCCGAAAGGCTGTTGAGCATTTGCAGGTAGGCGGGAACGGCGGCGTCGTAAAAGGACATGTGATGCTCTTGTTGAGGAGGGAATAGAACGTATGTTCGAGATGGGGCTGCGTCGGAGAAAAAGCAACCGGTGTCATCGCCCGACTTGATCGGGCGATCCAGTATGCCGCGGCCTCTCAGTAAGCAACGACTGTCTCTGGAATACTGGATCACCTGCTTTCGCGGGTGATGACAGCGGACAAAAGGCGGTCTGAGTTATTTCGGAGAGGCTGCGCTAGCGCGCCACCGGCAATGGCGCGGGGGACGCCTGTGCGCGCGGACCGCCGCGCATCTTCGCCAGCAATTCCGCGGTCGGCCAGGCATCCGCCGGCAGGCCGTGTTTGACCTGCATCGCCTTGACCGCCGTGCGGCTTTGCTGGCCGAGCACGCCATCGACCTTGCCGACGTCATAGCCCGCGCGTACCAGCAGTTGCTGCAGCTCCTTGATCTCGTTGAACGGCAGTTGCGCCACGGGCACGGCGGGTCTGCGCATCGGCGGCGCACCGGCGATGCGGGTCGCAAGATAGGCCGCCGTGGTCGAATAGATCAGCGAATTATTCCATTCGGTGTAGGCCGCGAAATTCGCGTAGGCGAGGAACGCAGGGCCCGTCCGTCCCATCGGCAACAGCAGCGAGGCCGGCAGATTGTCGTTCGGCAGCGGACGGCCGTCGGCATAGGTGACGCCGAGCTGGGAAAATTTCGAGCGCGGCAATTGCGTCGTGAGGTCCGCCTGCTCCCACGGAAAATTCGCGGGCGCGCGCACTTCCTCCAGCCACGGCTCGCCGCGCCGCCACTTCAATCCGGTCGCGATGTAGTTCGCGGTCGAGCCGATCACGTCGGGTGCGCTGTGCAGGAGATTGCGGCGGCCGTCGCCGTCGTAATCGACCGCATAGGTGAAATAATGCGTCGGCAGGAATTGCGTCTGTCCGAGCTCGCCGGCCCAGGAGCCGATCATCTCGCCAGGGGTGAGGTCGCCGCGCTCGATCACCTTCAGCGCGGCGATGGTCTCGTTCTGGAAGCGCTCGGTGCGGCGGCAGTCATAGGCGAGCGACACCAGCGAGCGCAGCGTCGGCAGGCTGCCCATGTTGGCGCCGAAATCGCTTTCCAGTCCCCAGAACGCGGCGATGACCGCGGGCGGCACGCCATATTCCTTCTCGGCGCGCGCGAACGCGGCCGAATAGGTCTTGATGTGCTGTTGCCCGTTCTGCATCCGGAAATTCGCCGCCATGCGGCCGGCGAACTCGGTGAAGATCTGACCGAACACGCGCTGGCCGCGGTCGCGGTTGACGATGCCCTGGTCGTAGACGAGGTAGGGACCGGCCTCCGCGAGGGCGCGTTGCGAGACGCCCTGCGCCGCCGCCTGCTGTTTCAGCTCGGCGAGGAATCGGTCGAAATTTGCGCCGTTGTGGCAGGACGCCGCACGCGGCGACGGCGCGGTCGCAATGCCCGGCGGTTTCGGTGCGGCAGGGACCGCGGGCCTCGCCGCTGTTGCGGGCCGGGCGGGTGGCGGAAGGAGCTGCTGCGCGGAGGCGGCGGAGCACAGCACCAGCGATGCCGCGAGCGTGAGAATCCTGAAGGGGGCAATAGGCATCAATGTCACCGGCTGAAAGCGCAGATTCTTAATCAATCCCGAAATATCCGAAACCGGCGCAAAAGGAAATCTTTGGCGCGGGATGCGTCATTTGGGCTTGGGATCTGGTGGAATCACGCCACGCGCGCGGACAACGGTCCGGAATAGCTAAATTTCGAGACGATGGGCTAAGGCCGGCTTTACCCGCCCTGGTCTAAAGTGACGGCCGCTCCAACAGGGAAGGTCGCCATGACCGTGCAAGAGCGGCCGAAGGTACAGCGCGAGCCGCGCCGGCAGATGAATGGCCGAACCGCTTGGCTGACGTTCGACGACGACACGAAGCGCGAGTGCTCCGTGATCGACGTCGCGCCCGGCGGCGCGCGCATCGCGACCGATGCCGAGATCGATGTCGGCGACCGCTTTGCGATCGCGCTGGTCGCGAGCCACAACCGGCGGCAGCGCTGCGAAGTCGTCTGGCGCCGCGAGCGGACCTTTGGCGTCAAATTCCTGATGTGAGGGCGGTCGCGGCTCGCAGTCTTGCGGGTCAGCGGGCCTCTTGCCCCGGCTTCGCGACGGCCGAGAACAGCCTGTCCGGTTGCCGGAAATAGGCTATCGACCAGCCGCCGCGCGCCCCGCACTGGAATTGCTTGGCGCCTCCGACCCAGATCGCAACCTGCGGCGTGACGACAAAGCTGACGCTGTATTTCTCGTCACGATCCGACCCATCTTCGAATATCTGGACGCGTGATCCGGTGCGCTTCGTATCCTTCTCCGGGGATTCGAAACCGCACATGTGGCCGTTGGCCCAGATGCCTTCGCCTGCGATCTTCCCGGCGCCGCCTCCCCAGTTCCCGACGATAATTTCATCCTGACGGTAGCCGCGCGCGCTGAGATATTTCTGCGCAAGGGCGGAAGCCTTGCCCTGCGGCAGCTCGAGCGGCGGATCGGTGGTATAGGTTCCGCTTCGGACTGCGGCTAACGATGATTGTGGCGCCAGCTCCTTGATGCGCCTGACATACGCCACGCCAATGCAGCCATCCGGATCTACCGGCGATGCAAATTCTTCCGGCCTAAGAAACTCTTCGAAAGTATCGCCGGAGGATGTCTTCCGATCCGCCGGCGCGCAGGTTGCGCGGGTTGAAAGCCAATTTTTTTGGGCTGCATTCAACGCCGGTGTGTGCTTGAGATTGCTCCACAGCCAGCTCAACGCTACGTCGAGGGCTGCGAGTTTGGGATCGGTGCAAATCGCTTTCTCGACGTTGCTTCGGGCCTTGGAGCATTCGAAGCCCGGGTGCGCGGAAGCAGCGCGCATTTGTTCGACGACCGCCGGAATTTGGGCCAGTTCCTCCGTGGTAAATTCGGTGCGGCGTCCCGAATAGCCGCTGCTCGGAAATAGCGTTATCGTTGCATTCGGACCGACGCCCTGCGCCAGCTCGGAGTAATTTTCCTGAAAAATCGCATCGAGTTCTTGTGCTCAGCCCGGCAAGGCGGGCCTCGGCAAGACCAGGCACGGCGCGCCAGAGATGAGCGACGGTTGCGCCCCTGAGATCGGCGCCGGCCATGGAAGCAAAATCTCCTTCCCGGGTAATGCATCGGATTTCGTCGCTCTCACAGACGAGCTTTGCGTCGCGCAAATCGGCGCCATCGATCCGAAGATTTTCATATGATGCGTCGGCGATCATGAGCCCGCGTGCCGACGCCTTGGTGAGATTGGCGCCGTCGAGCTTGCTGCCGCCCGCCACCAGGGCGTTGTCGAGGCGAGCGCCGCCAAGGTCGGCTCCGCTGAGATCGCTGCCGCAGACGATCGCACCTGACAGGTCCGCGTTCCGAAGCTTCGTGCCTTTCAACGTAAGATGGGTGAGGACCTTGCCCGTAAGGTCCTTTCCCGTGAGATCCTGGCCCGACCAATCCTGGCCATCGATGCGATTCTCGGGCTTGCTCAATTGCGCATTGATCGCCGCGGGAAGCCAATCCGACGGCTCGCCGGCGGAGCCGGAAGGGCTGCAGAGCGCCATCGCATCGATCCGGGCCGACTCCTGTGCGACGGCCTGCGCAGGGTCCGGAGCCGCGCCATTCGCGGGGCCGGCCGAAGCTTCCGGGAATGCGCAGGCCACGAGGATGCAGCCTCCCAGGACCAGGGAAGAAAGCCGATATGGTCGCAATTGGATCCCCATTTTAATCCACGCCCGCCCGATGGACAGCATAGCGTGGCGTGATCGATCCGTCGCTGCTTGACGACAACGGTTGAAGACCAAACTCACCGATCCTCCTCATCCGGATGAACCCAGAGATAGGGCGTGATCTCGCGGTTCTCGGTCAGCTTGATCATGTGCACCGGCGGCGCATGCCGGCGCTTGCGGCAGGCGCGGCATTTCAAGGACGCTTCGAGCTTCCACAGCGGCGTGTCGCGCGACCGGCGGATGCTTTCCAGCGGAAGGCTCGCGCGCGTCTTGCAGCGATTGCATTCGACCTCGAGCCAGGACAGGCCGCCATTGAGGCATTGGTCGATGGTGGGCGCGGGCTGCGCCGGCCCGCCATAGCCTTCCATGCGGATCGACCAGGCTTCCGCCTCGGCGCGGTCGGCGTCGCGAATGGCTTTCGCCGCCATCTCGCGTGCGGACTGCGCGCGGATTTTCGCGCCGATCAACCGGCCGTGGAAGGCGGATTGGCGAGACCTCGAGCCCATGGCTGACGATTACAGCGCCGCGCGCTGCACTGCGCAACGCCACTAGGGTTAGAGGCCGGACGCGAAACGAACGCACCATTGCTGCGGCGGTTTTTGGCAGCGGTATCGAGGGACGGCACGAGCCGAATGGAGCTCGCCCTTGCGAAAAGGCCAGCCACGCAAGTTCCGGCGGAACCAGCGGCATGGGCCGGCGTTGTACCTGCAATCCAGAACACCCGGAAACATTGGCCAGGGGCGTCTGCAATGTTTGCAGATCGCTTGCTGGCGCCGATCGGTTGGTGATGCGATGGAAGATTTTTCAAAAGCAGCCTTTGTTCCGGAGATCGTGGACGCGATGACGGAAGCGCTCGATGCGTCGGTGGCGAAGCTGCCGCACCCGGTGAGCTCGACCCAGGTGAACCTGCTCGCGAAATCGATCCTTCACACGGCGCAGGAAGGCGAGCGCGACCCCGCAATCCTGCAGCGGATGGCGCTCCTGGAATTGCAGATCACGCCGCGCGAGTGAGCGGCTTCAGTTCTCACCGAGCGCGACAATCCCGGAACCTTCGCTCGCACCGCGAGTTTGCCTGCGGGAACTCCAGGAAACGTTCGTGAGGTGTACGATGATCAGGATCTCTCTTGCCTTGACGCTTCTGGTTGCGAGCGTGCCGTTCGCGCTGGCTCAACATGGCGGCACGCCGCAGGAGCAGAGTGCTTGCACGCGCGATGCCCAGCGCTTCTGCCGCAAGGACCTCGGAAATGACGGCGCGGTGCAGTCCTGCCTGCAGCAGAACCGCACGAAGCTCAGCACGTCCTGCAAGAAGGTATTCGAAAGCCACGGCATGTAACAGTAGCAGGTAGCCCGGGTAAGCGAACGCGACACCCAGGACCGTCCCGCATGTCGCTTGCGCTCATGCGGACTACATTCAAGTGCCAGGCCAATTACCGCTGGCTGTTGGTGTAGGCGTTCCAGTTGCCCCAGCTCACATTGGTGAGGCTGCTGAAGTCGGTGCCGAGCGGACGCCGGCCCAGCCGCTCATAGGCCGAGATGCATTTTTCGGATTCCGCGATCTTGCGCGTCAACTCATCGATCGTTTTTTGCGTGTTGCCGATCTTGTCGTGGCTGCCCGCAAAACGCGCGATCTCGAGCTGCTTCAATGCCGCGCAGTTCTTCTTGAGTTGCGCCCGGTGCCAGGCGATCTTGCTGTTGCTGTCGGCCATACGCAATTCTCCTGATTCGCCATAACCATATCACGGCGATTCCCTCGCGAGAATCTGATGGCGGTTGCAGAAGTGGCCGTTCCTGTGGACGCGATTTGGCCGCATGATGGCAGCATTGTGGTCGGCCATCGCGAGGAATTCCATGGCTGGAGAGCGATTTTGCTGGTCGCGGCGCGCGGCCCTCGGCGCGGCGCTGCAGAGCATTTGGGGCGCACTGCTGTTTCAGACTGCGCCGGCGCAGGCCGCCGACAAGATGACGCGCGCGCGGGCCGAATATCAGGACACGCCGAACGGCATCTATAGTTGCGGAATGTGCTCGCTGTTCGAGGCGCCGAACGGCTGCAAGGTGGTCGAAGGCGAGGTCAGCAAGGACGGCTGGTGCAAGGCGTTCGCGCTGCAGGATTAGGCGGCTGCAATGGATGTGACGGCACCTTATAAACCAGAGCACCTCACAACTCCCTTGCATTCGAAAATGCAAACGAGCTTACCCGCCGCGTATTCTCGTCGAGGATCAGCGTCCGCGTGATCGGCGGCTCGGCGCGCTGGCTGCAATTCTCGCGCTCGCAGAGCCGGCAGTTGACGCCGATCGGCGTGCCCTCGGTCTTCTCGAGATCCATGCCGGTCGCATAGATCAGCTTCGACGCGTGGCGGATTTCGCAACCGAGCCCGATCGCAAAGCGCGGTTCGACAAGCGGATGCGGCGCCACGGGCCGGCGTACCACCTGCGCGATCGAGAAGTAGCGCGTGCCGTCGGGCAGCTCGATCACCTGCTTCAAGAGGCGATCCGGCGTATCGAAGGTGGAATGCACGTTCCACAACGGACAGGTGCCGCCGAATTTGGAGAAGGGGAAGGTGCCGGAGGAGAAACGCTTCGAGACGTTGCCGGCGTTGTCGACACGCAGGAGGAAAAAGGGAATGCCGCGCGCGTTCGGCCGCTGCAACGTGGTGAGCCGATGACAGACCTGCTCGAAGCCGGCGTTGAAACGCTGCGCCAGTACGTGCACGTCGTAATTCAAGGCTTCGGCTGCGGCGTGGAAGACCTGGTAGGGCATCATCACGCAGGCCGCGAAATAATTCGCAAGCGTGATGCGGTAGAGCCGTCGCGGGGCATCGTCGAGCTTGCCGGCCCGGCCAATGATGGTCTCCAGCGCGCTGCCGCATTCGGCCAAGCCGACCTGGAAGGCGAGCTGGAAGGTGCGGCTCGGTGCGTCGACCAGTTCGGAGATCAGGAGCTGACGGCGATGGCGGTCGAAACGGCGCAGCGTCTCGCGCATCACATCGACCGGCATGATGCGGGTGACGATCGAATGTCTTCCGCGCAGCCGCGTGACGAGCGCCTCATAGAGGCCTTCGGCCGGCACGTTCAATTCGTCGCGCAGGGTCTCGGCGGCCTGTTCGAGCTCGCTGAAATAATTGCGGTTGGCCTCGATCAGATCGCGCACGCGCTCGATCGGGTTGGCCTCGAAACGCGAGCCCTCGTCGCGGTCGGCCATTTGCGCCGCCGCCAGCGTCTCGCCCTGCCGCGCCTCGGTATAGGCGGCGTAGAGCCGCTGCAGCGCATGGGTGACGCCGGGGCAGAGCTCGGCGAGATCGCGCAGCTCCTGTTTCGGCAGATCGATCTGGCGGAACAGGGGATCGGAGAAGATCTCGTTCAATTCGGCGAAGAAGCGGTCCTCGTCGGCGGTGGCAAGATCGCGCAGATCGAGGTCATAGGCCTCGGCGAGGCGGAGCAGGATCTGGGCGGTGACCGGGCGCTGGTTGCGCTCGATCAGGTTGATGTAGCTCGGCGAAATGCCGAGGCCCTCGGCGATCTGGGTCTGCGACAGGCCCAATTGCTGGCGGATCCGCCGGAAACGCGGGCCGACAAAGAGCTTTTTTCCGGAGTCGGAGGGCATGGCAGCCTCGTTGACCTATTTTATGACAAAAGTTACAAAATTACATATATGACAAGTTTATATGTTACATGACATCACCAATCGAATGCAAGCTATCTGTACTCTTTAGCGAGATTTGCGTTTAGCTCCAGCCACGCATTTCGCAATGCACTGTCAAGAATGTCGATTGAGAAGGCGCGAAGGCAAACGCCGCGGATCTGTCGGCACCGAAAGGATCACACACTATGAACTACCAGCCACGCGGGATCAGTGACCGGGCTATTCAGGGACCGGCCTCCTATCTGAGCGAGATTGGAGCTGCTGAAGCGCTCCTCAAGAGCAAGGAGACCTGGAACGGCGTCACCGCCGAAGCCGTGGCGCGCATGCGCCTGCAGAACCGCTTCAAGACCGGCCTCGACATCGCCCGCTACACGGCGGCGCTGATGCGCAGCGACATGGCCGCCTATGACGGCGATCCCACCAAGTACACCCAGTCGCTGGGCTGCTGGCATGGCTTCATCGCCCAGCAGAAGCTGATCTCGGTCAAGAAGCATTTCGGCACGACCGATCGCCGTTATCTGTACCTGTCCGGCTGGATGATCGCCGCGCTACGCTCCGAGTTCGGACCGCTGCCCGACCAGTCGATGCACGAGAAGACCTCGGTGCCGGCGCTGATCGAAGAGCTCTACACCTTCCTGCGTCAGGCGGACTCGCGTGAGCTGAACGATATCTTCCGCACGCTCGACGCCGCCCGCAAGGCAGGCGACCAGCCGAAGGAAAAAGCGCTGATCGAGAAGATCGACAACTTCCAGACGCATGTCGTGCCCGTGATCGCCGACATCGACGCCGGCTTCGGCAATGCGGAGGCGACCTACCTGCTCGCCAAGAAGATGATCGAAGCGGGCGCCTGCGCCCTGCAGATCGAGAACCAGGTCTCGGACGAAAAGCAGTGCGGCCATCAGGACGGCAAGGTGACGGTGCCGCACGAGGTCTTCCTGGCGAAGATTCGCGCCTGCCGCCATGCTTTCCTCGAACTGGGTGTCGAAGACGGCATTATCGTGACCCGCACCGACTCGCTGGGTGCCGGTCTCACGCAGCAAATCGCTGTGAGCCACAAGCCGGGCGACATCGGCGATCAATACAACAGCTTCCTCGATTGCGAAGAAGTGACGGCCGCCAACGCCCGGAACGGCGATGTCATCATCAACCGCAACGGCAAGATGATGCGTCCGAAGCGGCTTGCCAGCAACCTCTATCAGTTCCGTGCCGGCACCGGCGAGGATCGCTGCGTGCTCGACTGCATCACCTCGCTGCAGAACGGCGCCGATCTCTTGTGGATCGAGACCGAGAAGCCGCATATCGAGCAGATCGCCAAGATGGTCGACCGCATCCGCGAGGTGGTCCCGAATGCGAAGCTGGCCTACAACAACTCGCCGTCGTTCAACTGGACGCTCAACTTCCGTTGGCAGGTCTACGACGCGATGAAGCAAGCCGGCAAGGATGTCAGCAAGTACAATCGAGCCGACCTGATGAAGGTGGAATACGACGATACGCCGCTGGCCATCGAAGCCGACGAGCGCATCCGCACATTCCAGGCCGAGTCCGCAAAGCGTGCCGGCATCTTCCACCATCTGATCACGTTGCCGACCTATCACACGGCAGCTCTGTCGACTGATAATCTCGCAAGAGAGTATTTCGGCGAGCAGGGTATGCTCGGGTACGTGAAGAACGTTCAGCGTCAGGAGATCCGTCAGGGCATCGCCTGCGTGCGGCACCAGAACATGGCTGGATCGGACATCGGCGACGAGCACAAGGAATACTTTGCCGGCGAGGCCGCTCTGAAGGCGGGTGGCGCTCACAACACGATGAACCAGTTCGGCTAACGGTGGAATTGATCAGTCTGGGGTCTGGTCGGATTCCAGACTGATCACGCTACTCAAAGGAGACTGACAATGACCAAAGGCAGCAATTTCTGGGTGATCGGCGGCGAGTTCGGCTCGATGAACTTCCACAAGCTCGTCGAAGGCTCGGCCCAGGTGCAGGGTCCGTTCAAGACCCGCAAGGAAGCCGAGGATGCCTGGCGCACGGTCTCGGAAGAGAACCGCCACAAGGCCGGTGTTCGCTTCTCGATCGTCGAAGAGCCCAGCCGCGTGATGGCCTGATCGACCTCGTTGCCGGGTGTTGGGAGCCTTGATCCCCAAGAGATCATGCTCTCAAGATTGTGCCCAAGGACGGACGGCCCCATCCGGTTTAGCCGGGTGGGGCCGTCTGCCTTTCGTATAAGTATTTGGAAATAAAGAGCCTTTGCGCAAGGCACGCTTGCTGATAGGTTAATTATGGTGGAGTTTGAGGGGTAAAGGCCCGTCCGATGTCCGAGGCGCCAGTCACTGGAAGCAATCCTGCAAGCGAACCGCGTCCGCTTCGCTTGCGCGACGCGCTCCACAAGGCGCGGATCGAGGCGGCCGATCGCACCGGTGTCGTGGTCGATTTGCGCGACGCGGAAGTCGCGCGGCTCGAGATTCTGAACGAGGCGCTCGATCCCCTGTTTGCGCAGGTCCCGGAGCAGGTCGACCTGTTCGATCGCGGCATCAGCCAGGGCGAGACACCCAGGCTCTGGCTCGACGTGGTGGCCTATGTGGTGATGGGGCGCGACAAGCGCATCTATCGCTTCGTGCAGGACACGCGTCACGGCCGCATCGTGCTCGCGGAGTCGCATGAAGTGGCTGCGATCGTCGATGCCGTGACCGACTATGTGGCCCGCCGCATGGTCGAACGCGAGCATGCCATGGCGCCGACGCGCCGGCCCGAACCAGCGGTAGGAGAGAAGCCGCGGCGGCGCGGCCGCTTCTGGAGCTTTGCGTTCGGCTTCGTGCTCGGCGCGATGGCGCTGTTCGCGCTCGCGCTGTTTGCGAGCTTGAAGAATTTGTGAGATGGCCGCGTCGTTCCGGGACGATGCGCAAGCATCGAACCCTGGTGCGCACTTCGCACCTGAGAACCTCGAGATTCCGGGTTCATCGCTGCGCGATGCCCCGGAATGACGGTCCCTAAATCAACCGCGTCCGGTTGATCTCCCGCATGCGCATTTCATTGTCGATACCGCGCACGATCTGCTCGCACCGCCACGCATTGCCGTCGCGCTCGATCGCATAAAGATTGTAGGCCGCCGCCGGATGTCGCCCGCGCGCCAGCGCAGAGGCGGCCGGCACGCCGATGGACGGGATCTTGCGGTCGGGCCCCTCGAACCACACGGTGGAATGGATGTGGTCATGGCCATGCAGGATCAGTTCGACGCCGTGTTTTTTCACCAACGCCACCAGTCTCGCCGAATCCGTCAGCCTCTTGGGGCGCGAGTCCGAATGCAGCGGGTGATGAACGAGCAGGACGCGAAACGCCTGCTCGGCGGCAAGTGACATCAACATTCCTTCGAGCGCGTCGAGCTGGGCGCGGCCGAGCGTGCCAGTGGCCATGAAGGGTGCGGTCGGCACCGCCGAAGAAAGCCCGATCAATGCAAGCGGGCCGCGCCGGCGCAGGAACGGAAAGGCGCCGTCGCCGGATGTCTCGTCGCTGCTCAGGTAGTCGCCGAAGGTCTGCACAAAACGATGTCTTGTGGCGCGGACATAGGCATCATGATTGCCCGGGATCGCCGTCACGGCCTCGGGCGTCCCCACGCTTCCGAGCCATTGCAGCGCCGGGGCGAATTCCGCTTCCAGCGCGAGGTTGACGAGATCGCCGGTGACGGCGATGTGGTCGGGTGTCTGCGACTGCATGTCGGAGACCAGCGCGTCCAGCACCTCACGGCGATAATATTTGCGGCGGTTGCGGGTCCAGTTCAGGTAGCCGAGCGCGCGTTTGCCAAGGAGTTCGGCCAGCCGCGCCCGGGGCAGCGGCGGCAGATGCGGGTCCGACAGATGCGCGAGCTTGAAGGCGGCCATACCGCCATCTATTGGCAAGAGGGCCTCGTCGGCGCAAGATTAAACACGATGTCGGAAAATATTGCGAAACTGCGCCGGAGACTGGAGCCGCTGTTGCGGCGTGTCTTTCATTTCTATTGGCGGTTCGACCGTGGCATGACGCTCGGTGTCCGCGCCGTCGTCCTGGACAGGAATAACCGGGTTTTCCTGGTAAGGCACGGCTATGTCTCCGGCTGGTACCTGCCCGGCGGCGGGGTCGAGGTCGGCGAAACCTTTGCCGATGCGTTGAAGCGCGAGCTGATCGAAGAGGGCTGTATCGAACTATCGGGCGAGCCGGCGCTGCACGGCCTGTTCTACAACAGCCATGTCTCGCGCCGCGACCATGTCGCGGTCTATATCGTCAGGCAGTTCCGCCAGGAGCGCATGCCCGAACCCAACTACGAGATCGCGGCCTGCGGCTTCTTCGAGGCGAATGCCTTGCCGGAGGGAACGACGCCGGGCACGCGGCTGCGGATCGAGGAGGTATTGGACGGCCGGGCGCCGATTGGGACGTGGCGCCAGGACATGATCCGGAAAAGTATGTAGAGGTCTTCCGAAGGATCATGCTCAAACAAAAGGCTAAAACGGATTGGCAATTCGAAGAAGAGTGATCCCGTTCTGGTTGCCGCCTCGTGTGCTACCAGTTCGGCCTGAACGCGGATCGCAGCGGATACGATGAAACCTCTGAAAATTCTTTGCGGCCTTGTCTGCTTCCTGCTGCTTGCCGGCCAGCTCTGGTCGATGTCGCGCTGGAACGAGGCGAGGGGTGTTTACGACGACATCTGCTATCTGCGGCAGGCGCATCTGTTTCAGCGCTTCGGGCTCGGGGGATTCGACACCGGCATTTCCCGCGACGACGATGGTTATCTGGTATCGAAATTGAAGGAGATCGGCTTTCCCGTTTCAAGCGACAAGTCGAACGTGCCCTGCCACAATCCGATGCCGGCGGCGAAAAAACTCGTGCTGCAATATCCGCCCGGCACCGGCTTTGTGCTGGCGCTGTTTCCGGAAGGCCACCAGGTGATACCGCTGTTCGCGTCGGCGACAGTCATCGTGTTCGGCTTCGCGCTGCTTGGGATCTTCTACGCACGCACGACGCCGTTGATCCTGCTGACCACCGCATTCGGCTGTTTCGCCATCTACATCATGATCAATCCGGCGAAGGCGAGCTATTCGATGGCGCCGACCATGGTCATATGCGCGCTGGCCGGATTTCTCACCGCCCGCCTGTTTGGGGACCGCCAAAAGGACAATCGCGTCCGGCTGGTTATCCTGCTCGGCCTGCTGCTCGGCTTGTCGGTCAATTTCAGATTGCCGAATCTGCTCCTTTCCGCCGGCTATTTCCTGTTCTTCCTGGTTGCGTTTCTGTCGAGCCGAACACTTGAAATCACCGCGCGCAGCCTGGGCTTCGCTGCGGCGTTTCTCGCCGGCATGGCGCCCACGCTCGTCGCCAATGCGATCAATGCCGGCAGTCCCTTCGCGACCACCTATGGCGGGCCGGATGTAGCGCCGCCGGACTTCTCGTTCAGCAGTACCTTGCTTTATGTCACTGACATGCAGTTCGCCCTGTTGGCACTCGCCGGCGCATCGGTCGCCTATAATCTGCGTGCCGGAAGCGGCGCCGGAACAAGGCGGGTCGCGCTGATCGCCGCGGCCAACCTTGCGGCAAATTTGGCCTTCTTCTTTACCCATCCCCTCGTCACGCCCTACTACACCGTCCCGATCGCCATGCTCTCGCTGTGGAGCCTGTCGTTCGCCACGCTGATGGAGCCTTCGGAAGCGGTGGAAGAACGTCTTGCGGGGCGGGCGGCCGATGTACCATCATGACATGCAGGCCGCCGAATTGGTGCGCTTCCAGGAACGGGCTTTTTCCAGATGACGCCATCTTCGCTGCGGGTTGCCGTTCTGGTGCCGTGCTACAACGAGGAGGCCGCGGTCGCGGCCGTGCTGTCGACCGGCCTGATGATCGTCGCGGTGCTGTCGGTGTCCTCCGGGCTGGTGCTGGACACGGTGACGCGCGGCCGGCGCGAGATGAAGCTGCTGGCCTATCTTTCCGAGCCGCCGGTCGTTAAAACCTGACGCCATGAACGATCTCTCCCTTACCATCCTGCCGGAAACGGCAAAGGACGCGCAGGCGATCGAACGCTTGCATGAGCGGACCTTCGGGCCCGGCCGCTTCGTGCTCAGCGCCTACCGCCTGCGCGAGCATGTCGATCATCTGCTCGATCTCTCCTTCACCGCGCGAATCGGCACGCTCCTGGTCGGATCGGTGCGTCAATTGCCGATCCGCATCGGCGATACCAAGGCGCTGATGCTCGGACCGCTCACGGTCGAGCCGCCGTTTCGAAAGCGCGGCGTCGGCCGCAAGCTGCTCGAACGCGCATTGAACGACGCCAGGTCCAGCAAGCATCGCCTGGTGCTGCTGGTCGGCGACGAAGCCTATTACAGCCGCGTCGGCTTCAAGAAAGTGCCGAAGGGCCGGGCCATCATGCCGGGGCCCGTCGACCACGATCGTATTCTCGTCGCCGAACTCGTTGCCGGTGCCTTTGAAGGCGTGTCCGGGGCGATACGCCCCGATTGGGACTTCGCGCGCTGACTCTTCCCGATCAGAACTTCTGCGTCTGCTCAATCGCCGCGATCTAGCTGTGATTGACTGGAAGCTTTGTCGTCGCGGCTGAAATTAAAATCCGCAGGCTGCATAGCCCTTTCTGACGAGTCGGAAACGCGAGCCGACCGCAACGAAATCAACGTCCAGACATTGATTTCCTCGACGATATTCGCCCAAACCATCGCATCGAAGGTATTCGAGATTTATCCGCCAGCGCTTCTCGTGCGGAGAGTAGGTTGCAAAATCATTCTGCGCGCTGGGCGGACCCTTGCAGATTGCAGCGACGTATTGTCGGATTTCGTCGGGCAGATCGTCTATATGATGACGATCCCAAGGATCGTTCTTATTCACGGCGCTGCCTTTGGAAACGGCCACCACTTCACTGCAAAGCAGAAGACAAAGAGCCCACGATAAGCTTCGGACTGTCATTCGACACTCCTTCTCTATCAGGTTGCTTAAGACCACTACCGGCCTGCCGTGAGCTACGATGGTCGCGACGAACTAATCTCCAATCGCCATGTGAGACCCGGAAATAATATACGGCCTCACGCCATCTTCTCGCAGTCTGAGACCAGCGATCTCCGTGTCCGAAAGGCGTCGCCGCGCGATCCTCTTGTCTTCCCGAATGATGCCCGGATAGCGCAGGATCGCCTCCTCCGCATCACCGGCCTCATGTGTTCCAACGGCGAAGAGCCTGGAATCAGACTTGCGTTCTAAGACCAAGTAAATCTCGACGAGCCAGCCGCATTCCGCGAGTTCCGTTACCCGACCCATCTGCACACCCTTCCGTGCCGGCTTTTCCGGATCATGCGCTAGAACTTCTGCGTGATCCCGCCGAAGAAGCCGCGCCGTGGTCCGAATTGTGGCGCGAATACGCCGATGCCGGAGCCGTCCCGGATTTCGTAGATCTTGTCGAACACGTTGACCACGTCGAAACGCAGCGTGGTGGGCTTGTTCGGCGCGAGGAGAAAGAGGTCGTGCGATATGCCCATATTGACTTGTGTGTAGGAGGGCAGGTGATCGGTATTGGCGAAGCCGGAACGCAGCCCGCTGCCGTAGATCATCGAGGCGCTGAAACGCGTATCGTGCCACTTGTACGAAGCGCCGGTCGAGGCGGTCAGGACCTGGGCGTGGTCGGTGTAAATATAGTGGCTGGCGATGTAGGCCAGTTCGTCGGGATCGAACAAATATTGGTTCGACACGACGTTGGTAGCGATCTGCTTGGCCCAGGCGACGTTGGCATAGGCACGGAAATTGCCGTTGACATACTTGGTCGTGAGTTCGACGCCGATATTCTCGCCGCGCTCGTAATTGAAGCCGGACAATACATAGGCTGCTCCGAATTGGCCGTCGTCGAGCAGGTCACGCGCGATCTTGTAATAGCCGTCGATGCCGACCTCCAAGCCGGGGATGGGATAGATCTGCTGCACCACGCCCGCGTCGAATACGTGAGACCGCTCCGGCAGCACCGGGTTGTTCTGTGTGACGGCAGGCGCGGATACCGTGCCCTGGAACAGCGCGATGTTGGTCGGCGCGGCGATTACCTGCTGCGGTGGTGTGAAGTTGCGCGCATAGCCCGCGTGGAACGTGGTGCCGTCATAGGGTTTCCAGGTCAGGCTGGCGCGCGGGCTGAGCTGGTTGGCATCGACATATTGCCACATCTGATCGAAGCGCAGGCCGGCGTTCAGGGTCAGGTTGTTGGTGATCTTCCACTCGTCTTGCACATAGGTACCGAGCAGCCAGCCGAGCTTGGAGCTGGAGTCGAAAATGGAGACAGGCGGCAGTGGGTCGCCGCTAACCGGGTCGAACAACTGACCATTGTCCGGATCGCCTGGAAAGGTGGAGCTGATGCTGGTGACCAGCGAGCGCTCCGCGCTCATTGTGAACCCGAACCGCAGCGTGTGGGCAAAACCCCAGCGCCAGGCGGTGT
The DNA here is from genome assembly GCA_963831505.1 of uncultured Alphaproteobacteria bacterium. GTDB lineage: Bacteria > Pseudomonadota > Alphaproteobacteria > Rhizobiales > Xanthobacteraceae > Bradyrhizobium. The sequence continues at coordinate 67,341 of CAWHQY010000042.1, read as the reverse complement.
CCTCCTGAATGCCGTTAACATAGCTCTGGCGATAAACGTTCGAGGCGATGCCGTTGAAGACGAGATCGCCGGTCGGGTCGGGATAGAAGTGCAGCTGGCTGTAGCGGTTGAAATAGGAAACCTGATAGTCGAGGTCGCCGGCTGATTTCTGGTAGGCTAGGACATTGAACTGGTTGAACTCGTTCTGATGCTCGTCGAGGAACGCTGAATTGAAGCCCGCCACGCCGGGCACGACGAAGGCGGGTGTCTGCCCCGGATTGTTCGGAATCTGGAAGGTGGCGTTCGACACGCCGCTCATGAAGGTCAGCCGGCTGGTGGGGTCGAGCACGGTCGACAGATAGAGGAATCCTTTTTCCTGGGAGGTACGGTCGTGGATCGCCTCGCTCGAAGGGGTCGGGTTCTCGATGCCGAGGTTGTTCTGCAGAAAGCGGCCTGACACGAAATACTGGGTCTGACCGGCGGTGCCGCCATATTCGAAGCTTGGCGTGATCGTGCCGTGGCTGCCGCCATAGACGCTGACGCTGCCGGAATTGTTGAAGGCGTCCGTCTTGGTCTGGATGTCCAGCACACCTGCCGTGCGCAAGCCGTATTGGGCGGGCAGCGCACCGGTCAGCAAGGCAAGGCTGCCCACGATGCCGGTATCGAGGATTTGTCCGAATGCGCCGACACCATCGGGCAGCATGATCCCGTTGATGCGATATTGGATGTTGGCGTGCTCGTTGCGCACATGCAGTTCGCCGCTGGCCGCCGAGTCCTGGGTCACGCCTGGAAACTGCAGCAGCACCTTGTCCAGGGATGCGTTGTTTCCCTGCGGCATCGCTTCGATCTGCTGATGGTTGACCTGATAGGAGGTGGCACCGATCGGCGCGACGATGTTCTGGCGGGCCTCGTCGAGCTTGTCGTTCTTGCCGGCGAGAACCTGCTGCTCGGTCTGCGGCTGCGTGACGGGCGTGGTGCTGCGCTGAGTCGTGACGACGCGGGTTTTCGGCCGCCGCCGCACCTGCACTTGGCGAGGTGCCGGTACGTTGACGCTGGGCAATTGGTTGGCGGGCGCCGGCGCCTGGGTTTCGGTTTGCGTCGGCGCTGGCGTTTGTGCAGGCGTGGGCGTAGCTGCGGAAGGAGGCGTTTGCGCGGGAGCGGCAGGCGTCGGCGATTGCGCGTACGAGGCGCCTTCCCAACTCATGAGTAGCAGCGCGGCTAGGCTACAGGCGGTTGCTAGAGGTCTTGCAGAGTCTGACATCATCCTGATTCCAGTTCAGGCGAGTCGATGTTTCGACCATACGCCTGCCGTCGCGAGGCGACGGACCGATTGAGAGAAATCCCGCCCGATCGGCCGCGTAAAACGCGTGCGCGATTGATCAGGGGGCATCAGTCGCTGGGGATCAGGAGGCGGGAGGGGCGCGGGGCTGGAAGCCTGTGCCGGCCGATTTGAGGTGAAGGAATTCGGCATCGGTGGTGCGGTAGAGAAGCTCGACGGCTTCCGGCAGCAGCAGGATCGGCGGCGAGGCGAACAGTACCGTGCTCGCCATCGCCATGACGGCGCAGATCGCGCAGGCATCGGGAATTTGCTGGTCGCGGTCGTGCTTGCCGGGCGCTTGCTGGGATTTGATCTGGCTGTCGACGGTAAGATCGCCGGCATCGACGGCCGTGGCGCGGGGCAGAGCGGATTGGGTGGGGTTGGCGGAAGGCGCGGCGAGCACATGGAAGTGGCCAAACGACAGCGCGAACTGGACGAACAGCGCAAACAGCGCCAGTCGCGCGCCGCTCTTGATGTTCGAACGAAACCACTTCATGCCGGAAACATGCCTCGCATCGGGAGGCGCCTGTGCCCGCCCCGATGTTACATTATAACATCGGGTCCTCCCGGCGCTGTCAACCGTAGTCCGGCCGACCGGCCGTCAAATCGAAAGGCGCTGTGATCTTCAGGTCACGGCAAGCGCGGCGGGTAGAATTAACGCCCCTCGCGCAACCAGGTCGCCGCGAAGGCGCCGAGCAGCAGCAACAGGCCGATCAGGCCGGCAAAGATCGGCAATATCCCGACACCCTTGACGACGCTGGCATCGCGCATCTTCACGCCCATCCAGCCGTCGCCATGGAACAGGCTGGAAGCGCGCACCGGCACGATGCGCGGCAGGTCGATGCTGGAGCCGTCGACCACGCGCTTGGCGTCGCCGCCGGTCGCCTGCGCCAGCGGCCGCAGCATGTCGGTCGTGGAGGTCACTTCCGAAAACTCCTTCGGATTGGTCGGCCCGACATTGATCAGCGCCTTTAGCGTGCCGTCGGTCGCCTGCCACAGTCCCAATTCGCTCGCGGGAAGCGTCGCGCGCCATTCGCCGGGTTCGCCGGGGTTGAGTGTCAATTCCTTCGTCGTGCCGGAGGGCGAGGTGACCGTCACCGGCGTGACGCTGTCCGCCATGGTCTGGCGGATCACCTGCAGGTCCTTGCCTTGCACCTGCAGCCGCAGCGCCTCCTCGTCGAGATCGGGCTGCTTCATCAGCCAGTGCGACATCCGCCGCAGCAGGTCGAGATGCGGTCCGCCGCCTTCATAGCCGCGTGCCCACAGCCAGATGTGATCGGAGAGCAGCAGCGCGACGCGGCCTTCGCCGAAGCGCGACAGCAGGAGCAGCGGCTTGCCGTCCGCACCGGTCATGACCGGCGGCGTGACGGCGTTGCGGGTATCGACGGTGCGGAAGAACCGGCTCCAGTGCGGCGGCTCGCTGGCCGAGCCTTCCAGCCCGCGCGTCACCGGATGGCGTTTTCCGGCATCGCTCAAATGCGCATAGAACGGCTTTTCGGTGACGCCGACGGGTTCGGCCGGCAAAACCGAATCCAGCGGCGTGCGCCAGATGCTGCTGGTCGAGGCATAGTCGGGACCGGCGGATACCAGCACCGCGCCCCCGGCGCGCACATAGCGCGCCATATTCTCGAAATAGGGGATCGGCAGCACGCCCTGGCGGGCGTAGCGGTCGAAGATGATCAACTGGAACTCGTTGATCCTCTGCTGGAACAGCTCACGGGTCGGAAACGCGATCAGCGACAATTCGTTGATCGGCGTGCCGTCCTGCTTCTCCGGCGGACGCAGGATGGTGAAATGCACGAGGTCGACGCTCGCGTCCGACTTCAAGAGGTTGCGCCAGGTGCGCTCGCCCGAATGCGGCTCGCCGGACACCAGCAGCACGCGCAGCCTGTCGCGCACGCCGTCGATCGCGACCACCGCGCGGTTGTTGACCAGCGTCAGTTCGTCGTCGAGCGGGGCTGCCTCGATCTCGACGATGTTCGGACCTTCATGCTTGATGTTGATGTCGACGCTGGAGGTCTGGCCGCTTTGCAGCGTGCGCTCGCTGATGGTCTCGCCGTCGCGGCGGATCACCACCTTGGCGCGCTCGCCCGTGACGCCCTGGTCGTCGAGCCGGTAGGTGACGGTCTGCGTCTGCCCGACGATGCCGAAGCGGGGCGCTGCCGATATCGCGATGCGGCGGTCGCGCTCGCCCTTGTGGCCGGTGATCAGCGCATGCACCGGTGCCTGGAAACCTGTCGCGCCGGCATTGGCGGGAATGTCGTGCACCCGTCCGTCGGTGATCAGGAAGGCGCCGGCGACGCGATCGGTCGGGACGTCGGAGAGGGCGGAAGACAGTGCGCCGAACAGATGCGTGCCGTCGGTCTCGCCGTCGGCCTGGCCGGCATCGACGACGCGCACTTCCAGTCCCTTGATCTTCTTCAGGGCATCGACGAGCGCTTCCTGCGCCTTCGCCGTCTCCTGCGTGCGCGTGCCGAAATTCTGGCTCGGGCTCTTGTCGACGATGACCGCGGCCACCGACGTCAGCGGCTCGCGATCCTCGCGGGTGAAGGAGGGATTGGCGAGCGCGAGCACGATCAGCACCAGGGCCGCGACGCGCACGGCCGCGCCGCGCGAGCGGGCGAGCAGCAACAGGCCGGCGATCACGGCAATGGCCGCGATCGCGGCCCAGAGCACGAACGAGGGAACCAGCGGCGTGAACGCGATGCCGTAATTCATGCCGCTATCCTATTGGCCCAGCCGCTCGATGAGCGCGGGCGAATGCACCAGGTCGGCCTTGTAGTTGCCGGTCAGCGCGTACATCACGATGTTGACGCCGGCGCGGAAGGCGAATTCACGCTGCTTCGGCTCGCCGGGCGTGAGCGGCAGCATCGGCTGGCCGTCCGGGCGGATGGCCCAGGCGCCGGCGAGATCGTTCGAGGTGATGATGATGGGCGAGACGCCGTCGCCGCCGCGCGCCGGACGCTTCTCGCTCTCGTCTTCGTCCTCCCGCGGCAATGTTTCGACCCAGGTCTGCCCGGTGGTGAAGCGGCCGGCGAAGTCGCGCAGCAGATAAAAGGTCTTGGTCAGGACGTGTTCGCGCGGTACCGGTTCGAGCTCCGGCACGTCGAGCGATGAAAGCAGGTCGCGAAGGGTCTGCATGCCCGGCGTTTGCGCGGCGCCATTGTCGCCGGGGCCGGCCTCGATGGCGTCGCGGGTGTCGAACACCACGGTGCCGCCCTGTTTCATATAGGCGTCGATCTTGTTGAGCGCGTCCTGCGGCGGCTTCGGCGCGCCGGGCACGATCGGCCAGTAGATCAGCGGGAAAAAGGCAAGCTCGTCGCGCGCGGGATCGACGCCGACGGGATCGCCGGCTTCCAGTGCCGTGCGCTGGGCAAGGAACAGCGTGAGCCCCGCCATGCCGGCCTTTACGATGGAGTCCACGTCGGCATTGCCGGTGACGACATAAGCGAGCCGCGTCTGCGCCGTGGCCTTCATGGCGAAGTCGTCGCTGGCCTGGTCGGCACGCGCGAATGCAGGCAGCAGCACGAGACCTGCCGCCACGATCGCGAACGCCAGCGCCGCCGGCGCCGCGCGCCGCCTCAAGAGCCCGGCGATGCCCGCGCCGAGGAAGGCGACGACGATCGCGTCGATCAGGAACAGAGCGAGCGAGGCCGAGAGCAGCATGCCGCGCAGGTCGCGCGGTTCGGCATTGGTGTAGCTCGCACGCTGCGCCTTCAGTGCCGTCGTGTCGAGCGGCGCGATGCGGTCGGCGGCAGCGAGCGTGTTGACCGCGAGCGGCCCGTCGGCCGGGCCATAGAAGCCCGGCGGATGATCCACCGTCGCGCGGTCGCGGTAATCGGCCGGCAGCGGCCTTACGGTCGAGGGCGGAGGGCCGAACGCGCCGAAACCGTCGAGCGTGTGCAGCGGTGCCAGCGTTTCCTTGGTCGCGTCCGCGGCAACGCCCGGTCCGGGCGTCGAGGTGTAGCCGGAGATATCGACGATTCGCCTCAGCATCTCGACGAAGGTGCCCGACATCGGCAGGTCGGACCAGCGCATATCGGCGCTGACATGGAACAGGCTTACCAATCCCTTGCCGCGATGCTCGCCGGTGACGAGCGGCGTGCCGTCTTCGAGCGTCGCCCAGCTCCTGGTTGCGAGCACGGCATCCGGCTCGGCGAGCACCTGCCGGCCCACGGTGACATCCTTCGGCACCACGAGGCCTGCGAACGGGCCGTCGGCGGTGAATGCGGCGAGATGCTGCGGCTTCTCCCAGGTCAGGCTGCCGCCGAGCGTACGGCCGCCGCGGCGCAGCTTGACCGGCACGAGATCGTCGTCGCCCTGGGCCAGTCGCGGGCCGGCGAAGCGCACCAGCACGCCGCCCTGGTCGACCCAGGCATTGAGCCGGTCGCGGATTTCAGGCGACAGCGTTCCGATATCGGCCATCACGATCATCGGCAGTTTCTGGTCGAGGAATTGCGTGATGACCTGCTGCGGCGCGCCCTTGTCGCCAAGCCGCACATCGGCGAACGGCGCGAGCGCGCGGGTCAAATAGAAGGTCGACGCCAGCAGCGGCTGCGCGGTGTCGCTGGTCGCACCCGAGATGATGCCGATCGCGCGGCGGCGCCATCTCTTGTCAAGCAGTTGCACCGCGCCGGCCGAGCGCTCGCCGGAAATCTCCAGCCGCGCAATGTCGTTGCGCAGCTCGACCGGCAGGTCGAAGGCGGCTTCGGCCTCGCGGTCCTGCGGCGCAAAGCCGAAACGCGCTTCGGCGATCGGCGAGCCCTTGGCATCGAGTGCGCGCACCGTGCCGGCGGCGATGCCGGTATCGGCGCGCAGCACCTTGACGGTCATCTTCGCCGCGGCGTTTTCGGCCGCCGCCAGCGCGATCGGCGACGGCGTGCCGCCGTCGAAGATCGTCAAGGCGCGGTCGCCGATGGTCTTGCCGAGGCCTTCGACGAACTCCGCGCCGCGGCCGGTATCGACGCCATCCGACAGCCAGGCGATATCGGCGTCGCCGCTCGCTTTCAGGAAGCGATCGAGCGGCGTCAGCGTCTCGACCCGGTCGATCGAATAGGGCTTTGGCGAAAACTGCCGCAATGCCACGCGCGCGGCGCCGGCCGGCATGATGGTGATGTCGCGGTTGGGATCGGACAGCGGCACCAGCGCCACGCCGCGGCGGTCGCTATCGGCATTGGCGATCAGTTCGTCGGCGGCGCGGATGCGCGTGTCCCAGCTCGAAGCCGCGCTCCAGCCGTCGTCGAGCAGGAGCACGAGCGGCGAGGAGTGCCCGGCAATGCCGGTCTGCGGGTTCCAGATCGGGCCCGCGGCGGCGAGAATGACAAGCGCGGCGGCCGCAAGCCGCAGCGCGGTCAGCCACCACGGCGTACGCGAGGGCGTTTCTTCCTTCGGCGCGATGTCGAACAGGAGGCGCGTCGGCGGGAATTCGATGCGCCGCGGCCGCGGCGGCATCACCCGCAAGAGCCACCACAAGAGCGGCAGGCCCAGCAGGCCGATCAGAAGCAGCGGCTCGGCAAAGGAAAGCGGAAGACCGGCGATCATGTGGCCCTTCCTGCTTTGACATTCACGCGCGTGCCGCCCTTGCTCACCATCATGCCGCCATGCAGGAACAAGAGGAGCTCGGCTGCCGAGCGGCTGGTGGTGTGGGTGGAGAACAGCCAGTCGAGCTTGTTGGTCTCGGCGCGGATCTGGTCGCGATGCAGTGCGACGCGGGCGACATAATCGCCGGCCCAGCGCTCGGCGCGGCCCGCGGTGATGACGCCAAAGCCCTCCGGCTCGACGAATTCGATCCGGCCCGAATACGGGAAGGTTTCTTCCGCGGGATCGACGATCTGCACCAGCGCTCCGTGCGCGCCGGAGGCGGAAAGGCCCGCGAGCATGGTCCGGATATCCGCGATCGGCGACCAGAAATCCGACAGGACCACGATCTCGGCAAGCGCCGACGGCACGAAGGACGGCGGCAGGCTGAGCCGTGCCGCATCGTCATGCAGCATTGCCTGCGCCATCTTGTCGATGACGCTGCGGCTCGCGGTCGGGCTCATCAGGCCGGGAATGCCGACGCGTTCGCCGCCGGCGACCAGGAGCTCGGCGAGCGCAAAGGTCACGATCAGCGAACGCTCCAGCTTGCTGTCGCGCGCCCCCTTGGAGGCAAACGCCATCGAGGGCGAGCGGTCCGGCCAGAGCCACACCGTATGCGCGGCCTCCCATTCCTGCTCGCGGACATAAAGATGATCGTCGCGCGCGGAGCGGCGCCAGTCGACGCGTTGCGACGGCTCGCCCGAGACGAAGCGGCGATATTGCCAGAAGCTTTCGCCGGAGCCGGCGCGCCGCCGTCCGTGCAGGCCGTGGATCACATTGGCGGCGATGCGGCGGGCTTCAAGCACGAGACGCGGCAGAGAGGCGGCGAGCGATCGGCTTTCACCATCGGCACGTCGGACTGCTGCGATCTCCTTCTCGTGCTTGACGGGCTCTGCCATCAACCGATCCGCGTCTTCAATTGCCGGATCACGTCCGGAATGGTGTGCCCCTCGGCGCGCGCCGAGAAGGTCAGCGCCATGCGGTGCTTCAGGATCGGCTCGGCGAGGTCGAGCACGTCGTCGATCGAGGGCGCGAGCCGCCCGTCGAGCAGCGCGCGGGCGCGGACCGCGAGCATCAAGGATTGGCTGGCGCGCGGGCCGGGGCCCCAGGCGATCAGCTTGCCGGCCTCGCCGCCTTCGGGGCCGGGACGCGCGGAGCGCACCAGCGACAGGATCGCCTCGACGACGGAGTTGCCGACCGGCAGGCGCCGCACCAGCCGCTGCGCCGCGATCAGGCTATCCGCCTGCATCGAGCCCTTGGCGAGCGTCTCTTCGGCGCCGGTGGTCTCGAACAGGATGCGCCGCTCGGCCTCGCGATCGGGATAGTCGACGTCGATCTCCATCAGGAAGCGGTCGAGCTGCGCTTCGGGCAGCGGATAGGTGCCTTCCTGCTCCAGCGGGTTTTGCGTGGCGAGCACATGGAACGGCTTCGGCAGGTCGTGACGTACGCCCGCGACCGTGATGTGCTGTTCCTGCATGGCCTGCAGCAGCGCGGATTGCGTGCGCGGGCTCGCGCGGTTGATCTCGTCCGCCATCAAAAGCTGCGCGAACACCGGACCCGCGATGAAGCGGAAGGAGCGTTTGCCGCTCGAGCTCTCGTCCAGAACCTCGGCGCCGAGAATGTCCGACGGCATCAGGTCGGGCGTGAACTGGATGCGCTTGGCATCGAGCCCGAGCGTGACGCCGAGCGTCTCCACGAGCTTGGTCTTGGCGAGACCGGGCACGCCAATCAACAGCGCATGTCCGCCGGAGAGGATGGTCACCAGCGTGTTTTCAACCACCTTTTCCTGACCGAAGATGACGGTCGCGATCGCCTCTTTCGCGGCGCGGATCTGGCCCGAGACCTGTTCCGCCGAGCGGACAATGACGTCCTCGAGCTTTTCCACACTTTCGGCCATGCCTTCGCTCCTTGACCTGTTGCGCCGCCTCTAGAGGCGGCGCAGTTGCCATGGACCCATGCTAAAACAGCGCAAAGGCCATGTATTCGTTGAATTAAACTATCCCCACCTTATCGGCATTTCAGGGTATTAACGGCATCACGATGTGGCGAACTGACCCGGTATTTTCCCGGGGAACTTGCCTCACCATTTAACGTAGTCCTGCAGCAATCGTGCCAATTGAGACGATCAACCGTCAAGGCAAACCATGGCGAAGCAAGGGCAGACCACAACCAACCTTGAAGGCCTGACGGTCGCTGCGCGGGAGGCAAGCAATGCCGCGCCCGGCGCGAAGGGGTTGCCGCCCGTGCATCTGTGGAATCCGCCTTTTTGCGGCGATCTCGACATGCGAATCGCCATCGATGGTACATGGTACTACATGGGCACGCCAATCGGCCGGCCCGCTTTGGTGCGGCTGTTCTCGACCATCCTCAAGCGCGAGGACGGCAAGCATTTTCTGGTGACGCCTGTCGAGAAGGTCGGCATTCGCGTCGACGATGCCCCGTTTCTCGCCGTCGAGATGCAGAAGCAGAACGACGGCCGCGGCGCGTTGCTGCGCTTCCGCACCAATGTCGACGACTGGGTCGATTGCGACGCGGCGCATCGGCTCCGCTTCGAGATGGCTGCCGACGGTGGGCTGACGCCCTATCTTCACGTTCGCGCCGATCTGTGGGCCAAGGTGACGCGCGCACTCTACTACGATCTGGTTGACATGGGCGAGGAGCGGATGGTCGATGGTCAGGAGATGTTCGGGGTCGAGTCTGCCGGGGAATTCTTTCCGATGGCGGATGCAGAGCAGGTGAGGGCGGCGCTTTGAACGAGCCGATGGTGAAAGCAGCCCCTGCCGCGATATCAGCGGCGGCATTTTACGACCGCGCACGCACGCGGCTCTCCTTCGACGTCCCGCCGGGACTGGTCGATCCCAACATCATTCCTGAAAGCGGCGATCCCGGCACCGACCGCATGCTGGAGATCATCGCGCGCGAGCAGCCGGTGCGTCCCGCCGCGGTGCTGATCCCCGTAGTCGACCACAAGGAGCCGACGGTGCTGCTGACGCAGCGTTCCGCGCATCTGAACGAACACGCCGGCCAGATCGCCTTTCCCGGCGGCAAGATCGATGCGATCGACGGATCGCCGCGCGACGCGGCGCTGCGCGAGGCCGAGGAGGAGATCGGACTGGATCGATCTTTCGTCGATCCGATCGGCTATCTCGACGTCTACGGCACCGGCTTCGGATTCCGCATCCTGCCGACGGTGGCGCGGGTGAAGCCCGGCTTCAGGCTCACCATCAACCAATCCGAAGTCGATGACGCTTTCGAGGTGCCGCTCTCCTTCCTGATGGATCCGGCGAACCACCAGTTGCACAGCAAGGAGTTTCGCGGCATGGAGCGTTCGTATTACGCCATGCCGTTCGCCGAACGTTACATCTGGGGCGCGACCGCGGGCATCCTGCGGGTTCTGTATGAACGGATATACCTGACATGATCCGTCCGGCGCTCACCGAGATCGGAATTTTCCTGATTCCCTTCGGGGTGTATGCGCTGTTTCTGTTTGCGACGCGTTCCGCCGTTCTCGCGCCATCGTCCTGGCCGGTCCAGATGGTTGCGCGCCTGGTGGTTGGCTCGCTGCTACTGGTCATCATCAGCCTGGTCCTGCTCGCGCAATTCTCCGGCGGTTCTCCGAATTCGACCTATATCCCCGCCCATGTCGAGAACGGAAGGCTCGTTCCCGGAGTTGAGAAATGAACACGAGGCCGGCGCTTCAGAACGCGCCCTGGCTCAATTCCGGTCCGACCTCCCGCGTGCTGAAGCTGTTGAACGGCGGCGGCGAGGAGGCGCGCGTGGTCGGCGGCGCCGTCCGCAACGCGCTGCTCGATATCCCGATCGGCGATATCGATGTGGCGACCACGGCATTGCCGGAAGAAGTGGTCAGGCGCGCGAAGGAGGCCGGCATCAAGAGCGTGCCGACCGGCATCGAGCACGGCACCGTGACGCTCGTGATCGACGGCAAGCCTTTCGAGGTCACGACGCTGCGCGAGGACACCGAAACCTTCGGCCGCAAGGCCAGGGTTTCGTTCGGCCGCGACTGGGTCGGCGATGCGCACCGGCGCGATTTCACCATGAATGCATTGTCGGTCGGCGCCGACGGCATCGTCCATGATTATGTCGGCGGCCTCGACGATATCGCCATAAGGCGCGTCCGCTTCATCGGCGAGCCCAAGGCGCGGATCGAAGAGGATTATCTCCGCATCCTCCGCTTCTTCCGCATTCACGCGGCCTTCGGCGCGGGCGAGGTGGACCGCGAGGGATATCTTGCCTGCATCGGCGCGCGGGCAGGGCTGTCGACGCTCTCGGCCGAGCGCATGCGGATGGAAATCCTTAAACTCCTCGTGGCCGATGGTGCGGTCGGCGCCGTCACCGCGATGATGGATGCCGGGCTGCTGCAGGCGATCGTGGGCGGCGTCACCTATGCCGGGACCTTTGCCGCGATGATCGCGGCCGAGCGAACGCTTTCGCTGAAGGGCGATGCGATGCGGCGGCTCGCGGCGCTGGCGGTTGCCGTCACCGAGGACGCGCGGCGCCTTGCGACGCGGCTTCGGCTGTCGAACAGCGAGGCGAAAGCACTGGATTCCATGGGCCATCGCTGGTGGCGGCTCGAAGGCATGGACGAGGCGCGCGCGAAGCGAAGGCTCTATCGGCTCGGCGAGGGCCCTTACCGCGACAGGCTGTTGCTCGCCTGGGCGCGCGCGCGAAACGATGCGGATCCCGCGCCGTGGACAGAGCTCGCGCGATTGCCGCAGCGCTTCACGCCGCCGAAATTTCCACTGAAGGCGGCCGACTTCATCTCGCGCGGCATAGCCGAAGGGCCTGCGCTCGGCCATGTGCTGACGCTTGCCGAGGATGCCTGGCTCGCTGCCGATTTTCCGCTAGAGCCGGCCGCGCTCGCTTCCCTCGCCGATCAGGCCGTGGCCCGGCTCACCCGCGATTCCAAACCGTGAATATCGCTTCAGGTTTCGCCAACGTCTCGCCGCTGCAGCTTCTTCTGGTGGCGATCGTTGCGTTGTTCGCGTCTCTCGTCGGCGGGCTTGCCGGCTACGGCACCGGCGCGTTGATGCCGCTGGTGCTGGTGCCGATGGTCGGCGCCGAGCCGGTGGTGCCGATCATCGCGATCTCCGCGATCTTCGCCAACTTAAGCCGCAGCACCGCCTATTTTCGCCATGTCGACGGCCGCCGCGCGCTGATCGTGATCGCCTGCGCGGCGGTGACCACCGCGCTCGGCGCCTATGGCTACACCAAACTCACCAATGCAGGTGCTGCGCTCGTCATCGGCAGCATGCTGATCCTGAGCGTGCCGCTGCGGCGCGTGCTCCGCCGCCGGGCGGTGCGGATCAGCGATGGCGGGCTTGCTGCCGGCGCGATCGGCTATGGCGTCGTGGTCGGCGGCACGTCGGGCTCGGGCGTGATCCTGCTGTCGCTGTTGATGGCCGCGGGCCTCGAAGGCGCGGCGGTCATCGCCACCGATGCGGTGATCTCGGTCATCACCAGCGTGATCAAGATTTCGGTGTTCGGGCTGGCCGGCGTCGTCACCGCGCAGGTGCTCGCCTTTGCGCTGTTGATCGGCGCCATCGGCTTCCCCGGCGCGTTCCTGGCGAGAGCCTTTGTCGAACGCATGCCGGTGCACATCCACACCGCGATCCTCGATGCCGCCGTCATCATCGGCGGGCTCGTGATGATCTCGGCCGCGGCGCGGCAGTTGATATGAAGCGTCCATGGGAGATCGCTCCCGCTGGAATTATCGACGGCACTGCCTGTACCAGCGTGCCCTCCAAGCCTATCTCACGCGACCCGGCGCCGCTTCGACGTCTGTCCACTCGCCACGGGGCGCGCTGAAAGGGTTAGGCCAAGGGCGCGAACAATCCGCATGACCGTGCCGAATTCGGGATTGCCGGTCTCCCCGAGCGCCTTGTACAGGCTTTCGCGGTTCAGGCCGGCCTTCTTCGCAATTCCACCCATACCGCGTGCACGTGCAACGAGACCAAGCGCGTCACGCACAAGCGCCGTCGGGCGATCATATCGCGCAATATCGAGAAGTGGCGCGCCACGACCGATGAAGATGGGCACTACGCGTTCGCCGTAGCCCCATGATGCAGCGGCCTGGTTGCGCGCTCCGATCGCCAGGACTGCGATAGACCGCGATCCGGCCCTTCGCCCTCGCGGGCAACTTTCCCTCGCGCGGGTCGGTCACGAGCGTTGCCAGGATCAGGATCCGGTTTCATACTCTGGCGTGAGCTGGAGGCGCACCTCGACCAGCCGATCTGACGGTGCGACCAACCCGAAAAAGTGCGAGAGACAATGCCGGGTTCTCTCGCCGCAGCTGACGCTGGATAGCGGAGAGACGGCGATGCTGTTTCGTCTCGCATTTGCTCTGGTGTCGATGATGGCGCTGCTGGTTGATCCGATTGACGCCGTGTCGCAGGACATGCTGCGCAGCGTCGATCTCAACAGTCCCGAAATGTCGACACCGGAGATGACGCGCGCCGAGGTCGAGGCGCTTCTCAAGGCGGCGCCTCAAGACGCCGCGGGCCAACGCTCGGCAGATTTGCAAGGAAAGCGGCTGTCGCATCTCGATCTCTCGGGCCTCGACTTCTCCGGCGGCAATCTTCGCCTCGTAAAGCTCAACCGGTCCAGCCTGAAAGGCGCGCGCTTCGATCGGGCCATCCTGAACCAGGCCTGGCTGATCGACGCGGATTTGACGGAGGCGTCCCTCGTAAAGGCATCGCTCCTCGGTGCACAGATGCAACGCGCCAGGCTTGGCGGCGCCGATTTGAGCGGCGCTCGCATCACCGCCGATCTTTCCGGCGCCAGCCTGATCGGGGCGAAGCTTGCGGGCGCCGATTTGAGCGCTGATATGCGCAACCAATCGATGGGCTTGATGCGTGGCGTACTCAAATCCGCCGATCTCAGGAATGCGGATTTGAGCGGCGCCAATCTATCGCGCGCCGACCTCGAATTCGCGAAGCTGCAGAACGCCAATTTGGCGAACTGCGATCTCAACCGCGCTGACCTTGCGGGAGCCGACTTGTCCGGCGCCAATCTCGCCGGCGCCGATTTCACCGAGACAGACCTTGCGTCGGCCATCTTGCCGAGCGCTGCCGCGCTGTCCGAGACCCGCAATCTGGACAAGGCCCGGAACTTGAAGCTCGCGCGGCGCCCACGTTAGGGATCGCTTGGGTCGCCGAAAGGCGTATAATTTCACGGTCCCTCGTGCAACATGATCAACTCATGTGGAGGTAGCCATGAAATATGTGCTCCTTGGTAATCTCAGTCCTGAGTGGGCAAGCAAGCAATCGGAGCGGATCGGCAAGGCCAAGGCAAAGCTCGACAAGCTAGGCATCAAGATCGAGTTGATTCACTACACGCAGGGTTACTACGATTTCGTCGACATCGTGGATGCCCCGAATCCGGAGGCGGTGCTCGCGTTTTCCATCTGGTACGCGACCCAAGGTCTGGGGCGGGTCCAAAGTATGCCGGGCTTCGACGCGAAGAGCTTCGAAACCGCGATCAAGGACGCGGCCAGCTAAGCCGTCGCAAATTGCGGTGACAGTGCCGGACTGCACCCCGTTAGTGAGACACGCGGCCGGCCGGATGCAACTCGACGGCTTGCATCGGAAGAACGGCGAGTTCCGGCGCCAACGGCGTATTCCGAAATGGCGCGCAGCGAGAGATTCGAAAAGGTGACCCAATGTAGATGTCGCGCCGGCCTGACGGGGCGCCGCACTTTTTGATGCCGCAGTGATTGCGCAGGATGGATGAGCGCGGCGCTAACGCTGACCCGTCCGTCACTCTGCGGATTTGGCCGGCAGCAATTCGCTGAGCGAACGGATGATGCGATCGGGCTTGATGGTCGATCCCTCCGGCAGGCCCTCGCCATGCACATCCATCCAGATCGCATAGATGCCGAGACGCTGCGGCGCCTCGACCTCCCATTCCAGATTGTCGCCGATCATCCAGGTCTCGCCGGCGGTGACGCCCAGCGCCGCCATGGCGTGGTGGTAGGCGCGTTCCTCGGGCTTGCCGAACCCGTGCTCGCCCTCGATCTGGATGTGATCGAAGCGGTGGGCGAGCTCGAAGCGCTCGACCTTGGCGCGCTGGGTGTCGGCCGCGCCGTTGGTCACCAGCGCGAGCTTGACGCCGAGCGTCTTCAGGGTGTCGATCGCCTCGTGTGCGCCGGGGAAGACGAACATCTCCTCCTCGCGATAGGCGCTGAAGCGGTCGGCGATCCGGATGGCGAGTTCGTCGGGCAAAGCGGGGTGGCCCGCAGCGGCCAGCGCGGCAAGCCCGCCCTTGACCGTCAAGTGCCGGGCCTCCGCCAGCTTCAGCCGCCACGCAGGCTCGGCGGTGGACCAGAAATTTCGCGCGAAGGTCAAGATTTCGGTCGCAACCCGTTGCGGCGGCAGGCCTTTGAGCTCGCCGGCAAATTCGGCCGTGATCTTGTTCCAGGCGATCTCGGGGCGGCCATAGGCCGACAGGATGGTGTCATCCATGTCGATCAGCATGGCGCGGGGCAGTTCGATCATCGCTCTCAGGGCCATCTCACTTCCGGCGGCATCGACGACAGGATGGACTCGATATTGCCGCCGGTTTTTAGCCCGAACAGCGTGCCGCGGTCATGCAGCAGGTTGAACTCCACATAACGGCCGCGCCGGATCAATTGCTCCTCGCGGTCCTCCGCTGTCCAGGCATCGGCGAAATTGCGCCGGACGAGTTCGGGGTAGATTTTCAGGAACGTGCGGCCGACGGCTTGCGTGAAAGCGAAATCCGCGTCCCAGTCGCCGGAATCGTGGTGATCGTAGAAGATGCCGCCGATGCCGCGCGGCTCCTTCCGGTGCGGCAGATAGAAATATTCGTCGCACCATTTCTTGTACTTGTCGTAGGGCGCCACCGCGGCATGCGCGTCGCAGGCGGATTTCATCGCCGCATGAAAGGCTGTCGTATCGGGGTCCTCCTGCGTGCGGCGGCGATCCAGCACCGGCGTCAGGTCGGAGCCGCCGCCGAACCAGGATTTGGTCGTGACCACGTAGCGCGTGTTCATGTGCACCGCCGGCACATGCGGGCTGCGCATGTGCGCAATCAGCGAGATGCCGGAGGTCCAGAAGCGGGGGTCTTCCGCCGCGCCCTGAATTTGCCCGCGGAATTCGGGTGAAAATTCCCCGTGTACCGTCGAGCAGTGCACGCCGACCTTTTCGAAAAGCCGGCCGTGCATCATCGACATCACGCCGCCGCCGCCCGGCTTGCCGCTATGGTCGGTGCGCTGCCAGGGCGTGCGCACAAAGCGGCCCGCGCCGCCGGAATAGAGCGAGGCGGGCGCCTCGTCCTCCAGCCGCTCGAAGGCCGCGCAGATGTCGTCGCGCAGCGCCTCGAACCAGCTTCGCGCGCGGACTTTGCGGTCTTCGATGACGGACATGTCCATGTGCATTTCCAGATCCCAAGGCGTCATTGCAAGCGAAATGAAGCAATCCATCGTGCCGCAGAGAAGAATGGATTGCTTCGTCGCTGACGCTCCTCGCAATGACGGTGAAAGTTACCCTAACGCTGCGGTCCGTAATAGGTGCAGCTCTCGTTGCAACTGTCGCGATGGACGGCGACGCGCGTGACCGCGCCGGCATGCTGCACCCGTTCCCAGATGAAACGCGACAGGTTCTCAAGCGTCGGTTGTCCCAGCGCCTCGATCCGGTTGAGCAGCTTGTGATCGAGCGTCTTCCGCACTTCCGCCATGCGATGCTCGAGCAGGCCGAGGTCGAGCACCATCCCCGTCGCCGGATCGGGCGTGCCGCGCACGGTCACTTCCGTGCGGAACGAATGGCCGTGGACCTCCTCGCTGCCACTGCCAAGCGTCGTGCCGGCCAGCGCATGCGCCGCCTCGAAACGGAATGATTTCGTCAATTCCCACATCGTAAAAAGCCGGTCCTATCTGATGCCGAGGGTCTTGTGCGTCTGCAGGCTGAGCCGCCATTGCGGATGCTTCAGGCAATAATCCACCGCGCGCGCGGTGTTTTCGATCACGTCCGGGCCATCCATCGGCTGCAGCGAAAATCGCGCGAAGGCGAGGCCGGCAAAATCCTCCGGCGCGGCCTGGGCCTGCGGATAAACCAGTTTCAACTCATGTCCCTTGCGCACGACGAGATCGGCGCCGGCCTTGGGGCTGACGCAGATCCAGTCGAGCCCGTCGGGCGGGGCAATGGTGCCGTTGGTCTCGACGCCGATGGAAAAACCGCGCGCATGCAACGCCTCGACCAGCGCGGCATCGAGCTGCAGCATCGGCTCGCCGCCGGTCAGGACCGCATAGCGGTTGGCATCCGCGCCGGTCCACTGCGCGGCAATGGTGGTGGCCAACGCCTCGGCCGAGGCGTAGCGACCGCCGAGCGTGCCGTCGGTGCCGACAAAATCGGTATCGCAGAACTGGCAGACCGCGCTTTCGCGATCCTGCTCGCGGCCGCTCCACAAATTGCAGCCGGCGAAGCGGCAGAACACGGCGGCGCGGCCCGCATGGGCGCCTTCGCCCTGCAGCGTCAGAAAGATTTCCTTGACCGCGTAGCTCACCAAATCTCCTTCAATCAGGCGCAAAAGTCAGGCGTCAGGACCGGTCTGCCGCAGCGCTTCGCCCACCGCCATGGCCGCGGCCATGGCGACATTGAGCGAGCGCAAACCCGGCTTGATCGGGATCTTGAGCCGCGCCTCCGCGGCCGCCACGACCTCGTCGGTCACCCCGACAGTTTCGCGCCCGAAAAGCAGGATGTCCGACGCGCCATACCGAAAATCAAGATAGGAAGTGACGCCTTTGGTGGTGAAAAGCACCAGCCGGAAGCCGGTTCCCCGGCGCCATTCCTCGAATTTCGTCCACGAGACGTGGCGCGTTAGCCGCACCTGATCGAGATAATCCATCCCGGCCCGGCGGAAGGCCCGGTCGGAGACCGGAAAGCCCGCGGGTTCGATGATGTGGGCGGCCACATCCAGGCAAGCGCACAGCCTGAGAATCGTCCCGGTGTTTTGGGGGATGTCGGGCTGGAAAAGCGCAATCTGCATCTCGCGAGATACTCTGAATGCGTGAATAAAACAACGGTCTGCAGGGATTTAGTGCATTGCACGTTTGCGGGCGGATAGTGGGCTTGCGCTCTTTCGGCAAGGGTGCCAATAGAACGATTCTGGACTGCTTGGTCGGCCTCCAGGGCCGAAAGAGCCTGTCTCTGCCGCCGCGGGGGTCGCGGGCGCCGGCAGCCTCACCTGGTCACGTTCTTGGGCGTCTGCCTTGGGCGTTTCCTGGGCGGTTCCACCGGCTGCAGCTAAGAAAGGGTTTGGAATCGTGACGACAGCGTCTTCGGCGGACCATCCGACACGCCGTGATTTCCTCTTCGTTGCAACGGGAGCCGCCGCAGCGGTCGGCGGAGTGGCCACCCTCTGGCCCTTCATTTCCCAGATGAATCCGGACGCCTCGACCATTGCGGCCGGCGCCCCGATCGAGGTCGATCTCGCGCCGATCGCCGACGGGCAGGACATCAAGGTGTTCTGGCGCGGCAAGCCCATCTACATCATGCACCGGACCAAGAAGCAGATCCAGGAGGCGCAAAGCGTTCCGCTTGCCGACCTCAAGGACCCCGAGACCGACCAGGCCCGGGTCAAGTCGGGCCATGACCAGTGGCTGGTCGTGATCGGCATCTGCACCCATCTCGGCTGCATCCCGATCGCCCATGAGGGCAATTACGACGGCTTCTTCTGCCCCTGCCACGGTTCGCAATACGATTCCTCCGGCCGCATCCGCCAGGGACCCGCGCCCGCCAACCTGCCGGTGCCGCCCTACGCCTTTCTTTCCGACACCAAAATCCAGATCGGCTAAGCCCCGGAGCCGTCTCCGGGACTTCAAGCCGTCACGTCGTTTACTTCCAGGATCGCATCATGAGCGGACCCTCCGACTACAAGCCGAGCCACCCAGCCTTGCAGTGGTTCGAACGGCGACTGCCGATTTTGAGCCTCATGCATTCCTCGTTCGTGGCCTATCCGACGCCGCGCAACCTGAACTACTGGTGGACCTTCGGCGCCATCCTCTCCTTCATGCTCGGCATCCAGATCGTGACCGGCGTGATCCTGGCGATGCACTACACGCCGAACGCCGATCTCGCCTTCAAGTCGGTGGAAATGATCGTTCGTGACGTCAATTACGGCTGGCTGCTCCGCAACATGCATGCCTGCGGCGCGTCGATGTTCTTCTTCGCCGTCTATGTGCACATGTTCCGCGGCCTCTATTACGGGTCGTACAAGGAGCCGCGCGAGGTGCTCTGGATCCTCGGCGTCATCATCTACCTCCTGATGATGGCGACCGGCTTCATGGGCTACGTGCTGCCCTGGGGCCAGATGAGCTTCTGGGGCGCGACCGTCATCACCAACCTGTTCTCGGCCTTTCCTTACGTCGGCGACAGCATCGTGACCTTGCTGTGGGGCGGCTATTCGGTCGGCAACCCGACGCTGAACCGCTTCTTCTCGCTGCACTATCTCCTGCCGTTCCTGATCGCCGGCGTCGTCGTGCTGCACGTCTGGGCGCTGCATGTCGCCGGCCAGAACAATCCCGACGGCCTCGACATGAAGACCGACAAGGACTCGGTGCCGTTCACGCCGCACGCGACCATCAAGGACATGTTCGGCTTCTCGGTGTTCCTGCTGTTGTATTGCTGGTTCATCTTCTACATGCCGAACTATCTCGGCGACGCCGACAACTACATCCCGGCCAATCCGGCGTGACGCCGCCGCATATCGTGCCGGAGTGGTACTACCTGCCATTCTACGCGATCCTTCGCAGCATTCCGAACAAGCTCGCCGGCGTGATCGTGATGTTCTCCTCGATCATCGTCCTGGTGTTCTTGCCCTGGCTCGACACGCGCGAGGACGCGATCCTGCAAGTATCGCCCGCTGGCGAAGCAATTCTTCTGGATGTTCGTCGTCGTCTGCATCGTGCTCGGCTATCTCGGCGCGCAGCCGCCGGAAGGCATCTACGTGATCGCCGGCCGCATCCTCACGGTCTGCTATTTCGCCTACTTCCTGGTCGTGCTGCCGCTGCTCTCCCGGATCGAGACACCGCGCCCGACGCCGAACTCGATTGCGGATGCGGTGCTCGCGAAGAGCGGCAAGGTGGCCGCTGCCGTCGTCGCGTTCGTCGTCGCCGGTGGGCTCATCATGGGCAGCACGCAAGACGCGCGTGCCGAGGAGCAGGCGTCGCCGCCGTCCCTGAAATGGTCGTTTTCCGGGCCGCTCGGCACCTATGACCGCGGCGCGTTGCAGCGCGGCCTGAAGGTCTACAAGGAAGTCTGCGCCAACTGCCACTCGCTGTCCTACATCGCGTTCCGCAACCTCGCCGATCCCGGCGGCCCCGGCTATTCGGAGGCACAGGTCGCGGGCCTTGCGTCGGAATACAAGATCAAGGACGGCCCGAACGATGCGGGCGACATGTTCGAACGGCCCGGCCGGCCGGCGGACTATTTCCCGTCGCCGTTCCCGAACGAGCAGGCGGCGCGCGCGGCCTATGGCGGCGCGGCCCCGCCGGACCTGTCGCTGATCACGAAGGCGCGTTCCTATGAGCGGGGCTTTCCGTTCTTCCTCTTCGACTTCTTCACCCAGTTCCAGGAACAGGGTCCGAACTATGTCGCGGCGATCCTGCAGGGTTTTGAGGACAAGCCGCCGGCGGGCGTCACCGTGCCGGACGGCTCCTACTACAACAAATATTTCCCCGGCCACGTCATCAAGATGCCGAAGCCGCTCTCGGACGGGCAGGTAACCTACGACGACGGCTCGCCGGCCACCGTCGCGCAATACTCCAAGGACGTCACCACGTTCCTGATGTGGGCGGCGGAGCCGAAGATGGAAGCGCGCAAGCAGCTCGGCGGCCAGGTCTTCGTGTTCCTGGTGATCTTCGCCTTCATGATGTACTTCACCAAGAAAAAGGTCTGGGCCGACGCCCACTGACTTTGTGAAGGTGATGTGAATTGAGAAAGCCCCCCGCAAGGGGGCTTTTTTTCGTCATTGCGAGCCAACGGGTCCGCGCGAAGCGCGGCCCGATGACAGGCTCCGCGAAGCAATCCAGAAATGCGTCCGCGGAGGCAGTCTGGATTGCTTCGTCGCTTCGCTCCTCGCAATGACGAAAGAGCCAATTGCGCGACGCCGCCAGAGCGTTCAAAATATCCGTAGCCATCAGAAAACAACGCCGGAGGAAACCCATGGGCACCATCATCAATTTCAAGCGTCCGGACGGCAAGGAAGCCTCCGGCTATCTCGCCAATGCCTCGCGCGGCGACGCGCCGGGCGTGGTGGTGATCCAGGAATGGTGGGGCCTGCAGGACCAGATCAAGGGCATGTGCGACCGCTTTGCGCGCGCCGGCTTCGATGCGCTGGCGCCCGACCTCTACAAGGGCAAGGTGGTGCCGTATCACGACACGGACGCGGCGGGGAAGGAGATGAACTCGCTCGATTTCATGGATGCCACCACGCAGACCGTGCGCGGCGCTGCGCAGTATCTCGCGCGGAACGGCGCCAAGGTCGGCCTCACCGGCTTCTGCCTCGGCGGCGCGGTCACCATCATCGGTGCCACGAAGATTCCGGAGCTCACCGCGGGCGTGGTGTTCTACGGCATCCCGCCGGAGGCCGCGGCGAAGCCGGCGGACGTGCGCATCCCGCTGCAGGCGCATTTCGCCAACAAGGACGACTGGTGCACGCCGGCCGCGGTCGATGCCTTCGAAAAGGCCATGAAGGCCGCCGGCAAGTCGCTCGACATCCACCGCTACGACGCCGAGCACGGCTTCGCCAACGAGCAGCGCCTGTCGGTGCACGACCGCCAATGCGCCGAGCAGGCCTGGGGCCGCGCGACGGAGTATTTCCGCAAACATCTCGGGTGAGGCGACCGTCGTCAACGATCTGGCCCGGAGTTGAAGCATGCCCGGCGGCATCAACGACCCCGGCCTGGCTATGCGACGTTCTGCGCCATCAAGTTTGCCGGCTACACGGCCGCGGCCCATTTTCTGTCGATACTTTATGACGGCGTCGACCACGTCGCGTGGAAAGTCGGCGCGTCATTGCGAGTCAACGGGTCGCGCGAATGCGCGCCCGATGACAGGCTCCGCGAAGCAATCCAGAGCCGAGTAAAAAGCCGGATTGCTTCGTCGCTTTGTTCCTCGCAATGACGGAAGTCACGAAAGCCATCAATTCCCGCGCACCCCGTCCCACCACGCGCACGTTCCCGACATCAGCTTGTAATTGCCTTCCATCACCTGCACCGGCGCGCGCAGGCCTTCGCGCGCGGCGTTCATCCGCATCTCGCGCGCGACCTCGCGGTCCTTTTCCGGCAGCCAGACGCGCTCATGCCCCCACAGGCTCGGGCCGTGATGCATCTCGACCGGCTGCCAGGTCGCCGGATCGATCTCGCGGCCGCCCCAGCCGCATTCGACCATGAAGGACGACGGCGTTTTCGCGTAGAACGACGTCATGAGATCGTTGGTGTGGCGGCCGAGCGTGACGTTGACGCGCTCCTCGGCGAGCGCCACGTCGTAGGACTGCCCGACATCGTCGAGCGAGAACAATTCCACCATCAGATGATGCATGCCGGCCTTGCCGGTCTCGATCAGCGCGAGAGAGTGGTGGCGCGGATTGACGTGGAAGAAATAGGCGCGGAACGGCTTTTCGATGTAGTCGGACAGGCCGAAGCCGAGCACTTTTGTATAGAACGCCATGATCGGCTCGATGTTCTCGACCGTGAGCACGACATGGCCGAGGCCCAGCGGACCGGTGCGGAAGCCCGAGATCGAGCGGCCCGGACTGAATGGCGTGTCGTCGATTTCGGCGCCGTAAAAGGCCTCCAGCCGGTTGCCGGCCGGATCATGGAACGAGATCAGTGCGCGCACGCGCCGGGCATCCGCCAGCGTCTGTGGTTCGGCGGTGACCAGGACGCCGGCGCTTTCCAGCCGCGCCGCCAGCGCGTCGAGCGCTGTGCCGTCAGCCACCTCCCAGCCGAAGAACCGCGCGCCGTCGCCCATGGCGCGGTCGACGACAATGCGCTGCTTGCGGTCGTCCATCCGGAAAGACAGCAGGGAATTGCCGCGCTCGATGGCCTGGAATCCCACCAGATTGGTGCCGAACTGGCGCCAGTCCTCGAGCTTGTCCGATCCGAAGCCGGCATATCCCAATCCGCTGATCATGGCCCGCGCCTCCCTGCTATTTCTCCTACCCTGAGGAGCGGCGTAAGCCGCGTCTCGAAGGGTGAGGCCACCATCGGGGCCTCGTGGTTCGAGACGCCGCTGACGCGCCTCCTCACCATGAGGGTATTGACTAACCCCGGCCGCTCCGGGAGCATGCTACGCCTATTTTTGGGCACGTCCACCGCGCCACGTCCCTTGACGGCCCGGCCCGCGGTAGTGTTTAGGTGAGGCATGAACACCGTTTTCCGCCCCTCCCGTCGTTGGTGGCCCACCTCCTGAAAAGGTGGCCGGTGCGATTTTCCTTGATTTCAATCGTTCGGAGGCCGCCATCGCAGGCGGTCTTTGTTTGTCCTGTGTGGCGTCCCCTCGGCAAGTTTCGTAAGAGGATCACATGAACAGGACAGTCTTCTCGCTTCCCGCGCGCAGCGAATATCCGACCCGCGGGGGGCTCGCCGTACAGCGCGTGGTCGAGCATTTCTCCGCCGGCGCCAACCGGCTCGACGCGCTGATCGATCTGCTCGACCGCCGCCGCGGCGTGGTGCTGTCCTCTGGCACGACCGTGCCCGGGCGCTACGAAAGCTTCGACCTCGGCTTTTCCGATCCGCCGCTGGCGCTGGAGACCTCCGGCGTCAATTTCTCGCTCACCGCGCTCAATCCGCGCGGCGAGGTTCTGATCGCCTTCCTCGCCGATACCTTGCGCGAGCCCTGCGTGGTCGTCACGGAGAAGGGCGCGGCGCGCCTTGCCGGGCACATCCTGCGCGGCGCCGCTCCGGTCGAAGAAGACCAGCGCACCCGCCGCGCCAGCGTGATGTCGCTGGTGCGCGACATGGTCGCGGCCTTTTTCGCCAATGACGACGCGATGCTCGGCCTGTTCGGCGCCTTCGCCTATGATCTCGTGTTCCAGATCGAGGACCTCGTGCAGAAGCGCGCGCGAGAGTCTGATCAGCGCGACATCGTGCTCTATGTGCCGGATCGCCTTTTGGCCTACGACCGAGCTACCAGCCGCGGCGCGATGATCAGTTACGATTTTTCGTGGAAGGGCAAATCGACGGCCGGTCTCTCCCGCGAGACCGCGGAAAGCCTCTACGCCAAAACGCCGCGGCAGGGCTTTGCCGATCATGCGCCCGGCGAATACCAGGCGACGGTGGAGACCGCGCGCGCGGCCTTTGCCCGCGGCGATCTGTTCGAGGCCGTGCCGGGGCAGCTTTTCGGCGAGCCCTGCGAGCGTTCGCCGGCGGAAGTGTTCCAGCGGCTCTGCCGCATCAACCCGTCGCCCTATGGCGCGCTGATGAATCTCGGCGACGGCGAATTCCTGGTGTCGGCCTCGCCGGAAATGTTCGTGCGCTCCGACGGCCGCCGCGTCGAGACCTGCCCGATATCAGGCACGATCGCGCGCGGTACGGACGCGATCGGCGACGCCGAGCAGATCCGCCAGCTCCTGAACTCGGAAAAGGACGAGTTCGAATTGAACATGTGCACCGATGTCGACCGCAACGACAAGGCGCGGGTCTGCGTGCCCGGCACCATCAAGGTGCTGGCGCGGCGGCAGATCGAGACCTATTCAAAACTCTTTCACACTGTCGATCATGTCGAGGGCATGCTGCGGCCGGGCTACGATGCGCTCGACGCGTTCCTGACCCACGCCTGGGCGGTGACGGTGACCGGCGCGCCAAAGCTCTGGGCCATGCAGTTCGTCGAGGACCACGAGCGCTCCCCGCGGCGCTGGTATGCCGGCGCGATCGGCTGCGTCAATTTCGACGGCAGCATCAATACGGGGCTGACCATCCGTACCATACGCATGAAGGACGGACTCGCGGAGGTGCGGGTCGGCGCGACCTGCCTGTTCGACTCGGACGCTGCGGCGGAGGATCGCGAGTGCCAGGTCAAGGCGGCCGCGCTGTTCCAGGCGCTGCGCGGCGATCCGCCAAAGCCGCTGTCGGCCTTTGCGCCCGACGCGACCGGCTCAGGCAAGCAGGTGCTGCTGATCGACCACGACGACAGTTTTGTGCATATGCTGGCCGATTACTTCCGCCAGGTCGGCGCCAGCGTCACGGTGGTGCGCTACATCCACGCGCAGGACATGCTGAAGCAGCGGAGGTGGGACCTGCTGGTGCTGTCGCCCGGACCGGGCCGGCCGGAGGACTTCGGGATTTCGTCGACCATCGACACGGCCATCGAAAAGAAGCTGCCGATCTTCGGCGTCTGCCTCGGCGTGCAGGCGATCGGCGAATATTTCGGCGGCCAGCTCGGCCAGCTCGGCCAGCCCGCGCACGGCCGTCCGTCGCGCGTGCAGGTGAGGGGCGGGCGGCTGATGCGGAGCCTGCCGAACGAAATCGTGATCGGCCGCTATCATTCGCTCTATGTCGAGCTCTCCTCCATGCCCGAGGTGCTCGACGTCACCGCCTCGACCGAGGACGGCGTCGCCATGGCCATCGAGCACAGGACGCTGCCGGTCGGCGGCGTGCAGTTTCATCCGGAGTCGCTGATGTCGCTTGGCGGCGAGGTGGGTTTGCGTATTGTCGAGAATGCGTTCCGGCTCGGTGCAAGTTGAAAAGACCCGTCATTGCGAGCGAAGCGAAGCAATCCATTTCGCCGCATCGAGAAAGATGGATTGCTTCGTCGCGGAGTTTATCATCGGGCCGGCCAAAGGCCGGACCCGTTGGCGCCTCGCAATGACGAGAAGCAAACAACAGGACTAAAAACCAATGACTTTCGATCACGATCTGAAGGCGAGTGTCCGCACCATCCCGGACTATCCCAAGAAGGGCATCCTGTTTCGCGACATCACGACGCTGCTTGCGGACGCGCGCTCCTTCCGGCGCGCGGTCGACGAGCTGGTGCATCCCTGGGCCGGATCGAAGGTCGACAAGGTCGCCGGCATCGAGGCGCGCGGCTTCATCCTGGGCGGCGCGGTGGCGCACCAGGTCTCCGCCGGCTTCGTGCCGATCCGCAAGAAAGGCAAGCTGCCGCATACGACGGTGCGGATCGCCTACTCGCTCGAATACGGCATCGACGAGATGGAGATGCATGCCGATGCCGTGCATCCCGGCGAGCGCGTGATCCTGGTCGACGACTTGATCGCGACCGGCGGCACCGCCGAAGGCGCCGTAAAACTGCTGCGCCAGATCGGCGCCAACGTGGTGGCCGCCTGCTTCATCATCGATCTGCCCGATCTGGGCGGCGCGGCAAAGCTGCGCGCGATGGACGTGCCGGTGCGCACGCTGATGGCGTTCGAGGGGCATTGAAGGGGCAGGGGCCGGCAGCCGACGTTCGGTAGGTCGCGAGCGGCCAGCGGACCCTTTCTTGTCGCGGGCGATCGCTCGGCGCTTTCCCGGTCGCTGTCGAACATCGGCAACGCGCGGCGTTACGGCAAGCAGGCGCAGGCGCCGCGTGAGAGCGCCGCAATCCGGCAGCCGAGTTCATCCGCAATGCCAATTCCTCTCCCAACATGCCGGCAATTGTCGTAAGCTGCATGCCGACAAGTACGTAGGATCGATAGCGTGCATGAATCCGCTTCGAACTACCGTGATCATGAAAACAGATGTCAGCGGCTCAACAGTCCGCTTTCATGATCTGCTTGCCGCCGATCTGCAGGCTCTCCTTGCCGAGCACCGCACCTTTCTGGCGCATCACGCCGGGGAGCACGGCGGTTGCATCACCAAGGCAGCCGGAGATGGCCACTGGTTGGAATTTCCCAGCGTCACTGCTGCGGCCAAAGCGGCGATAGCCATGCAGGAAGCATTGCGGCTCGCACAGCCCAATCGTGGCGACGAGCGTTTGGCCATACGCATCGTTATCGCACTCGGGGATATCGCCCTTCAGGACGGCGACTTCATAGGTGAAGCTTTTGCACTCGCTACCCGCATTGAGGCCGTAACACCGCCCGACGAGATTTACCTCACCGCCGCTGCTCGGCTTGCTCTGACATCGGCGACAGAAATCCAGACGGCATTGGTCGAAATGTTCGAATTCAAGGGCTTTGCCGAAGCGATGCCAGTCTACCGCGTTCAACAGCGGCATCGCACACGCACCATAGCCGACACCTATATTCTGTTCCTGGACCTTGGCGGCTTCGGCAAGGTCATGGATGCCGAGCCAGCGGGCGCCGCAGTGGAGCGTATCCTCGATAGGCTCGATGCAGTGACTCGCGGCATAGCGCGGCAATTTGGTGGCCAGATCCGCTTTAATCTTGGCGATTCCTATTGCATTACATTCGCCGAGGCTGGAGAGGCCATCGCAGGAGCTGAGCGTTTGAGCAGGAGCTGGGACGCGAGCCAGCAGGAGTTGTTGGGCTGTGCGATCAGCATCGGACTGCACCATGGCACGATGTATGCCTTTCGCTCTTTTCTGTACGGCCGTGATGTCTGGATTGCCTCGCAATTGCAGAATGCCTCGGCCAAGCTTCTGGCCAAAGGCGAAAACGGCGTCTTCCTGACTGGTGCGGTTCGCGACGCCCTGTTCGGCACTCCGTGGCACAACAGGCTTCAGCCAGTTGAGCTCAAACCTCTCCCCGCGCGGGTCCTCGCCGGCGTCCAGTTCTACCGATTGTGTGATACGGCACCCTAAAACGGCACCCGAAGATCGCTACCGGCCTCGTCGGGGACACCCGAGATCGTCGTCGATGACGACGGGCCAAGAATACCACTCGCCGATCGCCGGGCCTGCTTCACCGCCTTTCATCGTGGCGAATCCTCCTGCAACC
The DNA here is from genome assembly GCA_963831505.1 of uncultured Alphaproteobacteria bacterium. Lineage (GTDB taxonomy): Bacteria > Pseudomonadota > Alphaproteobacteria > Rhizobiales > Xanthobacteraceae > Bradyrhizobium. The sequence goes on along the minus strand of CAWHQY010000042.1, from coordinate 39,599 downwards.
GCTCGACCGGCGGCACGGGATTGGGGCTTGCGATTGCGCTCGGGATCGTCGAGCGCGGTGGCACGGCGGAGGAATCGCGATCGTAGACGCGCCTTCCGGCGGCGCCAGGGTGAGAATCTGGTTGTCTGGCGAAGCAGGCGCCGCCGGCGTTCGTATATAGGTCAAATCGGTGCCCCCGGAGAGTAGGTGTGGCACAATGGGCGGCAACAGAAACGGGTGATTTTTAGTCTCCGACGCGGCCGCCCGCATCATGAACGAATTGAACAACGCGGAAAAACGTCTGAATTGGATCGTGAATGTAAAGCCCATTATCCTAGCACCGGCCCCCGGGTACTGGCTTGTTTCCGACCTCAGTGGCCTAATTTTATTTCCACAGTGGCCCGATTTGAATTTTGAAATTGGCCTTGGAGCAACCCGATGCTCTGCACGTTCACGTGCATCGTCGCTCGGGAACTACAAAATGCTTACGATATTGGCGATCTTGGCCGGACCTATCCTGGTAGACGCGCCCAATGGCGGCTTACATGATATCCGAGGTGGAGGCGCGCGACGCGGCTGCGATGGAGGACGACCATCGCGATGATCATCGTTTTTGAGGTCAAGGACGCTTGGGTTCGAAATCGCCTCAGGTAGCAAGGCCGCCTCAATTGGCGGCCTCTTTGTTGGTATCGTGTGATGTCCTGACGTGCGGAAAGAGCCGTCGGTCCTCAAGCCTTCGCCAGCGCCTGCTCCAGATCGCCGATGATGTCGTCGGCATGCTCGATCCCGATCGATAGCCTGACATAGCCTTCGGTGACGCCGGTCTTGAGCTGCTCCTCCGCCGTTAATTGCGAGTGGGTGGTGGTGGCCGGGTGGATCGCGAGCGAGCGCGCATCGCCGATATTGGCGACGTGGTAGAACATCTTCAGCGCGTCGATGAATTTGCGGCCCGAGTCGCGGCCGCCCTTCAATTCGAACCCGAGCAGGCCGCCATAGCCGCCCTTGAGATAGGCATCGGCGCGGCGTCTGGCTTCCCCGCTCATCTTGGACGGGAAGATCACCTTCGTGACCTTCGCATGTTTGGACAGATAGTCCGCCACCGCGCTCGCGTTGGCGCAATGCTGGCGCATGCGCAGCGCCAGCGTCTCCAGCCCCTGAATGAACATGAAGGCGTTGAACGGTGACATTGCGGCGCCAAGGTCGCGCAGCAGGGTCACGCGGGCTTTGAGGATATAGGCGATCGGGCCGAGCGGCTTCACGGCTTGCGTCCACACCGCGCCGTGATAGCTCGGATCGGGCTTGTTCAGCATGGGAAAGCGATCGGCGTGCTTCTCCCAGTCGAACTTGCCGCTGTCGACGATGATGCCGCCGATCGAGGTGCCGTGGCCGCCGATATATTTGGTGGTGGAATGCATCGTGATCGCCGCGCCATGCTGGATCGGCCGGCACAGCACCGGGCAGGCGGTATTGTCCATGATCAAGGGCACGCCGAGCGCTTCGCCGATTTTCGCGACTTCGGCGATCGGGAAGACGGCCAATTTTGGGTTCGGCAGCGTCTCGCCGTAGTAGCATCGCGTTTTCGCGTCGGTGGCGCGCCGGAAATTCTCGGGGTCGGCGGGATCGACGAAGCGGCACTCGATGCCCATCGTGCCGAGCGTATTCTGGAACAGGTTCCAGGTGCCGCCATAGATGTCGGTCGAGCAGACGAAATTATCGCCGGCATGGCAGATGTTCTGCACCGCAAACAGCGAGGCGGCTTGCCCCGAGGCAAGCGCAAGTGCTGCGACCCCGCCCTCCAGCGCGGCGACGCGCTCTTCCAGCACCGCCTGCGTCGGATTCATGATGCGGGTGTAGATGTTGCCGAGCTCCTTCAGCGCGAACAGATTGCTCGCATGTTCGGCCGAATTGAACTGGTACGACGTCGTCTGATAGATCGGCACCGCCACCGCATTGGTGGCGGGGTCGGCGCGATAGCTACCGGCGTGCAGCACAATGGTTTCCGCGTTATGGCTTTCGGTCGGCATGGTTTCTCCGCATCGTTGAATGATCGGGTGGGGTACAATCGGATGGTTCTTGAATTTCGGGTCTGCGCTATTTCGGCGCAGGCCCGAGTTCCGGATCGGCGACCCGGCTGATCGCTTCTAACCCGGACGCCAACGATACCATGGCTAGGTCGTCGGCGCGCCGGATGTGCGCTGCAATCAGCGGGTTCACGAGCTTCGCATGCGTTAGTGGCAGCATGTGGCCCGCCGGAGGGAAATGATGCGCGTCGGCGCCCGAAACGAGCGAGGCGAGCCGGCCGACGATGCGCTGCGTGAGATAGGGTGAGAGCCCGCCGGACAGCAGCAGCGTCGGCACGTCGATCGCGGCCGCGGCCGACGTGACGTTGTCTTCCGAAAGCGCCGCGGTGAAATCGTAGGCGATCTTCTCGACGCGTTCGATCATGCGCAGCCGCGCCTCGGCGGAGAGCTGTTCGACGGGGCCCGATCCGTTCCAATACGACACGAAGCGGTCGACCGCCTCCATATGCATGCCGTTCCACAGATCTGCGGAGACGTTGCGCGCCAATTGCGCGAACAGGTCATGCAGCCGCCGGTCCGCGGGATTTTCCCTGAGCAGCGTCGGCAGCACCGGCTCGATCAGGGTCAGGCTGCGCACACGGTCGGCGAACCGCGAAGCGGTCGCGATCTTGAACGCGATGGCGCCGCCATAGGAATGGCCGACGAGGTGCAGCGGTCCTTCCACGCGGTCGATGGCGGCGCCGAGATGCGCGATCTCGTCGGCGAGCGTCATCGGCAGGTCCGTCCAGCCGAGCTGGCTGCCGTAGCCGGAAATATCGGGAGCAATGACCCGATAGGAGGTGCCGAGCTCCGCGGTCAGCCTCGTCCACTGACGTCCGGAGCCGAGCGAGCAATGCAGGGCGATCACGCAGCCATTTTGATGCAAGGAATTTGAAATCGTCATCGAATCATTCCCAATTGAGCTTCGGCGTTCGCAAAATGCAGGTGACGGCTCTGTGCGTCGGCGCACGCAAGCCCGATGTCGCGCAATTGACGTCGTTCCATCCGTGCGAGGGCGCGATGGGAGTTGGTTCGGCTGTGTCGCAGGCGAATGAAACGGATTGTTCGCGCGACAAGCCAACTAAGCATGATGAACATCAGGCGCTCCCTCCGTGCTGGAGCGGCTGGGTTCGCGGCGTTCCGTCGCGCGTTACGATCGTATGGATCATGCAGGCGACGACGCCGGCGACCAGCATGGCGGCCGAGACGTTCAGCGCATAGGACAGGCTGCCGAATGCATCGGTCATCGCGCCGGTCGCAATCGGACCAAGGGTCTGGCCGACGCTGAAGGCGAGAGTCACCAGCGCGATCGAGCTGGGCCAGGCGTTCGGCGGGTAATTGAGACGGGCAAAGGCGGTCGCCGACGACACCACAGCGAAGAAGGCGTTACCGAAAACGGCAGCAGAGATCGCCAACACCAGGGGAGTATTGCCGAGCAGGGGGATCAGGGCGCCGACCGCAGTGAGGGCAAGCAGCAACGCCGTGAGGCGGCCGCTGGCCGCCTTTGCCATGGCGCCGCCCCACACCCATGGCTGCGCGATTGCGCCGACGCCGATGCAGGTCCAGAACGCGCACTGTGCCGCAGCGCCCGCTCCGGCGTTGCGCACATAGGCGATCATGAAGGTCATGTAGGCGATGTAGCCCGCGCCGAACAAGGTGTAGCCGATCAGGTAGAAGATGATCGATCCGGTTCGGACCGTGGCCTTGGCGGCTCCCGCGGGGGGCCCCGGCTCGGACAGACGCACGGCCGGCAGCGCCATCGCCATGACGGCTGAAATCGCAGCCAGCGCCGCCCATACGATCCACCAGCTTCCCGCGCCGAACCATTCGAGCATGAACGGCGCGACGAAACCGGAAATCAGGATGCCAACCGCAGGCCCGATATAGAACAGGCTGAGATAAAACGCCTGGCGGCTCGGCTGGGCCTGCGCGATGTGGCTCGCAAGCGCGCTTCCGGAAATCATGGCAAAGGCCCCGGCGATCCCGGAGATCAGGCGCGAAGCGCCGAATATGACGGCGTTGTCCGTGATCGCCGGGAGCGCAAGCGTCACGATGCAGATGACGGTGCCGTATTTGAGGTTCGCCAGCATTCCGAAGCGTCGGATCACCCGGCTCGCGGCCAGCGCGCCGATCAGATAGCCCGCCGAGTTGACCGTGTTCATCAGGCCGGCCGTGGACCAGGACCATCCCAGGCTCTCGCGCATGTCTGGCAGCACCAGCGCATAGGCAAAGCGGCAGATGCCGAGCCCGATCGCGGGCGCAATGGCAAGGACGATGATCAGCCAGGCGGGCCGGGTGTAAATTTGCCGGGAGTTGTCGGACATTTTTTTCTTCTCAATGCTTGTTGTTTTTGGCTTGTTGTTTTTGGCTTGTTGTTTTTGGCTTGTTGTTTTCGCAATGTCGGCGGTCCGGGCTCCCTTCGGAGTCCGGACCGCGTGCGCTGAACCTCTCGAAAGACGGCATCACCGCTTGGTGATAACCACCTCGAGATATTCGCTGGGCACCACCATGGTGGCGTCGCCGGACTTGTTCATGCGCACGATCAGCGCGTACAGGTCGTTGTGGAGGTCTTGCTGCGGGCCCGCATCGAGTGCGGCGAACGCCTTCAGCACCGGTCCGTAGAAGGTCCTGAAGACGTCGAGGAAATGCTCGGGCGAGCGGTAGCGGAAGTTGAACATGCGCGGCTCGGCCTTGATCGAGCTCGCCTGGCTGCCGAACATTTCCTCGAGCGCGGCACGCGTGCCCCAGAGTGCGGGCGATTTGGCGCCCGGCGGAGGCGGCAGGTATTTTCCAAGCGTCTTGAAGACCTGCCCGATGAAGCCCTCCGGAGTCCAGTTGGCAAGCCCGATGCGACCTCCGGGCTTGCAGACGCGCGCGAGCTCGGAAGCGGCCTGCGCCTGCTTCGGCGTGAACATGACGCCGAACGTGGAGAGGACCACATCGAAGGCGGCATCATCGAACGGAAGGGATTCGGCGTCCGCCTCCCTGAATTCGATCGGGAAGCCGTCGGCGGCTGCGCGTGCCCGCCCGCATTCAAGCAGGGCCGGGACGTAGTCGGTGGACGTCACATCGCACCAGCGGCGTGCCGCCGCGAGGCTGACCATGCCGTTGCCGGCGGCCACATCCAGGACTTTCGAGCCCGAGCGAAGATCGAGCGCCTCGCAAAGCTGTTCGCCCACGATCTGCAGCGTGCTGCCGATGACGGCGTAATTTCCAGACGACCACGCAGCCTGTTGCTTGGTCTTGAGGGCTGTGAGATCGGGTGTGGCCGTTTGTCGCGCGGCGGTCAAGGTCGCCATGTTTCTCTCCTGTGCGGATATGCATCGCGGTCATGCCGCGGTGAACCGAACATGGTGGTGCTTTGACTTAAAGACTCGGAGGCAAGCTTGAGTTTGCCTTCAGGTGACCTTGTTTTTTTCGTGAGGTGGTTGCCGGATGAGGTTTTACTAATGAAATTTCTCTTTGAAAATCAAGTGCTTGACGCCGAACGGCGCGAATTGGCCTGCGCCGGTGAAAGTGTGTCGCTGGAGCCCCAGGTTTTCGACGTGCTGCTGTATTTGCTCGAGCATCGCGAGCGCGTCGTCGGCAAGGATGAGCTGTTCGACAAGGTGTGGGACGGCCGCATCGTCTCCGAGTTGACGCTGACGAGCCGGATCAATGCCGCGCGCAGAGCTATCAATGATACCGGCAAGGATCAGCGTCTCTTGCGCACCGTCGCGCGCAAGGGATTTCGTTTTGTCGGCGACGTGCATGTGGATCGGCCGGCAGCGGCTCCCGCGCCGTCTGCTCGCTCCGCCGGGCAGGACGGCGAGCTGTCGCGCCTGGCGCTGCCCGCGCTCGACCGTGCCGCGATCGCGGTCCTGCCCTTCACCAATCTGAGCGGCGAAGCCGAGCAGGAGTACTTTTCCGACGGCATCAGTGAAGACATCATCACGGCGCTTTCGAAGCTGCGCTGGTTCTATGTGATCGCGCGCAACTCCTCCTTTGTCTACAAGGGCAAGTCGGTTCACTTGAAGCAGATCGCAGACGAGCTCGGCGTTGCCTATGTCGTCGAGGGCAGCGTGCGGAAGGAGGGCGACCGCGTGCGGATCACGGCGCAGCTCAATGATGTTGCGACCGGAAGCCATGTCTGGGCCGAGCGCTACGACCGCTGCCTGGCCGACGTTTTCGCCGTCCAGGACGAGATCACGCAGTCGATCGTCGCAGCCATCGAGCCGCAGCTCTATGCCGCGGAAAATTTCCGGGCCCAGCGCAAGGCGCCGGACAGCATGGATGCCTGGGACCTCGTGATGCGCGCGCTGTCGCATTACTGGCGCGTCACGCGGCAGGACAACATGGTCGCGCAGGCGTTGCTGGAGAAGGCCATCAAGATCGATCCGCACTATGGGCAAGCGCTCGGCGTACTGGCCGCCAGCCACACATTCGGCGCTCACATGGGATGGGAAGACATGGCCAAGGCGGTGCCGACCGCCGAGCGGGCGGCGCTTGCGGCCATTCACGCCGACAGCGAGGACGCATGGGCGCATTGCGCGCTGGCGATCGTCTATCTGTTCACCCGCCGTTTCGACGACTGCCTCGCCGAATTTGAGCTCTCGCTGGAGCTCAATCCCAGTTTCTCACTCGCACGAGGCTATTACGGCGTGGCGCTTGCCTATTGCGGCCGTTGGCAAGAAGGCGATCGCGCCGCGCGCCAGGCATTGCGCCTGAGCCCGCGCGACCCCTTTGCTGCGGTCTACTACGGTGTGAGCTCTTATTGCCAGTTCGTCGGCGGCAACTATGAGGATGCAATCGGTCTCTCGCGCGAAGCTATGCGTCTGCGCCCCGATTTCGTCGGCGCCCACCGCGTGCTCACAGCGGCGGCCGCGATGACCGAACAGCGGGAATTGGCGACCACGGCGCTGGCAGCGCTGCTCCGCGTCCAGCCGAGCCTGTCGCTCGCCTGGCTGGCCAGCGAGATGCCCTTCAGATGCGAAGCCGAACGCGAGCATTACCTGGCGGCGTTCCGCTGGGCCGGGCTTGAGTAGCGAAGCCAATCTGACGCGCACAAGACATGGGCGTTGCCCAGGTGGAGCGCCTCTATGCGGATTTTTCGGAAGCAGCAGGCAGACCGGCCGTCTGCATTACCGCTTGCCAGCCGAACGCTTCACGGATGTCATTTTCGCTTTAGCCTCAGCTTGTCCGTTGCAAGGGGCACGGCGAGCTTGTCCTTCAATTCGGTGCAGGTCCTGCGGGCTTCCGCGACCATCAGCGAGCAGGTTTCGATGTGATCGAAGGCGCGCTTGGCCTCTTCGCGGTAGCGTTCTGCGATCTCCCTCAGCTCCTTGGTCACGGTCAGCGCATCGCGGGTCATCGCCTCGCATTGCTTGGCGCGCTCGACCAGGTCGACGCCGATCGACTCGATCTCTTTCGCCGTAGCTTCGTATTCGCGGACCACGGCTTCCGCCGACAGCTTGCCGATTTCCGTGGCACCGTCGCGATGCTCGACGTAATCGGGCATAGCCATGCGTGGCGCATCGGCCGTCGGTGAAGCGAAAGACCGCGGATCGTGCAGGCTTCGGGCTTCCGCAAGGATTTCGCGCTCGATGTTACTCGGTTGGCGCCCGGTTGTTGACTGAACCATTATTGGTACTCCCTTCTTCAAAGGGTTGATGGAACTGCTTAATGCTGGATTACTCAGTTGCCGCGCGGGCCGGCGCAACACATTGCGTCGGTTAAGCTTATTAGTTTTGATTAATACCGGAGCTGCGGGTTAATTCTGGAACCGCCGGACCGGGGATTGGGCCCGCTCAAGACGGATTTGGCTCCAGGAATGCGTGCGCGCATAACCCTGCGCTGCATCCGGGGCACGCGACCGGCCGTCGCTCAGGCGCCGTCACGACCCCTGCAGGATCAATTTCAACTCGAGCTCGCGGAACGCATAATAATTCCTGCGGATCCACTGATGCAGCTCGGTCGATGAGTCCTTTTCCTGCCGCAGGTAGCCGGTGAAGGAGAAGGCCAGGCGGTCGACATAGGTCTTGAGGAACGTCGGCAGCGCGGTGACGCGCATGACGCGGCCGTGCGACATCGCGTCGGGCAATTCACCGCGCACCACGTATTCGTTGTCGATCACGATCAGGTTCGACGGCGGGATCTGCAGCTTCAGCATCTCGTATGCGCGCGCCGAGGTGCGGTCGATGTCGGCGACGAACAGGACGATCGGCGCCACATTGCGTCGCGCCGCTTCCTTCAGGAAGCCGATCTGCTCCGACATCTTGAAGAACTCGTCGAAGGCGTGATAGCCGAGGTCGATCACCTTCGAAAGCCCGTCGTCGACGATGACGCGGTCCATCAGCTGCATCTTGCCATAGGTGCCGATGACGTCGGCTGTTTCGGTGATGTCGGGGAGATAATCGAGCAGCGTCGGCTCTTTCAGGTTGATGTCGAACGCCGTCACCCTGCCGTTCTTCAAGAGCAGGAACTCGCTGAGCAGCCGCGCGAGCAGCGTCTTGCCGACCTGCGGGCGGGGCGAGCAGAAGATGTAGATGGGGGTTGCGGGCATCACCCGCTATATCAGGAGATTTTTTCGGCTAATCCAGCCGGATTTTTCCGGGCGCGCGAATTATTTTTCGCCGCTGCGGACCGACGGCTTGGTGGAGCCGACGATATCGGTCAGCTTGATGCGGTCGAACTCGCTCCAGACATTGGCAAGCCAGTGCCGGACATAGCCGCGCAGCACGAAGGAATAGTTCGCGGTCTCGTCATGGGGGCCCTTGTTGGCGACGAATTTCAGGAACGGAACGGAAGCCACCTCGACCTGCTCATAGGCCATTTCGTTGAGCTTGGGGATGGTGAGGTCGGTGGCGTCCTTGATCCGGTTGAAATAGGAATTATAGGTCGCCTGGTCCCACTGGAAGAACGGGGTGTCGTTGATAAAGTTCTTCACCAGGAAGTACTTGGCGCCCGACATGAAGTTCGCGGTTTCGGCGATCTCGTCCAGCGAGGCGATCGAGGGGCCGAGGATATGGAACACGGCGAAAGTGATCTGGCCGCCCTTGGCGGCGTCGAGAAAGCCGATGTCCCGGAGCGAGGCCAGCGCCGGTGAGAGCAGGCCGGCGCGGACGTCGATCACCGTGACCGAAGGCGATGCGGCATTGAGCGTATCGAAGATCTTCATCTGGTCGGCCGTCGCCGTCATGTCGACGATCTCGGTGATGTCGGGGTGGAAGCGCTTCAGGGTGCCGCGCGGCGATTCGGTGTCGAATGCCCGGGTCGGCACGTTGTTTGCGCTGAAATAGTCGAGAAGTGTACGCGAGACGGTGGTCTTGCCGACCCCGCCCTTGTCCGCGCCCACCACAATCACTGCCGGCTTTGCCATGCTGATCCCCTAAACGCCCCCGACCGTCAGCGGCCGGTTCATCCCATACCTTGTTTGGGCGCGAAGATGGCAGAAACAAGGGAGAATTCAAATCATTAGACCGCCCGTCCGGCGCATCGCCGGTAATTTCGTCATTAGGTTTAATGGCCTAGTGGCGTCCCCAAGGCCCTGAGGTATTGCTCCAGGGACCGGGTGGTCGAGGGGGAGCGGCGGGCGGAGATGCATTCGGGGTGCCGGGTGGATTGGCGGCATCGCTCCACGGCCCGTTCGGCGCGGGCAGCGGCGGCGCCTGGTCGGGATCCGGCTGGTCGTCGGTCGGATGCATCGGCAGCGCCAGCGGGCCCTCGTAGTGGCCGCCGGCATATTTCACCAGCGCTTGCACGCGGGATTCGACCGAAGGGTGGGTCGCAAACAGGTCGGCAAAGCCCTCGCGCGGGTTGTCGACGCAGAGTTCCATCACCGCGGAAGTTGCACCGGGCAGCTCGCCGCGGCCCTCGATCTTGCGCAGCGCCGAGATCATGGCGTCCGGGTTCTTGGTCAGTTCGACCGAGCCGGCATCCGCCAATAGTTCGCGTGAGCGCGACAGCGCCAGTTTCACGAGCTGTGACAGGGCCCAGGCGAGCACGATCAGCACCACCGCGACAATGATGATGATAACAGCCGCGCCACCTCCGCCGCCCTTCCGGTCGCTGCTGCCGCCGCTGTCCGACGACGAGGAAGACGACCGGGACGATCCGCCGCCACCCCAGCCGCCGCCGTAATAGCCGAAATTGGAAAAGCCGCGGAACAACAGCTCGGCGAAGAAGCCGACCACGCCCGCGATGACCACGGCAACCACCATCATCTGCACGTCGCCGTTACGGATGTGGGTGAGTTCGTGGCCGAGCACGGCCTCGATCTCCTGGTCGTCGAGCGTGTTCAGAAGGCCCGTGGTGACGGTGACGGCGTATTGCCGCGGGTTCAGGCCGGTCGCGAAGGCGTTGAGCGCGTCGCTCTCCATGATCTTCAGCTTCGGCATCGGGATGCCGCGCGAGATGCAGAGGTTTTCCAGGAGATTGTAGAGCCGCGGCTGCTGTTGCCGCGTGACGCTCTCGCCGCCGGTGACCGCGTCGATGATCGACTGGTGGAAGAAATAGGCGATGACGATCCAGAGGACCGCCGCGCCCGTCGAATAAGGCAGCGTCCGGATCACGTCGGACAGCGCTGCTTTCAGGTAATAGGGGACGGTCGCATCGCCGTTGTTCAACACCTCGAAGATCAGCCCGCCAGCATAGACGATCACATAGACCAGCAGGAACAGGCCCGCGAGCAGGATCAGCGACCGCGTCTTGTTTGCGGCGATGTGGGTATAGAGACCGTACGCGGCCATGACTAAGCACCGTCATTCCGGGGCGATGCGCAGCATCGAACCCGGAATCTCGAGATTCCGGGTCTGGTCCTTCGGACCATCCCGGAATGACGAAGAAGGAAAGTCATAGGTGCCTCAGAACTTCACGCTCGGCGCGGTCTCGACTTCGGCGCGGCTGGCCCCGAGATCGAAGAACTCCTTCCTGGTGAAGCCGAACATGCCGGCGAACAGGGCTGCCGGCATCTGCTGGATGCCGGTGTTGTATTCCTGGACCGCGTTGTTGAAGAAGCGGCGGCTCGCGGCGATCTTGTTTTCGAGATCGGACAGTTCGCTCGCGAGCTGCTGGAAGTTCGCGTTGGCCTTGAGGTCCGGATAGGCTTCCGACAGCGCGATCAGCCGGCCGAGCGCGCCGGAAAGCTGGTTTTCCGCTGCCGATACCTGCGCCGGTCCCTGCGCCGACATCGCGGAATTCCGGGCCTTGATCACCTCCTCGAGCGTGCCGCGCTCATGCGACGCATAGCCCTTCACCGTCTCGACCAGGTTCGGGATCAGGTCGTGGCGCTGCTTGAGCTGCACGTCGATGTCGGCGAAGGACTGGCTGACGCGCTGGCTGAGCGCGACCAGCCGGTTATAGGCACCGAAGGCAAAAAGGACGAGAACGACGATGACGCCGAGAACGATCCAGCCGGACGACATGGAGAAACTCCTGGTGGGGACTAAGGAAAGCGATGATCTGGACAAGAATGAGCAGGCGTATCCGCAAGCCACGAGGTGGGGTCCCCCTTGGTCTGCCGCAAGAAGTTTTAAGTTCAACGGCAAGCCGTGGAAACCCTTAACTTTTCTCCGCGACGGCATCGCCCCAGCGCCAGTGCCGGGCCTTCGCGTAGGCTTCCTTGTCGCGCCGCGGCACCTTGGCGAGCGTGACGCCGGCGGGCGTGCAGAGCCTGGCGGAAATCCCGGCCTTGCCGATCGCGGGCTGTGCCAGCACGCGGGAAGGGTGTTCGAAGACCGGCTCGCGCGTCAATGCAACGTAGGAAAACCGCTCGTCCTCGAACGGCACGTCGGCACCCTTGACCTGCTTGTGCGCGCGCGAGCGGGCGAGCCTCTGGGAGAAGTGGCACCAGTCGGGCGGGACAAGAGGGCATTGCCGGTCGTGAGGGCAGGGCGCCAGCACATGCGCGCCGGCGGCGACCAGTTGCTCGCGCAGGGCGATGATGCGCGCATAGCCCGCGGGCGTGCCGGGTTCGATCACGACAAGCGTGTCGCGGGTCTTGGCCCACATCGCCTCAGCCAGCGACGCGCGTTCGGCTTCGCCGAGTTCGCCGATCAAGTAGCTCGCGACCACGAAGTCGGCCGGCCCGGCCCTGGCGAGCGAAGCGCGGGCCTCGCCGGGCTCGTAGTGCAGTCCGGCCAAACGCGTGCTGCCAGTCAGCAGATCGAGCGCGAGCGTCCGCAAGACCTGGTTGGCGTCAAGCAGCGCGAAGGATTTGAGTGAGGGAAAGGCCTCGCCGGCCGACCAGCTCGCGGTGCCAGGGCCCGCGCCAATATCAAGCAGTCTCTCGGGTGCAAAATCCGGGCGCGCTTCGAGCAATGCATTCAGGCAGGCGCTCACGGCGGCATAGGTCGCGGGCATCCGCGCCAGTGCGTAGGCGAGGGCGTCCATTTCGGATTTGATCGCACCGGAGCCGCCGCCCTCGCGATAGGTTCTGGAAATCAACGCCGCGCGGGCCGCCACGTCATTGCGAGACAATCCCTCCAGTTTCGCCTCCAGCGCGGCCCTGAGTTCGGCGGGGAGATCGGGGGAAATCATGGCTTACCGTCGCTTCACGTCATTCCGGGTTCGCACTTCGTGCGCCCGGAATGACAGCATCCTCTCACGCCACGTTCTGGTCGAGGATCTTCACGGCTTCATCGAGTGCGACGGAGACGAGCTGCGACACGCCGCGCTCGGCCATGGTGACGCCGAACAGGCGGTTCATCCGCGCCATGGTGATCGGGTTGTGCGTAATGATGATGAAGCGCGTGTCCGTCGAGCTCGTCATCTCGTGCAGCAGGGTGCAGAAACGTTCGACGTTGTGGTCGTCGAGCGGCGCGTCGACCTCGTCCAGCACGCAGATCGGCGAGGGGTTGGTGAGGAACACCGCGAAGATCAGCGCCAGCGCGGTCAGGGCCTGCTCGCCGCCCGAGAGCAGCGAAAGGGTTTGCGGCTTCTTGCCCGGCGGTTTCGCAATGATCTCGAGGCCGGCTTCAAGCGGATCGTCGCTTTCGATCAGGTGAAGTGCGGCTTCGCCGCCGCCGAACAGTTCCGTGAACAGCCGCTTGAAATGGCCGTTGACGACCTCGAACGAGGCCAGCAGGCGCTCGCGCGCCTCGCGGTTGAGGCTCTGGATGCCCTGGCGCAGGCGCTTGATGGCTTCGACGAGGTCGTCGCGTTCGGTCGTGAGCGCGGTGTGTTGGGCCTCGACCTCGCGCAGCTCTTCCTCCGCGCGCAGGTTGACCGCGCCAAGCCGCTCACGGTCGCGGCGCAGCTTTTCGAGATTCTCCTCGATCTCGGCGAGCGGCGGCAGCTCCGCGCCCGGCTCGATCTCGGCGAGGCCCGCGACGGCCTGCGGCTCGACCTCGAGCATGTCGTGGATTTCGCGCTCGACATCGGAAAGGCGGCGCCTGGAGCCTTCCATGCGCTCCTCGGCGCGGGCTGTGGCTTCGCGCGCGCTCGACAGGGCTTCGAGCGAGACCTTGGCGGCGCGGTCGGTCTCGGCCATCGCGGTCTCGGCGGCGGCCAATGCGTCGGCGGCGACGCGGCGGTCGTTTTCGGCATGCTCGATCTCGGAGATCAGCGCGCTGCGTTTCTCGGCGAATACGGCCGGGGCATTCTCCAGCTCCGTACGCTCCGCGGTGACCTCGGTGAGGCGGGCCTCGATGGTCGCAATCTGCGAGGCGGCGCTGGCCTTGCGGTTGGCCCATTCGCCGCGCTCGGCGAGGATCGCCTGCACGCGGCGATCGGCAAGCTCGGCCTCGCGGGCCAGCGCCTGCGCTTCGGCGCGCACCTGTGCGGCCATGCGGCGATGGTCCTCGATGTCGGTGCGGACCGCGGCCAGCTTCGTTTCGGTCTCAAGGCTCGGCGGCAACTCGGCGAGTGCGGCGGCGGCATCCTGGTGCGCGCTTTCGACCTCGGTGCGGTCGATGGTGAGGCGGCTGTAGGCTTCGAACAACGCGGACTTGCGCGCGGCGTGGCGGTTGATCTCGCGCTCGGTCGCGGCATGCCGTTCGCGCGCCGCATCGGCCTCGCGTTGGGCGGCGCGGGAAGCTTCGCGCGCGGCGCTCTCGGCTTGCGCTGCGGCCTTCAGTTCGGCCTCCGCGGTTTCCAGCGCCTGGCGCTTGGCGGTGGCATCGAGGCGCGCCTGCTCAAGTTCGTGCTCGATATCGACGAGCCGCGCGCGCTCGGCGAGGCGGCGGGCCGCGCCGGTCGGGGCATGCGCGGCGGCAACGAAGCCATCCCAGCGCCAGACGTCGCCTTCGGGCGACACCAGCCGCTGGCCGGTCTTGAGCTGCGATACCAGTTCCGCGCCGCGTTCCCTGGCCACGACGCCGATCTGCTTCAGGCGGCGTGCGAGCTCGGGCGGCGCCTGCACACGGGCTGCGAGCGGCTCGACGCCGGCGGGCAGAGAGGGATCGTCGAAATCGGCGCCGGCCACCGTCCAGCGCATCGGCGCGGAGGGATCGACGGGCGCATCGAGATCGTCGCCGAGGGCTGCGCCGAGCGCCTTCTCAAAACCCTTGGTGACGGTGACGCCGTCGATGATCGGCGGCCAGAGGTTCTTGGTCTCGCCGTTGACGATCTTGGAAATGGTGCGGGCCTCGGTCTCGAGCCGCTGCACGCGCTTGTCGGCCTCGGTGAGCGGGGCGCGGGAGGCTTCGAGCCTGGCGCGGGCCGCGACATGCGCAGCTTCACTCTCCTGAGCCGCGGTCTCCGACTGTTCCCGGTTCTGCTGCGCGGTTTCCGTGGCGGCAGCGAGTGCTACGATGTCGCCGAGACCGCCGGTCTCTTCGGCGAGCTTGCGTTCATCCGCCTGGACATTGGCGATGTCATGGTCGAGCCGCGCAAGACGGTCGCGATGGCCGCGGACGTTGGCCTCGAACTGGTTGCGCCTGGCGGTGAGGTCGGCCAGTGCAGTCGTGAGTTCGCCGAACAGCTGTTCGGTGTCCGCCAGCGTTGCTTCGGCGGCGGCGACGCGCTCATCGACGCCGGAACGCTTCTCGACGCGCGACTTGATATCTTCCTTCAGCTCGGCGTCCTCGGTGTCGAGGCGCTGCAGCGCGACATCGGCGTCCGAGTTCTGCTGCTGCTCGCGGGCGATGTCGGCGGAAAACTGCGTCAGCCGGCGTTCAAGCTCGGCAACGCGCTCCTTGGCGCGCTCTTCCTCGCGGTCGAGCAGGTCGCGGGCATTGTTGAGCCGCTGCAGGCCGGCCGCGGCGCGGGCTTCGGCCTCGCGCAAGGCCGGCAGTTCGGCGGCGCGAACCGCCTGGATGCGCGCGGCTTCCGCCTGTTCGCGGGTGCGCTCGGCCATCTCGCGCACGGCGAGATCGTGGGTGTGGGCCGAATCCGTCACGTCCGTGTTGGCTTCCAGCCAGCGCAGGTGGTACAGCATCGCCTCGGCCTTGCGCACCTTGGCGGCGACTTCGCGGTAGCGGATCGCCTGGCGCGCCTGCTTCTTCAGGCCTTCCATCTGGCCGGCGAGCTGGCCGATCACGTCCTCGACGCGGGTGAGGTTGGTCTCGGCCGCCTTCAGCCGCAGCTCGGCTTCATGGCGGCGGGCATGCAGGCCGGCGACGCCGGCGGCGTCTTCCAGCACGCGGCGGCGCTGTTCGGGCTTGGCCTGGATGATCTCGCCGATCTTGCCCTGGTGCACGAGGGCCGGTGAGCGCGCGCCGGTCGCGGCATCGGCGAACAGGATCTGCACGTCGCGGGCGCGCACGTCACGGCCGTTGATGCGGTAGACCGAACCCGCCTCGCGCTCGATGCGGCGGGAGATCTCCAGGATCTGGCTGTCGTTGACGGCGGCAGGCGCGGTGCGATCGGCATTGTCGATCGTCATCACGACTTCGGCGTGGTTGCGCGCCGGGCGGTTGCCGGAACCGGCGAAGATCACCGCCTCCATGTCGGCGGCACGCAGCGATTTGTGCGAGGTCTCGCCCATCGCCCAGCGCAACGCCTCGACCAGGTTCGACTTGCCGCAACCGTTCGGACCGACGACGCCGGTCAAACCGGGTTCGATCATGAAATCAGTGGGTTCAACGAACGACTTGAAACCATGGAGGCGAAGACGCGTCAGCTTCATCGACAGGAATCTTTCTTGGCAGGGCGCGAATCTCCCTGCCGTGACAATACCATAGAAGGCAATGTCGGTGTGGGGGGTGAGTTGCTTTTGGCGCCTCTGATGGCCCGCGACAATGGCTTTGGCGTGGCCCGGGGGCAATCGGGCACGGCTTCTTTTCCCAAGCCTTTTGCTGGGGTTATCCGCGAGAATGAATCTCGACCGCGATTTTGAGCGCTATGCGCTCAAGATTTCTTGATTGAGCATGATCTTTTCGGAAAACCGGCGTCCACTTTTCCGGATCATGCTCCTTGCGAATCAGCACTTGGACAGCGGCTTGATCTTCTTGTTGAATTCGAACGCGGTCCGGTTTCGAATCAGCTGCCCTTGAGGAGCGCGTTGATCCTCTTGGCGAACTCGTCGAACGAGGTTTCGCCTTTGATCTTCTCGCCATTGAGGAAAAAGGTCGGCGTCGAATCCACCTTCAGCACATCGCTGGCGTATTTCTGGTCGGCGGCGATCTTGTCGAGCAGGGACTGGTCCTTCAGGCAGGCTTCGACTTCCGGCTGGCTGAGGCCGGCCTGCTTGCCGATCCGTCCGAGCGTCTCGGTGGTGTTCTTGGCGACCCAGTCGTTCTGCTGGCGGAACAGGAGATCGGTGACCGCGAAATATTTCGCGGCGTCGCCCTTGGCGATGCAGCGCGACAGCATCGAGCCGGCGGCCGCCTTGATGTCGAGCGGGAACTCGCGGAAGATGTAACGGATCTTGCCGGTGTCGATGAACTCGGACTTGATCTTCGGGAACACGTCGGCGTTGAACGCCGCGCAATGCGGACAGGTCATCGACGCATATTCGGTGATGGTCACCTTGGCGTCCGCCGGTCCCAGCACCATGTCCGGCAGCGAGACGGGTTTGGCGACATCGGCGGCACCCTGCGCCATCGCCTCGGCGATGAACCGCAGTGGCGAAAGGCCTGCGATCGCGGCAAGTCCGGTCAAGGACAGGGCGGCGGTGAAGGCGCGGCGCGTGATGATCAAGGCGGACTCCCGGACTGGCGCTTTTCGAGGATCAAAACAGGCCCGTTCGCTAGCTTGAAACGGCTGGCGTGGCAATGGCCGGCGGGAACCGCGTGCGGCCGCGCTAGTGGAGCGGATTTGACGTTCGCTACCGTCTCGCCGAGACGCCTTGATGCGAACGTCAAATCCAAAGCTCCACTAGAAACAATAATTTGCTAGTGGTCCTTTGATTCCGACATTCGCAAAAGTGCCTGCCGCGAAGGGATGCGAATGGCAGAATCGGACCACTAGCGTCAATTTCGCTTGATTGCCGCGCCCAGCCGCGCCAGCGCGGCGCGCAGCTCCTCGTCCTCGACCGCGGACAGGGTTTCGGAGATTTCGGCGACCGTCTTCGGGTCCGGCGGGAGAGGCGGCGAGGGGCGGTCGCGCCGCGACAGCGGCGCCTGCCGCAGCGCCAGTTTGCCGACCGCGCTCCAGCCGAAGAAGCGGTTGACCCGCTGCAGGATGACGTCGGAGGAGTGCTGGATCTCCAGCGCCATGGGGCCCTCGACCCGGAGCACCAGCGTCGCCGGCTCCTGCGGCTGGCCTTCGACCGGCCGCGGCCATTGCATCTTCAGGGGCTCCGAATGGGCCGCGATCTCGGGGCCGGCGATCTCGGCCCACCGGGTCACCAGTTCGCGCGCGGCAAAGCCCTGCTTGGCATAGGCGTCGGAGAAGACGTCGCTGAGCAGAACGGAGAGTGGCTTGGCGCTGATCCAGCCGGGCTTGGACATGGACGGACTATATCACCGCCGTGTGAAGCAGTCTCGGCCAGGGCGTGTACTCATAAATCCGGAACGCCCATGGACTTCGGAGAGCTGATCACCACCTGCCCCGCAGCGCTCCGGTACCTGTGTAGATCTACGACCTATAGGCGAAGTCGCCATCGAACCTGGCAAGAAGTGCCACGCAGTCGGCAAGCCTCAGTTCGAGGCCTGCCGAGCGGAGTCATTCAAATCGATCCGCTGGCGGGCGGCTCCGACTTCTTTGCTGTGGCGGATTGAAATGAACCGCGCGTAGTCGACGATAATGGCCCGGCGATTGGCCGACCCAGCGCCGGAAGGCGTGATTGAACGCGCTGACTTCGGAGTAGCCGAGCGAAAAGGCAATTTCCGCCAGCGCCAGAGTCTCGTTTTCCAGGAGGTTCAGCGCCAGCGTCTTGCGCACGTCGTTCTGCAGGTCGGAGTAGTTCACGCCGGCATCCTTCAGCCGCCGCTGGAGCGTCCGCACCGAAGTGCCGGTCGCCTTGGCGAGGTGCTCGATCCCGCCCTCGCCCTTGACCAGCACGCGGGCGATCTCGTGGCGCCATTGCTCGATCTCGCCGCGCTGTTCCGGCAAAGCGGCGAGCCGAAGATCGCCGTAATGGCGCATCAGGCTCTCGATCATGGCATCGGCCGTCGCCATCGGCCGCTTGAGCAGGCCGGCGTCAAACCGGATGCCGGCCCAGGGATGGCCGACCCGGACGGTGTCGCCCATGATCTCGGCGCGGGTGCGGCGCTCCGCCGGCGTTTCGTCCGCCAACTGCGGCAGCAGGACCTCCTGCGGGGTCCAACGCGGATCGCCGAGCCCGATGCGCATGAGGTTGCACGCGAAGGCGATTGCCCAGTCGGCTTTCTGCCGATACGACATCATCAGCGGATCGATATAGTAGGAATACACAAACACGATCCCGTCGCTGACTTCCACGCCGTGCACGGTGGCGTCGACCATGGTCGGCAGATAGCGCCCTATCGTTTCGAAGGCTTCGCCGACCGTGCGCGAGGCCAGCGCTATATTGCCGACGACGCCGGCGTGTTTCGGCTCGTACTGGGCGCCGAACTTCAAGCCGAATTGCGGATCGGCCAGGAGATCGGCGCAGATCTCCAGGAGCTCCAGATAGCGGATGAGCGGCACGCGCCGATCGGGATCGGCGAGGTCGCCGGGCTTAAGACCGGCGCGGCGCAAGGCGTCGCCCGCGTCGGCCCCGCGCGAGCGCATGTAGGCGTCGAGGCCGTAGACGAGGCTGGCCAGATTGATGGTCGGCGCGGCGAGCCTGGCCGCGGCGTGTCTTTCCGTCGTCATTGGCGCGATCTCGCAAGGCTTTGGCGGAGTATATCAAGACCGTCTTTCCTTTGCCGTCTACCCCAGGGGGTACAGAATACGGCCGCTTCCGGCCGCGATGCCAACGCAAGAGGACCGGATCATGAACCAATTCACACCACCGCCCGCGCCGAGCGAGGTCGAAGCCTTCATCGGCCAGGTCGTTACCGACCTGAGCGCCGCGTTTTCCGGCGTGCTGGTCAATGTGGGGCGCAAGCTCGGCCTGTATCAAGCCATGGCCGACCTCGGCGCCGGTACGTCGGTGGCGCTCGCCGCCTGAGGTGTACGGGACATGCTGACCGCACTTTTGTTTCGTTTTCCTTTCCCCGGTCCCTGGGGAAAGCAACTGACGGAAGCCGTGCACGAACTCGCCCGTGACATCGCCAACGAGTACGGGCTTGTGTGGAAGATCTGGCTGGAAAACTGCAAAACGGGTCATGCCGGCGGCATCTACCTGTTCGAGCATGCCGCTGCCGCTGAGCGCTATCGTGAGAAGCACGAGCGCCGGCTCTCGGCCATGGGGTTTACCGGAGTCACGGCAAATACCTTCTCGGTCAATACCGAACTCTCGGTTCTGACCATGGCGGGGGCCGCACTCGGTCAAACCCCCGCATCGAAAAGTGCATCGCCGGCCGCGGCCGCGGAGCCGTCCTGACGAAAATCCCCGGCCGGCGCGAGCAGCGCCGGTCATCCTCCATGCCATCAAAGGATTCAGATCATGTTTTCGACGTCCATCACCAGGACCTTCAAGCTCACAACGCCCATCGTCAATGCGGGCATGGCGATGATCGCGCGTCCTGCTCTCGCGGCCGCGGTCTGCGAAGCCGGCGGGCTCGGCACGATCGGGTCCGACATCAATCCGCCCGACGTCCTGCGCGATCTCGTCCGACAGACGAAGACACTGACAAAGCGGCCTTTCGGTGTCGATCTGATCGGCGACTTCGTCACCGATGAACACGTGTCCGTCCTTATTGAGGAACAGGTGGCGCTCGCCATCTTCTTCTGGACGTTACCGACGCCAGCGCATGTTGAACGATTGAAGCAGGCCGGGATCAAGGTCTGGATGCAAATCGGCCGCGTCGCCGAAGCCGAGCAGGCGGCCGCACTCGGCGCCGATGCACTCATCGTCCAGGGTGCGGAGGCCGGTGGGCACAATCGGGCCGAAGCCTCGACCATGACGCTCTTTCCGCGAATCCGCAGGCGCTTCCCCGGCTTGCCGTTGCTTGCCGCAGGCGGCATCGTCGACGGCGCGACCATGGCCGCGGCGCTCGTTCTCGGGGCCGACGCCGTATGGTGCGGCAGTCGTTTCCTCGCTGCGCGAGAGGCAGAAGCGCACGATTCCTACAAGGAGCGCGTGCTGTCCGCCGATGTCGGCGATACGGCGATCCTCTCGATCTACGGCCCCGAGTGGCCCGATCAGCCGATGCGGGCGATCGTCAATGACGGTGCACGCGTGGCGCTGGGGCGGGAAGCCGAGGCCATTGGGGATGCGAAAGGCCAGATCATTGGCTCGACGGTCCTCAACGGCCAGACGATCCCGGTGCCGCGCTATAGCGCCATCCTGCCGACGCGCGATTTCGACGGCGACATCGAGCAGGCTTGCCTGACTGCCGGACAAAGCGCGGGCAACATCGGCGAGATTCTGCCGGCGGGCGAGATCATCCGGCGCATGACAAGCGAGGCGAAGGCGGCACTCGATGGTCTGGCTGCTAAAAGGCAGGCCGCTTGATGCGGTCTTCGGCTCGATGTCACGGATGGCTGGTAGCGACATCCGACGACCATGCAGCACCGGCAGAAGGTCGAGGCTGACTTCTGCAGGCACGCCACTAGCTCGCGCTCGCCGGTCATCGGCTCGGCATACGCCTTCGTTTGTGTCGCATGCTCCGGTCGATTGTTTTGGCATATTGGCGGTTTGGCTGGCCTCAATCTAACCAACAAGCGTCTACAGGAGGCGGCATGGCGGCGCGTACCGGCGAACAGTTTCTGCGTGGTCTGGCGGGCAGGCACCCGGGGGATGTCGTTCGTCGTTGAAAAGAAATGGAGACAGAGCGAAGTCCGCGTCCGCCGTGATGTCCCGCTTGCCGAGCACGATCTCGTTGATGCGGCGAAGCGCGACCGCACCGCGCGAGCGAGGTTCCGGTTCTGGTGCTTACGCACCAACCGGAATGACGTTATATGAGGGCATGACGGTATCAGGCGCAGCCCGAAAGAAAACCTCTGCTGTCGATGGCGCCCCGGCGGCCACGGATCGCCCCGCGCTGCTGCTTGCCTGGTACGACCGGCATCGCCGGAAGCTGCCGTGGCGGCCGCCGGCGGGAGAGCGCGCTGAGGCGTACCGGGTCTGGCTCTCCGAAATCATGCTGCAACAGACGGGCGTCAAAACCGTTGGTCCCTATTTCGAGAAGTTTCTGGCGCGCTGGCCTGATGTGGCCGCGCTCGCCAGCGCCTCGCTCGACGATGTGTTACGGATGTGGGCCGGGCTCGGCTACTATTCGCGGGCGCGCAATCTGTATGCCTGCGCGGTCGCGGTGGCGCGCGACCATGGCGGCGTGTTTCCGGACACGGAAGAGGGCTTGCGCGCGCTGCCGGGGATCGGGCCTTACACCGCTGCGGCGATCGCCGCGATCGCGTTCGACCGCCGCACCATGCCGGTCGACGGCAATATCGAGCGCGTGGTGTCGCGGCTGTTCGCGGTGAAGGAGCCCTTGCCGCAGGCAAAGCCAGCCATTCAGCAACTTGCCGCGACGTTGCTCGGTCCCTCCCGCGCCGGCGACGAGAAGTCTCGCGCCGGCGACAGCGCGCAGGCGCTGATGGATCTCGGCGCTTCCATCTGCACGCCGAGGAAGCCGGCCTGTTCGCTCTGTCCGCTGAATGAGGATTGCACGGCCCGCGTGCAAGGCGCGCAGGAAACCTTTCCGCGCAAGCTTGTGAAGAAGACCGGCGAGCTGCGCCGCGGTGCGGCCTTTGTGGTGACGCGCGGCGGCGAACTTTTGGTTCGCACCCGGCCGGAAAAGGGCCTGCTCGGGGGCATGACCGAAGTGCCCGGCTCGGAATGGCGCGCGGAGCAGGACGGCAAGGCGGCGCTGCAACAGGCGCCCGCGTTGAAAGGCATCGCGCGCTGGCACCGCAAGGCGGGCGTCGTCACCCACGTCTTCACGCATTTCCCGCTGGAGCTTGTGGTCTATACCGCCAGTGTTCCCTTGCGCACGCGCGCGCCCGAGGGGATGCGCTGGGTACCGATCGCGACTCTGGCCGGGGAGGCGCTGCCGAACGTGATGCGCAAGGTGGTCGCGCACGGCCTCGGTGATTAGCTGCTGACAGCAGGTTGTCAGCAGGCTTGCGCTAGGAGCAACCCGACCAAACGGAGGTTTTCATGATCAAGACCGCGCTTGATGGGATGACGGCGCCGCCGGCAGCAAAACTATTGGGTTGGCGCCTGCTGGACGCGCGGCCGGAGGAAGGCTGGCTCAAGGTCGGCTTCGACGGCAAGCCGGAGTTTTGCAATCCGGCCGGCTTCGTGCAGGGCGGCCTGCTCTCGGCGATGCTCGACGACACCATGGGCCCGGCGGTGCTGGTGATGACCGAGGGAAAGAGCTACACGACGACCGTCAGCCTGACCGTTAATTTTCTCGCCTCCGCAAAGCCCGGGCCAATCACGGTGGAGGCGAAGGTCACGCAGCTCGGCAAGACGATTGCCTTCGTCGAGGGGAGGCTGACGGCCGAGGACGGCACGCTGCTTGCGACCGCCACGGCCGTCGAGCGGTTGCTCGATGCGGCGAAGGTAATCCGTTGACCTGACGCGGTCGCCGAGTCGGTCTATTATCCCTGTCGGAAGCCGGGAACTTTCTTTCGGTCAGGCAGTTTTTGCGCCATGAGAGGACTTATTGCTGGATTGATTGCAGCCGGAATTCTTTGGACGCTGGACGTTGAATTCAACAACGGCCGCTATACCGACGTCGTCAGGCAAGCCGCTTTCAGCCTGGTCCGACGTTAGTCCGCTGTTTGCGCGAAACGAGGACTAGCTCGCCCGGGCCTGCGGCGACTGTACGATCGGCGGCTTGGCGTTGAGCGCCTCGACCTGGAAGCCCGCGACGCGCTTGTAATTGGCGGCGATGTCTTCGAGCTCCTGCTGCGACAGCACGTCCGTGACGACCTTGTAGCCGTCGGGCGCGCGCTCTTCGACCAACTGCATCACCTGTTCGGGGCCGTTGCGGCGGTTGAGCATCACGAGATCGGAGGTGGCCGGCCGCCGCTCCGCCTCATACGCGACCATCGCCGCGCTGGTCGGGCCCTGCGCGAGAATTTCCCGCGTGAGCACGCGCGCATCGAGGATCGCCTGCGAAGCGCCGTTGGAGCCGACCGGATACATCGGATGCGCGGCGTCGCCAAGCAGCGTCACCCTGCCGAACGTCCAGCGCCCGAGCGGATCGCGATCGACCAGCGGATATTCGTAGGCCAGCGGACAATTGCGGATCAGGCCGGGCACGTCGAGCCAGTCGAATTTCCAGTTCTCGAACCAGGGCAGGAACTCTTCGAGTTTGGCTTTGCGGTTATAGTCCTCGCGGCGCCACTGGTAGGTCGGCGGCATGTGCCGCTCGGCGATCCAGTTGATCTGATATTTGCCAGACGCGTCCGGCTCCCTGGAGATCGGATAGCAGACGAATTTCAGGATCTCGTGGCCGGCCATGATCATGGTGCGGCCGGAAAGGAACGCATCGCTCGCGGTGATGCCGCGCCAGAGGATGCGGCCGTTCCAGATCGGCGGGCCTTCCTGCGGATAAAGCTTTTCGCGCACGGCGGAATGAATACCGTCGCAGGCGATCAGCAGCGCGCCTTCATGCGAGCCGGCCGGCTTGCCGGTCGCCTTGTCGATGAACTCGGCGCGGACGCCGCTTTCCGTCTCGGTCCAGCCGCAGAGATGATGGCTGGTGAGGATATTGTCAGGGCCCAGCCGTTCGGTCGCGGCATCGAGCAGGATCTGCTGCAACGTGCCGCGATGGATCGAGAATTGCGGCCATTTGTAACCGGCATCCAGCCCGCGCGGTTCGCTCCAGATCGGCTGGCCCCGCTTGGAGAAATAGGCCAGTTCCTTGGTGCGCACGCCCGCGGCGCCGAGCTGGTCCAATAGCCCAAGTTCGATCAGCTCGCGCACCGCATGCGGCAGCACGTTGATGCCGACGCCGAGCGGCTTCAGCTGCGGCACGCTCTCGAACACGAGGACGGGAACGCCGATCTGGTGCAGGCTGAGCGCCAGCGTCAGCCCGCCAATTCCGCCACCTGCGATCAATACCGCCATGACACGCCCCCGTTACGCCCCATGGTCATGACATGGGAGCGCGGCCGTGGGCAACCGCGAAAAGGGCGGCGCTTGCGCGCAGGGATGGACGAGGCAGGTCCGCGCCGCTAACTTCCGGCGATCCGCGGGAGGACACGAAAATGTACAAGCTCTATTACGCCCCCGGCACCTGCGCGCTCGCCTCGCATATTGCGCTGGAAGAAGCCGGTGCCGACTACAGGGCCGAGCGGCTCGACTTCAAGGCCAACCAGCAGCAGAGCCCGGAATATCTCAAGATCAATGCCAAGGGACGGGTGCCGTCGCTGGTAACGGACAAGGGCGTCATCACCGAGACGCCGGCGATCCTCGCCTACATCGCGCAGACCTTTCCGAAGGCGAAGCTCGCGCCGCTCGACGATGCCTTTGCGTTTGCGCAGGTGCAATCGTTCAACAATTATCTCTGCGCCACCGTGCATGTCGCGCATGCGCACAAGGGCCGCGGCTATCGCTGGGCGACGGATGAATCTTCCTTTGCCGACATGAAGCGCATGGTGCCGAAGAGCGTGGGCGCGTGTTTCGAGCTGATCGAGAAGGGCATGCTGAAGGGCCCGTGGGTGATGGGCGATCAGTACACGATCTGCGATCCCTATCTTTACACCATCGAGCTCTGGCTCGAAGGCGACGGTGTCGATCTCGAGAGCCTGCCGCGGATTGCCGATCACATGAAGCGCATGTCGGATCGGCCCGCGGTGAAGAAGGTGATGGGCGAGCAGCAGGCGAAGGCGGCCTAGTTTTCCGGATTTGCAGGGCGGGCACGCCGCTTTCGCGCAATTGCCCACCCTACGATCTCTTGACCCGCTCCATCTCGCGGCCCGTTTCCAGCATCAGCTTGCGCAGCCAGATCGAGGCGGGGTCCATCTGGGCCCGCGTCGGGTAGAACATGTATAGCTCGTCGATGCCGGGATCGAGCGGCGGCGCGATCGTTGCGAGCGACAATTGCTTCGCCAGCGCGGCGATCAGGCGGCGCGGCACGAAGGCGACGAGGTCGGTGCGCGCGGTCACATGCAACGCCTCGATATAGCCCGGCACGACGAGCGCGATGTTGCGTTCGATGCCCTTCGGGCGCAGCCACATGTCGATCAGGTCCTCGCTCGCGCCGCCTTTGACAACGGCAACGTGCCTTGCGTCAAGGAACGCGTCGCATTTGCTCAGCTTTCTCCCGACGGGATGGCCGTGCCGTACCGCCAGCGCATCTGAATCAGCATAGAGAAGCTGGCGATGAAAGCCCTTGAAGGCGTCGCCGATCCCGATCACGAGATCGATGGTGCGCGCGAACTCGGCGGTGAAGGTCACGGGTCCGCGCCACGGCACCACGTCGATCCGCACATTCGGCGCGATCGACATGATTCTTCTCCATCAGCCGCGGCACCAGGAGCTCGACGGCGAGATCCGGCATCATCAAACGGAACTGCCGGTCGCTGCGTGAGGCGTCGAACGCATCGGGGACGAACAGTGATCGTACCTGATCAAGTGCCTCGGCAAGGGGTACGCGAAGCGTCAACGCCCGCGGCGTCAATTCCATATGCGAACCGTTACGTACCAACAGCGGATCGCCGATCAAATCCCGCAGCCGCTGCAGCGCATGGCTCGCGGCCGGCTGCGACAGCCCGATCCGCATTGCGGCGCGGCTGACATTGGCCTCGCGCAGCAGCGCGTCGAGCGCCACCAGGAGGTTGAGGTCAAGCGAATTCAAATTCATGGAGTGAATAGATATCATAATCCCTATCGATTGGAAGAATGATCGAAAGGGCGCGATGGTCGGCGGGTCCGGTCCTGGGAATGGAGATGCCACCGTGAGCGCAGTCGACAACAAGAAACTGATGGAACAGCTTTTCGCGAGCGTCGCGGCGGGAGACCGCAAGCCGTTCCTTGATCGCATCGCCGACGATGTCGTCATGCGCGTGACCGGGCGCTACTCCTGGTCGCAGACCGTCAGGGGCAAGGAGGCGCTGTTTCGCGACTTCTACGGTCACCTCGCGTCATTGCTGGCTGATGGCAACAGGCGTACAACCGCGCACCGCTTCATCGCGGACGGCGATCATGTCGTCGTCGAATCGGTCGGCGAGATGCGAACCAAGGCCGGCGTTCGCTACAGCAACGAATATTGCCTGATCTACCGGTTGAGCGAGGGCAAGATCGTCGAGATGACGGAATATTGCGATTCCGATCTGTGCGAACGGGTGCTGGGACCATTTCCGGCCAAGCTGAAACAGCCAGCGAGTTGAGGACCGCAAGCAGAAGGAACTGACCGAGTATTGCGATACGGCGCTCATCGATGCTGTACTCGGCGACCCCGCCGACGCAAAAACGGCCGCGGCCTCGCGGCCTGAAGGCGGCCAAAAAAGACGGAGACTGCCATGGGCAAGGAAATCTTCAATCCGCCGACCTTGATGAAGCCGGCCGGCTATTCGCATGTCGCCAAGGTCACCGGCGGTACGCTGGTCTATCTCGCCGGTCAGGTCTCGGCCGACGTTTCCGGCCGACTGGTCGGCGAGGGCAATCTGGAGGCGCAGGCCGAACAGGTGTTCAAGAACCTCAAGGCCGCGGTGGAGGCGGCCGGCGGCACCATGGCCGACATCATCAAGATGAACGTCTATCTCGTCGCCGAGGTGGACGCCAATGAGGTGCCGAAATTCCGCAGCGTTCGCGACCGCTATGTCAATGTCGAGAAGCCGCCGGCCTCCACGCTTGTGGTGGTGACCCGGCTGGCGCGGCCGGGCTGGCTGATCGAGATCGAGGCGGTCGCAGCCATCGGTTGAAACGAAAACGGCGCCCGTGAGGGCGCCGTTTGACTGCGGGTGCGGAAAATCAGGCCGCCTTGGTCTTGAGGTGGCCGAACATGATGTGACGCGCCTCGTCGTCCATCTCCGCCTTGAACGTGAACTTGTCCTTCAGCGCGATCGCGCGCGCGGCTGCGGGTCGCGCCGTGACCTCGTCGACCAGCCGCTTCACGTTCTTGTACTTGCCAAATCCCTCTTCGCCCAGCACGAAGGATCCAAGCCGCGCCCAGCCCCAGAACGCCATGTCGACGACGGTGTAGGTGTCGCCGACCATGTATTTGCTTTTGGCGAGGTGATCGTCGAGAATCCTGTAGTGACGATGCGCCTCGTAGAGATAGCGGTTGAGCGCATATTCGAGGTCCTTGGGCGCGGCCGTCTTGAAATGCACGGCCTGTCCCGAATAGGGGCCGAGGCCGGTCGCGATGAACATCAGCCATGACAGCGTGGCCGCGCGGTTTTGCGGCGTGTTCGGCGGCAGGAACTTGCCGGTCTTCTCGGCGAGGTAGAGCAGGATGGCGTTAGAGTCGAACACGAACACGCCGTCATCGTCGATCGCGGGCACCTTGCCGTTCGGATTGACCTTCAAAAATTCCGGCTTGAACTGGTCGCCCTTGCGGGTGTCGACCGGGATAAGTTCGCAGGGCAGGCCGGTCTCTTCCAGGAATAGCGCGACCTTGTTGGGGTTCGGCGCGCCGTTGAAGTAGAATTTGAGCATCGAGAATCTCCCTCTTCTTTCATTGCCGAGAAATCGGGACGCGGCGGGATCGCCGCTGCGGCGGGGCTTTTTCATGCGCAAATTTTCGGGCGAAGCGCAAGCGACGAGTTTGTGAAGGCTTCTCGTCGTCATTCCGGGGCGCGCGACGGCGCGAGCCCGGAATCCATTTATCGGCACAGCCGGTGGCGAGATGGATTTCGGGCCCACGCCTTGCGGCGTGTCCCGGAATGACGACCGATGGATGGTATGGGGTAGCTTCAGCCCGCCGCCATGCCGGAGCGGATTTCGGCGCGCAGCTCGTCGATCAGCTTGAGGCCGTTCTTGGTCTCGACATGCCAGAAGGTCCAGCCGTTGCAGGCTTCCGATCCCTGCGCCACCGCTCCGATGCGGTGGATCGAGCCGACCTTGTCGCCGAGCATGATCGCGCCGTCGGCCCGCACCAGCGCGCCGTGCCGCTTCTTGGCGTCGACGAGCTTTGCGCCGGGCAGGATCATGCCGCGCTCGATCAGCTCGGAGAAGGCGACGCGCGGCGCCTCGCGCGCGGTCATGAACGGCGCGAGCGTCGCTTCCGGCAGCGGCTCGACCGCCGCGATACGCGCTTTCGCGGCCTTGGCATAGTCCTCGTCGCGCTCGAAGCCGACATAGCGGCGGCCGAGGCGTTTTGCCACGGCGCCCGTGGTGCCTGTGCCGTTGAAGGGATCGATCACGAGATCGCCGGGCTTCGACGACGACAACAGCACGCGCGCGAGCAGGCCCTCGGGCTTCTGGGTCGGATGCACCTTCTTGCCGTCCTTGCCCTTCAGCCGTTCCTCGCCGGTGCAGAGCGGGATCAGCCAGTCGGAGCGCGCCTGCACGTCCTCGTTGGCGGCCTTCAGCGCCTCATAGTTGAAGGTATAGCCCTTGGCCTTCTCGTCGCGCGCGGCCCAGATCATGGTCTCGTGCGCGTTGGTGAAGCGGCGGCCGCGGAAATTCGGCATCGGATTGGATTTCCGCCACACGATATCGTTGAGCACCCAGAAGCCGAGGTCCTGCATGATCGCACCGACGCGGAAGATGTTGTGGTAGGAGCCGATCACCCACAACGTTGCCGACGGTTTCATCAGGCGGCGGCAGGCGAGCAGCCAGGCGCGGGTGAAATCGTCATAGGCGGCAAAGGACGAGAACTTGTCCCAGTCGTCGTTGACGGCATCGACATGGGATTCGTCGGGGCGCTTGAGCTCGCCCTTGAGCTGCAGATTGTAGGGCGGATCGGCGAACACCAGGTCGACCGAGCCGGCCGGAAGCTTCGACATCTCGGCGACGCAATCGCCGACAATAATCCGGTGATCTTCAGGGGACTCGAAATTTGTGCGGGGCGCCCTTGCAGACGCCCCGCGACGCGACACAACCATGACTCGAGAACTCTGACTCAGGCGACGCTGTCGGCGACGCGGGACCAACAAACCGACTGGCGCCACTGTGACGCGTGTGGGTAAACACGGGGTTACGGGTGCGCGCTCTTGGTTATTTTTTGCCTGCTAGGCAATTTTTGCCGGGCAGGCTATTGATTAACGGAACGCAAATTTTAGCTCTGGCGTTGGTGCACGAGAGCGCGAGCAAGATGCGCGAGAGCGGAAATACATAGAGGAAGATCGCCATGCGTTACGATGATTTCCGCCGCAGCGACGACATCGAGGACCGTCGCGACGAGGGCGGCATGGGTGGTGGTGGCGGCGGAGGCATCGGCCTGCCGATCGGCGGCGGCGGGCTTGGTATTGGTACCGTCATCGTGCTCGGGCTGATTTCCTACGCCTTCGGCATCGACCCGCGGATCCTGATCGGCGGTGCGGAAATTCTCACGGGCGGCAACCAATCCTCGACCTATCAGACCGATCGTCCCTCCGGGCAGCGCAAGACCGGCGCGCCCGGCGACGAGATGGGCAGCATGATCTCCGGTATCCTGGGAGAGATCGACGATCGCTGGAGCGAGGAGTTCCGCGCGAGGGGCGGCTCCTATACCGGACCGAAGATCGTGCTGTTCCGCAACGCCACCAATGGCGGGCGCTGCGGCATGGCGCAGTCGGCGATGGGGCCGTTCTATTGTCCGCCGGACCAGAAGATCTATCTCGATACGGGCTTCTTCCGCGAGGTCGAGAACCGCTTCCACGGCTGCTCGGGCAATGCGTGCAAATACACCTCCGCCTATATCATCGCCCATGAGGCCGGCCATCACGTGCAGAACCTGCTCAAGATCCTTCCCAAGGTGACGGAGCTGCAGCGCGCAGCCGGCAGCAAGGCGGAAGCCAACGCGCTGCAGGTCAAGGTCGAGCTGCAGGCGGACTGCCTTTCCGGCGTGTGGACCAATAAAGAGCAGAAGAAGCGTCCGAACTTCCTTGAAGCGGGAGATATCGACGCGGCGCTGACGACGGCGTCCGCGATCGGCGACGACACGCTGCAGCGGCAGTCCACGGGCCGTGTGGTGCCCGACTCCTTCACCCACGGCTCGGCCGCGCAGCGCAAGCAGTGGTTCATGACCGGCTACCAGCAGGGCACGGTGGAGGCCTGCAACACGTTCGCGCCGGGCGCGGTGCGATAGAGCCGATGGCCTCGACCGACCAGAGCAAGCAGTTCATCCCGCTCAATATCGCGGTGCTGACGATTTCGGACACGCGTTCGCTCGCCGACGACAAGTCCGGGTCGACGCTTGCCGAGCGTCTCATCGCGGCCGGTCACAAGCTGGCGTCGCGCGAGATCGTCACCGACGATGTCGAGGCGATCCGCGCCGTCATCCGGAGATGGATCGCGGACGAGGGTGTTGACGTCGTCATCACCACCGGCGGCACGGGCTTCACCGGCCGCGACGTCACGCCGGAGGCGATCGAGCCCCTGTTCGAAAAGCGGATGGACGGCTTCTCAATCGCCTTTCACATGCTGAGCCATGCCAAGATCGGCACCTCCACCGTGCAAAGTCGCGCCACCGCGGGAGTAGCCGGCTCGACCTTCATCTTCTGCCTGCCGGGCTCGCCGGGCGCCTGCCGCGACGGCTGGGACGGCATCCTGGCCGCCCAGCTCGACTACCGCACGCGGCCCTGCAATTTCGTCGAGATCATGCCGCGGCTCGACGAGCATCTGCGCCGTCCGAAGGCGCAGGGCGCCTCGGCGTAGTTGTCATTCCGGGGCGGTGCAACGCATCGAACCTTGATGCGCAATTGCGCATCCGAGGTCTGGTGCTTGCGCACCGGCAGCGGCCCGATATGATTTGATGTATGAGGCCTTGAACCGAGAGGCATGGGTGGCCCGATGTACATATTCATTCGAAAGTACACCAAGGTTCATTCGGTTGCGGATGCTGCCCGCCGCGCCAAAAGCGGCATCGGCCAGATACTCAGGGAATCGCGCGGATTCAGATCCTATTATGTATTGGACGGGGGCGAAGGCGTCGGTGTCGCTGTAATGATATTCGAGGACCGCGAAAGCGCCAATGCGGCGAACGATAAGGTACTTGAGTTTGTTGAAGCAAGCCTGCTTGACCTTAATCTTGGAGACCCCGAAATCATCGCCGGGGAAGTTTTGCTGAATATGGAATCGTAATTGTTTGACGAAGCTGACCTCAGCCAAACAACGGTGATTGTTAGCCAGTTCACATTCTCAGTCGATCCGATCGGATTAAACTTGCTCGAGAACGATCGCTCGTGAGGTGAAGCATGCATACGTCCGACTGGTATGCCGTTCCGGCGGGGATAGCCTGCGTGGCGGCCCTGATCCTTATCGCTTTTATTTTGGTTGGCGCTTGGTAAGGTTTGGCCCTGACCCCTGCATGGATGAACCCGCGGCTGGAGGCGGCGATGGCGTCAACTCTGATCGGCAAGCAGGCCGTGGTGATCGGCGCTGGAATGGCTGGGCTCACCGCCGCGGGCGCGCTCGCCGACCGCTTCGATCGCGTTGTTGTTCTGGAGCGCGACACTCTTCCCTCGGAGCCCACGTACCGGGCAGGGACACCGCAGGCGCGGCACGTCCATGGGCTGTTGCTCAGCGGCCAGCGCGCCCTGAGCGAGCTGTTTCCGGGCTTTGAACAGGACCTCGCGCGGGCGGGAGCCGTACCGTTGAGGGTGGGTCTCGACGTTCGCGTTGAACGTCCCGGGTACGATCCCTTCCCCCAACGCGATCTCGGCTGGTTCGGTTACGCCGCCTCACGACCGGCAATCGAGTGCGCCGTGCGACAGCGAGTGGAAGGCTGCGCAAATATCACGCTGCGCCAGCGATGCCGGGTGCAGGAAATATCGGGGTCGCCAAATGGCGAGGCGGTCACCGGCGTGCGTTACGAGAACGGCAACGGGGCAAGCGAGACGATCACGGCCGACCTCGTCGTCGATGCCTCCGGCCGTGGCACTCTCACTCTCGATCTGCTGCGGTCGCTGGGCCGGCCGCTGCCCGAGGAAACGACAATCGGCATCGATCTCGGCTATGCCACCTCCATATTTTCCATCCCGGACGACGCTTCGACCGATTGGAAAGGCATCATGACCTTCGGCCAGGCGCCCCAAAATAGCCGCGGTGGCCTGATGTTGCCGCTGGAGGGCAATCGCTGGATGGTGACCATCGGAGGGCGCCACGGTGACGTACCGCCTGGCGATGAGGAGGGCTTCCTCACTTATGCCAAGGCCCTGCGCACGCCGACGATCTACAACGCGATCAGCCACGCCAAACGCCTGGACGGGGTCGCGCGCTACGGCTTCCCGGAGAGCGTCCGGCGCCATTTCGAACGGCTCGACGGCTTCCCGCGCGGGCTTCTTCCTATCGGCGACGCAATCTGCCGCTTCAACCCTGTCTATGGCCAGGGCATGAGCGTGGCAGCGCTCGAGGCGAGCTTGCTGCAGAGACTGCTCGAAAGATTTGAGAATGACGGCGATCCCATCGCGGGGCTCGCATCCACTTTCTTCGCCGAGATGCAGGCGTTGATCGAGACGCCGTGGTCTGTCGCCATGATGGACTTCGCGTTTCCCGATACGCGGGGGCAACGTCCGGCGGATTTTGAGACAACACTCAAATTCGGCATCGCACTGACCCAACTCGCTGCCGAGGATCCGGCCGTCCACAAGCTGACCCTCGAAGTCCAACATCTGTTGCAGCCACGCAGCGCGTATCGCGATCCCGCCCTGCTGCAGCGCGTGCTCGCGAGGATGGCCGAAGCGAGACCGGCGCCGTCGCCCGAATGACAGCCGCCAGAAATCCCGCCGACGATACGCGGCGAGGAGACATATGTTGAAGCAATCTGCAATGTCCTCAGGCCGCTGCGTCCGGAGGCGGCGAGTTGCGGCGGACTTCCGCCGAGACCTGGCCTGTCCTACGGTGATGAGATCCGCCATTGGGTCGAAGATCATGAGCCGTTTCTGGAGTCCGGTCGTCCACAGCCTGTCGCCATATGTGCCTGGCGAGCAGCCAAGGCAGGATGGCATCGTCAAGCTCAATACCAACGAGAATCCTTACCCGCCTTCGCCTCGCGCGCTGGCTGCGATCGCCGCGGCGACGGATCGTCTGCGCCTCTATCCCGATCCGGGCGCCTTGGCTTTGCGCGAGACGATCGCGGCCCATTGCGGTGTGGCGCCCGAGGAGGTGTTCGTCGGGAACGGCTCGGATGAGGTTCTGGCCCACACCTTCCAGGCCCTTCTGAAACACGATGCGCCGCTCCTGTTCCCCGACATCACCTACAGCTTCTATCCGGTCTATTGCGGCCTCTATGGAATCCGTTACGAGGAAGTACCGCTCGATGCCGCAATGAGGGTGCAGATTGTCGACTACCGGCGGCCCTGCAGCGCCATCATTCTGCCTAATCCGAACGCGCCCACGGGCATTGGGCTTCCGCGCGAGGCGATCGGGCGGCTTGTAGCCGAACATCCGGACCAGCTCGTTGTGATCGACGAGGCTTACGTCGACTTCGGCGCCGAGAGCGCCGTGCCGCTGGTCGCGCGCCATGACAATCTCCTGGTCGTCCAGACCCTCTCCAAGTCGCGGGCGCTGGCTGGACTGAGGGTTGGCTTTGCCGTCGGCCAGCGGCCTCTGATCGAGGCGCTCGAGCGGGTAAAGGACAGCTTCAACTCCTATCCCCTCGATTGCCTCTCGATCGCCGGCGGGGCCGCGGCGATCAAGGACGATGCATGGTTTGCCGAGACGCGCCAACGCATCGTGGCGAGCCGGCAATCGCTGGTCCGCGATCTCTCCGAACTGGGCTTCGAGGTCCTGCCGTCTGTTGCGAACTTCGTATTCGCGCGCCATCGCGGCCACAGCGGCGCGGATCTCGCCGCCCGGCTTCGCGAGCGCGGCGTTCTGGTGCGGCATTTCCGGAAACCGCGGATCGAAGACTTCCTGCGCATCACGGTTGGAACGGAGGAGCAGTGCGGCCGCTTGATTGCCGTGCTGCGCGAGTTGATCTGATCCGTGCCGGTTCAGTGGCCCGGAAACGCGGTAGTGAGAGGTTGCGATGGACGATCGAACAATTCGGGCGGCGCTGGAGCGCCATTGGAAGGCTTCGGACGCGAGCGATTTCGAGGCCGAACATGAAATCTACCGCGAGGATGCCGTGCTTGATTATCCGCAATCGGGCGAGCGGATCCGCGGCCGCCGCAACATTCAGGAGAGCCGAACCGTGCAGCCGAACAAGAAGCGTTTTACGGTCCGGCGAATGATCGGCGGCGGCGATCTCTGGGTCACCGAATTCGTGCTTACCTATGACGGCGTACCGTCCTACACCGTGAGCATCATGGAATTCCGTGAAGGACTGGTGGCCCACGAAACGCAATATTTCGCCGATCGGTTCGAGCCTGCGTCTTCGCGTGCACATCTCGTCGAGCGGGCAGGCGACCCGTCATTCTAACTCAAACTGCCGCGGAGGACCCCCAAGGGCTCCGGTTCGCCGCATGGGCATGCGCACAACCACAACCGTCATTGGCGATGGCGCAACTCACGAGTCTGCAAATCGCATGCGCCGAAAAATTATTTTCGCATTGCCGTTCAACGGGATCGGCGTGTCTGCCCTGCCGTCGCCGAAAATTGTACTTCCGTTTTTCAGAAAATCATGCTTCTCTACGCGTGTCCCGTTCCTTCCTGGAGGGGCGCTTCGCGATCGTCACGAGTGTTGGGCGCGGGATGCGATGGACGCGGCGGCTTTGCCGGACGAGGCAAGGCTACGCGGACGGCAAAGGCGCGTGGTCCTGATTCCCCCGACGCTGGGATCAAGCTTTGCGGCACGTTCCGCAAGGCGACGGTGGCTATCAAGCCCGGACACCGGGGAGAGCGCGCTATAAGCCGTAACACCATTGCGCAGGGAATGCCGGTTGATCCGGCCAAACCTGTGGTGACTGCCGCCTGCGTTTTTTGTTGCAGGCGGGCCATGGGTGAGGCCATCACCCGGCATTCCTGCGCCCTCTATTTTTGGAGGGCAGACGTCTTGCAAAACTCGGACAGATCGTGCCGCGAGAATGCTGAATCTTGTTTGATCTGTTGGTGCCACGTCGTCATTGCGAGCGAAGCGAAGCAATCCATCTCGCCGCTTGCAGCACGATGGATTGCTTCGTCGCTTCGCTCCTCGCAATGACGAGGGTGATGCGAGCTTTACAAATCCAATTCCCACGTCTCTCCGACCAGATCGACGCCAAAGCTGTGGTGCTTTTCTTCCGCCACGCGTTCGAAACCGGCGCGCTGATAGATGCCACGCGCGGCAACGAGGATGCTCTGGGTCCAGAGCGTGATCTTGCGATAGCCCTTCTCGCGCGCGAAGCGGATGCATTGCTCGACCAGCGCGCGCCCGACGCCGAGCCCGCGCGCTTCTTTCTCCACCAGCAACAGGCGCAACCTGGCAAGCTCGTCGGAGGCTTTTACAAGGAAGATCGAGCCCAGCGGCTTGCCGCCTGCCTCCGCGATCCAGCAATGCTCGCGCGAAGCGTCGTAGTTTTTGATGAACTGCGCGCAGATTTCGGCGACCAGCGCCTCGTAGCCGATGTCCCAGCCATATTCCTCGGCATAGGCGATTGCCTGTCTCGAGATCACCCAGCCCATGTCGCCGACGCGATGGCTGCGCAGCAGGAAGGAGGCGCTTCTGTCCGTTCGCGGCTCCAGCAGATGTTCGATCGTCGCCATCGCGTCCGTCAGCCGCCTTCCATCGTCGGGCGACAACGCAGCCAGCATCGTGGCAACCTCGTTTTGCGAGCTCAGATTGAGCTTCGCGAAGGCCTGGCGCCCCTTGGCGGTGAGGCCGAGGCGAACCTGCCGCCGGTCGGAGGGCAGCGGTTTTCGGGTGATCAGCCCATGTTCGTCGAGATTCTGGACGATGCGGCTGAGATAGCCGGCATCGAGGCCAAGCTCGATGCCGATCTCCTTCGCCGTGAGGTCATCGCGATGGGCAAGCTCGTAGAGCACGCGGGCCTCGCTCAGCGAGAACGGGCTCCTGCCGAGATGCTGGTCGAGCACGCCGAGCTTGCGCGTATAGTAGCGGTTGAAGGCGCGGATCGCCGCGATCCTTCCGTCGGAGTCGATGAGGGACATGGCACACCTCGATATTTGCCATTGTCAATTAATTATTTGACTTTGGCAAGTATCTTGGGCGTCAAACGATCATGATCCGGCTGCGCAGCGTGGTGCGCGAGGACCGGCCGAGCTGGCGCAGCAACCGCGCCTCGGAGTTCGCGGCGATGAACTCCACGCCGCGCAGCCCCGCGTCGACCATCCGGCTGACCGCGTTCGTGCCACCGCCGCCGACACCCACGACCTTGATCACTGCCAAGTACTTTCGCCGCCGCTCTCCATGAGTTCGAAGCCTTCAGTAGTTGTTGCGGAGGGTTGGGCAGCTTACCTCATCTGAGACGCCCAGATCGTCACGTTATGCAGGGATCTTCGCCCTGTCAACGGTGGCGTCCAATCTCGCAAGATTCCTTGCAGATCGCCGAACTCTGACCACCCCCTGAGAATTGTCCCTCCTGTAGGCTCAACCTCCAGTTGAGCTTTACTGTCGGTCGGAGAGTGCGGGGTGAGGCTACTGCCACGACGCTCAGCCCCCCGGTGCGGCGGATTCCGCTTCGGCAGTCGATGTCGGACCCCCGCTCCCAGAGCCCGATTCCGCTTCTGGGGTGGCGGCCGATGTGGCTTCCGGTTCGGTGGAGGCTGCGGTCGTCGAGGTCGATCCCGTGGCTGCTGTCGCCCCCGCCGCCGGTTCGCCGTTCGTGTCGTTGGTCAAGCCCGCCGCCAACGCCGCGACCGTCGATTCCGGCGTCGTTGCCTGCCCCTGTCCGGTCGTTGAGCCCGTTGAGCTCGTTGACCCCGATGTTGTTTCCGAGGAGGAGAGCGCGCCGCCGCCGGAGGAGAAGCCCGCGGCGGGACGTTCAGGCACGCGCACGTCGATGTAGGTGGCGCCCACCGAGCTCGGAGCGGCCAGCACGCGTGCGAGCGACAGCCACTTCGCGTGGGGCCGCCAGGCGTCGCCGAAGTAGACGAGCAGGCCACTGCGCATCGCGACCGTCAGGCCCTGCCCTCCGGGCGAGGTGTACACGTGTGTGACATACCGCTGCAGCGGCTTGGGTACGGCGCCCAGCACGGCCAGCTCGGCAAGCAGGCTCGTGCCCTGCACGTGTTGCCCGGTGAGTGGCTGGACCGCGCTCTGCCCGGCGTTGAGCGCCGGCAGCGAGCCCGACAGCAGCGCGGGGCCGAGCACGACCCCGTCGGCCGCCACCGCGGTGCGTGTCCCGCCGATCGTGAGCGCCGCGACCGGCGGCTGCTCGATCACCTCGATTCGCAGGCCGTGGGGAAAGCTCGGGATCGCCTTGACCGATTGCACGACGGGGAACGACGCGACCGCCGCGCGCAGCGCGGCGGGGTGCAGGTCGAGCGTGCTCATGTGATCCGCGGCGTCGGCCAGGGCCGCTTCAATCGCCTTCGCCTGCGGACCGTGCACGCCGCTCACCTTCACGTGCTCGACCGCCACGAGCGAGGACTTCCGCAGCAGCATCCAGCCGCCGGCGAGCAGTGGGAGTGCGATAAGCGCGGTCAGCAGCGCGATACGCAGGCGGCGGTGGGCGGGAGATCGCCTGGAATCCACTTCGCGCGAGGCCGGCGAGCGCTTCGAACGGGCGCCACAGGATGTCCAGTGACCCGATCGGCGGGCGAGCGGCGATGGGACGTGCCATTGATGGGGTCTTCGACCCCGGGGCGCAAACCCCTACCGCGGCAGAGAGCTTGTATCCGAGTTGTGGCGGCGCTACGATATTTGGGCTAGCACGACGACTGAGTTGACGTGTTGGGGGTCCGGCAACCGGTCTCCTCACAAGGTACCCCCGGTGGACAAGGGGTCTGCCGTCCACCGGGGCTTGAGTGCAGCTTGCGCTACTTCGCGAGCGTCGCGCACACCAACAGTCCGGCGTCGCTGATCAGCCGCTTCTCGTCGAACTGCACTCCCACCGAATCAAGACTCCCCGGCCCCTCCGGAACGTCCGAGCTGTCATGCACCATATGGGTGACCTCCTGTTGCAGGCCCGCCGTCGCCGCATACGACAGCTTTCTGCCTGCTCAGGAGGTCATTGAAGATTCACCACCGGACAGAACCCACGACGCTACGCGGTGGATCAAGGTTAGGACCCCTGAGCGATTTTGGCCCAGGGAAAGCGCACTTCGCCGAGCGTCTGCACCTCGGGCTCGAGCGTCACGCTCGAAGCGCTCCTCCACACGGCGACGGCCCTCGGTCATCACCGCGATCACGTCAGCGGTCGTGGCCGAGCCGGTGTTCTCGACGAAGTTCGCGTGCTGCTGCGCGAGACGCGCGCCGCCGACCGCGCAGCTCGCCGGCCCCGGCCGCCGGCCAGCAGCAGCCCGGCGGAACGATCCTCGGCCCGTGGACCGTCGGGGTTCTTGAAGGTCGAGCCGAACGCTTTGGATGCCCCTCGGTCGGGCGGCGTGGCGGCGCTCGCGCATCGCCGCGAGCGCCGCGCGCACCGTCTCCCGGCGCGGCCCGGCGTGAAGCGCGAACGACGCCCGCGAGACGATCTCGCCCGGGTCCCAGGTCCGATCGGCGATAGCCGAAGCCCAGCTGCTGGGGCGGCGCCGCGCGATGCCGTCGGCGGTCACACCTCCACCCACTCCGCGCCGGCGCCGAGCGCGCCGTCGTAGGCGTTGGCGTTCATCCGCACCGCGCCGCTGACGGTGCCGGGGATGTTGCCCCGAACTCGATGCCCGACGAGCCCGAGCGCCGCCGCGCGAGCGGCGACCGACGGCAGCCGCGCGCCGCCGCCCGCAGAAGGACGCGATCGCCCGTCCGGGGTGATCCAGCGCCAGCGACGCCCTCCAGCTTCAACGACCAGCCCGCGACGCCCGCGTCGGAGACCAGCAGGTTCGAGCCCGAGCCGATGACGTGACCGTCACGTCGAGCGCGTTCGCCCACACGAGCAACGCGATCAGCTCAGCGTGCGAGCCCGCCCGCGCGAAGTGCTCGGCGGCGCCGCCGGTGCGCACCGTCGACAAGCGCGCGAGCGGGAAGTCCCGCTCCACGATCGACGGGACAGTATGCGGCGAAACCCTAGACACGGTCGCTCTCCCCAGACACCAGCGGCTCTCCTTCG
>CAWHQY010000041.1:0-50413 GCA_963831505.1 uncultured Alphaproteobacteria bacterium | reverse complement strand
CGACCACCGTGTGGTAGGTGGACGGCCATGCCGCGGCGGGCCCATCACCCTCGGCGTCAGGCGTTCGAGGTCGGCGCGGGTCTCGGCGTGATGCATGAGATATTGATCGGGAAAGCCGTTCTCGAGAATTGGCCCGGCATCGGTCCATAGATCAAGAAGATCGATCTTTTGGGAGGAGATATTTCCGGCCATCAGCTTTCCTTTCCAAGCGCACTTTCATGCCAGCGGCGTAATGCGAGATGCGAAATGATGCTCAGCAGGGCATAAATGACAATCCCGGCGAGCGACAGCAAAAAGCAGCGCCGCGAACATGCGCGGGACGTTCCGACGGTAGCCGGATTGGCGATCCTGTAGGCAAGACCGGAGCCTGCGCCTGCTGAGCCGGCCGCTGAAAACGGCGACCACGGCCCCAATCAATGGCAGGCTGCCGGCGATGCGCCGCCCAGGATATAGGGCAGCGCCGTGGGCAGCTTCAGGTAACGCAGCGTCTGCCAGCGCGAGGCGCGGTAGAGCTGAAACAGGCCGGCGAGGTTGCGGTCGGCCGAATTGAGGCCGAGCGTGGCATTGGACAGGACGGGGAAGAATCCCACAATCCAGGCGCAGACGATGACGGCAGTTTGCTGCGGCAGGTAGATCAGGAGCAGGGGCGCGATGGCGATCACGGGCGTGACCTGCAGGATCACGGCATAGGGAAACAGCGACGCTTCGACGAGCTTCGACAGGTTGAAGATCAGCGCGAGCGCGATGCCGCCGATGGCG
This sequence comes from uncultured Alphaproteobacteria bacterium, assembly GCA_963831505.1. Classification (GTDB taxonomy): domain Bacteria; phylum Pseudomonadota; class Alphaproteobacteria; order Rhizobiales; family Xanthobacteraceae; genus Bradyrhizobium. The sequence goes on along the minus strand of CAWHQY010000041.1, from coordinate 49,654 downwards.
GCGGCAACAAACCCTTCCAGCGTGGTCAGAAGCGTCGTCAGCAGCGATTGCAACAGCACGTCCCAATCGCTGAACAGGGTCGCAAGGATCGCCGACGGCGCGGGCAGGACATAGGGCGGGATCTCGTAGTGCCGTACCACGAACTCCCCACGCCGCCGTGCCGGACGCCGCGACGATGACGGGGAGCAGGATCCGCATGACCCGGAAGGCGCTCCCGTCTACGGAGAGAGCCTGGCGGAGCGCGCCCATTCTGTGTTGCGCTCATAACGGCGACTTCCTGGAATAGGACGGCGCCAGCGCCGCCGAGACGGTCCGGCAATATTCGCCGTAAGCCGCCGAGGTTCGAAACTCCCCGTCGCGCGGTTCATGGCTCTCGATCCTGATTTCGCAGCCGATGCGGCCCGGGCGCTCCGTCATCACGATCACGCGTTGCGAGAGATAAACCGACTCGAACACCGAATGGGTGACGAAGACCACGGTCTTCTTCAAATTGCGCCACAATTCGAGCAGGTCGTCGTCGAGACGAAAGCGGTGATCTCGTCGAGCGCCGCGAACGGCTCGTCCATCAACAGGATATCCGGATCGGTGACCAGCGCACGCGCCAGCGACACCCGCATTTTCATGCCGCCGGACAATTCCCGAGGAAAGCTGTCGGCAAACTCGGCGAGGCCAACGCGCTTCAGCGTTTCGACGACGCGCGCATCGGATTCGGATGCCGGCACATGCGCGAGCTTCAGCGGCAGCCGTGCATATTTCCCGCACACTCGTCCACGGCATCAGCGTCGGCTCCTGGAACACGAAGCCGATGCCCTGCCCCGGCAGCGTCGCGTCCTCATGATGCGAAAGGCGGACCTCGCCGGAGCTCGGCGCGGCGAGCCCTGCGATGATCCGCAGCGCCGTCGACTTGCCCCACCCGACCGCCCGAGCAACGAAATCAACTCGCCCCTGCGCACCCGCAAATCGATCGGCCCCAGCGCCATGACGCCATTGTCATAGGCCTTGGTGACATCGCGCAGGCTGACGCGAGCCCCCCGCGGTACTCACATCGACATCGGACAACGCCGCTTCCGCCATTACCGTTTCGGCCGCAACTCGACGCCGACACCCTTGTTGGCGAAACGCAGCGTATAGGATTTGCGATAATCGAGATCGGCCTTGACCACGCCGGCCTTGACCATTTTCTCGAAGAAGCTGGTCACGCGCTCGTCGGTCATGGCGCCGATGCCGTTCTTGACGCTGTCGCCGGAAATCGACGATGCCGTATTCCTTCATCTTGGCTACGGAATAGGCCAGCAGCTCGTCGGTCATTTCCGGATTGAGCTTCTTGATCATGGCATTGCCGGCGGAACTGTCGCCGTAGATGTAGGTGTACCAGCCGATGATGGAGGCATCGACGAAGCGCTGCACCAGGTCGGGCTTCTTCTCGATCACGTCCTGGCGCGTCTTGATCAAGGTCGAATAGGTGTTGAAGCCGTAATCGGCGAGAACATACGCCGGGCTTGAAACCGGCCGCCTTCGACCGCGAACGGCTCCGAGGTGACATAGCCCTGCATCGCGCTTTGCGGGCTCGCGATGAACGGCTGCGCGTTGAACGTATAGGGCCGCACGTTCTTGTCGCTGAAACCTAGGTCCGGATTTCAGCCATTGGAAATAGCTGGTGATGCCGTCCTTGGAGATGAACAGCGTCAGCGGCTTCAGTTCCTCGAGCTCGGTGATCTTGGATTCCGGGATGCGTCAGGAAGACCTGCGGATCCTTCTGGAAGATCGAGGCGACCGACACCACCGGCACCTTGTTGGCGACCGCATCGAACGACATCAGCGTGTTCGCGGTCATGAAGAAATCGATCTTGCCGGCGATCAGGAGCATGCGGTTGTTGTCGTTCGGGCCGCCCGGCACGATGGTGACGTCGAGCCCGTATTTCCTGTAGGTGCCGTCGGCGACCGCCTGGAAGAACCCGCCATGCTCGGCTTCGGCCACCCAGTTGGTTCCGAACGAAACCTTGTCCAGCTTCTCCGCCCCCGCCTTGCTTTCTCCGGCCTTGTCTCCTGCCTTATCCTGGGCCGATGCCGGCGCGACAGCCAGAAGGACGGCAAAAAAGCCCGCCGTTAACGCTCGCATCCGAAGTGCCGCCTGCATGATTGGACTCTCGTCGTTCGTTCTGGCCCATGATAAGGAAATGGAACCCTTCACTACCTTGCAAACGGCCCGAAAGAAACACCTCGCACGATGAGTTCAGCCCCCCCTGCCCGCGACTGGTCCGCCATCGACTGGACGGGCGTCGATGCGGCGACCGCCGCACGATGGATCGCCGTGCTGCCGCTGGCCGCGACCGAACAGCACGGTCCGCATCTGCCGCTCACAACCGACGTGATGATCGGACAAGCCTATCTCGCGCGGGTACGCGAGCTTCTGACCAGCACCATGCCCGTGACCTTTCTTCCCATCCAGCCGGTCGGCATCTCCACCGAGCACATCGATTTTCCGGGAACGCAGACGCTGTCGACGGAAACTGCGCTGAAGGAGTGGAAGGCGCTGGGCGAGAGCGTGGCGCGAAGGGGGCTGAAGAAGCTCGTCATCGTCACCAGCCATGGCGGCAACAGCGCGGCGATGACGCTGGTGGCGCAGGACCTGCGCGCCCATCACGGGCTGCTCGCCGTCACCACCTCGTGGTTTCGTTTCGGCGTGCCGGCAGGAATGTTTCCCGACGAGGAATTGCGCCACGGCATTCACGGCGGCGCCGCCGAGACCTCTATCATGCTCGCGAAATATCCCGAGCAGGTGCGCATCGATGCGATCGCGGATTTCCATCCGAGCAGCGTGGAGATCGAGAAGAAATATCGCTGGCTTTCCACGCAGCGCCCCGCGCCGTTCGCCTGGCAGACGCAGGATCTTCACCCGAGCGGCGCGGTCGGAAACGCGACGCTTGCCACGGCCGAGAAAGGCGCGCGCTTGCTCGAGCATGGCGCGCGCGGGTTCATCGAATTGCTCGACGATGTCGATAAATTCGATGTGAACGCGTTTTCGCGCGGACCCAGGAGCTGACCCGGCCCCGCCGTTAACCCGCTGTAAACGCTATCCCAATCCGAATTACGAAAATTTCACGCGCACGTTCCGAACCGGAACGGGCATGCCTCCGTCCAATCGGCACATGCGGACCATGACGGGCCGCTTTCAACCGGACAGAGTTTTCCATGTCGATCAAGACCAAGCTTGCCGCTTTCGCTGTCGCCGCTCTTGCCGCCACCGGCAGCATCGCTTCCACCACCACTTCCGCCGAAGCCCACGGCTTTCATCCGGGCTGGGGCCTTGGTGCGGGCCTGATCGGCGCGGCCGTCGTCGGCAGCGCGATCGCCGCTACGACCCCGTATCCCGCCTATGGCTATCGCTGCGGCTGGGTTCGCCAGTACGACGCCTTCGGCCGCTACATCGGCAACGTGAACACCTGCTACTGATCGATTGATCTCGCGCCCGGCGCGGGACCTCATCCACCCCGTGTCGTCTCGCAGACCCGCCCGGTCGTCCCCCGGGCGGGTCACTTTTCGAACTCTCAAACGATTTCAAGGTATTGACGCGGCACCGCGGGCTCAACGTCCCCAACGGTCCTGCCAGATTTTTTCGCCAATCATGCAGGGTATCCGCGGCTGCTGGGCGGTCGCAGGCAAGATCCGCTGTTCCGGCTTCCTGCCGGCAACTTCGAGCACGAGCTTGATCCGGATCGCTTCCTTGAACCTCTCGCGATCCTTGATCGGCACCACAAAGGCGCCCACGCCGCCGATCACGCAATCCTCGTAGTACCAATCGAGATTGTCGATATCCATGGTCGAATAGGACGGCTCCTTCACCATGATCGGCAGGCCGTTGATGGTAATGCCCTTCTCAAGTGCCGCATCGCGAGCGCCGGTGACGGGCTCGCCGTTGTTGTTCGGACCGTCGCCGGAAATATCGATGACGCGCCTTAGCCCCCGATACGGATTTTGATCGAAGAGCGGCACCGCGAAATTGATGGCGGCCGATATCGATGTGCGCGAGCCCCTGCGGACCGGCGCGTTCATGATCTCGCTGGCGACGGCATCGGCCGTTTCCGGGCCGTCGATGAGCCGCCAGGGAATGATGATTTTTTGATCGCTCGACGCCGACCACTCGAAATAGGTCACAGCTATCTTGCTGTTCGGGCCATTCTTCAGCGCCTGCAGGAAATCCCTCGAAACGATGGCTTGTGCGTAGCCCTCGCGCTGCACCGCCAGTTCGTCCGGATCCATCGAATAGGAGACATCGACAGCGATCACGAGCTCGATATCGACGGTGGGCGGATTGCCCCTGCTGTCGGAACCCTGCCGACCTCCGGAGCCCGGCGCGGCACGGCCCGGGACATCAGCCCCCACCACCGCGCCCGCAAGGAGCAGCACCGCCCCGATCGAGACACACCAGCGCACAGCAGTCTCCCGTCCGTTTCAGAGGAAAGGTGCCACGCAAGTCGCGCCGGGAAAAGCAGGAATCCCCTGTTCCTCTTCACATTTCCGCAGGTTGGGCAGTTGTCGATGTTTTGCCGCGACCGGATCGGGCTGCGCCGCCGTCCGGCGGTTGAGGCACGATCGCAGTCAGAGGTATTTGGCGATCAGCTTGAAGTCCCGCATGAGCGCACGCCCCTTTGTCCCCGAGGCGTCGAGGCTGTGGCTGAAGTGATCGTGAATCAGCGCCTTCTTGGCATTCTCGATGGCGCCCTCGACGGCCTGCAACTGCTGGGCAATTTGAGCGCAGGGCCGCCGTTGTTCGATCATCTCGATAATCGTTTCGAGATGGCCTTTGGCGCGCTTCAGGCGTTTGGCAATTGCGCCATGGGGATGGTCGGGCATCGTCTCTCCTATCCTCCCCCGAGGATACCACTATCCTCCCGGGAGGATAGCGTACATGCTTGACAGCGTGCCCTTGCAGGCCTATGGGCTCGCTCGCGTTCTCGGAGGATCACTGTTCCGGAGCGGCATTTAACACGACGAAGGAATCATGGGCAGTACCCCCTATGACAACGGCAATCCGGCCAGCCTGCCCGGAGCAGCGTTGCCGAAAAAATCAGGATGGACCGCGCCGGCGGCAGCCGCGTGGGCGCTGATGGTCGCGTCAAGCTGACCGCCCCGCTCATGCCTCCGCCCGCGCGAGCCGCGGGAAATGGAGGCGAGTGATGTTCGAGAAACTCGCAAGACTACGGCTGCTTCAACTGCGCCGCACGGCGCCGGGACCGCATCACGTTGTGCCCGCAAATGACAATCGGCGGGACGTTGGCCGGCCGGACCGACGGCAACGCAGGCAGTCTCCGCCGCTGGCTTGCCGCTGGATTTTCGATCGGGGGCTGACCTGCCGCTGGGAAATCGAGGCCACACACGAACCAGTTTGCTTGACGGCCGACGAGCCCTCACCGGACGCCGACATTCACAAAGCTGTCTTCGTACGGTCGTACGAAAAAACCGAGGATTGCGCCGGACGATGGATTGGAGCTGGCGTCCGATGCCCCGAAGCTGTGGCACGCGCGTCACTAACGAGCGCGAATCGATCGCGGTTGACCGCGTCACTCTTGCTCTTGCAAATCATTCGCAAATATGATCGGAGTAATTTCAAGGGCTTGGGTGGCTCGGCTGCCGCCAAAGGCGGGTTCGCGCAACTCAACGGGACATTTTGCGCCATTCCTTTTGGTGGCAGCGCGGCCGCAAATCTGATGAGGAGAGAGATCACCGGAATGCTCGCTTGGGGGAAAGCCTGTCCGATGAATTTCAGCCGCCGACGATGGACGCACGCATCCGCCGGCATCGGGCTTGGCCTGCTCACGCTTGCCGAGCCTGCGCTCGCGGCCGATTTGCCGTTGAAGGCGCCCGCCGTGAAAGCCGTGTACGACTGGACCGGCTTCTATGTCGGCGGCCATTTCGGTTATGGCGGCGGCAGTTTTGGTCCGGAGGCAAACTCGCTGCCCCTGCAAGGCGTGTTGCTGCCGCACAGCACAACCGGGCTGATTGGCGGCTATCAAATGGGCTACAATCGCCAATTCGGCCGCTTCGTGCTGGGCATCGAGGCGGATGCGTCGTTCCCAAGCCCGACCGATGTGGCGGCGCTGGGACGGATGCCACCGACGCCTTTCAATACGGTACCCGATTATTTCGGCACCGTTCGCGGCCGGATCGGCTACGCCTTCGGCACGTTGATGCCCTATGTAACCGGCGGCTTTGCATGGGGACATACCCATGCCGACATCAACGACGGCAGCGGCGCCATCATCGGCCACTACCAGCCAGGCTGGACCGCGGGCCTCGGCCTCGAATTCGCCGTCAGCGGCAATTGGAGCGCCAAGCTCGAATACGACTATATCGAACTGTCGCGACAGCGTTACGATCTCTCCGGCTTCGGACTGCCTGACGTCGACGTCAACCCGCGAATTCATCTCGCCAAGATCGGCCTGAACTATCACTTTGGCGACACGCCCTGGAATCCGCCGGCAAAGCCTTTGTTGCCGGAATCGGACGTCTGGAATGTCCACGCGCAGACGACGTTCCTGCCGCAGGGCTATGGGCCGATCCACTCGCCCTATGTCGGGCCCGATAGCATTCCGCCCGGCGGGCAGCTGCAGGCGACATGGACCACGACCGCCTTTCTCGGCGTCAAGCTGTGGGAAGGCGGCGAACTGTATTTCAATCCGGAACTGGCGCAGGGCTTCGGGATCAACGGCACGCTCGGCATCGCCGGCTTTCCGAACGGCGAGGCGCAGAAGGCGGGCGCGCCGTTTCCGAGAGTCCGCGCGCAACGCTACTTCTTCAAGCAGACCTTCGGTCTCGGCGGCGAACAGGAAGATGTCGCCGACGGCCCGAACCAGCTTGCCGGCAAACGCGACATCGATCGCGTGACCGTCATTGTCGGCCGCTTTGCGGTGGGCGACTTCTTCGACAACAATTCCTATGCGCACGACCCGCGCGCCGACTTTATGAACTGGGCGATGTGGAGTGCGGCGGCCTACGACTTCCCCGCCGACCTGCCCGGCTATACCCGCGGCGCCGTGGTCGAGCTGAACCGGAAGGATTGGGCCGTGCGCGCCGGGCTGTTCGAAGTGCCGTCGCAGCCCAATAGCGACGTCCTGACCTTCAGAACCGGTGGCGCCGTGATCGAATTCGAGGAGCGTCACACCGTCTTCGAACAGCCGGGCAAGCTGCGGCTCGGCATCTTCGGAAACCAGGGCACGACCGGGAATTACCGCCAGGCGCTCGCGATCGAAGCAACGGACTTTGCCCAGGACATCAACGACGTGATGGCGAGCATTCGCCACGTCAATCCGAAATACGGTGTCTATGCCAATCTCGAGCAGCAGCTCGTGAAGGACGTCGGCCTGTTCGCGCGGGCGAGCTGGAACGACGGCTCGAACGAAATCCTGTCGTTCACCGACGTCGACCGCAGCATCTCCGGCGGGCTTTCGATCAAGGGCAGCTTCTGGGGACGGCCCAACGACATCGTCGGCATCGGCGGCGCGGTCAACGGGCTTTCCGACGCGCACCGCGACTTCCTCGCCGCCGGCGGCCTTGGCCTGTTGATCGGCGACGGCCGGCTCAACTACAGCCAGGAGCGGATTTTCGAGACCTACTACGCCTACGCGATCCGCCAGGGCGTCACGTTGACTGCCGACTATCAGCTCATCACAAATCCCGCGTATAACGCCGACCGCGGGCCGGTCTCGGTCTTCTCCGGCCGGCTGCACGCCGAGTTCTAATAACAAAGACAGTTTCATGGATTTCAGGATCATCCGGGCGCCGGCGTTGCAGCAGGCGCTCCGGCCCAACATTTGGGACGTGGTCGCGCTGATCCTCGTGATCGGCGCCATGGTGCTGATCGTCTATGGCGGCGAGCAGACCACGCTGCCGCTGTCCTCGCTCGACGTAGCCCCGGTCTCGCTCGATCCGAGCCACCTGCCGCTCTACGCGCTCCGCACGACGATGCGGATGCTGCTCGCCATCGTCTGCTCGATCGTCTTCACCTTCCTTTATGCGGCGCTCGCCGCCAAGAGCCGGCGCGCCGAGATGGTGCTGATCCCGCTGCTCGATATCCTGCAGTCGGTGCCCATCCTGGGCTTTCTGACCTTTACCGTCGTGTTCTTCATGAACCTGTTTCCCGGAAATGTGCTCGGCGCCGAACTCGCCTGCGTGTTCGCGATTTTCACGAGCCAGGCCTGGAACATGACCTTCAGCATGTACCAGTCGATGCGTAACGTGCCGAAGGATCTCGAAGAGGCGACGCAAAGCTTCCATCTGTCTGGCTGGCAGCGCTTCTGGCGCCTCGACGTCCCCTTCGCGATGCCAGGCCTGATCTGGAATGCGATGATGTCGATGTCCGGCGGATGGTTCTTCGTGGTGGCCTCGGAGGCGATCACCGTCGGCAACACCACCGTGACCCTGCCCGGCATCGGCTCCTATGTTGCGCTCGCGATCGAGAAGCAGAATCTCGCAGCGATCGGCTATGCCATCCTGACCATGCTGCTGGTCATCATCGCCTACGACCAGTTGCTGTTTCGTCCGATCGTAGCCTGGGCCGATAAATTCCGCTTCGAGCAGACCGCCTCGGGTAACGCGCCGACATCCTGGATGCTCGACCTGTTCCGCCGCACCCGCGCGTTGCGCACGCTTACGCTTCCCTTTGCGGCGCTCAATCGCACCTTCTCGAATTTGCGCCTCAATTGGCCGGCAAGGCTGCGTCTGAAAGAGAAAGCCGGCCCGCCCTCGCGACTGGTTGATGCGATCTGGTTCACCCTGATCGCGCTCAGCACGGGATACGCGGCCCTTCGGTCCTATCAATATCTATCGGCAAGTCTGGGTCCGTCGGACGTCCTTGCGGCCATTGGCTATGGCCTGCTGACGCTGCTGCGCGTCGTGGTGCTGATTGCGCTGGCGACCCTGATCTGGGTGCCGGTCGGCGTCTGGATCGGGCTGCGTCCCAAGCTTGCCGAGCGCATCCAGCCGCTGGCGCAGTTTCTCGCCGCTTTCCCGGCGAACCTTGCCTTCCCGGTGTTTGTCTCGCTGATCGTCCATTACCGCCTGAACGCCAATGTCTGGCTGAGCCCGCTGATGATCCTGGGCACGCAATGGTACATCCTGTTCAACGTGATCGCGGGCGCCAGCGCCTTTCCGACCGATCTGCGCGAGGCCGCCTCCAGCCTCCATCTCGAGGGCTGGCGCTGGTGGATCAAGGTCGTGCTGCCCGGCATCTTCCCCTATTACATCACCGGCGCCATTACGGCGTCTGGCGGATCGTGGAATGCCTCGATCGTCGCCGAAGTCGCAAGCTGGGGCGACACGCATCTGACGGCCGCCGGCCTCGGTGCCTATATTGCGAAGGCGACCGAAGCCGGTGACTTCCCGCGCGTCGTGCTCGGCATTTCCGTGATGTGTGGTCTGGTCACGCTGTTCAATCGTCTGTTATGGCGGCGGCTTTACGCGTTCGGCGAGCGCCGCCTTCGTCTGGGCTGAAGGAGGACCATCATGCTCGACCTGCCAGGCAAGACCAGCCTGATCGATCTAAGGGGGATCTGCCGCTCGTTTCCGAAGGGCAGCGGCGAGGACCTGCTCGTGCTGGAGAAGGTCGACCTGATCATCCAGTCCGGCGAGATCGTCGGCCTCCTCGGCCGCTCCGGCTCGGGGAAATCGACGCTGCTACGCATCATTGCGGGGCTGATTTCGCCTTCCTTCGGCGACGCCAAATGCCGCGGCGAGCCGATCGAGGGACCGCCGAACGGCGTCTCCATGGTGTTTCAATCCTTCGCGCTGTTTCCCTGGCTGACCGTTCTGCAAAATGTCGAGCTTGGCCTTGAGGCGCTCGGAATCGATGCTGCCGAACGCCGCACACGGGCGCTGGCCGCGATCGACCTGATCGGTCTCGACGGCTTCGAGTTCGGCCTACCCCAAGGAGCTCTCCGGCGGGATGCGCCAGCGCGTCGGCTTTGCGCGGGCGCTGGTCGTGCATCCGGATTTGCTCTTGATGGACGAACCGTTCTCCGCACTTGACGTGCTCACCGCCGAGACTCTGCGCACCGACCTGGTCGATCTCTGGATCGAAGGCCGCCTGCCGATCAAATCGGTGCTGATGGTGACGCACAACATCGAGGAAGCGGTGCTGATGTGCGACCGCGTGCTGGTGTTTTCCTCAAACCCGGGACGGGTGGCGGCCGAGTTCAAGATCGACCTGCTGCATCCCCGCAACCGCCTTGATCCCGCCTTCCGACAGCTCGTCGATACGCTCTATGCGCGCATGACCCAGCGCGCCGAACCCAAAACCCCGGCCGTCGAGGGCATTCACGGCACCGGCGTCGGCATGGTGCTCAGGCACGTCTCCTCCAACGTGCTGTCGGGCCTGATCGAGACGCTTGCAGCGCCCCCCTATCACGGCCGCGCCGACCTGCCGGTTCTCGCCAACAGCCTACAACTGGAAGCCGACGAGATCTTCCACTTCGGCGAGTCGCTGCAACTGTTGCGGTTTGCCCAATTGAGCGAGGGCGACCTGATGCTGACGGAGGCAGGCCAGCGCTTTGCTCATCTGGAAACCGATGCCCGCAAGAAGCTCTTCGCCGAGCATCTGATGAACTATGTGCCGGTGATCGGCTTGATCCGCCGCGTTCTGGATGAACGGCCGTCTCATACAGCGCCTCAAGCGCGCTTCCGCAACGAGCTCGAGGATTATATGGCGGAGGATCAGGCGGACGAGACGCTGAAAACCACCGTCTCCTGGGGCCGCTACGCCGAGCTGTTCGCCTATGACGAGCAGTCGGAGACGTTCAGCCTGGAAAACCCGCACTAAAGCTTACGGGATTCCGCGCGCTCATACGCGCCCCGGAATGACGCGCTTTCGCGCGTCACATCACCGCCTGGAACGACTCCGCGCGCGCCATCGCCCAGGCGTCGCGGAAGCGCGGGTCGTCGGTGCCGTCGATCAGCTCGCCCGGACGCAGCGCCGGATAGAGCTTGGCGAACGTGCGGACCTCGGTGGTCGAGCTCCGCTGCGAGAAATGGATCGGCCGCAGGTCCTTCGGGTGTTCGAGGCCGGCGGCCGCCAGAAGCTCGGCGAGCGCGTGCAGGGTCGAGTGGTGATAGTTGTAAACGCGGTCGATCTTGTGCGGCACGTAGAGCGCACGGTTGCGGATCGGGTCCTGCGTGGTGACGCCGGTCGGGCAGCGGTCGGTGTGGCAGCTCAAGGACTGGATACAGCCGAGCGAGAACATGAAGCCGCGCGCCGAATTGCACCAGTCGGCGCCGATCGCCATTGCACGCGCCATGTCGAAGGCGGTCGCGATCTTGCCCGACGCGCCGATCCTGATGCGGTCGCGCGCCTTGATGCCGACCAGCGCGTTGTGGACGAGATTGACGCCCTCGCGCATCGGCATGCCAAGATGGTCCATGAACTCGAGCGGCGCCGCACCGGTGCCGCCTTCATTGCCGTCGATCACGATGAAGTCGGGATAGATTCCGGTTTCCAGCATCGCCTTGCAGATCGCCAGGAACTCCCAGGGATGGCCGACGCACAGCTTGAAGCCGGCCGGCTTGCCGCCCGACAGCTTGCGCATGCTGGCGACGAATTGCATCATCTCGATCGGCGTCGAAAACGCGCTGTGGGTTGCCGGCGAGATACAGTCCTCGCCCATCGGCACGCCCCTGATCCTGGAAATCTCCTCGGAGACCTTGGCGGCCGGCAGCACGCCGCCATGGCCGGGCTTGGCGCCCTGGCTGATCTTGAGCTCCACCATCTTGATCTGGTCGTCGGCCGCGATCCGCGCGAACTCGTCCGGGTTGAACTTGCCGTCGTGCGTGCGGCAGCCGAAATAACCCGAGCCGACCTCCCAGATGATGTCGCCGCCCATCTCCCGGTGATAGGGGCTGACGCCGCCCTCGCCGGTGTCGTGCGCAAAGCCGCCCTTCCTGGCGCCGGCATTCAGCGCTCGCACCGCGTTCGGCGAGAGCGCCCCAAAGCTCATCGCGGAGATGTTGAAGACCGAGGCCGAATAAGGCTTTTTGCAATCGGGCCCGCCGATATCGATGCGGAATTTTTCGCCGGAATGCACCTTCGGCGCCACCGAATGATGCATCCACTCATAGCCCTCGCGATAGACGTCCTCCTGCGTGCCGAACGGCCGCTTGTCCAGCTGCAGCTTCGCACGCTGATACACCACCGCGCGGATGTCGCGGGAGAAAGGCATGCCGTCCTTCTCGCTCTCGAAGAAATACTGCCGCATCTCAGGCCGGATTTCCTCGAGCAGGAAGCGCATATGCGCCGAGATCGGATAGTTACGCAGCACCGCGTGGCTCTTCTGCAGGAGGTCGCGGATGCCGAGTAGCGTGAGCGCTGCGAAGATGAGCATCGGGACAAGGACGACGTCGAAGGCCTTTGGATTGTGATCGAAGATCCCGATGGCGAGCAGCAGCGCGGTGACGACGGCGCAGATCGTCAGGACGATGAAGCGTGGCGAGAACGGAAGCAGCAGCGTTTCCATGGCATCCCTCAGGCAAATTCCGCCGACTTGATCGTTGTATCGTTGTATCGTTGTCGGCCGCGCCGATTTAATGGTCGGCCGGTCCCCGGCACGCTATCCCGCGCACAGGTCGTGGATATGACAAGTCCTTGTGAGCGTAGCGAATCCGGCAGCGCTTAATCAATCCATCCGATGGGCAGGACTTCGTTTTGCAGTGCAATGTAGAGGAGCGATCAATGCTCGTGCGGCCGAAGCTCGTGCGGGATCGCGCGCCGCTCGAGGCCGCCCGCGGCGAGCCATTCGTCCGTGTTCAGCCTGGCGCGCTCGATATGCTCCGCCGTGCGCGAGAAATCATAGGGCGAGCCTACCAGCGGGCATAGCGGCGGCACCACGAAATACTCGATGTCGGGACCGATATTTTCGAGCTCGCTGACCATTTGCCGCGCGATCAGCAGGGTCAGTGCATGAAGCGCGTTGGCCAGCGCGCCGACCGGCGGCGATTCGTTGGCGCAGGCATGTCCCGTCGGCAGGATGATCAGGCGGCGCGCGCCCTGCTTCACCGCAAGCCGAACCGGCGTGTTGGAGGAGATGGCGCCGTCGGCGAGGTAGCGATCCCCGTAGTGAACCGGCGCGAACGCGCCCGGAATCGCGGTCGAGGCCACGATCGCTTCGGCGGCCGGGCCCTTCGAGAACACCACGCTGTCGCCCGTGACGATGTCGGTGGTGACGATGTGCACCGGAAGCCTGGCTTCTTCCAGATTGCGATAGGGGATGTGGTCGTCGACCAGCTTGCGCACGCCGTCATGGGAGATGAGAAAATCGCGCCGCCAGAGGAAGCTGAGCAACGTCCGCCAGGTGAACGGAAAGACGTCCTGGCGCCGCAGGCCGCGCCAGATATTGGCAAGGCGTTCGACGCCGTCGACCGTGGGGTCGCTCGCATAAAAGGCGCCGTTCAGCGCGCCGACGCTGGAGCCCACCACCATGTCGGCGGTGATATCGTGCCTTGCGAGCGAATCCATCATGCCGACCTGGATCGCGCCAAAACTGCCGCCGCCCGCGAACACGAAGGCGGTCCTGGCCGGCTGGGAATCGATGGATGAAGGCAAGGCTCAAACGCTCCCTTTGGCCGGCGCGTCGCACGGCGCGCCGTTCGGGGAGGTTATAGCAGTGGCGAAGGAAGGCGCGCCACTACTGCCTCGCCATTCCGGGCGGGCAGCGCGAGCCCGGAATCCATGATCTCGTCATCGCGAGCGAGGCGAAGCAATCGAGAGTCACGCTTGAGGCTCTGGATTGCTTCGTCGCTTCGCTCCTCGCAATGACGGTAGGTAATCTGCCTGTCGGCGACGACAATCAACGCTCCACGAACGCCTTCTCGATCACGAAATGGCCGGGCTTGCTGCCGCTGCCTTCGACGAAGTCGCGCGCCTCGAACATCTGCTTCAGCTCTTCCAGCATCGCGGGGCTGCCGCACATCATGATGCGGTCGGTCGCGATATCGAGCGCGCCCTGGCCGATGTCGTCGAACAGTTGCGTCGAGGTGATGAGGTCGGTGATGCGGCCGCGGTTGCGGAACGGCTCGCGGGTCACGGTCGGATAATAGACCAGCTTCTCCGACAGCATCGGCCCGAACAGTTCGTCGTCGCGCAGCCTCGCGACCAGTTCCTCGCCATAAGCGAGCTCGGAGACCTGGCGGCAGCCGTGCACCAGCACGATGGTCTCGAAGCGGTCGTAGACGTCGGGGTCCTTGATCAGGCTCGCGAACGGCGCGAGCCCCGTGCCGGTCGACAGCAGCAGGAGCCGCTTGCCCGGCAACAGATTGTCGGTGATCAGCGTGCCGGTCGCCTTGCGTCCGACCAGGATGGTGTCGCCTTCCCTGATCTTCTGCAGCCGGGAGGTGAGCGGACCATCAGCCACCTTGATCGAGAAGAATTCGAGCTCTTCCTCATGATTGGCGCTCGCCATGCTGTAGGCGCGCAGGAGCGGACGGCCGTCGATCTCGAGGCCGATCATCGCAAACTGGCCGTTCTGGAACCGGAAGCCGGAATCGCGCGTCGCGCGGAAGCTGAACAGCGTGTCGGTCCAGTGCCGCACAGCAAGAACTTTCTCTCGATAGAACGCGCTCATGACGTTTGTTTTTCCGATTGAAGAGGTTTTGGAAGGATCGCGCCGCGAGGTTCGAAAAGAGGTAAAAACCCCTGATATTCCTTGCGATTTCGCCGCCTCACTTACGTGGAATTTTCAAATAATCAACCCATGTAGACGTGCAATTAGAGGTGATCGAATGCATGTCGCTTCAGTTCGGTAAATGGTTCGAACCATGCTAATTCCCTGCCGAAATACGCAATTAGCTTTCCGCATCAGACTGCCATGCAGCACATAATTCCGTGCGAGGGATCACAGACCGATCATGCTTAACCTCGAGCGCATATTCGTGGATGCGGTACGCCAATATTGCAGGGCTCACGGCATCGCCTGCGAGCTGAAATCGCAGGGCTGGCTGATCGTGATGGAGCGCGCGGGCCGGCGCCGCTTCGCGTTCGGCTACGATGTCGGCCTCAACAGCGCGATGGCGCACCGAATCGCCAGCGATAAATCGGCGACCTCGGAAGTGCTGGCGTTCTCGGGCATCGCCCGCATTCCGCACACGCCGTTTCTCAGCCCTAAACTCGGCGAGCATGTCGTGCCGGTGGGATCGCGGGACGCCATGCTTGGCTTGTTGCATGCGCATCCGCAAGGGTTGGTCCTCAAGCCCAACGAGGGTACGTCAGGCCGGTCCGTATTCCGGGTGACGAGCGAGGCCGAGCTCGATTATGCCGCAAGCGATATCCTTTCCTCCCACCTCAGCCTCGCGATCTCGCCCTATGTCGAGATCGAGGAGGAAGTCCGCGTGATCCTGCTCGACGATGTTCCGCACGCGGTCTATCGCAAGCAGCGCGGCTCCGACTGGCGGCACAATCTCGACTTTGGTGCGCGGCCGATCCTGCTGGAACGGGGAGAAGCCCACGACGCCAGCGTCGCCATAGCGATCGAGGCCGCCAAGGCCATAGACATCCGCTTCGCGTCGGTCGACGTGGTTCGCGTTGGAGAAGAGTGGAAGGTGCTCGAAATCAACTCGGGCGTGATGATGGAGGCGCTGGGCAGGCTTCATCCCGAGCTGGTCCATGCGACGTACAATGCGGCGCTGGACAAGGTGTTCGAGTAAATTTCCGCTGTCGTCCCGGACAGGCGAGCGCAGCGAGCGCGATCCTAGACCCATAACCACCGGCGCGCATTGGTTTGCGAGGTGACAATGCACACCTCCCAAATCGAAAGATCACGCGGTATGGGCCCCCGCTTTCGCGGGGGCGACAGCCTCAATCAATTATTCCCCGCCGGCGAATCGTCCATCGCCTTGAAGGCATCCTCGAGTTGCGGCGAGATGGCGACATTCATCCGCTCGCCGGTCGGCAGCCGCGCCACGAACCATTTGTTGTAGAGCGGGACCAGGTCGTGGTTGGAGCCGAGCTTGCGGAACGTGCGCTCGACCACCGCCGTCAGTTGCGGCTCGCCCTTGCGGAACATGATGCCGTAGGGATCGTAGGACAGGTAGTCGCCGGTGACGCGGAACTTGTCCTGCGACTTGTGCCGCGCGATCAGGCCGTACAAGAGGATGTCGTCGGTCGCAAACGCGTCCGCCTTGCCGTCCGACAGCATCTGGTAGGACTGCTCGTGGTCCGGCGAAGTGACGATGTTGAGGCCGAGCGAGAACCTCTTGTCGGCAGCATGCATCGCCTGCTCGTTGGTGGTGCCTTTAGTGACCACCACGGTCTTGCCCTTCAGATCCGTCACCGACTGCACTGGCGCCGCCTTCGGCACCATCAGCTTGGTGCCGGCCACGAACATCAGCGGCGAGAACGCCACCTGTTTGGCGCGCTCCGCATTCGCCGTGGTCGATCCGCATTCCAGGTCGATCTTGTTCTGCAATACGGCGGGGATGCGGTCGTCGGAGGTGACCTTGACGTATTCGATTCTTGAGGTTGGGATCGTCGACCTCGACGCCGATCTCGTCGACCACAGCCTCGCAGAGCTCGAGGCTGTAGCCGATCGGCCGGTTGGCCTGGTCGAGGAACGAGAATGGCGGCGAGCTCTCGCGATAGCCGAGATGCACGACGTGCGTTTTCTTGATGGCGGCGAGCGTGGGGCTAAGCCCCTCGCTGGTCTGGGCGGCCGCGCCCGTTGCCAGCAGGCTTGTTGCCAGCAACGCGACGCCCGCTATCAGCCTTGCGGGATGATGCATGCATCGCTCCCGTCAATGCGCCGGCACGGGATCGCCGGGAACCGCATCCGAAGGCACGACGTCATCCGGCCCGAGGTCATGCTCGGCTTTCAGTTCGCCCTCCCACTTCGCCACCACGGCGGTCGCCAGCGAGTTGCCGATCACGTTGGTCGCGCTGCGGCCCATGTCGAGGAAGGTGTCGATCCCCATGATCATCAACAGGCCGGCCTCGGGGATGCCGAACTGCGCCAGCGTGGAGGCGATCACCACCAGCGAGGCGCGCGGCACGCCGGCCACGCCCTTCGAGGTGATCATCAACGTCGCCAGCATGGCGAACTGGGTGCCGAGCGACATCTCGATGTGGTAGGTCTGCGCGATGAAGATGCTCGCGAAGGTGCAATACATCATCGTGCCGTCGAGGTTGAAGGAATAGCCGAGCGGCAGCACGAAGGCCGAGATCCGCGACGAGGCGCCGAAGCGGTTGAGTCCCTCCAGCGTCTTCGGATAGGCGGCTTCCGACGATGCGGTCGAGAACGCGAGCATCAGCGGCTCTCGGATCAGCCGCAGCAGGTGGCTATATCTCGGCCCGATCACGATGAAACCGACGATGACCAGGATGCCCCACAGGATCATGAGCGAGAGATAGAAGCCGCCCATGAAGACGATCAGCTTCCACAACACCAGCAGGCCGTTCTTGGCGACGGTTGCAGTGATCGCCGCCCACACCGCGACCGGCGCGAACAGCATGACATAGCCGGTCACCTTGAGCATGATATGGGCGAGATCGTCGATCAGACCCATGATCGGCTTCGCGCGTTCCGGCAACGCGCCGAGCGCGACCGCGAAGAACACCGCGAACACCACGATCTGCAGGATCTCGTTCTGCGCCATCGCGTCTGCAATCGAGGTCGGGATCAGATGGGTCAGGAATTTCTCGACCGAGAAGGCCGACACGGGAAGGCCGGTCGATTGGGCCTTGTCGGGCAAGGTGCCGGGGAAGTTGGCGCCGGGCTGCAGCAGATTGACCATCACGAGGCCGAGCAGCAGCGAGATGAAGGAGGCGCTGACGAACCAGCCCATGGTCTTCGCAAAGATGCGGCCGAGCTTGGCGCCGCTTCCCATGTGGGCGATGCCGCCGACCAGGGTTGCGAACACCAGCGGCGCGATGATCATCTTGATCAGGCGCAGGAACAGCTGTGCGATCAGGTTGATGTCGCCGGCGATCTCGACCCGGCTGTCGGGCAGATAATTGAAGATGAGCGTTCCCATGATGATGCCCAGCACCATCGCGCCAAGAATGAATTGGGTAAACCTGCTCGACATTTTTTCTTACCCCCGTAAGTCCGGTTAATCCGGCAAAGGTCGAGTGTGGCAGATTTCAACAGCGACGCAACACGCTTCGCGCGCCCGCGTGGTGTACCAGAATGTTCCCGTTGTGAAATGAACACACAGAGACTAGCGTTATGCGCAACGCACAATGGATGCAGTTGCACGTTTCCTGCGCGGCGGCTGCATCAATAATCACCACGGAGGAAGCCATGAGTTCGAGCGTCAACCGGCAGATCCTGCTGGCCGAGAAGCCGTCCGGAAAACTGGGGCCAGAGCATTTCAAACTAACCGATGCCGCGATCCCGGAACCGAAAGATGGCGAAGCGCTGTTGCGCGTGCGCTACATCTCGCTCGATGCGGCCAACCGTGCGTGGATGCACGGCGCAACCTATCGCTCCGCCCTCGAAGCCAACACCGTGATGGCGGGAGGCGGCATCGCCGAAGTGGTGACTTCCAAGGCGCCGGGATTTTCCGCGGGCGATCTCGTCTGGGCGGACACCGGTTGGCAGGAATACGCGGCCTTGCCGGCAAAGCATCTCAGCAAGATGCCGAAGATCGAGCCGATGACGCATCTGCTCAGCATCTACGGCGTCGCCGGCCTCACCGCCTATTTCGGCCTGCTCGAAATCGGCAAGCCGAAGGCGGGCGAGACCGTGGTGGTGTCGGCTGCTGCCGGATCAGTCGGCTCGATCGTCGGCCAGATCGCCAAAATCAAGGGCTGCCATGTCGTCGGCATCGCCGGCGGCAAGGACAAATGCCACTGGCTGACAACGGAACTCGGCTTCGACGCCGCGGTCGATTACAAGGACGGCGCGGTGTTCAAGGCGTTGCGCGCCGCCGCCCCCAAGGGCATCGACGTCTATTTCGACAATGTCGGCGGCGATATCCTCGAAGCCTGCCTGCCGCTGATGAACAATTACGGCCGCATCGCCTGCTGCGGCGCGATCTCGCAATATGACGGCGTGCCGTCGGCGCACGGGCCGCGCGGCGTGCCCGGGCTGATCGTGGTGAAGCGGCTCGTGATGCAGGGCTTCATCGTGATGGACTTCATGGCGCAGCGCGACAAGGCGCTGGCCGACCTGCAGGCCTGGACTTCGTCAGGCAAGTTGAAGGTGCAGGAGGACGTCATCGATGGACTTGAAAACACGCCGAGGGCCCTGATCGGCCTCCTCGCCGGCGAAAACCGCGGCAAGCGCATGATCAAGGTGTGACGAATCCGCCAGCGAGACGCCATCTACAAATTGGCTTGCAGAGGAACCTGGAACCGGGAGATGATGCGCCGCCGGGTATTTTCCCATCAGGCTTTTCTCTCGATTTGTATCCCGCGAAGCGCCGGCTTTTCGGGAAAGAAACAGGAATTGATTCAGATGATCCATAGCACCAGGACCGCGTTGCTGTTGGCCGCCACGTTCGCGATTTCCGCGTCCGCTTTCGCGCAGGCGCCGAGCGAAGCGCAGCGCGCCGCGATCAAGTCGAATTGCCGCAACGATTATATGGCGCATTGCTCCAGCGTTCCGCCCGGGGGCGCGGCCTCGCTGCAATGCCTGCAGAAGAACATGGCGAGCCTGTCGGCGGCCTGCGCCGGCGCGGTGAAGGCCGTGGAGGCGCCCGCCGAGACCAAGGCGGAGCCGGCCGCCGCGCCGGCCGCGCCCAAGGAAGAGCCGAAGCAGGAAACCAAGGCCGAGCCCGCACCGGCGGCTGCGCCCGCCAAATCGGCCGCAGAGCCCGCGGCCAATACTTCGACCAAGGCGGCCGCAACAGCGCCGGCCAAGCCGAGCAGCGCGCAGATCTCCGCAGTTCGCGCCAACTGCCGCTCCGACTATCCCAAGGTCTGCGCGGGCGTGCCGACCGGCGGCGCCGCCGCGCTGGAATGTCTGGAGAAGAACAAGGCGAAACTCTCGGCGGCCTGCGAGAAGGCCGTTGCCGCGGCCGGTGGCGGCGGTGCCGCGCCGGCAGCCAGCAGCGCGGCACCCGCCAGCGCCAATGCCGCTCCGGCTGCACCGGCGCCGTTGGTGCTGCGCCCGATGCTGCCGCGTGAAATCCTGTTCGTCGCGCGGTCGGCCTGTGGGCCTGACGTGCGCGCCCTCTGCGCCGGGGTGCCGGCCGGCGGCGGCCGCATCGTCGAATGCCTGGCGTCGCAGCCGGCGGCACTGTCGCCGGCGTGCCGCGACGTATTGGGACAGTTCGCCGCGCGATAATACCACCCTGCGATTTTGGCTGGCGCCGCGGATGCCGCGGCGCTAGAGTGGCCTCAATTGGCAGTATACTGTCGATTGGGGAGGAACATTCGTGCGCATCGCCGTGATCGGCGGAGGGCCCGGCGGGCTCTATTTCGCCTATCTCTGGAAAAAGCTGCATCCGGACGCCACGGTCGACCTGTTCGAGCAAAACCCGGCCGGCGCGACCTGGGGCTTCGGCGTGGTGTTTTCCGACCAGGCGCTGGAATTTTTGCGGGCGGACGATCCCGAAACGGTCGACGCCGTCAGCCCGCGCATGGAGAGCTGGAAGAACATCACGCTCAATCTGCATGGGCAAAGCGTCGAGATCGACGGCGTCGGTTTTTCCTCGATCGGCCGGCTGGAACTGCTCACGCTGCTGCAGGCCCGCGCCCGCGCAGCCGGTGTCGCGGCGCACTATGAGAGCGTGGTGGAATCCGCCGAGCAGCTTTCCGGTTACGATTTGGTCGTCGCCGCAGACGGCCTCAATTCACTGGTGCGCCGGGGTTTTGAAAAGGAGTTCGGCGCTTCGGTCACCACTTCCACGAACAAGTTCGCCTGGTATGGCACCACAAAGACCTTCGCGACGCTGTCGCAGACCTTTGTAAAAGCCGAATGCGGCAGCTTCAACGCCCATCATTACCGCTATTCGCCCACGATGAGCACGTTCCTGGTCGAATGCGATGCCGCGACCTGGGAGGCTTGCGGCTTTGCCGACAAGAGTATCGAGCAATCGCAGGCGACCTGCGAGCGCGTGTTTGCGCAGACACTCGACGGCCACAAGCTCATCTCGAACAAATCAGTGTGGCGCAACTTCCCCTGGATCTGGAACGAGCGCTGGTCGTACAAAAACATGGTGCTGATCGGCGACGCCCTGCATTCGGCGCACTTCTCCATCGGCTCGGGCACGCGGCTCGCGATCGAGGACGCGATCGCGCTGGTGAAGGCGCTGGAGAGTGAGGCGGATATTCCGGCGGCGCTGGCGCGCTACGAGAGCGAACGCAAGCCGATCGTGAAAAAACTGGTGACGGCCGCGCGCACCAGCGCCGACTGGTACGAGAAATTCCCTGACCACATGAAGCTCGACCTGATGGATTTCGCCTACGGCTACATCACCCGTTCCGGCCGGATCGACGACGCGCGGCTGCGCGCGATGTCGCCGCAATTCATGGCGCGCTATGAAGCGTTGCGGAAGATGGGAGCGCGTCATGGTGCATGAGGTCTCGGCACTTGAGATCGCCGACGGCGTCCCGCGCAATTGTGCCGGCGCCCGCGAGATCGGCTTTACGCTTCCGGAACGCTACAATGCGAGCAGCATCCTCTTCGACAATCTCGCCAAGGGCTTTGGTGAACGGCCGGCGCTGACCGGCCCCGCCGGCACGCGCAGCTACGCCGAGCTGTGCGCGGAAGCCTGCCGCTGGGGCCACGGTTTCGTGTCGCTCGGGCTGAAGCGCGGCGACCGCATCCTCTTGTTCCTCGACGACACGCCGGCCTACCCGGCCGCGTTTTTCGGCGCGGTGCGCGCGGGCTTCGTGCCGCTCTTGATCAACACGCTGACGCCGCCGGACCTGCTGCAATTCTACCTCTCCGACAGCGGCGCGACCGTTGCGGTCGCCGATGCGGAATTTGTTTCGCGCTTCGATGCAGAAGCCTGCAAGGACACGGCGCTGCGCGCGCTGGTCGTGGTCAATGGCGCGGTCGGCGAGCACGCCGCACCGAAGGCGATCACCGCAGAATCATGGCTCCAGGGTTTTCGGAGCGAGCTTGCCGAAGCCGACACGCATCGCAACGAGATGGCGTTCTGGATGTATTCATCCGGCTCGACCGGCCGCCCCAAGGGCATCGTCCATCTGCAGCACGACATGGCCTATAGCGACGAGGCGTTTGCGAGAAACGTTCTGAAGCTCAGACCCGGCGACATCTGCTTCTCGGTGCCGAAAATCTTCTTTGCCTATGGCTTCGGCAATTCGATCACTTTTCCTTTTTCGGCGGGTGCCGCCACGCTGCTGCTGCCGGGGCAGCCGAAACCCGCGTCGATCTTCGAGGCGATCGGGCGCTTCAGGCCGACGGTCTTCTTTGGCCTGCCGACGCTCTATACGTCGCTGACCAAGGCCGAGGGCGCAGAAGCGGCCGACTTCTCGTCGCTGCGGATGTCGGTCTCGGCGGCGGAGGTGCTCTCCAGCGAGGTCTTCAACGGCTGGAAGCAGCTCACCGGGCTCGAGATCGTCGAGGGGCTCGGCTCGACCGAGGTGCTGCACATCTATCTCTGCAACCGCGATGACAGAAAAAAGCCCGGCGCGGCGGGCCTGCGCGTGCCCGGCTACGAGATCGCGTTGAAGAACAAGGACGGCCGCGCGGTCGGCGACAACGAGGAAGGCATCTTGTGGGTACGCGGCGATTCCGCGACGCCGCTCTACTGGAACCGGCCGGACAAATCCGCCGAGACCATTCGCGAGGAAGGCTGGATCTACACCGGCGACCGCTTCGTGCGCGACGCCGAAGGTTTTCACTTCTTCCGAGGCCGCGCCGACGATCTGATCAAGATATCCGGGCAATGGGTTTATCCACTCGAGGTCGAGCTGTGTCTCGCCGAACACCCGGAGGTCCGCGAATGCGCGGTCTATGCCGCCGAGCTGCCGGACCGGCGCATGACGCTGAAGGCGGTGGTGGTGATGAATGCCGCCGGCTTCGACGAGAACGATACGACGAAGCGCCTGCAGGATTACGTCAAGGCAAAACTCCTGCCATACAAATATCCGCGCGAGATCAAATTCATGGGCGAGTTGCCGAAGACCGGCACCGGCAAGATCGACCGCCAGGCCGTGATGCGGATGTAGCGCACTTCATCATTGCGAGCGAAGCGAAGCAATCCATCGTCCCGCAAGCAGAGACGCGGATTGCGTCGTCGCTTCGCTCCTCGCAATGACGAATTTGAGATAATGGCGTCTCGACGACCTCCGTGTCGTCCCCGCGCGATCCGGGACGACGGTGGAGTTAACTCAACCCCGTCCCGCCATAGAGCCAGGCGAGATCGCCATACCATTCCTCCTGCGACTTCGCGCCCAAGACGGCGTTGCGGAAGCGGGCGTGCTCGCCTGAGGGATGATAGATGTGCTCGCCGATCGCGCGCGAGAGAAGCTGTACCCGTGCCGTGCGTGGAAAGCGCTGGACGCGGTAATTTTCCAGCGCCGCCGCCTGATCTTCATGCGCGGCGAGCATGTGCGACAGGCACACCGCGTCCTCCATCGCCTGGCAGGCGCCTTGCGCGAAATATTGCAGCATTGGATGCGCGGCATCGCCCAATAGCGCGACGCGGCCGTCGACCCAGCGCTCGGTCGGGTCGCGGTCGCACAAGACCCAGAGCCGCCAGTTGGTGCCGTGGCGAATGATGCTCTGCGCGCGCTCATGCACGTGACCAAAACCCTGCATCACCTCCTGCTCCGACACCGGCTTGCCCGCGACCGGCTCCGGCGCGTCGTTGTGATAGGTGACGACGAGGTTGAACACCTTCCAGCCCGAGAGCGGGTAATGCACGATGTGGCATTTCGGTCCGGCCCACAGCGTCGCCGCATTCCAGCGCAGATCTTCCGGCATCCGATCCGTCGGGATCACCGAGCGGTAGGTAGTGTGGCCGGAGACGCGCGGCGGGCCGTCGGCTGTGACCTGCTTGCGCACATTCGACCACAGCCCGTCGGCGCCGATCAGGAGAGAGCCGGTGACGCGTTCGCCATTTGCAAGGCGCGCGGTCACCGATGCGCCGTCCTGATCGTAGCCGGCGACCTCGCTGCTGACGCGCAAGTCAATCAGATCGCTGTCGCGGCAAGCCTTCAGCAACACGCCATGCAGATCGCCGCGATGCACGACCGCATAAGGGTTGCGAAAGCGCGACCGGAATTTTTCGCCGAGGTCGACATGGGCGATCTCTTCGGCGGTGAGCGCATCCATCAGCCGGAGCTGGTCGACATAGACCGCCATGTTGCGCGCGGCCTCGCCGACGCCGAGATAGTCGAAGGCATGAAAGGCGTTCGGCCCGAGCTGAATGCCCGCGCCGATCTCGCCAAGTGCCGAAGCCTTTTCCAGCAGGATCGAACGAAAGCCTTTTTGCGCCAGCCCAAGTGCTGCGGCGAGCCCGCCGATGCCGCCACCGGCAATCAGGACCGGCTGCTCGCGCAAGTTCGTCATCAGCCCGATTTCCCCAGATGTTCGAGCGCGTCCTCGGCGCGCAGCGGCACGCGCGAGGCCTCGTTGTTGAGATCGACGAGCTGTGCCAGCAGTGCCAGCAGCGCCTTGCGGTCGGCGAGCTTCAGCGGCTGCAGCATCCGCACCTGCGCGCGATCGACCGCGGGCATGATGTCGCGCAGCAGCGCCGTGCCTGGTTTGCTGAGATAAAGCAGCTTGGCCCGCTTGTCCTCCGGCGAGGGTTTGCGCTCGATCAGCTTCTTCGACTCCAGCCGCTCGATCACGTTGCCGAGCGTCGAGCGATCGAAGGCGATCACGGCGGACAGCCGCGTCGCGTCGATGCCGGGATGGGTGTGAATCGCGATCAGCGCGGCATATTGCACCGGGGTCAGGTCGAACGCCCTGCACTCCTCGACAAAGATGGCGACCGCGATCTGTTGCATGCGGCGGAAGAGATAGCCGGGCGCGGTATAGACCGCGTCCATGGTGATCGGGGCTGGCTTACTCGGCATCGGGTTGCTTGTCCGGGGCGGCGTCGGCAAACGCCTTCATCGCCTTCGCGGCGGCCTCTGCCTTCAGGAGCCGCGGAAAGGCGGCCACGTCGACGCCGAAGCGGCGCGCATTCGCAAGCTGCGGCACGAGGCAGAGGTCGGCCAACGTTGGCTTGTCGCCGAAACAAAATGGTCCAGGCTCGTTCGCGATCAACTTTTCGCAGGCCGACAGCCCCTCGCGGTTGGCCCAGCCGGCCCAGGCCGTGACTTTGTCCTCGTCCACGCCAAGCTCGCGCAGCCGCGCCAGCACCTTGAGATTTTGCACCGGATGGGTGTCGCAGGCGAGCGCCTGCGCAAAGGCGCGCACCCTGGCGCGGCGCAGCGGATCCTTTGGCAAGAGCGGCGGCTCGGGATGGGTCTCGTCCAGCCACTCGATGATGGCGAGCGATTGGGTCAGCACTTCGCCCGCATCGCTCTCCAGAGCGGGCACGAGGCCTTGCGGGTTGATCGCGAGAAAAGCGGGCGCGCGCTGCTCGCCCTTGCGCAAATGGTGCGGCAGGTGCTCGGCGGGCAGGCCCTTCAGGTTCAGGGCTATTCTGACCCGATAGGACGCGCTGCTGCGGAAATAGCCGTGCAGCTTCATCGGAACCTCCCTCGAATTTCATAGTTGCCGTCATTCCGGGGCGCACGAAATACGAACCCGGAATCTCGAGATTCCGGGTCTGGTCCTTCGGACCATCCCGGAATGACGGCGTTAGGCGTGTTGACGCTATCCATATTGTAAGTATGCTGTCAATCCAAGCAAGAGAACCACGGGAGGCTGCCATGGAAGCCGTGTTGAAGACGCCGGAGCGCGAGGCGTTCTACAAGAAGATCGAAGGCGAAAGTCTCTCCGCTTTGTGGAACGTGATGGGCGACATCATCACGCCGGAGCCGAAGAGCGCCTGCCGGCCGCATCTGTGGAAGTTCGACACGATCCGCGATTACATGACGGAAGCGGGCAAGCTGATCACCGCCAAGGAGGCCGAGCGGCGGGTGCTGGTCCTGGAAAATCCCGGTCTGCGCGGGCAATCGAAGGTGACGACCTCGCTGTTTGCCGGCATCCAGATGGTGGTGCCCGGCGACGTCGCGCCCGCGCACCGGCACAGCCAGTCGGCGCTGCGCTTCATCCTCGAAGGCAAGGGCGCCTATACTTCCGTCGACGGCGAGCGCACCGCGATGGAGCCCGGCGACTTCGTGATCACGCCGTCGATGACCTGGCACGACCATTCCAACGAAACCAATGAGCCGATGTTCTGGCTCGACGGGCTCGACATCCCGATCGTGCAGTTCTTCGACGCTTCCTTCGCCGAAGGCCTGAAGGAAGACCAGCAGAAGATCACCAAGCCGGCCGGCGACAGCTTTGCGCGCTACGGCCACAACCTGCTGCCGGTCGACGAAAAACGTCAATCCAAGACCTCGCCGATCTTCAATTATCCCTACAGTCATACGCGCGAGGCGCTGGAACAGGCCAAGGTACGCAACGAATGGGATGCCTGCCACGGGCTGAAGCTGAAATTCTCCAACCCCGAGACCGGCGATTTCGCGATGCCGACCATCGGCACCTTCATCCAGTTGCTGCCCAAGGGGTTCAAGACCGCGCGCTATCGCTCGACCGACGCCACCGTGTTCGCGGCGATCGAAGGCAAGGGCCGCACCCGGATCGGCGACAACAGCTTCGAATGGGGCCCGCGCGACCTGTTCGTGGCGCCGAGCTGGCACTGGGTCACCCACGAGGCGGACAGCGATTCCGTCTTGTTCAGCTTCTCCGACCGCCCCGTGCAGCAGAAGCTCGATCTGTTCCGCGAGGACCGCGGTAACGCCTGATTGACGTCACGGCTTCGCGGCCGCACTCTACCATTTGCCGTGGGCGAGGATGTCCGGGTCTGAAAACCCGGCCATGGTCGAGCTCGCCCCTGAGTTTTAACTGGGGGTATTTTCATGAAAAGACATTTGCAGATTTCGCTAGCCGCTGCGGCTTTGACTTTTGGAGTCGCCGCGGCTCACGCGCAAGACAATCCCGCCATCGAGCAGCACATGGCGAGCGCGGCCAAGGCGGCGAAAGCCGACCTGCTCGGCGCGCTCGGGCTTTGCAAGACCGCGACGGCGGAGCCCGTCGTGGGCTTCATGGATAATTACAACAAGATGAGGCAGGAGCCGCCGCTTGAGCCGATGCAGGTGATGGACGAGCTCTATTTCCTCGGCAATTACTGGACCAGCGCCTGGGCGGTGAAGACCTCGCAAGGTATCGTCATCATCGACGCGCTGGATAATGCCGACGAAGCCCAGCACTACATCGAGGACGGGTTGAAGAAGCTCAAGCTCAATCCAGCCGACATCAAATATGTCATCGTCAGCCATGCCCATGGCGACCATTACGGCGGTGCCGCTTACCTGAAGAAGAAATTCAATCCGAAGATCGTGATGAGCGACATCGACTGGAAGACGTTCGACGATCCGAAATTCGACCCCAAGCGCATTCCGCTGTTTGACGAGCCGCCGAAGCGCGACATGGCGGTCATGGACGGCGACACCATCAAGCTCGGCAATTCCGAGTTCAAGCTCCACGTGATTCCCGGCCATACGCTCGGCACGCTCGCGACCGTCTTCACCGTGCACGACAAGGCCAGGGCGCACCGCGCGGTGGCCTGGGGCGGCACCGCCTATAATTTCGGCCCGCTGGCGGACCGGCTGCAGATCTATGCCGACACCACGGCGAAATACCGCGACGTCATGAAGAAGGAAAAGGCCGACGTGCTGCTGTCGAACCACGTCAGCTACGACAACGCGGTCGAGAAGATCGCAACACTGAAGGACAAGAAGCCGGACCAGGCCAATCCCTTCGTGGTCGGCGAGGATACGGTCGACCGCTTCCTCACGGTGCTCGGCGAATGCGCGCTCGCGACCAAGGCCTATGTCGAGGCGGGTCAGCCGGGGAAGGAGCCGGAGAAGAAATAGCTGTCGCGCTCGGTCATTGCGAGGAGCGAAGCGACGAAGCAATCCATGCTCCAGCAAGTGGCGAAATGGATTGCTTCGCGGAGCCTGTCATCGGGCGCGCATTCGCGCGACCCGTTGGCTCGCAATGAAGGCTAGGGCATGATCCGGAAAAGTGTGAAGCGGTTTTCCCTCGCGACAAACGCGAACCGTTTGCGCGGAGATCATGTCCAAACAAAGAGCTAAAGCGCGATGACGATTCATCCCAAACTCATCGCGCTTTAGTGCCGGCATGTAGGTGGGCAAAGCGAAGCGTACTCACCGTCGGCCTCACCGCCAGTGCAGCAGCCGCGTCTCCAGCCAGTTGATCAGCTTCCCCACCGCGAGCCCAAACAGCGACAGGATCACGACGCCCGCCAGCAACTGATCGGTCTGCATGAGATTGCCGGCCTGCAGCACGAAGGCGCCGATGCCGCGGTCGGCGCCGATCATTTCGGCACTGACGACGAGCAGCAGCGCCACCGAGGCGCTGATGCGAAAGCCCGCGAGGATCGAAGGCAGCGCACCCGGCCAGATCACCCGGAGGACGATGGCCTCGAATGGCACGTTGAAACTCTGCGCCATGCGGATGAGATTGCGCGGCACGGCATCGACGCCGCTATAAACGGAGATCGCGGTGGAGAAGAATACGCCGAGCGCAATGGTCGCGACCTTCGGCTCCTCGCCGATCCCAAGCCAGAGGATCAAGAGCGGCAGCAGCGCGATCTTCGGAATCGGAAACAGCGCCGAGATGAAGGTGATGCCGATGGCCCGCGCCTGGTTGAACAGTCCGATGGCGAAGCCGACCGCGACGCCCGCAATGGTGCCGAGAATCCAGCCGGTCCCGATCCGCATCAACGACGCTGAGACGTGCTGCCAGAGCGCGCCGCTCGCCGCGAGCTGCCAGATCGCGCGCGCGATGGCCGAAGGCGCCGGCAGGAACAGGGAATTGACGAGGCCGGCACTGCCGGCGGCCTGCCAGATTGCGAGCACGACCAGCATCGCGATCCAGCCGGCATAACGGCTGGCACGCGGCGCAAAGCCCGCGCCGCGAAACGCGACCGGCCGCGCTTCGGCCTGCCGTTCCTGCGGCGGCGCGCGGTCAAGCATGCTGGACCTCGCGCTCGGCGTCGATCGCCTCACTCCGGATCAGCGACCACAGCTCGTTCTGCAACGCCAGCAGCCTTGCGCGGGCGTCGGTGGCGCCGCGCTCGGCACGGGTCATCGTGACCGGCACGATCTCCCTGACCCTGCCAGGCCGCCGCGACAGCACGACAATGCGGTCGGCAATCCGCACCGCTTCTTCCAGATTATGCGTGACATAGACCGCACCCATCGCCCCATCGCCGAGCAGGCGTATGAAATCCTCCAGCAGCAATTCGCGGGTCTGCGAATCCAGCGCCGAGAGCGGCTCGTCCATCAGCAGGATCGCGGGCCTCACCGCGAGCGCACGAGCGATGCCGACGCGCTGGCGCATCCCGCCCGAGAGCTGCTTGGGATAGGCGCCTCGGAAATCCGTCAGCCCCGTGCGGCGCAGGGCGTCGTCGACCAGCGCGTGGCGTTCTCCGGCAGTCAACGCGGCATGCAGCAGCGGGAATTCGACATTGGCTTCGACCGTGCTCCACGGCAGCAGCGCAAAGTCCTGGAACACGAAGGTCAGCGGGTTGAGACTGCCGGGCGGCGCCGCACCGCGCCATTTCGCAGCGCCCGCCGTCGGCAGCAAAAGCCCTCCGAGGATCGACAGCAACGTGCTCTTGCCGCAGCCGGACGGACCGACGATTGCCGCCACCTCGCCGGCGCCCAACGTGAACGACACGTCGTCGAGCACCTCGAGCGCGTCGAAGCGATGGCTGATATGGTCGGCGATCAGGTCCATCCAGGCGCTTGTCCTGTCTCCAGTTGACCGGGCCTCATGGTTCGAGACGCCGCTTCGCGGCTCCTCACCATGAGGAGATAATCCAGCCACGCGGTAGCACTTTCCCCTCGTCCTGAGGAGCCGCGAAGCGGCGTCTCGAAGGATGAGGCCCCTCAATCCACCTTCACGAAATCCTTGTCGATGATGGCAGCGGCGCCAAAGCCCTTGTCGACAAAGCCCTGCTCCTGCAGCCACTTGATCTGGTTGTCGACGTTCTTCACGTCGAGCTTGCCGCCGGCGTCGATATAGGCGCAATTGCCGACCACCTGCTCGACCGGCAAGTTGGTGTATTTCGCGATGATTTCGAGCAGCGGCTTCGTCTTGTCGTCGATCGCGGCCTTGCCGTCCTTCACCGACGACAAAATCACGTCGTGATATTCGCGGTCCGCGCGCTCCAGCACGGCCAGCAGCTTCGTCACCAGCGCCTTGTTGGCGAGCGTCTTCGGCGAGGCGAAGACGGCGCCCAACTGCCACGGCGTCTCGTCGCCGACCCAGCCGAGCAGCTTGGCGCCGCCGTCATCCATCAGTTTTCGCGCGGTGGAAACCGGCAACAGCGCGGCATCGACGGTCTCGCCCTTCAGCGCAGCCGCCGCGTTCGACAGCGATTGCAGCGGCACGATCTTCACATCCGCAAGCTTGAAGCCGTATTTGTCGGCGAGCAGGCCGATCGAATAATGGAAGCTGGAGCCGACCTGCGTCACCGCGATGCGTTTTCCCGCGAGATCCTTCGGCGTCTTCAGTCCGGCGGCGTAGGCGTTATTGCTGGCGAAATAGCCGATCAGGGGATAGCCCGCCTTCTCGCGGCTCATGCCGCCGATCACCTTCAGCGTGCCCTTGCCGGCGAGGTTATAGAGCCCCGCGGTGAACGCCGTGATGCCGAAATCGACGTCGCCCGAGGTGGTCGCAACCGCGATCGGCTGCGCGGCATCGAAGAATTTCAGCTCGATATCGAGTCCGGCCTCGCGGAAATAGCCCTTGTCCTGCGCGATGAAGACCGGCGCCGACGACGACAGCCTGAGCACGCCGATCTTCGCCTTCAGCGGCTCATCGGCGCGCGCCGCGGCACTCGCCATCAATGCCAGCAAACCCACCAGCGCCGCTCGCGCCCACCTTCTCATCCGCTTCCTCCGTCTCGGCTACAGGCCTTCGGGGACCGCCTGGTCCCGCCCGATAAAGGCGCCCTGCCCTTTTAAGGCGCGTTGCAGTGCTTCTATCGCAATGTCGCGCGGAACCCTATTCCCCCTTAGCGCAAGGGCCGCGGCTAAGCCTGCCGCCTCGCCCATCGCAAAACAGGCGCCGGAGACCCGCGCGGCCGATTGGCCCTCATGGGTCATCGAGGCGCAGCGCCCGGCGACCAGCAGATTGTCGATCTTCTCGGGCACCAGCATGCGATAGGGCAATTCGTTGTAGCCGCGCGATTCCGGGATCGGCGGAAACTTGAAAATCACATCGCCCGCGACATGCTCCTCGATTGGCCAGCCATTGACGCCGATGGAATCCTCGAACGAGGCGCAGCCGAGCACGTCCTCGCCCGAGAGCTGGTAGCCGCCGACGATACGCCGCGTCTCGCGGATGCCGAGCTGCGGCGGCAGATCGACGATGTAGGATTTTTCGAAGCCGGGCACCGTGCGCAGGAAGGCAAACGCCTCGACGGCCTGGCGGCGGCCGTCGATCTCGCCGCGCGTGAGATCGTCGGGCTCGAGCCCGTTGA
This sequence comes from uncultured Alphaproteobacteria bacterium, assembly GCA_963831505.1. Taxonomy (GTDB): domain Bacteria; phylum Pseudomonadota; class Alphaproteobacteria; order Rhizobiales; family Xanthobacteraceae; genus Bradyrhizobium. The sequence continues at coordinate 18,067 of CAWHQY010000041.1, read as the reverse complement.
TGGCGCTGCCGTCGCTGCGCTTCAACTGCGTGAAGTTGACCCGCCATTCGATTTGCGAGCGCTGCGGCCGCACGATCGCCGCCTTGCGCGGAAATTTGTGCGTGCCGTTGGCTTCGGCCTGCTCCATCAGTTGCGGGATGGTGCGCCAGGCATCGCCCGCTTTCGAGGGATCGATGCCATTGAGGCGAAACATCATCGAGGGGTAGAGCATGTGGCCGTGGCTGTCGCCGACCTCGAAGGGCGCCCCCGCCCAGGCGGCGAGATCGCCGTCGCCCGAACAATCGATGAAGATGTCGGCGCGGATCGCCTGCCGCCCGGCCTTGGTCTCGACGAACAATGCGGTGATGCACCTTTCGCCGTCCATCGCGACACCGGCGCCGAGCGCATGAAAGAGGATATCGACCTTGTGCGCGGCCAACAGATCGTCGGCCGCGATCTTGTAGGCCGCGGTGTCGTAGGCCTGCGCAAAGATCTTGCCGAGGATCAGATGCGGCTTGTTCAACCCGTCGAGGCGGTCGATGCGCGCGAGCAGGTCGGAGGCGATGCCCTGCACCACGCGATGCATCTCGCCATGGATGTTGGCATGCAGCCCGCAGAAATTGGTGACGCCCGCGGCGGTGCCCATGCCGCCGAGAAAGCCGTAGCGTTCGACCAGAAGCGTGCGCCGTCCGGCCCGCGCGGCCGCCACCGCAGCCGCGATGCCAGCCGGACCGCCGCCGAGGACAACGACCTCATATTCGCCGTAGATCGGAATTTCGCGCGCGGGCTCTTCGATGGTTTTCATTCCGGTTCACGATCCTGAACGGCATGGAAGATCCCGAGGACCAAGAGCTCGTCGGGATCGGTCGCACCTATCTCGTAGACGATGATGTGGGGCAAGCCACGCACGACCCATTCATGCGTCCCTGCCGCACGTCCTGCACGCCCAATTCTCGGGAACTCGGTCAACCGTTCCGCGGCCAGCCGAATCCGCGCGATAACCTGCGTGGCAGCCGCAGGACTGCGGTCCCTGATGTAGCTGTAGATTCCAGCGATGTGCTCCCGCGCTTCGGCGGTAAAGCGCAGCCTCACAGGCCGCACGACTTCCAGAGCTCCGCCATCTCCTCGTCGGTCGCGAATGCGGCGTTGCCACTTCGAATGTCGCGCTGAATACGCATGACTTCCCGCGCCTGGGCCTCGGTGAGGCGATAGCTGCTGGTGTCCTGCCGTTCCATTTCAAGGAGGACCTCCGCGGCATCCTCCTGCCGGCGCTCCGGCCAATGTCGCAGGCCGCTCCATGAGTTGTTCGAGGTTTTTCGTTGTCATGACTTCCTTATGGCAAATTCACCCGCATCCGTCACGCTGTGCCACCACGGACCCGGAATGGTCTCAAGCCTTGCCCCAATTCGCCGCCCGCTTTTCGGCGAAGGACGCAAGCCCCTCGGACGCCTCGCCGGTCTGCCGCTTGGCGGAATGCATCTTCACCAGCCGCGCATAGGCGGCATCGTCGACGGCCATGCCGCCGAACGAGCTTTCCATCGCGAGCCGCTTGGTTTCGGCCAGCGCGTCGGGCGCATTCGCCAGCAACTGCGCGACAACCTTGGCGCCTGCCGATTCCAGTTCGGTCGGCGGCACCACCTCGTGCACGAGGCCGATACGCCGGGCTTCGTCGGCGCTGAAACGTTCGCCGGTCAGCGCATAGCGGCGGACCTGGCGCACGCCGATGGAGTCGCAGAGCTGCGGGATGATGATCGCCGCCGTCAAACCCCAGCGCACTTCGGTGATCGAGAACAGCGCATTGTCGGCTGCGATCACGACGTCGCAGGCCGAGATGATGCCGGTGCCGCCGCCGAAGCAGCCGCCCTGCACCAGCGCCACCGTCGGGATCGGCAGACAGTTGAGACGCTGCACCGCTTCGAACGTCGCGCGCGACACCGCCTCGTTCTCTTCGGATGATTTCGGCCGGACGCCGTTGATCCATTTCAGATCGGCGCCGGCCTGGAAATGCTTGCCATTGCCCCTCAGCATCACGACCCGCAGCGACGGTTGCTTGGCGATTTCCTCCATGGCCGCGAGCAGACCGTGGATCAGTCCGCCGTCGTAGGCGTTGTTGACCTCCGGACGGTTGAGGGTGACTGTTGCAACCCCTTGTATGTCGAGGTTCCACAAAACCGGGTTTGACATGATCGAGGCCCCTGCTTCAGCCGCGTTATTCTGCGGCGTCCAGGGTCGCCTTTCCTTGCGAATTATCAACGATCACGGGCGTCTCGTAGAAGCTGATCTCGGGCGCGGCGCCATAGCGGTCGGCGATCATCTTGCGCCATTCGGCGTTGTAGACGCGCTCGGCCGCCTCGCGGCTTTCCCAGAGATAGCAGCCGCCGCCGGTGCGGCTTTCGGCATCGAACAGGTAATATTTGCGCACCAGGCCCTTCAGCCCCTCATATTTCGGCGCCGAGCCCCGAAACAGTTCCGCCGCTTTGGCGGCGTCGATATTGGCCGGCAGCTTGAAACGGACGATGGCGGTGATCATGGCTGGTCCTCCCTTATCACGCGTGCGATGCGGCCTGTTGCACCTCACGCAAGTTTATTTGAAACTAGCCCCACCCTACCACGCCTTACAGGACATCCCACACGATGCGGATATGCATTTTCGGCGCTGGCGCCGTCGGCAGCCATTTTGCGGTGCGGCTGGCGCTCGCCGGACACGAGGTTTCCTGCGTCATGCGCGGGCCGCATCTGGCCGCGGTCAAGGACAAAGGCCTCACGCTTCGTGTCGGCGAGGCCAAGTTCAATGCGAAGGTGAAAGCCTCCGACGATCCGGCGGCGCTCGGGCCGCAGGACCTCGTGATCTCGACCTTGAAGGCGACCGGCGTCGCGAGCCTTGCAAGCGGGCTGAAGCCGCTGCTCGGCAGCGACACGCCGGTCATCTTCGCCCAGAACGGCATTCCCTGGTGGTACGACATCGGCCTGCCGGCCGCGCACCCCGCCCCGCCCGATCTCTCCTTCCTCGATCCCGGCGGTGCGTTGCGCGCCGCGGTCCCGAAAGAGCGCATCATCGGTGGCGTGATCTTCTCCTCCAACGAGGTGATCGAGCCCGGCGTGGTCGCCAATCTCTCGCCAGAGCGCAACATGTTTCTGATCGGCGAGTGCGACGACCGCGCCAGCGAACGCATCGGGAAGCTCCGCGCGCTGCTTGAAGCCGCGTCGATTGCCTCGGCGCCGACGGCGCAGATCCGCGAGACGATCTGGTCGAAGCTGCTCACCAACATGTCGATGTCGGTTCTGTGTCTCCTGACCGGCCAGACCGCGCGCGGCGTGCGCGACGAGCCGGCGCTGCAGCATGTGATCCCGCGCCTGTTGGATGAAGCCAATGCGGTGGCGCAGAGCTGCATCCCCAATGTCAAGCGCGTGACGCGTTCCGGTCCCGCGCCCGAGCACAAGCCGTCGATCCTGCAGGATTACGAGCTCGGCCGCGCCATGGAGATCGACGTGCTGGTGTGCGCGCCGGCCGCGTTCGCACGCGCCGCCGACCTGTCGACGCCGATGCTCGATCTGATCGCGGGGCTCGCGATCCAGCGGGCGCGCGACAAGGGACTTTACAAGGCCGGATAGGAAAAAGGGCGGAAACCGAACATGCATATCAAGGACAAGGTCTGCGTCGTCACCGGCGGCGCGAGCGGAATTGGCGAAGCGGCCGCACGCGCCTTTTCCGAAGCCGGCGCCCGCGGCGTCGTGGTCGCCGATCTCAAGACCACGCGCGATCGCCTGGCGCAGGTCGCCGGCGATATCGACGGCCTCGCTGTCACCGCCGATGTCGGCCAGGAAGAAGACATCCAGGCGCTGATCGCGGCCGCCGAGGCCAAATATGGCGCGGTCGACGTGTTCTTCTCCAACGCCGGCCTGTCGCGCAAGGGACAGGAGAGCGCGTCCGACGCCGATTGGGACGTGAGCTGGCGCGTGCACGTCATGAGTCATGTGTTCGCGGCGCGCGTGCTGGTGCCAAAAATGCTCGCGCGCCGTTCCGGTTATCTGGTGAACACGGCGTCCGCCGCGGGCCTGCTCGCCTCGCTCAATTCGATGCCGTACGGCGTGACCAAGAATGCGGCAGTGGCGCTCGCCGAGCATCTCGCCATCCAATATGGCGACCGCGGCGTCCGCGTCTCGGTGCTGTGTCCGCAATCGGTGCAGACCGGCATGACCACGCCCGGGCCGAGCGCGGCGCGGGTCGACGGCGTGCTGCAGCCGGGCGAGGTCGCGCGCATGGTGATCGAGGCGATGGAGCAGGAACGCTTCATGATCCTCTCGCACCCGACCGTGCAGGAATACGTGCAGCGCAAGGCTGCCGATCGCGACCGCTGGCTCACGGGCATGCGGCGGCTGCGGGACAAGATTTATGGACCGCAGGGTGCGGGTTAGGTGTTTCCCACCGCGCTGTGACGAGCTCTATCCCCTCATCCTGAGGAGCGCGTAGCGCGTCTCGAAGGATGTGGCCACGACATGGGCCTCATGGTTCGAGACGGCGCATGCGCGCCTCCTCACCATGAGGGTTTGACAACGCAGCAAGATCAAACAATCGCGTCCGCGAGGTCCTGCATGGTCGGGACCAGGATGTCGGGCTGGTGCGGCGTCTCGCCGAAGGGGCGCGCGCGGCGGTCGATGAAGGCGGTGCGCATGCCCGCCGATTTCGCGCCGATGCAATCGAAGGCGTGGTTGGCGACGAACAGGATCCGGTCCATCGGCAGCCCGAGCAGTTCGGCCGCCTTGGTGTAGGTCGCGACATGCGGCTTGAACGAGCCCGCTTCCGCCACCGAGATGACGCGGTCGAACGGAACCTTGTGATACTGCTTCGCCGTCTCCAGCATGTCGGGGTCGCCATTGGAGAGCACGACCAGCCTGTACTTCGTCTGCAGTTTTGCCAGCGCCGCCGGCACTTCCGGAAACGGTTTCAGCTTCTCGATCTCGCCGACGAGAGCGTGCAACTCTTCCTGCGTGTACTTGATGCCGGCGCGGTCCATCACATGCGCGACCGCGCGATGGCCGATCTCGCGGTAGGGTGTATGCTCGCGATGCAGCAGCGCGTCGATCATCGAGTTCTCGAAATGGGTGCGCCGCCACCAGGTGACGAAGGAATTGGGATTGCCGGTCCATCCCTTCGCCTTCAGGAAGGGAGTAGCGATCGCCACCAGCCCGCCCTGCATGTCGACTACCGTGCCGTACTGGTCGAACATGCAGACTTTTATGTTGTTCTTGATAACCTCATGGCTCATCGCATCCACCTTAGAGCGCCTGCAATCCCAACCGGTCAAACAGCTTCCGATCGGCGGCGTCCTCGGGATTGCCCGCGGTGAGCAATGTGTCGCCGACAAAGATCGAATTTGCACCGGCGAAGAAGCAGAGCGCCTGCATCTCATCCGTCATGGCCGAACGGCCGGCGGAGAGCCGCACAAAAGAAGTCGGCATCATGATGCGCGCGAGCGCGACGACGCGCACAAATTCGATTGATCCGATTGGACCGGCCTGCGCGAGCGGCGTGCCTGGGATCGGAATCAGCATGTTGATCGGCACGCTCTCCGGCGGCTCCGGCAGGTTTGCCAGCGTCACCAGCATGTCGATGCGGTCTTCCTCGCTCTCGCCCATGCCGAGGATGCCGCCGCAACACACCTTTATGCCGGACTGGCGGACATTCTCCAGCGTCTCAAGTCGATCGGAAAAGGTGCGGGTCGAGATGACCGTCGGATAATAGCGTTCCGACGTATCGATATTATGATTGTAGTAGTCGAGCCCGGCCTCGCTGAGACGGCCTGCCTGCTCCCGATCGAGCATGCCGAGCGTCATGCAGGTCTCAAGCCCAAGCGACTTCACCGCGCTTACGATCTCGACGATCGCGTCCATATCGCGCGGCTTCGGGTTGCGCCAGGCCGCGCCCATGCAATAGCGCGTTGCGCCGCCCGCCCGCGCTTTACGCGCCTCGGCGACGATCGCTTCCACGTCCATCAATTTCGACGCACCCAGTCCCGTCGCATGATGCGACGACTGGCTGCAATAGCCGCAATCTTCAGGGCAGCCGCCGGTCTTGATATTAAGCAGCCGGCTGAGTTGCACGCGATTCGGATCGAAATGCCGGCGGTGTATCGATTGCGCGCGGAACAGCAGATCATTGAATGCCAGGCGATAGATTGTCCCGGCGGTCTCGCTGGTCCATCGCGCGGGCGCCGCGGCAGGCATTGTTGCGGCAGCCTCGTTCCTCACTTCAAGCATACAGAACTCTCCGAATGGTCATTGCGGCCGGACCATTACATGATCCGGCGGCAGGCGCTAGCAAGGCGCATCCGTCGTTCTCGAAGATCGATCGCTCACATTTGCATGGCGGCGGTCCACGCCGCGAACGTATCCAGCAGCTCGACCATCACCTCGCTGTCGTTGCGCCCCGAACGCTTCGGCACGTGGAAGGAATGATCGGCGGCTTCGACCAGATGAAGCGTCGCCCGGCTGCCGAGCTTTTTGACCACGGGCTTGAGCAGATCGAGCTGTGCGAGCTTGTCCTGGGTGCCCTGCAGGAACAGCATCGGGACCTTCACGTCAGTGAGGTGATCGGCGCGATCGCTGGAGGGTTTTCCGGCCGGATGCAGCGGAAAGCCGAAGAAGGCGAGGCCTTGCACGCCCGCAAGCGGGGCTTTGGCCTGCGCCTGCGAGGTCATGCGCGCGCCAAAGGATTTGCCACCCGCGATCAGCGGCAGGCCCGGACAATGTTCCGCGGCAGCCGCCACCGCGCCACGGACGGCGGCATGCGCGACGGCCGGCGGATCGGGCCGCTTGCCGCCCTTTTCCATATAGGGAAACTGATAGCGCAGCGTTGCGACATCGCGTTCGGCGAGCCCCTCGGCCACGGCCGCCATGAACGCATGCGTCATGCCGGCGCCCGCGCCATGGGCGAAGACGAAGCACGCGCGCGCCTGTGGCGGCAATGTCAGCAGCGCGGACACGCTGGCGGATCGGCCGGCCGCGATGGCCAGCTTTTGCGGGTTGAAGTCCGTCATCGCGCGAACATCGCCCGCATGCAGAAAATAGGCAATCACGCCGCGGCGGGATTACCGCGTCCGACAAAACGCCGGGCAAAAGTGAAGGGGCGTGAGCGACAATTTCGATAGAGCCGACGCGACGTCAGGTCCAGAAAGTGGCGATCCCGGGATGAGACCGCTATCGTTTCGGATCAACGACTTACGCTGGCAACCCGGCGCAAATAGCTCTTAAGCCGCCTTAAGTTTCCAGAGAATTGGCAACCCTCCCCCCAATCCCATGACGAGGGCAAGGACGATCGCTCCCGATCGCCCGGGGCGGATCTCCCCCTGATCGCCAACGAACGCATCCTGAGCGAAGTCTGCGAAGGCGCCCCCCGGTCCGGATCGCCCCGACCCTCGATAGGATCGAGGCTCCACAACCTAAACGGGAGTCCCGAAATGCTTGCCTATCGCATCAACCCGATATCGCGGTTGCAACACGGGAGTTCGATATGACGAAGACGAAGAAGAAAGCCGCCGCCCCTCGCTCGGGCGTCGGCGTGATCGAAACCATCGTCGCCACCATCTCGCGCGCGAAGGGAGCCTCGATCGATGAAATTGTCAACGTACTGGTCGAGAAGTTTCCCGATCGCGATCCGGACGGCATGAAAGCGACCGCGCGCATTCAGAGCAATCTCAATTGCGCGTCGAAGGAGCGGGACCAGAAGCGAGGCGGCGTGGTATACTTCAAGAAGCGTTAGGATCAGCCGACAAAAAGAAAAGGCCCCCGCGAAAGGGGCCTTTTCTATTTCGTCGATCGATCTACTTCACTTCCTGCAACGATTGCCAGATCGCATTCTGAACCACGATCCAGCGTTCGGGCAGGCCGCGTACGTCTCATCGTCAACAAGCGATGCGGCGAGCGCATCCAGGCTTGGCATTCAAACCTCCAAGCAAACTGGAAGTAATTGCCTTACCACCCGCCATAACCGCCACCGTAACCGCGGCCATAACCACCACCGTAACCGCCGCCGTAACCGCCGCCATAACCACCACCGTAACCGCCGCCGTAACCGCCGCCATAACCACCACCGTAACCGCCGCCATAGACACAGCACGGCGGCGGAGGCGGAGGCGGAGGCGCGTAGTTACAGCACGGCGGCGGAACTTGACGGCAGCAGCCGTACCCACCGTAACCGCCACCGTAACCATAACCGCCGCCACCGAACGCACCCGCACCAAGGACCGCAGAACCAAGGAGCGCGGGAGCAAGGAGGAAGCCAAATGCTTCGGCTTTGGTGGGAATGGTGGCGGCAGCAAGTGGGAGAGCTGCAGTGAGCACGACGGCTATCTTGCGAAATTTCAACTTCATGACACATCCCTCTGTTTTTTTGGCGGTGAACCCGCACTCGAATTGTAGTTTGCGAACGTGGGCGTCAAACAAGGCACGAGCTGGGATTTCGAACCGGCTATCTCGCGATATCGCGCGTCATAGTGAATCTAAGAACTGTCGCGTCACGCGTTAACGTCAACACGCCCTTCGTTCATTCTCTAAAATTTTAAATAGCCACACCTGCGTTCTTACGCGGTGGCTCTCGGCTTCCTCATGCTTCACGATGCTGCTCGATCAACGCGCTGATTGCTCGCGCGCTGTTGCTGCTCACGCCACGCTGTTCTGCAATAGCGATGCGATGCGCAGTAGCGCGCTCACGATGCTGCAACGCTTGCGCGCACTGTTGAGCTCGCGAAATCGACGCTGTTCTCGCGATGCGCTGTGTGTTTCGCTCGTACCGTCAGCATCGTGAGCGCGCGTTCGATCAGGATCGAGCGGCGCGCGTAGGTCTCGATAGGAACCTTGACTTCAATCGCGTCTGACGCCACGGCGTCTAAGACGCCGAGGCATGGTCTGACGTTTTTCCAAATCACTCGATCTGAGCAACGCGCGTTCTGCGTGATCGCGCCCGCTCGCCTGAAGGGAAAGCCGCCATGCCGAAAGCCATTCGCAAATCGAAGACGAACAAGCACTCATCCACTTACCAAGTTCGGATTGCCGCAGCGTGGCGCCAGCAGGTCGCTTCCATCTTCGAAACAGGTCGGCTGTTGATCGAGGCAAAAGCCAAACTGGGGCACGGCGCTTGGGGTGCGATGTTTACGGGCGACGAGCGACTGCCGTTCGGACAAGAAACAGCGCGATGTCTCATGGCGATTGCGCGCCACCCGGTCTAAATTCCAAGAAAACTTGGAATTCGCTACCCCCGTCATGGTGGACGCTCTACATCCTCGCTCGCGTCCCAGTTGCCGACCTCAGAGGTTGGTTGACGAACGGGACTGTCAATTGCGAGACCACCGCTAACGAGGCTCAAGCGCTATATCCCGGTTGGCAAAGCTTCGGCACACCTAAGCCGCCACTGATAATTCGCGATCCTGACCCCATGCCTCCAAACATTGACGTTGAAGACCTGGCTCTCATAGGCCCGTCCGCCGAGCGAACACAAACGCTCGAAACACTCGGAAGGATTGGATTCGACATGGGCGATGTTGAAGATGAACTAGCGGATATCGCTGCAAGTGCAGAGGGGACGCGGGACCCTGCGCGAAAGCCCGTCGAAAGTCGGGCATGGTTATTGCGAACAAAGATCATGAATGCCTAGACTACTTGGAACGAGATCGCGACGATATCGAGCGAGGACCTGATTTCGAACAATGGGTTCTTCGCGCTGAGTTTCGGCTGCGGAGTTTACTCGATAAGGTCTGAGAGAGGTAGACGCCGCTAATGCTTGCCGAAAATCGGCCGCGCGGAGGAAGCGCGTGATGACAAGGCTAAAGCAGCAACTCATCGACAGCTTTGTCGATAGCTTACGCATTTGCGATCCCGCGAGGATTGGTGGAAGAGTTCATCGGGGCTCAAACGCGGCTTATGAACTCCTCGCTAGGGCCTACGGAACGTATCGTCGATCGGCTTCCGGAGGTTCTTAGGCACTATGTCAGCCTACAAGACCAATTTGTCTTTCTTCATGCCAAGGCTAGTCAACTCTAATCTTCGATCGCGTTAGCACTGAGCCCGCCGTCGTCCGCAAATTGTCACTCAAAAGACGACGGCGGGCATTTCCGATTGCAAGGTTAGGCCTCTCGCGCGATCAACGGACATTAAGAAATGGCTGCATATGCCCCGACCTTGTCTCGCTGATCCGTCGTTTCTGCATAGTCGCTATTTGTAATGCCGCTTAAGGTCGGCAGGATGCCGGCGCTCTGTTCCTTGTAGAGGTTAGTCGCGGCAGGCGACGCCGCTCGAGCGGGGCGTGCGCAGTTGCACGTCCCGCTGTCATTAAAGAAAGGACATCCCATGCACCCAGCAATCATGGCAATTGCGGTCAGTACTCAATTGTTGATACCCATTTCCGATGCCGTTCCAAAACTCAACGTCGAAGCCACCTGCAAAGGGTCGGTAGAAGCCGATAAGGCGATGGGTTTGGACTTACCTCAAAGCTTCGACAAGTGTATGAGCGACGAGAATTCAGCGCGACAACAATTGGGCCCGATTTGGTCTTCGTATTCCCCGGCTGTCAGAACCCAGTGTGAGGGAGAGGCGACGAACGTCGGCGACGCGAGTTATGTCGATCTCTTGACCTGTCTCCAAATGACTGATGGATCAGCGACGACCTCGGCAAGTGCTTTGAGGGGCGCGAGCCGAAAGAAAAAGGCCCCAAACTAACTCGTATTAGCGTGTGACACCGCAGCGCTCAGTCGATCATCATCGTGCGTAAAGGGCCTGACTTTGTGAAGTCGCTCTCGGCGGGCCGAGGTCTCAATTTGACCGACAACAGATATTCATCCGTTTAGAATTCTGAGCGACGACGGGCGATTGAGCCCCGTCATGCAAGATGAACATTTGAGTGCGACGAATCCATACAAGCCTGCGTCAAGATGCCATCGGCAGTCCTGCCGAAAACGCATAGCCGACGAACTGGCACTGCGGCGAGGGTGCCGCCGCTATCGTCCGGCCGTCGTCATGCAAGCCGATCGACACCTCGGCAAGCCAGGCCGATTTTTCAGGTGCATCACCAGGAAGAGGATGAAGTCATGAAAGATAAGGCCTCAGAGCAGTTCCAGACCAACACCGACCTGACCAGCACGGGATTGAAACGCCGCGACCTCCTGTTGAGCGGTAGCTCTCTGGTAGCCGCCTCGGCGCTCTCGGCCGTCGGATTGACGAGCCCTGCACAAGCGCAGCAATCAGCTACGGCGCCCGCACCCGCTGGCCAGCAGCCGAACATCGTCTTTATCATGGGTGACGACATCGGCTGGTTCAACATCGGCGCTTACCACCAGGGCATCATGGCAAGCCGGACACCAAACCTCGACAAGCTCGCCGCGGAAGGCATGCGCTTCACCGACTACTACGCCGAGGCGAGCTGCACGGCCGGCCGCGCCAACTTCATCACCGGCGAGTTGCCGATCCGCACCGGGCTCACCACCGTTGGCCAGGCTGGCTCCCCGATCGGCATGCCGGCGCAGGCGCCGACCATTGCGACCGTGCTGAAATCCATGGGGTACACCACGGGTCAGTTCGGCAAGAACCACCTCGGCGACCTCAACGAGTTTCTGCCGACAGTGCACGGCTTCGATGAGTTCTTTGGCTACCTCTATCACCTCGATGCGATGGAGGACCCGGCCCACCGCAATTACCCGCAATCGCTGCTGGCCACCGTCGGTCCCCGCAACATGGTTCATTCATGGGCGACCAACGTCGACGATCCGTCGGTGCAAGCCCGCTGGGGCAAGATCGGCAAGCAGCGGATCGAGGACGCCGGGCCGCTCTATCCGAAGCGGATGGAAACGGTCGATGACGAGATTCTGCAAACCACATTCGCCTTCATCGACAAGGCGAAGCAGGACAACAAGCCGTTCTTCGTCTGGCTCAACCCCACTCGCATGCACGTCGTCACCCATCTGTCGGAAAAATACGAGAACATGCGCAACTCGGAAAACGGCTGGTCGGTTTCCGAGGGCGGGTTCGCCCAGCTCGACGATATCGTCGGCGCCGTGATGAAGAAGCTCAAGGACGAGGGCTTCGACAACAACACCATCGTCGCGTTCACAACCGACAACGGCGCCGAGAACTTCACCTGGCCTGATGGCGGCCAGACGCCGTTCGCGGGCGGCAAGGGAACGGCCCTGGAAGGCGGCTTCCGTGTGCCCTGCATGATCCGCTGGCCGGGCAAAGTGCCGGCGGGAAAGGTCGAGAACGGGATTATGTCCGGACTCGACTGGTTCCCGACCTTCGTCGCCGCCGCCGGCAATTCGAATATTGCCGAGGAGTTGAGGAAAGGAAAGCAGCTCGGCGACAAGACCTATAAGGTCTACCTCGACGGGTACAACCAGATGGACCTGATCACCGGAAAAGGCCCGTCTGCCCGCCACTCGATCTTCTATTTCACTGAGGGCACACTGAGCGCGGTGCGCATCGACGACTTCAAGTATCGCTTCACCGATCAGCCGGGCGGATGGTTGGGCGGCACGGTCAAGGTTGATTGGCCCGATCCTCACCAATCTCCGCCTTGATCCCTTCGAACGCACAAACTTGCCTAACGGCGATAAGGGGTCGTTAGCCTTCTATAACTGGTTTGCTTACGAGTTCTGGCGCTTCCAGTTCGTGCAGCAGGAGGTGGGCAAGCTCGCCCAAACTGCGATCGAGTTTCCACCGATGCAGAAGGGTGCGAGCTTCAACCTGGAAGCCGTCAAGGAGCAGATCGAGAAGGCCATGCAGTCGCACGCTGGCAAGTAGAACACGCGGTGAGCGGGCGCCCCAAGCCCGGGGCGTCCGTCTGACGAGCACCGTGTGGCAACCGGGCGACGACCAAAAGCCCGCACTTCCGCCGTTGGCACGAACCGGACCAACCGGGCCGGTCTGATGATGTCCGTTGATCGCGGTAGACCGGAAGTGGCACGTAGAGCGTCCATCCAACGCGGCGGCGGTTACGATGGGCCTTTATTGCTTCTAGATCAGCGATCTCGCGGAACTCGGCTAAGGTCACGTGGTCGTTGACCCACCAAATGCCGTCAGCGTCGCGGTAAGCCTTGTGAGGTTCGGTCATCATGTCTCGCCTATCTCGGCGTCCAAGGCTTAGCCAGCAATATGCGTTCCGTCATGAAGAGACCGGATCGCAACATGATTTCGGATGTTGTTGACGCGTGACAGGCTCGGCTCCAGCGCCGTCGTTAGAGCGACGAACTCTATGCGGCATATCACAGAAGGACGGATTTGCTTGTGCCTTTATGGACGGCGCCGTCATAGGCACAAAAACCACGCTAGGCGCAGAGCGTCGGCATGAAGCCGGCGCGGGAATTTCTAGCTGCAGGCCCTTTACGCCTTGTGGGTCTTCGTGAACCCGAAGGCATGGGCAGTATAGACAGGCAGAGGCAAATGGCAGTCGGGCCCGCTGGTACGGTCAACACGAACGTTCCACCGCAAAACTACGGTGGCGTTTCGACAGAACAGGTGGAGAAATTCGAAGAGGCGGTCAACCATTCGACCACCTCAAGCAATGCATCCGGGATGCAATCTTCAAAAGGCGAGCATACTTCAGAGCATTCGCAGGATACGTCAAAGTCACTCCCCTTCGTTCTTGCGACCCGGCCGCCGATCAACCTTGGCAACCCGATAGGTAAGCAGGGCGCGCCGTCGCAGGCGGGCGCTGCGCCTGCAGCGCAAGGCGCGCAAATCAGGGAACGCCGCCTGGAAGGGAAGATCAGTGATGACCCGAAAAAGGCGCAGGATGGAAATAACGCGGGAAAACCTCCTGATACAACGTTGCAGACCGTGCTCACGAATTCCGGAATGAAGAACGTCGGTAATCCTCCCTCGGAAGCTGATTTGAAAACGTACTACTCCAAGAATGGCCCCGCGCACGAGCTCATTACGAAGGGAAGCTACCAGGAGGCTGCCGCCGAGTATCGCAAGCTGGCGGATAAGGCCACCGATCCGGCAGAGCAAAAACGGCTGACCATGGTGGCGGATCAGCTCGAAGTTGCTCAGAAAATGAAAACGGCGAAAGTCGGATCGCTGCAGTTTCCACCAACAGAAACCAACGTGACCGATTACTTCAAGACGATGAAAGGGAAGCCGATCTCTGAGATCAAAGATGCTTTCCGGAATTATGCAAACGCGTTCTATGTTCATTCGGAAAAGAAAGGCGTCGATCGCGGAGACGTTGTCTATTCGGAACACAAGTACAAAGAAGGGACGACCGTCTACAACTCTCACGCTCCGGTGTCATGGAAAGAAGTTACGGACAACCGGGAAGTTCACTCCGATGGCCGGCGGATCATCGATTGCGAAGGCTATGCGTACATGGGACAGCAGATTTTCCAGGCTGCCGGCTTCCAGAATGTGAACTTCGGTGTTGTTGCTCGCAAGGATGATCCCAATACTCCCCAAAATGAATTGCTCACAGATCAGCACATCATGGTGAGCGGAAGTCGCACCATCATGGTGGATGGAAAGCCAAAAACGGAAATGGCGGTTATTTCAAACAACCGCATTGACTTAACAATTGCGGATGACAATCTCAAACCGGCGGATCTCAAAACTTTTCAAACCGGCCTCTTCGCCTACGCATTCCAGCAGACCTATGGAGACAAGGTGCCAGGAGGATTGATCCGGGTCGGGCCGGAAGCCTGGCGCGAAGAATTTAATCTGGAAGTCGATATCAAAGCCTGGCAGAAGAAGTAATACCAATCCGCTGGGGTTCTGACTCTCGGGGGAATTCCCAAATCAGAGGATCGATGATTTAACATGGCAACTGGAGGGAGTTGCCATGGGCCAGCCGATTGCGGTTCGAACGGATTTTTCAGCGGTTGAGGTGCGCCGGCTTGCGCGGCGGGCGAAGGACAGCGATCAGGTCCGGCGCCTTCTGGCGATCGCTACCGTGATTGATGGCGCATCGCGAGCGGTGGCCGCCAAGGTCGGCGGGATGGACCGGCAGACGCTTCGTGACCGGGTGATCCGCTTCAACGAGCAAGGGCCTGATGGTCTGATCAATGTGCCCGCGCCAGGTGCGCCGGCGAAGCTCAACAAGCGGCACCGGGCGTTTCTGGCACGGATCGTGGACGAAGGGCCGATCCCGGCGGTCCATGGCGTGGTGCGCTGGCGGGCCTGCGACCTGATCATGCGGCTGCATGAGGAGTTCGGCATCTCGGTGTCAGACGATACGGTCTATCGAGTCCTCAAGGACCTCGGCTTCTCGCACGTCAGCGCCCGGCCGAGGGCCTACAAGCAGGATGGCGAAGCGATCGAGGCATTTAAAAAAACTTCCACGCTCGCGTGGAGGAAATCCGCAGCAGCCTCGCGCCGGACACGCCGGTAGAGGTGTGGTTCCAGGATGAGATGCGGGTGGGCCAGAAGAACAAACTTACCTATCGTTGGGCGAGAAAGGGATCGCGGCCGAAGTCGCGATCTTTCCCCGCGTTCGCGTAAAGTTTCTGCGCGTCACCGCACCGATCGGTGGTGGCGGGGTGCTTGGCTTTCAGAGTTGCGATGCTAAGGAATATCACAAGCTGGCGGGTAAGGCGGCGGCGCAAGCGGACGAGGACGAGGCGTCCGCCAAGAAGGCGCGGCGTTAGAGGAAAAGGCAGAGGCTCATTTAAGGAAGCCGCACAAATAGCCCTGAGGCGGACGGCGAGCCGTGCGATTTAGACACAACGGAACGCCCACGTTGACACCCCAATGCTCGCTTTGGGTCATTCGCGTCGATCTAGCCGCGGCCCGGTTATGTCCGGTTTACCTCTGACAGCCGACGTGTGGAGGACGGCGGGCGTTTGTCGATAAGCATCACTGCAAGAAAATGCCTTAGGTAGTAGCCATTCACGATCGGCGCCAAGCGAGGCCAACAGGTCGTGCATACTCATAGCTTGTGCGCGGCTAATGGCGACCCCGGCATGACTTGAACATGCGACCCTTGGTTTAGGAAACCAATGCTCTATCCGGCTGAGCTACGGGGCCTCACCATTTCTCTCCATATCAAACGGAGAGCCTAGGGCGAGCCTAGAGCCCTCTACCTAGCGGATTTATTTGAAGATTTCTACTGGTTAGGAAACCGCCGCTCTATCCGGCTGAGCTACGGGACCGGCGGCCCCGCTCATAGCAGAGCGCAGGGCCGATCGCCAGCCTTGGGATGCCCCCACGGTCGTCCGACCGAGCCCGCGGATTTGCTGGCGAGCCTTCGAAGCTTCAGGCCGTCTATTTCTGTTCGGCGACTTGCTTCAGCACGAGGGTGGAGAGCTGGGTTACCAGCGCGCGCAGGCGCGCATTCTCCTCCAGCAGCCGGATGGCACCGTGATCGACATCGGTGTCGAAACCGTCATCGTCTCCGAAATGTGATTGGTGAGCGGCATTGCCGTTGTTCATCGGCGGATAAGCTATTCGCATGACTATTACCCCTACTATCACCCCTGACAACGAACCCCGCCGAGTTCGAATCAACTGGCATTAAGGTTGCCGTGAATCGGCGTCGAAATTGGGACGGTTCGGTGGGGAAATTGGAGCAGGGGCGTGCTATTGTGCCATCGAGCGGCCCCGATTTCTCCTTATGTGACGGCAACATGTCCAGTTCAGACGGCTTGACCGCGGCGAACGATGTTTCGCCCCGAGGCCGCAAGAACAGCGGTTCCCCGCTGCTGGTGCTCGCCGCCGGCCTGCTGCTGTTTGCCGCCGCGGTCGGCGCCGCCTTCATCGTCATTCGGCCGACCACCCTGCGAATTGCCGTCGGGCCCTCGAACAGCAGCGACCTGCAGTTGATCCAGGGGCTGGCCCAGAACTTTTCGCGCGAGGGCGCCGCCGTGCGGCTCTCCGTGGTGCAGACCGCGGGCTCCATCGACAGCATCGCCGTGCTCGCCGCGAAGAAGGCCGACCTCGCGGTCGCGCGCACGGATGAGGAGATGCCCGACGGCACCGAGTTCGGTCGCCATCCTGCGCAAGAACGTCGTGGTGCTGTGGGCGAGCGGCCCGCCGAAGGGCGCGCCGCGCAAGGGCGCCAAATCGAAGATCAAGGCGATCGACGATTTGCCCGGCCACCGCGTCGGCGTGGTCGGACGCACCAAGGTGAACGTCACGCTCCTGCGCGTCATCCTGATGGAATCCGGCGTCGATCCGGACAAGGTCGAGGTGACGCAATTTTCCACCGACCAGATCGGCGACATGGTGAAGGATGCCTCCATCGACGCCTTCATGACGGTCGGGCCGATCGACAGCAAGATCACCTCGGAGGCGATCACGACGACCGCGCGCCTGCGCGGCGAGCCGGTCTTCCTGCCGATCGACGTCTCCGAGGCGATCGCCTCGCGCCATCCGCTATACGAATCCGAAGAAATCCCCGGCAGCTCCTTCACCGCCTCGCCGGCGCGGCCGGACGACACGGTCGAGACCGTCAGCGTCAATCATCTGATCGTCGCGCCGAAGATCGCTGTCGGAAACCACCGTCGGCAGCGCTGACCCGGCAGATCTTCGCCGCCAAGCCCGCGCTTGCGCGCGAAGTCCCGAGCGCGTCGAAGATCGAGAAGCCCGACACCGACAAGGATGCCGCGCTGCCCGCGCATCCCGGCGCCGCCGCCTATATCGACGGCACCGAACGCACCTTCATGGACAGATACAGCGACTACATCTGGGGCGTGGTGCTGCTGTTCTCGGTGCTGGGATCGGCGACCGCCGGCTGCGCCACTACATCAAGCGCGACGAGCGCAAGCTGAATATCCTGCATCGCGAGAAGCTGGTGGACGCGATCGCCAGGGTGCGGAAGATCGAAACCGTCGACGAACTCGACGCCCTGCAGCGCGAGGCGGACGAGATCCTGCGCGAAACGCTCGACTGCTACGACGACGGCGCGATCGAGGAAGCCGATCTCGCGGCCTATCAGCCTGGTGCTGGAGCAGTTCCATCACGCGGTCGTCGACCGGCGCGCCGCGCTCGGCGGACGCCGTCAACCTGCCGCGCATGCGCGCGAGCTGATCGTCGCTCACAAGCGGCTTTAGCCTTCCACGTCGGGCGGCCGCAAAGTCGATCGTCGCCGGTTCAGTGTACGAAGCCTGTTGCCAAA
>CAWHQY010000040.1:0-100000 GCA_963831505.1 uncultured Alphaproteobacteria bacterium | reverse complement strand
CCTCGCCTTAGGGGTCGGCTAACCCTGCGAAGATTAACTTTACGCAGGAACCCTTGGACTTTCGGCGACACTGTCTTTCACAGTGTTTGTCGTTACTCATGCCAGCATTCGCACTTCTGATACCTCCAGGCGCTCTCACGAGTCGCCCTTCGCAGGCTTACAGAACGCTCCGCTACCACGCATATCTTGCGATATGCATCCTAAGCTTCGGCTCGTGGCTTGAGCCCCGTTACATCTTCGGCGCAGAAACCCTTATTTAGACCAGTGAGCTGTTACGCTTTCTTTAAAGGATGGCTGCTTCTAAGCCAACCTCCTGGTTGTTTTGGGATTTCCACATCCTTTCCCACTTAGCCACGAATTAGGGGCCTTAGCTGTAGGTCCGGGTTGTTTCCCTCTCCACGACGGACGTTAGCACCCGCCGTGTGACTCCCGCATATTGCTTTCGGGTATTCGGAGTTTGGTTGGGTTTGGTAAGACGGTAAGTCCCCCTAGCCCATCCAGTGCTCTACCCCCCGAAGCATTCATGCGAGGCGATACCTAAATATCTTTCGCGGAGAACCAGCTATTTCCCAGTTTGATTGGCCTTTCACCCCTAACCACAAGTCATCGGAGCCTTTTTCAACAGGCACCCGTTCGGTCCTCCAGTGAGTGTTACCTCACCTTCAACCTGCTCATGGCTAGATCACTAGGTTTCGGGTCTAATACAACGAACTTGACGCCCTATTCAAACTCGCTTTCGCTACGCCTACGCCTATCGGCTTAAGCTTGCTCGTTAAATTAAGTCGCTGGCCCATAATACAAAAGGTACGACGTCACCCAGAACGTATCTTGGGCTCCGTCTGTTTGTAGGTGTCCGGTTTCAGGTCTATTTCACTCCCCTCGTCGGGGTGCTTTTCACCTTTCCCTCACGGTACTGGTTCACTATCGGTCGCTGAGGAGTACTTAGGCTTGGAGGGTGGTCCCCCCGCGTTCAGACAGAATTGCACGTGTTCCGCCTTACTCGAGGACACATCATCGCATTACCCATACGGGGCTATCACCCTCTGAGGCCCTGCTTTCCTGACAGGTTCTGGTTGTCTTTGATGTGTCACTGGCCTGGTCCGGTTTCGCTCGCCACTACTACCGGAGTCTCTGTTGATGTCCTTTCCTCCAGGTACTTAGATGTTTCAGTTCCCTGGGTTTGCTTGAAACCTCCTATTTTATTCGGAGATCTCATACCTTCACTTGATAACTGGAAATCCAAAACCTCACGGCTTGGTCTCAAACATCTCTGTCCGAACCCCAAGACACAAGGTCTTGGAGTTCCAGCTATCGAAGGTGGGTTTCCCCATTCGGAAATCCGTGGATCAAAGCTTCTTCGCAGCTCCCCACGGCTTATCGCAGCGTAGCACGTCCTTCATCGCCTCTCAGCGCCAAGGCATCCACCGAACACCCTTAAGGCACTTGATTGCTCTCATTATCAATGTCCACACACTCGGCAGAATGTTGTCTGCGCAATTGCCTGTTACGGCACGCACCCTCGACGAATGCGATTGCAACAGCCGGACATTGATTAGAAAGACCAGCTTGCTTCGTAAGATCGTTCCGATAGCGAGGCGGTCAAGCTTCGCTTACAGGATCATTTACAACCCGCGCATCTTGCGATGAGCGAGCGCCGAAATGACCTGGAGATTGTGAAGGGCCGCGCAATTGCTTGCACGATCCAACTCGGATCGATCTCCTCTTTACGATGTCAGAAATCACGCAATCCGAGCTCTTGGTGAGAGCAACTGACTGCGAAACGATGTTTTCGCGGACGATTATTCGAGCCTATCGGCGATCAAACCATCTGGTGGAGCCAGACGGGATCGAACCGACGACCTCATGCTTGCAAAGCACGCGCTCTCCCAGCTGAGCTATGGCCCCGTAACCAGAAGACGAATGCTTTACTGCGCTCGCCTTCGCCAAGGCTACGGCGGAGCAGCCTTCGTATCGAAGGGCTTGCCTAGCCGAAGCAGCGAAGCGCGAAGGCTGGTGGGCCTGGGAAGACTTGAACTTCCGACCTCACGCTTATCAAGCGCGCGCTCTAACCAACTGAGCTACAAGCCCCTAACACGAGGAGCTGATTGACATGCGCGCAGCCGGCGCCGAACGCCAGAAGCAATCGCACAAGCGCTAAGCCCCTGGCGCGTGTTCGTCCGCGAAGAAAGAGAAACGAAGACGGCGAAATCCCGCCAATGGAGCTCAACAATCCTGAAATTGCTGGCCCCTGATGTTTCTAAAACGATCCGATAGATTGCGTGAGCGATCTGAAGGATCATCCTTAGAAAGGAGGTGATCCAGCCGCAGGTTCCCCTACGGCTACCTTGTTACGACTTCACCCCAGTCGCTGACCCTACCGTGGCCGGCTGCCTCCTTGCGGTTAGCGCACCGTCTTCAGGTAAAACCAACTCCCATGGTGTGACGGGCGGTGTGTACAAGGCCCGGGAACGTATTCACCGTGGCGTGCTGATCCACGATTACTAGCGATTCCAACTTCATGGGCTCGAGTTGCAGAGCCCAATCCGAACTGAGACGGCTTTTTGAGATTTGCTGGGGCTTGCGCCTTTGCATCCCATTGTCACCGCCATTGTAGCACGTGTGTAGCCCAGCCCGTAAGGGCCATGAGGACTTGACGTCATCCCCACCTTCCTCGCGGCTTATCACCGGCAGTCTCCTTAGAGTGCTCAACTAAATGGTAGCAACTAAGGACGGGGGTTGCGCTCGTTGCGGGACTTAACCCAACATCTCACGACACGAGCTGACGACAGCCATGCAGCACCTGTCTCCGGTCCAGCCGAACTGAAGAACTCCATCTCTGGAGTCCGCGACCGGGATGTCAAGGGCTGGTAAGGTTCTGCGCGTTGCGTCGAATTAAACCACATGCTCCACCGCTTGTGCGGGCCCCCGTCAATTCCTTTGAGTTTTAATCTTGCGACCGTACTCCCCAGGCGGAATGCTTAAAGCGTTAGCTGCGCCACTAGTGAGTAAACCCACTAACGGCTGGCATTCATCGTTTACGGCGTGGACTACCAGGGTATCTAATCCTGTTTGCTCCCCACGCTTTCGTGCCTCAGCGTCAGTACCGGGCCAGTGAGCCGCCTTCGCCACTGGTGTTCTTGCGAATATCTACGAATTTCACCTCTACACTCGCAGTTCCACTCACCTCTCCCGGACTCAAGATCCTCAGTATCAAAGGCAGTTCTGGAGTTGAGCTCCAGGATTTCACCCCTGACTTAAAGACCCGCCTACGCACCCTTTACGCCCAGTGATTCCGAGCAACGCTAGCCCCCTTCGTATTACCGCGGCTGCTGGCACGAAGTTAGCCGGGGCTTATTCTTGCGGTACCGTCATTATCTTCCCGCACAAAAGAGCTTTACAACCCTAGGGCCTTCATCACTCACGCGGCATGGCTGGATCAGGCTTGCGCCCATTGTCCAATATTCCCCACTGCTGCCTCCCGTAGGAGTTTGGGCCGTGTCTCAGTCCCAATGTGGCTGATCATCCTCTCAGACCAGCTACTGATCGTCGCCTTGGTGAGCCGTTACCTCACCAACTAGCTAATCAGACGCGGGCCGATCTTTCGGCGATAAATCTTTCCCCGTAAGGGCTTATTCGGTATTAGCACAAGTTTCCCTGTGTTGTTCCGAACCAAAAGGTACGTTCCCACGCGTTACTCACCCGTCTGCCGCTGACGTATTGCTACGCCCGCTCGACTTGCATGTGTTAAGCCTGCCGCCAGCGTTCGCTCTGAGCCAGGATCAAACTCTCAAGTTGGACTTGAAACTTCGAACCGGCTGATCACAACGTTTGACGAGGTCCACACCGAAATCGCACAGCGATTCACATCGCTGGCGACCTGATCTCAATGAAGAGATCATGGTGTAACCTTATTCAAAACGTGTACCGCCGAAGTCTTTCGTCCGGTCCCGATTTACGAAAACACAAGGTTCTCGTGCTTCGAGACCCGCAAGGACTCCGCCGTCCACGTTTCTCTTTCTTCATCTTCACTTGTCAAACAGCCCGGGGCCGAAACCCCTCTCCCATAAGAGGGAGCCTTGTCAGTTCCGCATTCGACGACAAATGACAACCGATGAAGGTCGGTTGTTCTTTCACTCATCATAATGAGGAGCTTGACGGGCACGGAAACTTACCTTGGCCAAGGGCCAAAGCAGCGCCGCGCTCAGTGGGGCGGGTTATAGGCCCGCCCAATCTTCCTTGTCAACGGTCATTGTCAACAAATCGTCGCATCGAGAAGCTTATTTTTGCGGCGCAAAGAAGCCCAGATTTTTCAGGGCTTAGCGCCGTACTTGAGCCACAATCCTGCGACGATCTGGCGTACACTTATGCACTGAATCGTCGGGCTGCCAGTGGGGCTGCCGGCGTTCATGAAATTGGGGATCGGCGATCCATGATGAACCCTTCGCCTGTTCCCGATGGCCGAGCACATCGAGAGATTTTAACAGCATTTTCGTTCGCGGTTCCGGCCTGATCGCCGGCCTTTGATTGTCGGACAAGAATGCATCGCCATGTTCCGAAAGCCCCTCGGTAAGCGGGCGAATGCGGGTGTGGCGCGTTAGGTCTCCCCGTATGGTTTTGGCTGTAGTTGGGGGAACGCCGGGTTGAGCCAGAGGACGTCACGCGGAAGCGGCTATGGACGCGAGGTCGGCATGATCGACCTCGGCCACGAGCCCCCGCTTTCGGTCGACGGCTCGGAAGCCGCGGTGATCGACCGCCGCCGCGTGTCCGTACAATGGTTCAGCGGCACCATCCTGACCGGCTTGTGCGGCGCGGCTCTCATCGGCGGCGCCGTTTTTGCGTCTCTCGACGGCGAGATGACCTTTGCCCGGGTGCCGGAGCGCGTCGAAAGCGCGCTGCGCGGCGCATTCGGCGCCAATGATCGCGCCGTCAGCCTGCACAAGAGCGACCGCCTGCCGCCGCCTGGAGAGGCGACCGCCGCGCGCAATATCGTGCGCGTCTCGACCGTAACCCGCGTCGGCAACCGTGACGTGATGCGGGTGCGCCCGTTCGTGCGCATCTCCGGCAACCTGTCGATGACTACGAGCGATCTCTCCTCGAAGATCCCGCCATTCAATGCGCAGCGCATGCTGACCGATGTAGGCTCGGCTGCGCCTGCCGCCTCGGACGATGCCGACGCCAAGGCGGACGCCGCCGAACCCGATGCCGAGGTTTCCTTCGTCACCAAGGATCTCGGCACGGTGCTGCCGAAGGCGAAAATCTCCGCCGTCGTAGCCCTCGACGAAGTGCTGATGCGAGTGAAGGACGCCGCGAACTGGCGCGGCAACGGCGCCGGCGTGCGCTATGCGGCGCTCGCCAATGCGACTGCGGATGCGACCGGCAGCGCCACGCAATCCGACATCAAGATGGCCTATGCCACCGAAGGTCCGCCGCAGCAGGACCCCTATGCCGGCTTCGAGACCCGCATCGTGCCGGAAAACGTCACGCTGCTGCCGAAGACCAAGGAGCAGATCACCGGCGGCAACCCGACCGGCGAGCGCGTCCACCAGGTGAAGAAGGGCGACACCGTCACCTCCATTCTCCGGGATCAGGGCGCTACTCCGGACGAATGCAAGTCGATTGCGGCAACGCTCGGCGCCCGCGGCCGCGACGGCGGACTGAAGGAAGGCGAGAAACTGCGCATCCTGATGGCGCCGGCAAGCGCCGCGCCGGGCGCGCGGCTGCAGCCCTATCGCGTGATCGTCGCCAACGACACCGTGGTGGAAGCGGTCGCAGCTCTTTCCGATCTCGGCAGATACGTCGCCGTCGACGTCTCCAGCATCAACACCATCACCGATACCGCCGACAGCAAGAGCACCGACGACGACGATGATGACGATGGCAGCGGCGTCCGCCTCTACCAGAGCATCTACGAGACCGCGCTGCGCAACAAGGTGCCGATGCCGGTCATCGACGACATGATCCGCATCTACTCCTACGACGTCGACTTCCAGCGCAAGGTGCAGCCGGGCAACTCCTTCGACGTGTTCTATGCCGGCGAGGATGAAGGCGCCAACGTCACCGACAAGAACGATGTGCTGTACGCCGCGCTCACCGTCGGCGGCGAAACCAAGAAATACTACCGCTTCCAAACCCCCGACGACGCCGTCGTCGACTTTTATGACGAGACCGGCAAGAGCGCGAAGAAGTTCCTGGTGCGCAAGCCCGTCAACAACGCGGTCATGCGCTCCGGCTTCGGCGGCCGCCGCCACCCGATCCTCGGTTTCACGAAGATGCACACCGGCGTCGACTGGGCCACCGCCTACGGCACGCCGATCTTCGCCTCCGGCAACGGCGTGCTCGAAAAGGTCGGCCCCGAAGGCGGCTACGGCAAGTATATCCGCATCAAGCACAACAACGGCTACGAGACGGCCTACGGCCACATGTCGGCCTTCGCCAAGGGCATGGAAGTCGGCAAGCGCGTCCGCCAGGGCCAGGTGATCGGGTTTGTCGGCTCGACCGGCATGTCGACCGGTCCGCACGTTCACTACGAAATCCTGGTCAACGGCCGCTTCGTCGACCCGATGCGCGTCAAGCTACCGCGCGGCCGTGCGCTTGAAGGCTCGATCATGGCCGGCTTCGAGAAGGAGCGCGACCGGCTCGATGCGATGATGGCCGGCCGCAACGGCGCCCGCATCTCTGACGCCAGCGGTGGACCGCTGCAGGTCACGAACCGCTGATCCCCGGCTTTCATCAAGACAAGCAAAACCCTCCCGGCGAACCGGGGAGGGTTTTTCGATTGTAGTGAGTGAGCCCTTCGCTCAGTTCAACTTCCGCTTCGGGATCGGGGCCTCGAACTGGGCGATCTCCGCCGTCGTTGGCGCCTTGCCGTTGAAGGTCAGCACGTTGCCCTTGCTCGAAATGGCAACCTTGTCGCCGTCCTTGACCTCGCCCGCCAAAATCATCTCGGCGAGCGGATCCTGCAGGCTGCGCTGGATCACCCGCTTCAGGGGACGGGCGCCATAGGCGGGGTCCCAGCCCTTGGCCGCGAGCCAGTCGCGCGCCGCAGCATCCAGCGTCAGCGTGATCTTGCGGTCCTCCAGGAGCTTGGTGAGGCGGCCGAACTGGATCTCGACGATCCGGCCCATCTCGCTCTTCTGCAGTCGGTGGAACAGGATGATCTCGTCGACGCGGTTCAGGAACTCGGGCCTGAAATGCGCCCGCACCGTCCCCATCACCTGCTCGCGCACGGCCGACGTATCCTCGCCTTCCGGCTGGTTCACCAGAAACTCCGAACCGAGGTTCGAGGTCATGATGATCAGCGTGTTGCGGAAGTCGACGGTGCGGCCCTGACCGTCGGTCAGGCGGCCGTCGTCGAGCACTTGCAGCAGCACATTGAAGACATCGGGATGCGCCTTCTCGATCTCGTCGAACAGCACGACCTGGTAGGGCCGCCGGCGCACCGCTTCGGTGAGCGCGCCGCCCTCGTCATAGCCGACATAGCCCGGAGGCGCGCCGATCAGCCGCGAGACCGAGTGCTTCTCCATGTATTCGGACATGTCGAGGCGGACCATCGCGGTCTCGTCGTTGAAGAGATATTCGGCAAGCGCTTTCGTCAGCTCGGTCTTGCCGACGCCGGTCGGACCCAAGAACATGAACGAGCCCATCGGCCGGTGCGGGTCCTGCAGTCCGGCGCGCGAGCGGCGCACGGCGGTAGCGACCGCATGCACGGCTTCGGCCTGGCCGACGACGCGCTTGCCGAGCGAGTCCTCCATCTTCAGGAGCTTGTCCTTTTCGCCTTCAAGCATCTTGTCGACGGGCACGCCGGTCCAGCGCGAGACCACCTGCGCGATGTGATTGGCGGTGACCGCCTCCTCCATCATCTCGCCGGCATTCTGCGTCGTATTTTCCCTGGCCTCGATATCCGCGAGCTTTTTCTCGAGCTCGGGAATCCTGCCATAGGCCAATTCGCCCGCCTTCTGGAATTCGCCGCGGCGCTGCGCGTTGGCGAGTTCGACGCGCAAGGCATCGAGCTCGGCCTTCAGCTTCTGCGCATTGGAGAGCTTGTTCTTTTCCGCGCTCCAGCGCGCCGTCAGCGCCGCCGATTTTTCTTCAAGCTCGGCAAGCTCCTTCTCCAGCGTCTTGAGGCGGCTCTTCGAGCCCGGATCGCTTTCCTTCTTCAGCGCTTCCTGCTCGATCTTGAGCCGGACGATCTCGCGATCCATCGTGTCCAGCTCTTCGGGCTTGGAATCGACCTGCATCTTCAGCCGCGCCGCCGCCTCGTCCATCAGGTCGATGGCCTTGTCGGGCAGGAAGCGGTCGGTGATGTAGCGGTTCGACAGCGTCGTCGCCGCGACCAGCGCGGAATCGGTGATGCGCACGCCGTGGTGCTGCTCGTATTTGTCCTTCAGGCCGCGCAGGATCGAGATGGTGTCCTCGACCGTGGGCTCGCTGACAAAGACGGGCTGGAAGCGCCGCGCGAGCGCCGCGTCCTTCTCGACATGCTTCTGGTATTCATCGAGCGTGGTCGCGCCGATGCAGTGCAGCTCGCCGCGCGCGAGCGCAGGCTTGAGCAGGTTCGACGCATCCATCGCGCCATCGGCCTTGCCGGCGCCGATCAGCGTGTGCATCTCGTCGATGAACAGGATGATGTTGCCTTCGGCCGAGGTGACCTCCTGCAGCACGGCCTTCAGCCGCTCCTCGAACTCGCCGCGGTACTTCGCGCCCGCAATCAGCGCGCCGAGGTCGAGCGACAAGAGCTTCTTGTCCTTCAGGCTCTCCGGCACGTCGCCATTGACGATGCGCAGCGCCAGCCCCTCGACGATCGCGGTCTTGCCGACGCCGGGCTCGCCGATCAGCACGGGATTGTTCTTGGTGCGGCGGGACAGCACCTGGATGGTGCGGCGGATTTCCTCGTCGCGCCCGATGACGGGATCGAGCTTGCCGTCGCGCGCGGCCTGGGTCAGGTCGCGGGCATATTTCTTCAGCGCGTCATAGGCATTCTCCGCCGTGGCGCTGTCGGCGGTGCGGCCCTTGCGCAAGCTCTCGATCGCCGCGTTCAAATTCTGCGGGGTGACGCCGCCCTTGCTCAGGATCGTCGCGGCCTCGCCGTTCTTCTCCAGCGCGAGCCCAAGCAGCAGCCGCTCGACGGTGACAAAACTGTCGCCGGCCTTCTCGGCCGCCTTCTCCGCGGCGTCGAACGCACGCGCCAGCTCCGGCGCAAGATAGACCTGCCCGGCGCCGCTTCCCGAAACCTTTGGCAGCTTGTTAAGCGCGTCCTCGGTGGCCTTGAGGATTGCGCGCGAATTGCCCCCGGCGCGGTCGATCAGGCCGCCGGCGAGGCCCTCGCTGTCGTCCAGCAGCACTTTCAACAGGTGCAACGGCGAAAACTGCTGGTGGCCCTCGCGCATCGCAAGCGACTGCGCAGACTGGATGAAGCCGCGCGACCGCTCGGTGTATTTTTCTATATTCATGTCATTCCCTCAGCCTGCCGCCCCGCCCCTAAGGCACGGAAGCAGCATCTTCATTGGGTTTTCGCTACGCAGCGTTGACATTCCTCAACCCGGCAGCGGTCGTCGCCCTCATTTTTCAGGCTTGCGGCAGATGTGGGCATGGATGCGGAGTTCCGGAAGAGGCGACCTCACAATTTCGTGCGCGGTGGCGCTGAGGTAAGGAATCTCTTAAGAAACGGGATGACCCCGATTCAGCCTGCCGAGATCACCGGGCTCTACCGCTACCCGGTCAAGGGCCTCACCCCGGAACCGCTCGAAACCGTCGCCTTGCGGCCGGGCCAGACCCTTCCCGCCGACCGCCGCTACGCCGTCGAGAATGGCCCGAGCGGCTTCGACCCGGCGGCGCCGGCCTGGCTGCCCAAGACGGTTTTCCTGATGTTGCAGCGGGACGAATGGCTGGCGGCGCTGCAGGCGCATTTCAACGACACCACCGGCGTGCTCACGCTGCACGAGAACGGCTCGGTGGCGGCCGAGGGTAACCTCGAGACCGCCGAGGGCCGGGCCGCGATTGAACGGTACTTTGCCGGGCGCCATGCCGGCCGGATCAAGGGCCCGCCAAAGGTGCTGATGAGCCCGGGCCACAGCTTCTCCGACGTCGCCAAAAAGGTCGTCTCGATCATCAACCTCGCAAGCCTTGCGGCGATCGAGAGCATGGTCGGCTTCCCCGTCCATCCCTTGCGCTTCCGCGCCAACGTCTATGTCCGGGGCTGGCCGGCCTGGCATGAGGCGAGCCTCGTCGGCGAGACGCTTAGGATCGGCGGCGCGCGGCTCAAGATCGTGAAGCGCATCACCCGCTGCGCCGCCGTCAATGTCGACCCGGAACTTGCCGTGCGCGACATGGAAATCCCGAACACGCTGATGCGCCGCCTCGGCCACAATGAATGCGGCATCTATGCCGAGGTGGTCGAGGGCGGCAGCATCGGCATCGGTGACGCTGTGGCAGTCGAGCAGCCGACGCTGGTGTGAGGCCTCCTCATCGCGCGGAGCGTGAGCTCCGAACGTAGCGTCCGTCGCCGGCTATCGCGAGGCGGTATCCTGCCGGAAATAGACGTCGACCTTCATGCCGACGACCAGCAGGCCTGGTTCACTCAGCTCGATCAGCACCTCCACGACGTCGACGTCCGTCATGTTACGCTGGCCAAGGGCGCTATAGCGTCCGGCCTCCACCAGCGGGGCAATGAAGGAGACCGTGCCGGCGACTTCGCGCCCGCGGAGCGCGGCGGGGCGCACCAGCACCGGTTGTCCGGGCTTGATCTTCTCGATGTCGCGCTCGTCCACTTCGGCACGGACACGCAGCGCCGAGATGTCGCCGAGCAGGACGAGCGGCGTCGCCGGCGAAGGAGAGATCAGTTCCCCGGCCCTGGCATTGACCTGCAACACGGTGCCGTCGATCGGCGAGCGTATTGTCAATTTTTCCAGGGCTGCCCGGGATGCCGACAATTCGCTCCGCGCAATATTGAGCTGGCCTTCGGCCACGGTTGGCAGCGGCGCATCGGCGGCGATCCTGCGAAGTTCGTCGGTCTGTTGCGTGAGGTACGCCTGCGCACGCTTCAATCCCGAGCGCGCCGCCTCCACATCTGCATTCGCGCTGCGGCCGGCCCGTTTGTCGGCGACTGACTTGTCAACCAGGGACTGGACCTCCCATACGGCCGCCTCGGCATCTGCCACGGCGTCCTCGGCCTTGCGTCGTGCCGCGGCGCCCGATGCGGCGGACTCCTTGTTGCGTATGCGTTTCCGCATGGCGACCTGGGCCGCGACCGAGGCAAGTTGCGCCCGAGCCTCCTGATCGCGAAGACGGATCAACGGCTGGCCCGCGAATACCGTCTCATTGGCCTTGACAATTACCGAGTCAACGACGCCCGCGACTGGACCCGCAATCTTGACGAGGCCGGACACCGGCTCGATACGGCCCGGAGCCACCGCCAGCCAGTTCTTGTCTGCGGCAGAACCCGATGGGGCCGTATCTTGCGCATGCGTCTTCAGGACCGGCACAGTCACCAGACCGGCAAGAATGCCCAGGCAAAGGGAGGCCGGCAAAGCCTTCTTGAATCTCCGCGTGGTCATGACATCGACACCTTCTTCGCTTCGCTGCCGGTCTCTTCGCCGACGATGCGGCCATCCTCGATATGCACGATGCGACTGGCGAACGGCAGGATTCGCGGATCGTGCGTTACGACCAGCACCCCGCGCGATTGGTCCTTCGCGATCCCGGCGAGCAGGGTCATGATGGCTTGACCGTTCTGGGCATCCAGTGCGCCGGTAGGTTCGTCCGCAAGGATGGCCGACGCCTTACCGACAATGGCCCGCGCGATCGCGACGCGCTGTTGTTCGCCGCCGCTGAGCTCGCGAGGAAAGGCCTTTGTCTTGTGGGCAAGGCCGACCATGTCCAGGACGTCTCTTGCCGCTTTGCGTTGCGATCGTTCCCCGCGCACGTCCAGCGGCAGGCGCACATTATCTTCGGCCGTCAAGGTCGGAAACAGATGGTAGGACTGAAAGATGAACCCGATGTGGTCGCGCCTGATCCTGGCGAGGGCTTCGGGATCGAGGTTTCCGATTGGCCGGCCGCGAAGCCGGACCATCCCGCTGGTCGGCGTCATCAGGCATCCCAGTATAGACAACAGCGTTGTCTTGCCGCTTCCGGACGGGCCCATCAGAAGCACCAGCTCGCCTCCCCTGAGCGACAGGTTGACGCCTTTGAGAGCCTGCACCCGGCCTGCTCCGTGGCCGAGGAATTTCACGACGTCAACGGCCTCGATTACAGGCTCGCTCATCGTGCAAGCACCGTTGTAGGATCGATGCGCATGATCTGCACAATAGCCGCAATGGCCGATGCGACGCACATTACCCCGGTCAACAGAAACAGCGTAAACATCATCGCCGGCGTCAGTACGATGGGCAGGGCAGAATCCGCGGTCAATCTGACCACGATGGAGCTGATGCCTGCGGCCCCGCAAAATCCGATGACCGCGCTCAGCAGCGCTTGCCAGATAATGACCAGATAGATGTATGCGCCGGACGACCCGATGGCACGCAACGTCGCGAATTCGCTCAGGTGATCCTTCGTGCTCGAATATAATGTCTGCGCGACGATAACGGTGCCTACGATGAAGCCGAGCAGGGCACCACCAAACAGCGCGGCGCCGGCGCCCGTGCCGAACAGCCAGAAACTCCGGCTGCGACCGCGAAACTCGGCCGCAGTCAGAATCTCGACGTCAGGAAGACTTTCCCGCAATTGCCCGCGAACCCTGCCGACGTCCGAACCGGGGGATACGCGCACAAGGAAATAGGAGGCCTTGTTGGGCGCTATCCCGGTATAGGATCGAGCTCGATCGACACCGGCGAATACGTTAGGCGTTGTGGTGAACGATCGGATGCCTTTGGTCACCGCCATCACCTGGACCTTTTGATCGCGAATTTCCGCGTTGGCGCCGGTCGCGCTGACGCCGAGCCGCTCGAAATAGGACTGGTCGATCGCCACCGCGCCGGGAATCGACAAATCATCGAGCCGGCCGCCGACCAGGCTCCACGGACGCAATCCGAATCCCTGCAGCTCGGAGCCGACGATGAAGACCGGCGTGGTGGTGCCCCCTGGCAAGCGCCACTGCGCATAGCCGATCACGAGAGGAGCGGCTTCGGCGACCCCGTCGACCGCCAGGGCGCGAAACCGCTGACGGTCATCCAGTAGCGAGGGATCCTCGAAGCATTTGGTGCCAGCCGGCATGATCCAGAGATCCGCAGGCGAATGATCGATCATGGTCGTGACCATGCGCCTGAAGCCGACGTAGAGGCCCATCTGCACCGTCACCAGCACGACGGAGAATATAATTCCGACTATCGTTGCGATGAATCGAAGCCGGTCATGAAATAGATTCCGGTACGCGAGCCTGAACTTCAGCGGCATCATATGCGGGGCATCCGAATTTTACCCTATTTCATCTGCTCCAATGGCCCATGTCTACGCCGGTCCTGGCCTTGAACAATCTGCGGAGCGTGGTCGTCGTCATCGTGGTGGCGGTGCATGCGGTCATGGCCTATCTGGGTTCATCGCCGGCTTCCTCGTTCAAGTTCGACGATCCTCCATACCGATGGCGAAGCATGCCGATCGTCGATCCCGAGCGCTGGTTCGGGTTCGACTTCTTTTGCGGATTCCAGGACATCTACCTCATCTCACTCCTGTTCTTCCTGTCCGGGCTTTTTGTGTGGACGAGCCTGGCCCGAAACGGAAGCCTCATATTCTTGCGCGAACGCGTCTTGCGGATCGGCGTGCCGTTTGCGTTGACCGTCGGCCTGCTGATGCCCCTTGCGTATTATCCGGTCTATCGCGTGACTGCGGTCGATCCGGGTTTGGCCGCCTTCTGGCAGCATTGGCTCGCCTTGCCGTTCTGGCCGTCCGGCCCGCCGTGGTTTCTGTGGGTGTTGCTGGTGTTCGATCTCATTGCCGCGGGATTGTACAAATTCGGTCACATATCGGGCGACGTGCTCGGACGAGCCATCGGCCAACTAGGTACCCGCCCCAGGCCATTCGTCGTCGCGCTTCTGTCGGCTTCCGCGCTTGCCTACATCCCGCTGGCTCTCATGTTCGGTGCCTGGGACTGGTTTCAGATCGGGCCGTTTTCCTTCCAGTTCTGCAGGCCGCTGCACTATCTTGTCTACTTCCTCGCCGGCGCCGGCGTCGGAGCCTACGGGATCGATCGTGGCTTGCTCGCATTGGACGGATGGCTGGCGAAACGCTGGGCGTTAGCCGGGACCGCCGCGCTGATCTCGTTCGTGCTGTGGCTCGGCATGGTTGGTCTGGCTATGGCGGCAGATGGTCCTTCGCTCGCTGTGCAATTTCTCCAGGCGCTGAGCTTTGTCCTGTGTTGCGCCGCCAGCGTCTTGTTCATGCTGGCGCTATTCCTGCGTTTCGCACACCGGCGGATGCGGGTGCTCGACCCGCTGAACGACAAGACCTATGGCATCTACCTGATCCACTATGTTTTTTCGATCTGGCTGCAATATGCGCTGCTCGGGCTTTCGATGATGGCCGTCATGAAAGCTGTGACCGTCTTCACCGGCACGCTGTCGATGAGCTTCCTGTCGGTCGTGGCATTGCGCCGCATCCCGCTGGCTGGCTGGATCAGCCGCTCGCGGCGGCGCTTGACAACATAGGCACACAGCGCAAATGCAGATTCTTCATCGCCTCGCGCGTATCCGGCTGCGGTTATTTGCCGGAATGCTGCACCCTGTGCAGGTGGCGTCTCCAGCCGTCCCTTGCGGTTCCCGGGCCCAAATGCGCCATCGCCGTTTACGCGGCCCTTACCGTGTCCAGGAACTTCTCGACTTCAGCCTTCAGCCGGTGGCTGTCGCGGGAGAGCGACTGCGCTGCGGATTGCGGGAGATCTCCTGGGTCGCCGCGCCCTGCTCCTCCACCGCGGCCGCAATAGCGGAAGAAATCTCCGAGAGCCTTTCGATGGTGCCGCTGATCTCCCTGATCGCACCGACCGACTCCTGTGTCGCTCCCTGGATGCTGCCGACCTGCTGGCCGATCTCGCCGGTGGCCTTCGCGGTCTGCTCGGCCAGTGCCTTGACCTCGGACGCCACGACGGCAAAGCCGCGGCCGGCTTCGCCGGCCCGCGCCGCCTCGATGGTGGCGTTGAGCGCCAGGAGATTGGTCTGCCCGGCAATGGTGTTGATCAGCTCGACCACGTCGCCGATCCGGACGGCCGCCTTCGACAATTCGCCGATGCGGTCGTTGGTTGTGCGAGCCTGATCGACGGCCTCGCTGGCCATCCGCGCCGATTCCTGCACCTGGCGGCTGATCTCGTTGACGGACGAGGCCATCTCCTCGGTGGCGGAAGCCACCGACTGGACGTTGGTGGATGCCTCCTCGGAGGCCGCGGCAACCATGGTGGCCAATTCCTGCGCATGATCGGCGGTCGTGGTCAACGTGCCCGCAAAGCCTTCGAGCTCGGTCGAGGCCGACGACACCGTCTCCACGATCTCGCCCACCGCGTTCTCGAAATCATCGGCGAGCTTGTGCATGTCGGCCTTGCGCACGGCGACGGTGCGGGCCTCCGTTTCCCTCGCCTCGGCCTCCAGCGCCTGACGGGCGACCAGATTGCTCTTGAAGACCTCCACGGCCTTCGCCATCTCGCCGATTTCGTCATGGCGGTCGAGGCCGGTTACCACGACGGCGAGACCGCCGCGTGCGAGAGCATTCATCGTTATCGTCATTTGCTGCAGCGGTCGGGTAATGCGGCGCGCGACGATGATCGACACCGCGAGCGTCAGCAGCAGGACCAGCCCGGCCGCAATCAGCCCGCGCCGGGTCGAAGCCCAGCTCTGCGCCCTGAGGTCGTCGATGTAGACACCTGTGCCGATGACCCAATCCCATGGAGCAAAGCCGGCCACATAGGACAGTTTTGGCTGAGGCTTGTCGAGGCCCGGCTTCGGC
This sequence comes from uncultured Alphaproteobacteria bacterium, assembly GCA_963831505.1. Taxonomy (GTDB): domain Bacteria; phylum Pseudomonadota; class Alphaproteobacteria; order Rhizobiales; family Xanthobacteraceae; genus Bradyrhizobium. Next base: position 84,079 of record CAWHQY010000040.1, on the reverse strand, counting down.
CACTCATAGGGAACGAAGACAGCGCCGTCCTTCTTGACGGCGCTGACCATGTCGACGAACAGGGCCTTTCCGTTCGGATCCTTGAAGCTCGAGATATCGTTGCCGTTCATCTCCGGCTTCATCGGATGCGCGCATTCTCACATCCTCAGAAGACTTTTTCCGAAATCATTTGCCTTCGCGACGCCGTCCGGATGGCATTGTCTGAACAGCACTATTTTTGGTCCGTATCTCAGGAGGCCTCAGCGCAACCTGCTTGAGTGGCGTACCTTCACACGTGAAAGTACGATGTCAGGCCTAGCGACGCTGAAGATTCCTATCGGATTCCGGCAATCCCGCCGCGGCCGGTTGGATTGCCGCCGAGATAGTGGCGCGCTTCCATGACAAGCTCGACGTGCCGGACATGATGCCGCTTGCCGACACTTCCGCCTTGGGTATCGGCGGGCGACGGTTCCCCGGCCCAAGTGAAATCAAGATTCCTCCGCTTTTTGGACCTCGATAGCAGGGTAGTGGTCAGCAGCATCATCAAGGGGAGGCATCAGCCAATGCCGACGAGAGACGGTTTTGATCCGGCCCATCCGCTGCCTGTCTTTCTCGATGATCAAGATGATCAGTATGAGCGGCAGGGTATCGGGACGGCGCGTGACCGATCCGGTACCTGGTCGCGCGTCTTCAAGGCGACTGCTTTGATTGTGGCCGCCACCGCGATCGGCGTCGCCGCCCTATCGGGAAATCCGGTGGCTCTCTTTGCGGAGGTTACGGCTTCGCTGGTCGACAATTTGGGGCTTCAGTCAGCAACGGTTCCGCCGACGCCAACCGTTCAAGCTGCCGCCGATGCTCAGGCTGTGCCAGCGGCCGCGCAGGACAGGCCGACCCGCGACGAAATTGCCGCCGCCGAACCAGCCGGTCAGGATCAGACCGAAAGGAGCGAGCCACCGCCTGAAGCCCTGTTCAGGCAATTCCAGGCTTGGGCGACCGAGAAAGATGCGCGGACGGATGTCGCGCCCGTACAGCCCCTTCAAGATGGCCCGCCACAGGTCACGCAAAATGCTCCGCCGCAGGCTGCGGAGAATACCCAGGCACCGGCTGCGGAGAATCCCCGGCCATCTCTCCGGATCATGCAAGAGCCCCGATACGTCCAACCCGTCCATAATGTGCGGGCGGAGATGCGCGCGCAAAATCTTCAAAAAAGGGTTCAGCGGCCGCAAAATGCGCGGGCACCGATCCCGCCTGCCCAACGCGCCAGAGCACAGGACGCACGCACACAGGACGCACGAGCCGAGGCCGCCCGGGCGCCAGACCCGTCCGTGCCGAATGCCCAGGCTCCGTCGTTCCTGCCAATCTTCGGCGCGCGCAATTAGACTTGGCACTGGCGAACAAGCCGGCAGCCGACATGGGCTGATCAATTCAATCATTCCATCGACGCGGGCGACCGGCCCGACCGCGTCGCAGTCGAGCGATCGATGCGCGTCGTCGATTGCCGTTTCGCTTCGCTTGTGGGCGGGCCGCCCTTTGAGGCATTTGGATGCCCGCCTCGCGCGGTTTGTTCTGTACAGCACGTTTCTCATCAGCCATTTCGAGCTGTTCGGGTTGACCCAGGTCGTCTCGCACTTCCTTGGCCACATCGTTGCTCCGATGAAGTTCAAGACGCCCGGTCTCGACCGGACCGCATATCAAGATCAGCGATTTGCACGAGACGTTCCACGTCTTGGTGCGTCGCGAGGGCGCAGTGCTGATCCCCATTCATCAATTTTCTTCCGAAAGGCCGGACCTATCGAAGCCTTGATAGGGTTTCAATGCACCGAAATCATCGAGACAATCGAGGCAGCGGCCCGCCGCTGACGATATAGACTCCAACCGAAATCAGACTGATCGCCATCCAATCAATCGGCTTTGGCCACTCGCCGAGGATCGGCATTCCCAAAAGCGCTGTCATCGCGGGGCACAGGGCGGCGAAGGCTGCGCCACTCGAAGCGCCGAGGATCCCGACAGCGCGGCCATAGAGCAGCAGCGAGAGGATGGCGGTCAGCACACCCTGGACAAAGGCCTGCAATCCCAAATCGCTCCAGGACGCGCTGGCGAGTGTCGTGCCCGGCAGCAAGGCAAAAACCGGCAGGTAAAGAAGCATGGATCCGACAGCGGAGAGCGCCGCCGCATGCAAGCCATCGAGGCGAGCCTTTCGCATCGCAACCGTGTAGAAGGCCCACGCCAGGGCGGCACTCAGAAACAGCCCATGCCCGACATTCTGCCGTGAGCCCAGTTCGCTGCCCGAGCCCCAAACGACGGCAAGCACGCCAGGCAGGATGAAGGCGAAACCAAGCTTCTTCGCAGAAGTGAATTCCTCTCGCAAAAGCGCCGCCGCGAGCAGCGCCACCATCAACGGCATGACGCCGGGAAAGAGCGCGCCGGCATGTGCCGCTGGCGCGAACAGCAGCCCGGAGTTGGCAAGGAACACCGGCGCCGCTCCGCCCAGCACGATAGCTGCCAGTCCGACCCAGCCGAGGCGGTCGAACGCAAGCCCTTTGTTGAACAGGTATGGCAACAATATCAGTCCGGCGACGCCGAAGCGCAGCGCCGCGATATCCCACGGCGTAAGGCTGGTCCGAAGCCCCAGCCGTGCAACAACGATCCATCCTGACCAGATGCTAACGGCCGCAAGACCGTAAAGCGCGCCGCGCAGGTATCGCATGCCATCGCGGTCGTTCGACATAGTCGTGGCCCTTCATGATGACAAAGTCACGTAACTGCTATAATAGGAATTATAGGTTACGCGAGAAGCAACAGGCAAGGTCGAGCAAAGGTCGAGAATGGCTGGACGCGCAAACCCGTTCGACTGGAGCGGAGGGGATCCCGCCCTGGACTTCGTGAACACGCTGGACGAGCGGCCTTCGGGCGCGCCGGTCGAGAACCTTGCAACCTATGGGGATCTCGTGAGGTTTGCCGAATTGGCCGGGCTCATAGGAGCGTCCGCATCGCGCCGCTTGCGATCGCTCACGGCGCCGAATTGCTCCGGCATTGCAAGGCGCGCGCGCGAGCTGAGGGAGCACCTGTACGCGATCCTGGCCGCAGGCCGTTCCGGCAAGACCGTGCCGAAAGCCTCGCTAGATGCCATTGGATCGGAAGTGCGCCGGGCGCATGCCGCGCGGGCACTCGTTGCAACGGCAACATCAAACGCCGTGAAATACAGTTGGATCTCGCCATCTTCGCCGGAAATTCCGCTGCACGCCTGCGCACTCGCCATCGAGACCTTGCTCGTCACGGCCGACCGCAGTCGCATCCGAAAATGCGGCGCATCCGACTGCGAGGTCTATTTCATCGATACCAGCAAGGCGCATCGGCGGCAGTGGTGCAGCATGCAGAACTGCGGCAATCGCGAAAAGCAAAGGCGTTGGCGTTCGGCAGCGGATTGAGAAGGCGCGCCGGAGCCGCCTGCTGATCACATGTGCCTACGCGTCCATTCGCAGACATCCCCAAAGCCCAATGCATGTCCGCTTTCCCTCGAAAGCGCACATGCATTCGCTCTTGGTAGCACTCCGAGCGACTCCCTCGCGGGAGAGGAAGTCATCCGGCGCCTCGAACCTCAGTTCGGCATCACATAGGCATAGATGCGGCCGCGCGAGACCGGAGCCTCGCGGACGCGGTTGCCGTTGTTGCCGGAGATCATGATCGGATTGCCGGCGGCATCGATGCCGGTGATGATGCCGACATGGCCGCCGCCGCGCCGGCCCATCACCGCGATGGCGCCGACCTGCGGGCCGGAGATACGCTGGCCGTAATGCGCGAACGAATTGGCCATGTCGGAGCCGGTGCCGTGATGGCCGGTGCGCTCCAGCACCATGTTCATGAAGCGCGCGCACCACAGGCTGCCGCGGCCGGTCGGATTGCCGCCGAGATAGTGCCGCGCTTCCATCACGAGGCTCGACGAGCTTCCCGACATCGCCATTCCGCCACCGGGCTCATAGGGCGTGACGCTTGCCTGCGTGTTGGCGTATTGCCGCAGCCGCGTTACAGCCGCACTTCTCTCCACGCGCGGGCGGTAGGCCTGCTCCATGCGCGGGCGGTAGGCGCGCTGGCGGTACGCGACCTGCGGGTAGGACCAGGCCTGCGGGTAATAGGACTGAGAAACGAACTGGCGCTCCGCAAAATGCCGCCCGAAATCCTGGATGGGATAACCCGTGGCCGCGTAGCGATCGGCGCCACGATGATATCGATAAGCGCCGTGATGAGACCGAGCGGAGGCGGGAGAAGCGGAAGCGGCGACAGCCGCGGAGCAGAGAGCCAAGGCCGCAAGCGACCGGCGGAACGCAGAGAACTCGAGCATATCAGATCCTTCGTAGTGCCCCCCTTCCCCACCGGCCTCGTGCGAGGCCGGCATCCGCGGTCTCGTAAAAAGTTGCGCTGTGGCAAGACCAAGGCATGATGCGGCGGTGCGAAAACGCTTTTTGGGAATTCCCGCGCAGATTCCGTGGCCAAAGAAATCAACTTCGCCGCATTGAAGTCATGAGCATTAACTGCGATTTTTGAGGTCCGGCTCACGAGAAGGAACCTCAAATGCCCCACGCCGTCACATCGGATAATGTCCGTCTCTATTTCGAGGAGGCGGGCAGCGGAGCGCCCATCCTCTTCCTGCATGAATTCGCGGCCGACCATACCAATTGGGAGCCGCAGATGCGTTACTTCTCGCGCGGCCACCGCTGCATCGCCTATTCCGCGCGCGGCTACACGCCCTCCGACGTGCCGGCATCCGCCGATGCCTACACCTACAGGCACTTCTACACTGACGCGATCGCCGTGCTCGATCATCTGAAGATCGACAAGGCGCATTTCGTCGGCCTTTCGATGGGCTCCTATTCGTCGCTGCATGCCGCGCTGAACATGCCCGGCCGCGTGATGTCGATGACGCTTGCCGGCGTCGGCTCGGGCTCGAATCTTGAAAATCTCGACGCGTTCCGCAAAACCTGCCGGGAGACCGCCGAGCAATTCGAGAAGATCGGCTCCGTCGAGGTCGCCAAGGTCACGCGCGAGGCGCCCGGCCGCATCCCCTTCCTGGTCAAGGACCCGCGCGGGCACGCGGATTTCTACGCGGCGTTGGCGCGGCATGACTCAAAGGGATCAGCCAACACCATGCGCGGCTTCCAGGGCGGCCGGCCTTCGATCTACACCATGGCCGATGCGATCCGGAAAGTCGCAACACCCGCGCTGATCATCTGTGGCGACGAGGACGACGGCTGCATCGAGCCGAGCCTGTTCTTGAAGAAGCATCTGCCGGCCTCGGGCCTGACGTTCTTCCCGAAGTCGGGCCACGTGCTCAATCTGGAAGAGCCCGCGCTGTTCAATGAAATGGTGGAGCGCTTCATCGCGCTGGCGGAGGCCGGGCGCTGGGGCCCGCGCGATCCGCGGTCGGTGGTGGCTTGATTCACCGTCATTCCGGGATGGTCCGAAGGACCAGACCCGGAATCTCGAGATTTTCAGGTGCGCAACTGCGCACCATAGTTCGCGCTATCGCGCGCCCCGGAATGACGCCTGCGGCGTCACCCGCGGGTGAGCAAGAACACGCCCTGCTCGCCGAACATGTTCCACACCCACCAGGGCAAGGTCAGCGGCACCGGACGGCCATAGAGATCGAGCGCGACCGCGCGCTCCATCTTGACGTTGATCTCGTCGCAGAGCTGCACGAAATCCTTGATGGTGCAGAAATGGATGTTCGGCGTGTCGTACCAGGTCGCGGGCAAATTCTCCGTGCGCGGCATGTGGCCGCCGACCAGAAGCTGCAGCCGCATCTTCCAGAAGCCGAAATTCGGAAATGACACGATGGCGCGCCGACCGATGCGCAAGAGATTCTCAAGCACCACTTTCGGCTGCCGCGTCGCCTGCAGGGTCTGCGACAGGATCACGTAATCGAAGGCATCGTCCGGATAGTTGACGAGGTCGGTATCGGCGTCGCCCTGCACGACCGCAAGCCCCTTGGCGACGCAGTGGTTGACGCCCTCGCGCGACAGCTCGATGCCGCGCCCGTCGATGCCGCGGCTTTCGAGAAGCTGCAGGAGATCGCCATCGCCGCAGCCGACGTCGAGCACCCGCGAGCCCGGCGCGACCATGCCTGCGACCAGCAGATGATCGGCGCGACGCTTTTCGGCATTTTGCGTCGCGATGCCGGGCAGCGGCAGCGCCTGTTCTCCAATCGCCATTGCTAGCCTCCCAGCCCCCGCGCCTTGCCGGCCGATTGCAGGAAGCCGCGCGAGATGTCGAAGTACTCCGGCACGTCCAGCAGGAAGGCGTCGTGCCCCTTGTCGGTTTCGATCTCCGCAAACGACACCCGCGCGCTGGAGGCATTGAGCGCATGCACCAGCGCGCGCGATTCCGCGGTCGGGAACAGCCAGTCAGAGGTGAACGACACCACGCAGAAGCGGGTCTTGATGCCGCGGAAGGCCCGCGCCAGCACGCCGTCATGGTCGGCGGCGATGTCGAAATAATCCATCGCGCGCGTCAGATAGAGATAGCTGTTGGCGTCGAAGCGCTCGACAAAGGACGAGCCCTGGTAGCGCAGATAGCTCTCGACCTGGAAATCGGCGTCGAAGGAGAATGTCGGCAAATCGCGGTCCTGCATGCGGCGGCCGAACTTGCGATGCAGCGCCGCGTCCGAAAGATAGGTGATGTGCGCGGCCATGCGCGCGACCGCAAGTCCGCGATGCGGCAAGGTGCCTTGCTCGGCATAGCGGCCCTGATGCCAATTCGGATCGGCCATCACCGCCTGCCGGCCCAGTTCATGGAAGGCGATGTTCTGTGCCGAGTGGCGCGTCGAGCAGGCGGTCGGCAGCGCCGAAAATACGCGCTCCGGATAGGCTACGGTCCATTGCAGCACTTGCATTCCGCCCATGGATCCCCCGACTACGCAAAACAACATGTCGATGCCGAGACGGTCGAGCAGCATCGCTTGCGCGCGCACCATGTCGGGAATGGTAACGACAGGAAAATCGAGTCCCCATGGCTTGCCGGTAGCGGGATTGGTCGAGGCGGGTCCCGTCGACCCCATGCAGCCGCCGATCACATTGGCGCAGATGATGAAGTAGCGGTCGACATCGAGCGGGAGCCCGCGGCCAACCATGTTCTCCCACCAGCCGGGCTTTCCGGTGACCGGGTGCACGTTGGCTACATGCTGATCGGCCGTCAGCGCGTGACAAATCAAAATGGCATTGCTGCGCTCCGCATTGAGCGTGCCATAGGTCTGATAGGCGATCTGGAACGGCGAGAGATCGACGCCGCAATCGAGCTTCAGCGGCTGATCCGCGCCGAAGCGCGCCACCGGCGACGTCGGGTTATCGGCCTCGTGCGATCGCTCCTCGGCGATGCCAGGACTTGGTACGGACTTGACGCTCACCATCACGTTTCGACCCGCTTTCACGCGGGCTCCCGAACCAGAACAGAAATCAGGCCAATAAAAAACCCGGCCTGAACGGAAGTTCGGCCGGGATCAATCTGTCCCCGGCCTGTTTAGCGAGTTATTTAACGTGGCTGCAAGCCGGCCGGCTCAAATGACCACGGAACCACCCAAAGCTAATCCCTGAGGGCCTTTTCGTCAAGCCGCGTACAGGGTTAACAGGGCGTGTGCCCAACTCCCGCCGCGCTCCGCCCTTGCGCCAGCGCCATCCATGGGAGAGAAACGGGCGCTCAACGCCGGGTTTCGTCCATGTCAAAGCCTCCCTCCCCGCCTTCGCTTGCCGAACTGCGCAAGGAAATCGATGCGATCGATGAGGGCGTGCATCGCCTCTTGATGCAGCGCGGCGACATCATCGACCGGCTGATCCAGGTGAAGCAGACCCAGGAGGTCGGCTCGGCGTTTCGGCCGGCGCGCGAGGCCGACATGATGCGGCGCCTGGTCGAGCGTCATCGCGGCATCCTGCCGATCGATACCGTCGAGAGCATCTGGCGGGTCATCATCTCGACCTTCACCTACGTCCAGGCGCCGTTCTCGGTGCATGCGGACGTCTCCGTCGGCGAAAGCGCGATGCGGGATTCGGCGCGGTTTCATTTCGGCTTCGTGGTGCCCTATGTCGCACATTTCAGCGCGCAGGCCGCGGTCGAAGCCGTGTCGAAGTCGAAAGGCGACCTGGCGCTGGTCTCGGCCATTTCAAGCCGTACGCCATGGTGGACCCAGCTCGAGGCGCATGGCGCGCCGAAGATCATCGCACGGCTGCCGTTCCTCGAGCGCGCCGATCATCCGGCCGCGCTGCCGGTATTTGTGATCTCGCGCGTCGCTGACGACGCCATGGTGACCGAAGTCCAGATGTGGAGCGTGCGCGTCTCCGGCTGGAACGCCGATACCGCCCGCGCGCTGGCGCCGCTCGCCGAAATCGTCGCGGTCCCCGACACCGCCTTCGACGGCGCGGCGCTCCTGGTGTCCGTCGCAGGCACCGGCATCGAGAAGATCAAGCTGGCCCTGCTCCAGGCAGGGGCCTCCGTGCGCTCGACGGCACTCGTCGGCAGCCATGCAACGCGCTATACGGTCCCCGCGAACGGATCGGCCAAATCGTAAAGCCGTGTCCGAATATCCGGAGTCAAAGATGAACCGCCCCGTGCCGAATCCCGGCATCCTCGACATTGCGCCCTACACGCCCGGCAAGAGCCCGGTGCCGGAGCCGGGCCGCAAGGTGTTCAAGCTCTCGGCCAACGAGACGCCGTTCGGGCCCTCGCCCAAGGCGAAGGAGGCCTACAAGCGCGCGGTCGACCATCTCGAGGACTATCCCGAAGGCACCTCGCGGGTGCTGCGCGAGGCGATCGGCCACGCCTTCGGGCTCGATCCCGACCGCATCATCTGCGGCGCCGGCTCGGACGAGATCCTCAATCTGCTGGCGCACACCTACCTGAGCCATGGCGACGAGGCGATCTCCACGACACACGGCTTCCTGGTCTATCCGATCGCGACCATGGCGAACGGCGCGAAGAACGTGGTCGCGGCGGAAAAGAATTTTACCGCCGACGTCGACGCGATCCTGAAAGCCGTGACGCCGCGGACGAAACTCGTCTGGCTCGCCAACCCGAACAACCCGACCGGCACCTATCTGCCGTTCGACGAGGTCAAGCGCCTGCGCGCCGGCCTGCCGTCGCATGTCGTGCTGGTGCTGGACGCCGCCTATTCCGACTATGTGTCGCGCAACGACTATGAGCTCGGCATCGAACTGGTCGCGACCACGGACAACACGGTCGTGACCCATACCTTCTCCAAGATCCACGGCCTTGCCGCGCTGCGGATCGGCTGGATGTTCGGTCCTGCGCACGTCGTCGACGCGGTGAACCGCATTCGCGGTCCCTTCAACGTCTCGACGCCGGCGATGCTCGCCGCGGCCGCCGCGATCGAGGACACCGCGCATCAGCAGATGTCGAAGGTGCACACCGAGAAGTGGCGCAACTGGCTTATGGAAGAGATCGGCAAGCTCGGGCTCAAGGTGACGCCGAGCGTGGCCAATTTCGTCCTGATCCACTTCCCCGAAAAGGGCAAGACCGCGGACGAGGCGGATGCGTTCCTCACCAAACGCGGCCTCGTGCTGCGCGCGCTCAGGAACTACAAGCTGCCGCACGCGCTGCGCATGACCATCGGCACCGAGGAAGCCAACCGCCTCGTGGTCGACGGCCTGCGCGACTTCATGGCAGCCAAGTGAACGCGTCTCCCCAATTCAAGCGTCTCGCGCTGGTCGGCTTCGGCCTGATCGGCGGCTCGATTGCGCGCGCGGCGCGGGCGCAGGGGTTGGTCGGCGAGATCGTCGCCACCGCGCGCTCGGAAAAGACGCGGGCGCGGGTGAAGGAATTGGGTGTCGTCGATGCCGTGGTCGCGACCAATGTCGAGGCGGTGCAGGGCGCCGACCTCGTCATCCTCTGCATTCCCGTCGGCGCCTGCGGGCCGGTCGCGCAGGAGATCGGCGCTCAGCTTGCGCCGGGCGCGATCATTTCCGATGTCGGCTCGGTCAAGGGCGCGGTGGTGCGCGACATGGCCCCGCACCTTCCGGCAAACATACACTTCGTCCCCGCGCATCCCGTGGCCGGCACCGAGCATTCCGGACCCGATTCCGGATTTGCCGAGCTCTTCATCAACCGCTGGTGCATTTTGACGCCTCCCGAGGGGACCGATCCGAACGCGACCGAAAAATTGCGCGCGTTCTGGGCCGCGCTCGGCGCCAGGGTCGAGATCATGACGCCGGATCACCATGATCTTGTGCTCGCGATCACGAGCCATTTGCCGCATCTGATCGCCTACACGATTGTCGGCACTGCGGATGAGCTGGCGCAGGTGACGTCGTCGGAAGTGATCAAATTCTCCGCCGGCGGCTTCCGCGACTTCACCCGGATCGCGGCGTCCGATCCCACGATGTGGCGCGACGTGTTCCTCGCCAACAAGGAGGCCGTGCTGGAAATGCTCGGCACCTTCAACGAGGACCTCTCGAAACTTACCCGCGCGATCCGCCGCGGCGATGGCGAGGCGCTGTTCGAGCATTTCACCCGCACCCGCGCCATCCGCCGCGGCATTGTCGAGATCGGCCAGGATTCCGCCGCGCCCGATTTCGGCCGGCCGCACGCGCAGCTCGGCAAGAAATAGGCGTCACAGCCTGGAGCGCGATGACCTTGTTATCGCGCTCCAGCTTCCTGTTTGGGCATGATTTCCGCGCAAACGCCGCGCATTTGTCGCGAGGAAGAACCGCTTCACACTTTTCCAGAATCATGCCTTACCCGGGACGGTGACGTAGAGCCGCCCCGCCACACCGGCACCGATCTGCATGGCGACGCCGAGCAGCCACCACGAGCCGACCATGTATTCGAAGCCGCCCAAAACTTCGTCGAACACGAAGCCGTAGACCGAGATCAGCGCCGCGACGGCGGCGAGAAAGGTGCCGGTCGCGCTGAGCAGCTCGACCGGATCGACCCGCGGCCGCATGCTCGTTGTGGCGCGCAGCCGCGGGATATCGATCCCGAGATAGAATCCGAACACGCCGAACAGCACCATCGACGCGATGAACGGCGCGGAGTCGAACCACGCGGCGTTGGCTTTGGTTAGCCCGGCGGCAACGAAGGTGCCGCACATGGCTCCCGCCATCGCCAGTCCCGCACGTCCCAAGACATGCGCGGCCGCGGTGATGAAGATGACGTCGTCCATCGCTTTGTCCTTCGTTGCCATTGCCGGCCTCCTTCAGTTGAACGGGTAGTAGCGGATCTGGGTCATGACGATGTTGTCGTCGGTCTTCGGCGCGCCGCCCACGCCCTCGAAGGCAAAGCGCTGGTTGTAGGAGTACTGCACGCCGGCTTTCACCTGACCGTATTTGCCCTGGTAGATCGTGTCGTAGAGGCCGGCGGTGAATTGCCTGACCTCGCGGGTGTTGCCGTTGCAGGTCGCAGCCGGCGAGTTCTCGATCGTACAGCCCGTGTTGTTGTAGAGCGGGTTGCCGTAGCCGAACGGCACGGTGCCGACATCCATGAACGCCGCCTTGGTCTTTTCGAGGCCGGCATAGGTGTAGAGGTCGAGCGTCGGCAGCGCATGCCAGATCAGGCCGACCGCGGCCGCGGTGATCGAGAGCGGCATGATCGTGCCGTCCTGCGCCAGCGCCGCGTCCGGGAATGGCGAGGCCGTGAAGCGGCCGAGCGCACCATGCGCGCCATAAACCTGCAACTCCAGCGTCTTCGGGATCAGCTCGGCATTGATGTGGCCGCCGAAGCTGCCGGTGTCGTAGGTGTGGTTGGCGAAGTTGAAGCGATCGTAGAACTGGCGATAGAGGCCCCAGGCTTCGATGTGGAGGTGATAGGGCCCGAGCCGCGGATCCCACGCCGCCTTCACGGTGAAGTCAGGCACCTGATTCAGGCTGAGATTGTTGGCGTTGTTGAAGAAGCTGCCGCCCGGACCCGTGAGGTTGACCAGAAGATTCGGATTCAGCACGCCTTGCGGTCCGACTGCGGGCGTGCCGACGGTCGGCACGTTGCCGCCGAAGAAGGCCGTCTGCGGATTTTCGGCGGACGCCGCGATCTTGAACTCCGGCCCGATGTCCTGCCAGACGCGGATGCCGGGCTGGCGCGCGGCGAGGAAGCCGGGCACGGATTCGAAATCGATCACGCCGGGCGCATCCACGCCGCGCGGATCGATGCCGACCTTGCTCGGCGCGTTCAGCGACCAGGATTGGCCGGCGAGCACGTGAAAGCCGAGATCGGTGCGGTCGATCTCGAGACTGAGCTGGCGCATGCGCGGGTTGAAGGAGTTGGTCGCGACCGAATTGGCGGTCTGCGCCGCGCCTTCGAAGTCGATTTCACCGTAGCCCGCCAGATGCGTGTCGGAGCCGGCATTGCCTTCGGCCAGAACCGAGAAGCGGCTCTGCCGCGCCGAGAAGCGCAATTCCGGCGTGTTGAAATTCTTCGCCTGCGGATAGGGAATGAAGTTGTAGACCGAGCCGGTGTCGGAGGCGAGATTGCGCGTCCGGTAGATGCTGGTGAGATCGACCCAGCCGCCGAAGGTCAGCGTGACGTCCTTGTAGCAGACCTTGCCGTACGGGACATGCCGAGGGCGCGGCCTTGTAGGCGCCAACCGGCGGCAGCGCCCGCGTCTGTGCCTCGATCTGCCTTTCCTTTCGTCCCTGATCGTCGACGCGCTGTTCGAGTTGTTTCAGCTTGGCCTTGAGCAGCTTGATCTCCGCCGCAGGATCGTCTTCCGCAAAAGCCTGGCTGGCGGAGACCAGCAGGCCGCCGACAAGAATGCACTTGAGCACGCGCATGTGATGCCTCCCACAAGGGAGGAAGCTTTCCCCCTGCACATCGCACCTTGGTCAGGTGTGTGCGTTGCTTCCTCCTGGGGCGAGAGACTTCAGTCGATGCCGCGATATTCGCGGGGCACCCATCACGTTTTTCTGCAGTGAGCCGCGGGAATTTTTCGATTGCACCACCGATCCGCGCGCGCAAGAAAGCCGGCACAAAAAATCTGGGCCCAGCCGGGACATAGCTGGGCCCAGACAGGTAGGGCACGCGCGGGGACGACATGCCCGGAGGAACGGTCGTCAGTGCTTCATCGCAGCGTGGCGCGCGCGATGCGGCTTCACCACCATCTGCATCTGCGCCATGGCGTTGCTATTTATGGATGGCGCAGCCATGCCGCTCTCGGGCGTCGGCGCGCCGCCGTTCAGCACATCGTTGTTCGGGTGATAGAAGGAATAGGCGCCCGGCTCCGAGATCGCCTGCTGTGCCGACGCCGGCGCAACGATCGCGGCAACAATGAGAGCGGCACCTAAAAGTTTGAAGCTGGTCATGGTCTTCTCCTGTCAACGGCGCGCAACCGATATGCGTGCCGTTCACCGACATGACTGACAGCTAGGCGCTCGCATTCCCCGCGCGCAGGGGTTGGCCGTTCACGCTTCGGCGATTGGGGCGTGAGGACCCCTGTACAAACTGTCGCAGCCGGGAGGAGCTTTCGGATTCAGTACAGCGGCGGCGTCTGCCCGACCTTCAGGGGGCCCAGGAACACGGCGCCATCGACGAAGCGCAGCGGGAAGGCGCGCGCCTTTCTGCCTTCGAGCTCGGCTTCCTTGCCGAGCGCATTGATGCCGGCGGCAACGCCGACATTGGCGTTCTGCTTGACGACCTTGCCGAGGCCGGGAATGGCGCGGTCGAGCGCGCCGAACAGGTTGTTGAGGTCCTGCGTCTTGACGCCGGGCGCGACCTTATCGAGCGTTGCCTGCGGCACGCCGTCTTCCAGCATCTTGTCGATGCCGAGCGCGGGGATCACCTTCTCGATCCCGGCGACCGTCATCTGCAATTCGCCGTCGAGCCGGCCGTTCGCGCTCAGCCCCAGCGTTCCGGCCGCGACCGCGACGAGATCGCCCTGCTGCACGCGCGACTGCACGATCTCGACATGTCCGCCGGCGGCCTGCAGCTCGCGAAACCGCACCGGCCAGGGCTTTGGCGAGAAATCCTTCAACCCCGTCACGAGCGCGCGGACGCCGACGTCGAACGGCTCGGCCAGCAGCGGATGCAGGCCCTGGATGCTGCCCTGATTGATCAGCAGCTCGCTTTCGATCACGGGCTGATCGGCGGAAGAACCCGGCGCCCGCCGTCCATGCAGCTCGGCGTGCCTGGCGCGCGCCAGCGGCACCGGCATCTGGCCGACGCGATCGATGGCGGGATCGTTGAACTCGACCGAGGCGCGGTCCGGCGTGAACGGCAGCCCGGCGATGCTGGCGTGGCCGAGGCTCCAGTTCACGGCATAGGATTGCTGCGAGAGCGGATCGTACAGCGTGGCCGGCGACGTGAATTCCGCAATCACGCGCTTCGGATCATAGATCTGCGCCACCACGAGGATCTGGCCGAGCTTGGCGGTGAACGGCTGCGACGCGGGCTGCCCTGCCGTCTGCGACACCAGCGAGACGCTGGCGCCCTCGCAACTCACCTCCAGGCGGAAGGGAAAGCCCGCGACCGACCGCCTGGCGCAATCATAGACCCGGCCGGACTTCGCCTCGCGCGCGCGCCAGGCGTCGGCCTGGACGTCCACCTGCGAAGCGGCATAGAACCAGAAGGCGCTCCATGCGATCGCGACGATCAGGAGCAGGAGCGGAGCGATGAAAATGCGCCAACGCGAATGACGGCGGGGCGCTACGGCAATGTCGGTCATCGACGACCCTTTGATCAGCAATTTTGTCAATAAAGCGGTCGGCGCGACCGCAAACAAGTTAACGTCTTTTCATGGAACAGGTTTTTCTGTTAAAGCGCGATGAGTTTGACATGAACGTTCATCGCGCTTTAGCTTCTTGTTTGGGCATGATCTTTTCGGAAAACCGCTGCACACTTTTCCGGGTCATGCCTTAGTCGATCACGAAATGTCCGCAATAACCCACCCCGAACCAGAATTTTCCAAAGGCGACCTCTGGGTGTTCGGCTATGGCTCGCTGATGTGGCGACCGGGCTTCGAATTCATCGAAAAGGTTCCGGCGCGCCTGATCGGCGAGCATCGCGCGCTCTGTGTATACTCTTTCGTGCATCGTGGCACACCAGAAAAACCCGGCCTCGTGCTCGGGCTCGACCGCGGCGGCGCCTGCCGCGGCATCGCCTTCCGCGTCGCCGAGAAGAACCGCGCCGCCACCGTCGCCTATTTGCGGGCGCGCGAGCAGGTCACGTCGGTCTATCGCGAGGTGATGCGCTCGGTGTGGCTCGAGGACGACGCGCGGCAACGCGTCAGCGCGCTCGCCTATGTCGTCGACCGCGGCCATGTGCAATATGCCGGTCGATTGTCGCTCGCCGAACAGCTCCGCCACGTATTGCAGGGACACGGCCAGTCCGGCGTCAACCGCGACTACGTGCTCGCGACCGTGAAAGCGATCGAGGCGGAAGGTCTGCGCGACGCGCAACTGCACCAGCTCGCGTTGATGCTGCATGACGCGCACCCGCATCAGGCGGCGGCGCCCTCGGCGTAAGGGACGCCTGCTCTTCACGGCACATACTCGCCTTCCCGGTTTGCCCCATTGCTGACCTCACCTGACAAGACTATTCTCTCGCAGCCGGAATGGTTTCCCACCCTTGTATGGGAGGCGACTATGTTTGAGGCGGACCAGTTTGTGGCCGACTGCCGCGCAGCTTTCGCGGCGGACTCAACTCACAAGGCAGTTCGTGAAGTCCTTGCACGCGCGATGTCCGAGCCAGCCGCGGTCCTCAGAGAGCTCGGTGAGCCCAATCGCGCTGAAATCCGCACGCTCTTCCATTCGGATTCTCTTACAATCCTCAACGTGGTGTGGGCGCCAGGCATGGTGGTGATGCCTCACAATCATCGCATGTGGGCCGTGATTGGCATTTACTCGGGCCGAGAGGACAATATCTTCTGGCGACGCATTCCAGGCACACCCAACAGAATTGAAGCCGCTGGCGCAAAGTCCCTTTGCGAAAGGGACGCCGTGCCGCTCGGATCCGACATCATCCATTCTGTCATTAACCCGATCGACCGGCTGACCGGCGCAATCCATATCTATGGCGGCGATTTCTTTGCCGCGGAACGCAGCGAATGGGACTCACTTACACTTGACGAGCACCACTCCGACGGCGAGCAGACGCGCCGCATGTTTGAGCGGGCGAATGCTCGCTACGAGGCAAGCTTGCGTGCGGCGCCGGACTGACCGTGGGAGCGATTTGCGTTACTGAGCCGTCGGAATCCCCCCGAACAGTTCCTTCTGCTCGGCCTGCGCTGCGGCGACGATGCGGTTGGTTGCTCCCTCGATCGCGGTTTCGACGCGGTGCAGGAATTCGTCGCGCTTCAGCCCGGGCGGGATCGGATCGAGGAATTCCACGACCAGCGTGCCGGGATAGCGCAGGAAGGTGCGACGCGGCCAAAAGAGCCCGGAATTGAGCGCGACCGGCAGGCAGGGCACGCCGCAATCGCTATAGATCAGGCCGACGCCGGCCTTGTAGTGCGGCGGCGCGCCGACCGGCCTGCGGGTGCCTTCCGGGAAGATCACGAACTGGCGGCCGTGGCGCACCTCCTCGGCGGCCCGTCGCATCACAGCGAGCAGCGAACGGTGGCCGGCAGAGCGATTGATCGCAATCATGTCGGTCTTGATGACGAACAGGCCGAAGATCGGGATGAATTTCAGCTCGCGCTTGACCACAAAGAAGGGTGCCTCGAAGAAGCGCAGCAGCGAGATGGTCTCCCACATCGACTGATGCTTGGACGCAACGATCAAGGGTCCCTTCGGTATCTTCTCGACGCCGCGAAACTCGACCCTGATGCCGCAGATCGCACGCATCAGCAGGATGTTGGTCTTCGCCCACCAGCTCGCGATCGTCAGCATCGCAGCGCGCGGCAGCACGAAGGTCGGCAGCGCAATCAGCGCGTAGACCAGGAAGACGACATAGAACAGGATATTGAAGAGCAGCGAACGCAGGAAAATCAAAACCATCGAAAACCCTGAACTTGCTTCATGCGCCATCAATTGGCTTGCGCCGTCGCCGGCCGATGCGGCGGCCATCCCGCCGGCTGATCCGCGGCCTCGATCGACAAATCGATGCCGAGATCGGCGAGGCGCACCCGCAAGCCTGCAGCGATGTATTTCACATATTCCGACAATACCAGCCGGAAGGTCGTCCCATTCTGCCACCACGGCTCGTCGCGCCATCGCTCGCCGACCACCGCATAGGGGATCAGCGCGACGTCGGGCATGGCGTGCGACAGTTCCACGATGGCGCGGGGCATATGGTAGTTCGAGGTCACCACGATCAGCGATTTGAAGCCGCGTTCATGCGCCCAGCGCCGCGTCTCGAAGGCATTGCTGCGGGTGGAGTGGGCCGAGCGGTCGAGGTCGACACAGCAATTGAACAGCGCCTGGCTTTCCTGCACCGAGCGGGAAATGTCGCTGGCGGTAGAGGTCGGATGCACACCGGAGATCAACAAACGCCTGCCGTAGCCCGCGGCCAATAGTTCCATCGCGTCCGAGACGCGCGAGGCGCCGCCGGTCAACACCACGATGCCGTCGGCATGCCGCTCGGGCCTGGTTTCGGTGTTGCGAAGCTCAGCCAGGAAGGCGACGAAGCCGAGCGCGATGGCTGCGACAGACGCCAGGGAAACGGCAATGACGGCGCGCAACCGGCCGCGCGGCGTGCGCGTGGACGCGTTCGGCGATCTATCGTCGGACTGCGTGGTCATGCGCGGCGCAAAACCCTTCCCTTGCCGATTTTAGCGCATGATCCGGAAAAGTGTGTAGCGGTTTTCCGAAAAGAACATGCGTAATCAAAGAGCTAAAGCTTTTGGGGCGAGGTGGAGTCCCGGTTCGCCCCCGCCGGATCGCATCATTCGATGTCGTCCAGGGTGGCAAACAGGGTGCGCCGCGACGCCCAGGCGGTGACCGCGGCGATCATGACCGCCTGCACGGCGAGCACCAGATAGCCGGACGGGCGCAGCGAAAACGTGCCCAGAAGAGCGGCGAACTGGTCGCCGACCGGCGTGCCCGAGAACCAGCCGGCGACCGACTCCGAGAAGCCGAAGACGAGCATGGCCGCCCCGCCGCCGATCACGCCGCCTTCGAGGCCCAGCAGCAGGAAGTGGCGGAAGAAGCGGTCGGCGATGTAGCGGTCGCCGGCGCCGACAAAGTGCAAGACCTCGACGATCGGGCGGTTGGCCGCCATCGCGCCGCGGGTTGCGAACGACACCGAGATGACGGTGGCGGCGATGACCAGCGCGAGGATGCCGAGACCGGCCGCCACGGTGGCGCCGGTCATCGAGCGCATGCGCTCGATCCAGGCGCGGTGGTCGTCGACGCTCGCCGTCGGCGCCACCAGCGCGACGGCTCTGCGCAACACGGAAAGGTCGAGCACGGTGCCGGGCGCCACCCGCGCCACGATCACGCGCGGGATCGGCAACTCGTCGAGCGAAAGCCCGGTGCCGAGCCAGGGCTCCAGCAAAGCCGAGGATTCTTCCTTGGTGAACGGCCGGGTCTCGACAATGCCGGGCTGCAGCCGCATGGCGTCCACCACGGACGCGACATCGCGTTCAAGATCGCGTCCGGCCTGCGGGCGCACCTGGATGGTGATTTCGCTCGCGACCTCCGATTGCCATTCCGATGCCGACGCGCTGATCAGCAGCACCGCGCCGGTCGTGATCGAGGCCAGGAATGTCATGATCGCCACGACCGCGACCAGCGCGCGCCCCGCGATCGAGGCCCTTGGCACGATCGGCGACTGGATGCGCGCGCGCACCGTGAGCCGCGGACGCTCGTTTCCGAGGTCCAGCAGCGGCACATGCTCGTCGGACCTACTCATAGATGTGCAACCGTCCCTGGTGCAGCACCAGCCGCCGCGCCTCGTACTGGTCCATCAAGGTGATGTCATGGGTCGCGATCACGACCGCGGTGCCAGTCTTGTTCAGTTCGATGAAGAGCCGCAGCAGCCGCCGTCCGAGCGTCGGATCGACGTTGCCGGTCGGCTCGTCGGCGAGCAGGAGTTGCGGCCGAGAGATCACGGCGCGCGCGATCGCCGCGCGCTGCTTCTCGCCGCCGGAGAGGACCGGCGGCAGCGCGTCCATGCGCTCGCCAAGCCCAACCCATTTCAGGAGGTCGATCACTTCCTTGCGGTAGCTCGAACTCGGCGCGCCCCATGACGCGGAACGGCAGCGAAACATTCTCATAGGTCGTCATGTGATCGAGCAGGCGGAAATCCTGCAAGACGATGCCGATCCGCTTGCGCATGTCGGCGATCTCGTTCTTGCCGAGCAGCGAGATGTCGCGGCCGAACAAATTGACCAGCCCGCGCGTCGGGCGCAGCGACAGGAACAACAGTTTCAGCAGCGACGTCTTGCCGGCGCCTGACGGCCCGGTGAGGAACTGGAAGGAATGGGCCGGGATCAGGAAACTGAGGTCGCGCAGGATCTCCGGCCCCAGTCCGTATCGCAGCCCGACATTTTCGAACCGAACCAAAGGTCAGCTCCGTTGGGGTCCGGCTGGGAAGGCTGCCGGGAAGGGCTCGCCACAGACCGGTATTGCGTTCGTGATGGTTTCCGATTCGTTAACGGTCGCCTTGTAGCATTGGTATGTCACAAATCTGACCAGCTGCGTCACGGCGGAGAGCGGCTCCATGCACATCATTTGCCCCCATTGTACAACGTCTTACGCCATCAAACCGGGGACCCTCGGCGAGGCCGGGCGAACCGTGCGCTGTGCCCGCTGCAAGGAAACCTGGCTGGCGCGGCCGGAGGATGCGGTCGAGCCGGCCATGGCGGAGGCGGACCACGCCTCCCGGCAGGAGGCCGCCTCCGACTGGGGCGCGGCCGGCGATTCCGGCCAGCCCACCCCGGTCGTGGAAAGCCCGTCGATCGCCGGCGATTGGCAATCCGAGGAGGACGCCACGGAACAGGGCAAGGAAGACTGGATCGCCCTGGTCCGCGACACCGCCGCGGAGGAGGAAGCCGCGCCGCGCGGCACCTGGTTGGGCAGCATGCTGCAACGGAAGCAGCGGGAGGGCCGCCCGCGCGGCCGGGCCTTCGGCGGCCTGACGACCGCCTGCGCCGCCATGGGTGCGCTGGTCGTGGCGCTGATCATCTGGCGCGCTGAAATGGTCCGGCTGCTGCCGCAGACCGCGAACTTCTACAAGATGGTCGGGCTCAATGTGAACCTGCGCGGCCTCGCCTTCAAGGACGTCAAGGTCACGACCGAGACGGTCGAGGGCAAGCAAGTACTGGTCATCGAGGGCGTGATCGTCGGCGAGAGCAAAAAGACCGTCGACCTGCCGCGGCTGCGCTTCTCGGTGCGCGACGCCCAGGGCGCCGAGATCTACGCCTGGAACACGGTGCTGGAACAGACCACGCTGAAGCCTGGCGACTACACCGCGTTCAAGTCGCGCCTCGCCTCCCCACCCGCCGAGGGCAAAAGCATCGACATCCGCTTCTTCAACAAGCGCGATATCGCCGGCGGCAGTATATGATGGATGCACGCATCCGCGCCTGAACCCGGACTGACGACATGCCGCGCGTCCTGATTGCCGACGATGAAGATTCCATGCGTGCGCTGGTCGCGCGCGCGATCGCCATGGATGGCCACGAGACCGTGACCGCACAGGACGGTGCCGAGGCGCTGGAGATCCTGACCCGCGAACGCGGCACGTTCGACCTTCTGCTCACCGACATCCAGATGCCGATCATGGACGGCATTGCGCTGGCGCTGTCGGCGGCGCGCGACTTCCCCGGGCTCACGATCCTGTTGATGACGGGATTTGCCGACCAGCGCGAACGCGCCAGTAACCTCACCGCCATCGCCCACGACGTGATCACCAAGCCGTTCTCGGTGGCGGATATCCGCACCGCCGTGGCGGACGCGCTGGCGTCGCGGAGGGGCTAGTCGGCTCTCACCCCGTCATTGCGAGCGAAGCGAAGCAATCCAGACTGTTGCCGAGGATGCAGTCTGGATTGCTTCGTCGCTGCGCTCCTCGCAATGACGGCGAACCTCAATACTCCTTCAACAGCCGCTCGATGTAGTCGAGCTCGACCTGCGGGCGTGACGGGTCGGCCAGACGCCGGCGCAGCTCTTCCAGGATGCGCCGCACCTTCTGCACATCGATCTCGCCCGGGATCATCTTCGACAGCTCGTCGGTCTCGCGCGAGCGCATCGGCCGGCCGAGCGGATCGGTGCCGTTGGCGCCGGCCTGCTGCCGGCCCATGCGGTCACCGGGGCCCTGCCCTTCGCCGTCGCCCTGCTGCATCGCTTCGGCGAGCTTCTGAGCGCCCTTGCGTAGCGCCTCGAGCGCCTTGCCCTGCGCATCCACCGCCCCGTCGGCATTGCCCTCGCCGAGCTTGCTGCCGGCATCGCCCATGGCGCCGTCGGCCTGGCCGAGACCATCCTCGCCGTCATCGCCCTGGTCGGCCCCCTGCCCCTGCTGCTGGTCCTGATCGCCCTTTTGGCCCGGTCCCATGCCGCGCTTGGCGAGTTCCTGCTGCAGCTTCTTCAAGCGGTCGCGCAGGCCCTGCTGGTCCTGCTGCAGGTCGCCCATGCTCTGGTCGCCGTTCTGCTTGCCGCGCATGCGGTCGCGCCGCGAGTCCTGGCCCTGCTTGAAGGTCTTGTCGCGCAATTGCTGCTGCTTGCGGATCATGTCGTCGAGTTCGTTGAGCGCCTGCTCCATCTCGCTGTCGCCGCTCTGACCGGGCTGCGCCATCTGCAGGTTTTCCAGCATCTGCTGCAGCTGCTCGAGCAATGCCTGCGCGGCTTCCTTGTCGCCCTGGCGCGACAGCCGCTCCATGCGGTCGATCATGTTGTTGAGGTCCTGCTGGCGCAGAGTCCTCGTATTCTGATCAAGCGGGCGGGCGAGCTGCTGCGGATTGTTGCGGAACTGCTCGGCAAGCTGGCGCATGTAATTGTCCAGCGCCTGGCGCAGATCCTGCGTCAGCTTCTTGATCTCCTCGTCGCTCGCGCCGCGCTCCAGCGCCTGCTTCAGCGCGTCCTGCGCCGCGCGAAGCGCCTTGTCGACGTCGGTGATGTTGCCGTCCTCGATGGTGACGGCGAGCGCCCAGAGGCTCGCTACCACCTCGCGCAGTTCATCGTCGCTGCGGGCGGCCTCGAGCTGCCGCGCCAGGCTGTAGAGGCCGAGATATTGGCCGGGCTCCGGCATGAACATTTCCGGCGCGATCATCAGCGCGTCGAGCGCGGTGAAGACCTCGGAGTTCTTGTTGGCGTCGAGCGCAAGTGTCCGGCGCTGCTCGATCAGCGCGCGCGCCAGCGGCTTGGTGAACAGCCGCTCCGGCAGACGCATCTTGAACGGCTCGCTCCTGCCTTCATTGCCGGCCTCGTCCTTGGCCGTCAGCGTCAGCGTGACGTCGGCGCCGGCATAGGGATCTTCAGAGAGATCCTTCACGGTCTGGCCGACGCCGTTGCGGGTGCGCGCATTCGGCAGCACCAGCGGAAACTGCGGCGGCACAAACAGCGGCCGCGTCGCCGGCGCGCCTTCGGCCGGACGGGCCGCGAACTGGGCGCGCGCTTCGGTGACGCCGTAATCGTCCTCGATCTTGTAGGCCATCTGCAGCGAGCCGCGGGCCTGCCGCTCCGGATCCTTCGCCAGCGAGATCGTCGGCGGGCGGTCGGGGGTCGCGGTGAATTTCCATTGCGGCTGGCCCGAGGGCGCGCGCACGTGCACGGTGCCGTCGCTCGCGATGGTGAAATGCTTTTCGTTGGTGCCTTTCGGCGCCTGCTCGGTCGGCGCGGTCTCGGTGACGCCGCCGCCGGCGATCACGTCGAGCGTGCCGCCCGAGGAACGCACGATCAGCGTCGAGCCCGCCGGCACCGGCAGCGGACCGGACATCGGCAGCGCGGCGGCTTCCTTGTTGGCGGCTGACAGGATGATCGGCGGCTTGCCGGTATAAAGCGGCGGGGTCACCCAGGCATCGACGCGGATATTGGCAGGCGCCAGCACGCCGTTCCAGTCGAATGCCGCGGCGACGCGCAGCGCCCGCTCATCGCCGGCGGCGAAGAAGGTTGCGACCAGCATGACCGCGACAAGCCCGCGCAGCGCCCAGGGATCGTAGAGCCGCAGCCGCGGCGACGGCAGCCCGGCGCGGATGCGCCTGAGCGAAGCCAGCGTCCGCTCGCGCTGCGCCTGCCACAGCGCCAGCGCGACCGGGTCCTGCGTCGACAGCGTATCGGTGAGCGTGGTTGCCGGGCGATGCGCGATGCCGGAGCCACGGTCGAGCCGGCTCAGGCCTTGCTCACGGCTCGGCCAGCGAAACCAGACCAGCGGCAGGCTTGCGGCAAGCGCCAACAACACGAACAGGCCAAGCCCGATCGCGCGCGCAAGCGACGGCAGCGCCAGCCAGAGGCCGGCCCAGGACGCCACCAGAAACAATCCGGTCACGGTGAGCAGGCGCGCCAGATGCGGCCAAGCGCCTTCCCACGCCAGCGCGAGTTTTGCCCGCTGCAGGGCCTGCGTCAGCTTGAGCCGCGCAAGGGCTTCCGTCGTGCGCTCCGAGGTATTTCTCGGCTCGTTCGGTTCAGGGGTCACGCCGTTCAATCAACTCTCCAGGTTGCCGGCAAATCACCCTAGCACAATGGCGGCAGCGAGGCACCCGTTCCAACACGGTATCCCACCCGTTTCGTGCATAACACGAAGGCGTGACTAAGCACCTGCAAGCCCTTAAGTTTCGCCCGCCAATGCGAGAGGGGAAACGTCATGGACCAGAAAATGCACGACAAGGGCCCGGAAGTCCGCAGGGCGGTGCTGGGCGAGGCCTTTGTCAACAATCCGCTGAAAAACGTCGACAGTTCCAACAAGCCGTTCCACAACCCGCTCAACGAATATTGCTGGGGCTCGGTCTGGGGTCGCGACGAACTGCCGCGCAAGACCCGCAGCAGGCTCGACATCGCGATGATCTCGATCCCGAACCGGCCGCACGAGCCGCGCGGCGCGCTGAACAACGGCGTCACGCGCGAGGAGATCCGCGAGATCCTGATGCAGGTCGCGGTCCATGGCGGCATGGCGAAATATTCGCTGAAATCGACAAGGCCTGACAGCGCCGTCGTCCCGGGCAAGCGAGCAAAGCGAGCGCGACCCGGGACCCATACCGCGTGATTTCTGGAACAGGCAGGCTGATCGTAACAACGTTCTTTGCCAAGAACTGACGATGGTGGGTCCCTGCTTTCCAAGGGACGACAGCGGTGTGTGTCACGCTGCTTCGCTCGCAACGACGAAGAGGAGAAAAAATATGGAAATCGGATTTATCGGCCTCGGGAAGATGGGCTTTCCCATGGCCCGCCGCCTGATCGAGGCGAAGCATCAACTCGTCGTGTTCGATACGCGCAAAGAGCCGGTCGACGCGCTGGTCAGGATGGGCGCGCAGGCAGCCATCTCGCCGAAGGATGTCGCCGACCGCACCGAGACCGTGATGGCGAGCCTGCCCTCGCTGCAGGCCTCGCTCGATGTCGCGACCGGCAAGGGCGGCGTGATCGAGGGCGCGAAGGTCAGGCGCTTCGTCGATCTCTCCACCGTGGGCTCGCAGATGGCGGTGAAGATCCACGACATCCTCGCCGGGAAGAACATCGTGCAGATCGATAGCCCCGTCTCCGGCGGCGTGCCCGGCGCCGAGAAGGGGACGCTCGCGGTGATGGTGTCGGGACCGAGGGCGGACTACGAAGCGATCAAGCAGGCCCTCGAGGTCATCGGCAAGCCGTTCTTCATCGGCACCAAGCCGGGCTCGGGCCAGACCATGAAGCTCGCCAACAATTTCCTCTCCGCGACCGCGATGGTGGCGACGTCGGAAGCGGTGGTGATGGGCGTCAAGTCCGGGCTCGATCCGAAGGTGATGATCGACGTGATCAACGCGGGCTCGGGCATGAACACCGCAAGCCGCGACAAGTTTCCGCGCTCGGTGCTGCCGCGCAGTTTCGATTACGGCTTTGCGACGGGATTGATGGTGAAGGACGTGCGGCTCGCCGTCGAGGAGATGCGCTCGCTCGGGCTCTCGATGGAAGTCGCCGAGGCGGTCGGACGCTTGTGGGAAACCGTGATCAAGGAACAAGGCGCGGAGTTCGATTTCACCTCCGCGATCAAATCGGTCGAGAAGGCCGCCGGCGTGGTGGTCGGAGGCAGTGGCGGCGTGATGGGGAAGTGATCCGTCATTGCGAGCGAAGCGAAGCAATCCATATAGCGACAATGGAAGTATGGATTGCTTCGTCGCTTCGCTCCTCGCAATGACGAAGACTTATTGCAGCAGAACCTTCACAGCCACGGCGCCGGCCGGTCCATGGCGATCAGCGCCTCTACGTCGATGCGCGGACGGACCACGGCGTACTGGTCGTCCTTCACCAGCACTTCCGGGATCAGCGGCCTTGTGTTGTAGGTGCCGGACTGCACGGCGCCATAGGCGCCGGCGGTCATGATCGCGAGCAAATCGCCCGTCTTCGGCACCGGCAGCGTGCGGTCGAGCGCGAGATAGTCGCCGGACTCGCAGACCGGGCCGACCACGTCGGCGGTGATCGTCGCAGCATCGGCAGCCGCCTGCCGCACCGGCAGGATGTCGTGATGGGCTTCGTAGAGCGTCGGACGGATCAGGTCGTTCATTGCGGCATCGATGATGACAAAGTTCTTGCCGTCGCCGTGCTTCACATGAATGACGCGGGCCACAAGGATGCCGGCATTACCGACAATCATCCGGCCCGGCTCGAACATGAGCGTGCAACCGAGATTGTGCGTGACGCGCTTGACCATAACGGCGTAGGCGTCGGGTGCGGGCGGCGCCTCCCGATCCCTGTGATAGGGAATGCCGAGACCGCCGCCGAAATCGATATGCGAAATGGTGTGACCGTCGGCGCGCAGCACGTGCACGAAATCCGCCAGGATGCGATAGGCGATCTCAAGACGGCCGAGGTCGGTGATCTGGCTGCCGATGTGCATGTCGACGCCGGTGATCTTCAATCCCGGCAACTTTGCAGCCCTTGCATAGACGGCGCGCGCATGCGCGATCGGGATGCCGAACTTGTTCTCGGACTTGCCGGTCGAGATTTTGGCATGGGTGCCGGCATCGACATCGGGATTGACGCGCACGGAGATGCACGCGGTCTTGCCCGCCTCCACTGCGAGACGCGACAGCAGATCAAGCTCGTACTCGGATTCGACGTTGATGCAGAGGATGTCGGCGGCAAGCGCGGCGCGTAGTTCGGCCTCCGTCTTGCCGACGCCGGAAAACAGGATCTTGCTGGCGGGAAAACCTGCGGCGAGTGCGCGCTTCAACTCGCCACCCGACACCACGTCGGCGCCGGCGCCGAGCTTGGCCAGCGTGCGCAGCACCGACTGGTTGGAGTTCGCCTTCATGGCGTAGCACACCAGCACCTTCTCGCCGGCGAAGGCCTCGGTGAAGACGCGGTAGTGTCGCTCCAGCGTCGCGGTCGAATAGCAGTAGAAGGGCGTACCGACAGCCTCCGCGAGGCCAGACAGATTGACCGCCTCGGCGTGCAGCACGCCGTTGCGATAGTCGAAGTGATTCATGGCGGGCCCGGAGGTCTTACTGGTCGAGGAGCGGATCGAGGACGAAAGGTTTCTTCTTGCCTCTGGGCGCCGTCGGGGGTGCGTCGGTTCCGTAGTTCGGATTGAACACGCTGGGCTTGCTCGCGGCCTCGGCCTCGCTATCGGTCGGCGCAGCCGCCATGGGGCCGTTCGGCCCGGTGGAGGTCGGCGGCAGGTCGAGCGGCCCCTTGCGCCCGCAGCCGGCGAGCGAAAGCGCGACCACGCCAAGGAGAATGACGGCCCATCCCGATGTTGCCGGGCGCAACTTATTGATCACGACGATATCCCCAAATCGGGCCGCACCATACAAAGATTGCCTTGGGAAGGCGAGAGGAAGCGCAGCATGAAATTGCAGCGAAATTGGTATGTTCAGCCCAATTTTCGCTGTTTTTCGAGGCGCTTCGCCCAGGCTTTTGCCTGCGCCGCCACATTCTTCGGCGCGGTTCCGCCAAAGCTGGTGCGGCTCTTCACCGAAGCCTCCACCGAAAGCGCCTTGAGCGCTTCGGCCGAAATCTTCGGCTCGACCTCCTGCATCGCCTTCAGCGGCAATTCATGCAGCGCCACGCCCTGTTTCGAGGCGAGCGCGACAATGCGGCCGGTGACGTGGTGGGCGTCGCGGAACGGCATCTTCAGCGTCCGCACCAGCCAGTCGGCGAGATCGGTCGCGGTGGCATAGCCGTCGCCGGCAGCCGCCTTCATCCGCGCCTCGTCCGGCACCAGATCCCCCACCATGCCGGTCATGGCGCGGATCGCGAGCGACAGCGCGGCGAAAGCCTCCATCGCGCCCTGCTTGTCCTCCTGCATGTCCTTTTGATAGGCGAGCGGCAGGCCTTTCATCACCACGAAGAGCGCGGTCAGCGCGCCGACCACGCGGCCGGTCTTGGCGCGCACGAGCTCCGCCGCATCGGGATTGCGCTTCTGCGGCATGATCGAGGAGCCGGTCGTGAACTTGTCGGACAGCCGCACCAGGCCGACCAGCGGCGAGGTCCAGATCACGATCTCCTCGGCAAAGCGCGACAGATGCACCGCGCAGATCGCCGCCGCCGACAGCGTCTCCAGCACGAAGTCGCGGTCGGACACAGCGTCGAGCGAGTTGGCCATCGGACGATCGAAACGAAGCGCCTTCGCGGTGGCGTCGCGGTCGATCGGAAACGAGGTGCCGGCGAGCGCGGCGGCGCCGAGCGGCGATTCGTTCAACCGCTTGCGCGCATCGGCAAAGCGGCCGCGGTCGCGCGCGGCCATCTCGACATAGGCCAGAAGATGATGGCCGAAGGTGACGGGCTGCGCGGTCTGCAGATGGGTGAAGCCCGGCATCACGGTTGCGGCGTGCTCGGTGGCGCGCGCCACCAGCGCGCGCTGGAATTCGGCCAGCGCCGCGTCGGCCTCATCGATCGTATCGCGGACGTACAGCCTGAAATCGGTCGCGACCTGGTCGTTGCGCGAGCGCGCGGTGTGCAGCCGCCCCGCCGCCGGTCCGATCAGCTCGGAAAGCCGGCTCTCGACATTCATGTGGATGTCCTCGAGCGCGCGCTTGAAGTCGAAGGAACCCTTGCCCATCTCGGACAGGATGGTGTCGAGGCCCTTGCCGATGTTCTTCGCGTCGGAGGCGGTGATGATGCCCTGGGAGGCGAGCATCGCCGCGTGCGCCTTGGACGCCGCGATGTCCTGGGCATACATGTGACGATCAACGTCGATGGAGACGTTGATTTCATCCATGATTGCATCGGGGCGCTCGGAGAACCGGCCGCCCCACATCTTGTTGCTCATGATCTGCCCGTTCACATCCGCGCGCGTTAACGCCGCGCGCCCTTTGCCGGCGTGGGCCGGCGTAATATAGGCCCCTCCATAACCGTATCTGGTGCAGGATGACAAACACTATGCCCGAAACCCCCTCGCCCCGCTTGGCCGCCACGCGCCGGATCCCCATTGTGGTGGCAGCGGTCGTGATCGGCGGGCTGATCGGCTATGCCGGGATGGCCGGGTTCGGCGGGCTGAAATCGGGCTCGGGCGGCGACCCGGCCTGCCGGGCGGCGGTGGATACCGCCAAAAAGATCGCGCCGCTCGCCCATGGCGAGGTGGCTGCGCTGACCATGGCGGCGACGCCGCTAAAGCTGCCCGACCTCGCCTTCGAGGATGCCGACGGCAAGCCGAAGAAGTTGTCCGACTGGCGCGGCAAGACCGTGCTGGTGAACCTCTGGGCCACCTGGTGCGTGCCCTGCCGCCGCGAAATGCCGGCGCTGGAGGGCCTTCAGACCCGCCTGAGCGGTCCGAATTTCGAGGTCGTGGCGATCAATATCGACACCCGGGACCCCGACAAGCCGAGGAATTTCCTGAAAGAGGCCAACCTGACCCGGCTCGGCTATTTCAACGACCGGAATGCCAAGGTTTTCCAGGATCTTAAGGCCATAGGCCGGGCGTTGGGCATGCCCACTTCGGTGCTGGTTGACGGCCAAGGCTGCGAGATCGCGACCATCGCCGGTCCCGCCGAATGGAACAGCGACGACGCGGCCAAGCTGATCGAGGCGGCGATGAAGCCGGCGGCCGCGGGGTATTAAACCTAGTGCGTCGGCCTATTCCCTCATCCTGAGGAGCGCGCATCGCGCGCGTCTCGAAGGATGGGGCCGAGATGCGTCAGCCGCGCCTTCATGGTTCGAGACGGCGCTTTCGCGCCTCCTCACCATGAGGAATTCTGACGGATCAAGCCGCGATATTGACGCTGCCGCCGACGCCGGGGCCGGCATTGGCAAGCGAGAGCGTCTGCTGGGCACCGCCGAGCAGGGTCTCAACCGCAGATTTCTGCGCGTCGAGGTTGGATTTCAGCACCGACGTCGCGACCTGCGACTGTACCGCGCTTTGCTGATTGGCCAGGACGGCCATGACCAGACTCATATCCATACGCAACACCCCAAATTCCTGACGGCACCCTAGGGGAGGAAGGTTAACGAGGGGTGTCCGGAAATGGCGGCCGCCGACGCTTCGATCATCGCCGTAACATCGGTTTCGTGGCGGCGATACGTTGAGCCAATGCCCGCGGAACCCGGAACATTTTACGGTTGGCGTGTGGTCGGCGGCGCGTTCGTGCTCGCCGTTTTCGGCCTTGGCATGGGCTTCCATGGCCCCGCCGTCTATCTGCATGCTGTGCATGACCGACAGGGCTGGCCGCTCGCCCTGATCTCGACGGCCGTCACCGCCCATTTTCTGGTCGGATCGATCGTGGTGGCGAATCTGCCGTCGCTCCACCGCCATTTCGGCATACCGGCCGCGACGAAAGCAGGCGCGGTTCTCCTCGCGGTCGGTATCTGCGGCTGGGCTATTGCAGCCGCGCCCTGGCAACTCTTCACCGCCGCATTCGTGAGCGGTGCAGGCTGGGTCACGATGGGAGTTGCGGCGATCAACGCGATTGTGGCGCCATGGTTTGTCCGGGAGCGCCCCGCCGCACTCGCGCTGGCCTATCACGGCGCCAATATTGGCGGCGTGATCTTCTCGCCGCTCTGGGCTTTTGCGATCGGCCTGATCGGATTCCCGCTGGCAGCCCTTGCGATCGGCGCCGTGATGGTTGCAACAATCTGGATACTTGCCGATCGGATGTTCGCGCGAACGCCCGAGCAGATGGGACTGACCGCGGATGGCGTCAGAGCCGGCGTCTCGGCGCCAGCGGTCGAGTTAACGGAAGCCCCGTCCTTGCCAGGATCCGCGCTGTGGCGCGACCGCAAATTTCTGACCCTCGCGGGCGGGATGGGACTGGGGCTCTTCGCGCAGATCGGCCTGACCGTGCATCTCTACTCCCTGCTGGTTCCCGCGTTCGGACCATCGCGCGCCGGCCTTGCCGTGGGGCTGGGGACATTGATGGCCGTGGTCGGTCGCACCGTGATAGGCTGGACCATGCCTGCAAACGCCGACAGACGGCTGTTGGCCGCCGCCAGTTATGCGGTGCAGGTCGGGGGCAGCGTCGCCTTCATGACCGCCGCTGGAACCAGCGTCCCGCTGCTGCTGCTCGGCGTCGTGCTGTTCGGCATTGGCTTCGGCAATGGCACGTGGTTGCCGCCGTTGATTGCCCAGGTCGAGTTTGCCGGCGGCGATGTGTCGCGCGTGGTCGCGCTCACCGTAGCGCTCTCGCAGGGAGCCTACGCCTTCGCGCCGCTCGTGTTCGGCACGATAAGGGAAGTGACGACCGCGGACATCGATGGCGGCTCCGCGCCCGCGTTGTTTGCGGCGGCCGGTGTGCTGCAGGTCTTCGCGGCCTGCGTGTTCATGGCAGGCCGACACCGGCAAGATCGGGTTCGGAGGGTGGGTTGAGCTTGGCGCCGAACGACTACCGCGTCGGGACCGGCTTGGCGCCGCGATAGTCGTAGAAGCCGCGCTGGGCCTTGCGCCCCAGCCAGCCGGCCTCGACATATTTCACGAGCAGCGGACACGGCCGGTATTTGGAGTCGGCGAGCCCCTCGTGCAGCACCTGCATGATCGACAGGCAGGTATCGAGGCCGATGAAATCGGCAAGCTCCAGCGGCCCCATCGGATGATGGGCGCCGAGCTTCATCGCGGCATCGATCGCCTCGACGTTGCCGACGCCCTCATAGAGCGTATAGATCGCCTCGTTGATCATCGGCAGCAAAATGCGGTTGACGATGAAAGCCGGGAAATCCTCTGATACCGCGATCTGCTTGCCGAGCTTGCCGACAAACTCTTTCGCCGCATCGAAGGTGGAATCGTCGGTGGCGATGCCGCGGATCAATTCGACCAGCTCCATCAGCGGCACCGGATTCATGAAGTGAATGCCGATGAAGCGCTCGGGGCGGTCGGTGGTGGCGGCAAGCCGCGTGATCGAGATCGACGAGGTGTTCGACGCGATCACCGCCTCGGGCTTCAGGGTCGCGCAGAGGTCGTGGAACACCTTGCGCTTGACCTCTTCCTTCTCGACCGCGCTCTCGATCACGAGGTCGCAATCGGAAAGCCCGTCGAGCGTTTCGCTCAGCGTGATGCGACCGAGCGCCTTGGCTTTTTCGTCCTCGCTGATCGCCTTCTTGGCGACCTGCCGCGACAGGTTGCCGTTGATGGTCGCCATGCCCGATTTCAGCCGGTCGGCGGAGACGTCGTTGAGCACCACGTCAAAGCCCGCCAATGCCGCAACATGCGCGATGCCGTTGCCCATCTGGCCCGAGCCGATCACGCCGACCTTCTTGATCATCGCCATCTTGTCATCCACCGGAACGGCGCTACGCTCACGCCTGCCCATCCCACCTGTTCTTGACGCATTTTCCTCACGCGAAGCAAGTATCCACTTCGCTCGAAAACGCCATCGAAT
This sequence comes from uncultured Alphaproteobacteria bacterium, assembly GCA_963831505.1. GTDB lineage: Bacteria > Pseudomonadota > Alphaproteobacteria > Rhizobiales > Xanthobacteraceae > Bradyrhizobium. Next base: position 52,311 of record CAWHQY010000040.1, on the reverse strand, counting down.
GATAATAACAACACCGGCAGAGAGCTCACTTATCCCGCCGGCGCCTTGAACGTTATTTCCCGAGCTTGCCCAATGCTTCGGTCAGTTCGGGTACGGCCTGGTAGAGATCCGCGACCAGGCCGTAATCGGCAACCTGGAAGATCGGCGCGTCTTCGTCCTTGTTGATCGCGACGATCACCTTGGAGTCCTTCATGCCGGCGAGATGCTGGATCGCGCCGGAGATGCCGACCGCCACATAAAGCTCGGGCGCAACCACCTTGCCGGTCTGTCCGACCTGCCAGTCGTTCGGCGCATAGCCCGCATCGACCGCGGCGCGCGAGGCGCCGACACCGGCGCCGAGCTTGTCGGCGAGCGGCTCGATATATTTCGCAAAATTCTCGCGGCTCTGCATGGCGCGGCCGCCGGAGACAATGATCTTCGCCGAGGTGAGCTCCGGACGGTCGCTCTTCGCAACCTCCTCGCCGATAAAGCTGGAAAGGCCGGGATCGGCGGCGGAGGCCGCGTTCTCGACTGGAGCTGCGGCATCGCCCGCAGGCGTCGCCTGGAAGGTCGAGGTCCGCACCGTGATCACCTTCTTGGCGTCCTTCGACTTCACGGTCTGGATCGCATTGCCGGCATAGATCGGCCGCTCGAAGGTGTCGGGCGCGACCACCTTGATGATCTCGGAGACCTGCATGACGTCGAGAAGGGCAGCGACGCGCGGCATCACGTTCTTGAAACGCGAGGTCGCGGGCGCAACGATCGCGTCATAGGACGGCGCCAGCGCGACGATGAGCGCGGCCAGCGGCTCCGCAAGGTCGTGCTCGTAAGCAGCACCTTCGGCGACCAGCACCTTCTTCACACCCTGCAGCTTCGAAGCCGACTCGGCCGCCGCCCTGGTGCCCTGGCCGCCGCCGGCGACCAGCACATGGACGTCGCCGCCGAGCTGGGCCGCTGCCGTCAGCGCCTTGTTGGTGACGTCCTTCAGGGTTTCGTGGTCGTGTTCGGCAATCAACAGTGTCGTCATCTCAGAGAACCCCGGCTTCGTTCTTCAGCTTCGCGACCAATTCGGCGACGTCCTTGACCTTGACGCCGCCCTTGCGGCCCGGCGGTTCCGATGTCTTGAGGATTTCGAGACGAGAAGTCACGTCGACGCCGTAGTCGGCGACGCCCTTGTCCGCGATCGGCTTCTTCTTCGCCTTCATGATGTTGGGCAGCGACGCATAGCGCGGCTCGTTGAGGCGGAGGTCGGTGGTGACGATCGCCGGCCCCTTCAGCTTGACGGTCTGCAGGCCGCCGTCGACCTCGCGCGTTACCTTGAAATCGGAACCGTCGACCTCAAGCTTGGAGGCGAAGGTCGCCTGCGACCAGCCGAGGAGTGCGGCCAGCATCTGGCCGGTCTGGTTGCTGTCGTCGTCGATCGCCTGCTTTCCGAGGATGATGAGGCCGGGCTTTTCCTCGTCGGCCACGGCCTTCAAAATCTTCGCAACCGCCAGCGGCTCGACATTGCCTTCGGCCTTCACCAGGATGCCGCGGTCGGCGCCCATGGCAAGCCCGGTGCGGATGGTTTCGGAGGCCTGGGCGGGGCCGATCGAGACCACCACGACCTCGGTCGCCTTGCCGGCTTCCTTGAGCCGCAACGCCTCCTCGACGGCGATTTCGTCGAAGGGATTCATCGACATCTTGACATTGGCGAGTTCAACGCCGGTCCCGTCGCTCTTGACGCGAACCTTGACGTTGTAGTCGACCACCCGCTTGACCGGCACCAGAACCTTCATGATCCTCTTTCGCTTGAATTCTTGAGGTTTGATCTGCTTCGGCGCGGAACCTAGAGCGCCGGCCCACCCCGGTCAACGCGCGAGGGGCAAAAAACCGGCCCCCGAAACCGTCCGTTTCAACGGTTCTGGCCGGGTACCCAGAGCACATCCCCGGCGCCATTATTATTGGCCGCACGGCTGGCCACGAACAGGAAATCCGACAGGCGGTTCACATACTGGATCGCGGCATCGCTGACCGGCTCCTCAGGCCTGGCGGCGAGTTCCACCATGATCCGTTCCGCTCGGCGGCAAATGGTGCGGGCGAGATGGAGGTAGGCGGCGGCAGGCGTGCCACCGGGCAGCACAAACGAGGTCAGGGGGGCGAGCTTCTCGTTCAGGCCGTCGATGTCGCGCTCCAGCCGCTCGACCTGACTTGCGAGCAGGCGAAGCCGTTCCGCCTTGCCCTCGCGCTGAGGCACCGCGAGATCGGCGCCAAGGTCGAACAGATCGTTCTGGATCATGCCGAGCATCGCGTCGAGCGGGGTATCCTTCAGATGCACGCGCACGACGCCGATCGCGGCATTGGTCTCGTCGACGGTTCCATAGGCCGCGATCCGCAGATCGTATTTCGGACGCCGCTCGCCCGAGCCGAGCGCGGTGGTTCCGTCGTCGCCGGTCCGCGTGTAGATGCGATTGAGCACGACCATCTATGCCCCCGATTTCCTGTTAACGCCCCATGATCCACAGCGCGAACATGGTGATGCAGATGGCGACGAACTGCAGCAGCACGCGCATCCGCATCAGCCGCTGCGACAGGTTCGGCGAGCCGCCACGCATCATGTTGACGAGACCCATCACGAGCACCAGCGCAACGGCGGCAACCGCAATGGGAAGGATGATATTGCTTAAAACAGCAGCCATCGCGGCTACATAACACCGACATGAGCGCTCCGCCATGTTGGTAAGTGCAGTTTGAGGCGACGAAGGCGCTTTTTGTCTCTCATATCAAATGGTAATTGAGGCGGACTCCGTCGCCGCGGAAGGTGAACAGTGAAGCTCTTACGCTACGTCTTTCACGTCAGCCTGGATGCGTTCTACACCTTCCTTGCCGACGACGGCTGGGCGATCGCCAGCCACATCGCGCTGTCGACCCTGATGGCGCTGTTTCCGTTCCTGATCGTGCTCACCTCGCTCGCCGGCTTCTTCGGCTCGAAGGAGCTTGCCGACCAGGCGGCTGCGCTGTTGCTGCAGACCTGGCCACGGCAGGTCGCGGATGCGATATCGACGCAAATCCACGACGTGCTGACCACGACCCGCACCGACGCATTGACCGTCGGCGCGGTGCTTGCGGTGTATTTCGCCTCCAACGGCGTCGAGGCGCTGCGGGTCGCGCTCAACCGCGCCTATGCGGTGGTCGAGCCGCGCCGCTGGTACTGGCTGCGACTGGAATTGATCGGCTACACGCTGGTCGCGGCCGTGACCTCGCTCGTCATGGCGTTCCTGATCGTGCTCGGCCCCCTGATCATCGAGGCGGTGCGGCGCTATCTTCCGGTTGCAGTGGAGGCCAATGAGCGCTTCCTGCACCTCTCCCGCTACGGGATCACGATCGCGGCGCTGATCGGCGCGCTGTTCATCCTGCATGCCTGGCTGCCGGCGGGACGGCGCGGCTTCCTGCAGATCCTGCCCGGCATCGTCTTCACCATGGTAGCGTCGCTGATCTCGGGCATCACCTTCGGCCAATATCTCGCGCGCTTCGCCGACCGCTACGTCACGATGTATGCCGGGCTCGCTTCGGTCGTGATCGCGCTGGTGTTCCTGTATTTCATCGCCGCGATCTTCGTCTACGGCGGCGAACTCAACGCGGCGATCATCAAGTCGCGGCTTCCGCGCGGCGTGTCGCTTCAAGCAGCGCAGTCGCTAGCGCGCGCGGAGACACAGGCTTGAGCAGGAAGGCGTCGGCGCCGGCCGCGCGCGACGCCGCCTCGTCGTCACCGCGGCCGGACACGCCGATGATCGCGATTCGCCCGAACGGCGGTTTGAGCTTGCGAATACGCCGGATGGCCTCGACGCCGTCGATGCCCGGCAACACCATGTCCATCAGCACCGCGTCGAAGGCGCCCTGCTCGATCCGTTCGGCGGCGGCCTCGCCGCGGCCGATGAACTCCGCCTGATGGCCGAGCTCGCTCAGGATCGTGTTGAGCACGACCCGGCCGAACGGATTGTCCTCGACGCCGAGGATACGAAGCGGCGGGATCGGCACCGGCGCGCGGCCGTTGCTCCGCCCCGACTGCGCCGCCTCCGGGGCGTCGGCAGTTTCCAGCCGGACGGTAAGGGTGAACGTGGTGCCGCCGCCGCGTCGCGGCGCGACCGCGACGTCGCCGCCCATCATGCGCGCGAGTTGCTTGACCGAGGACAGGCCGAGCCCTGCGCCGCCGAAGCGCGAGGCGATCGAGACATTGGCCTGCGAGAACGGGCGGAACAGGCGCTTGATCTCGGCCAGCGTCACGCCGATGCCGCTGTCGGAAACCGCGAAGGTGACGCCCACCTTGCCCAGCTTCTTTCCCTTGCTCGCCTTCTTTTTCCCCTTGTTCGCCTTGGCCGCCTGCTCGGGCGAAGCGACAAGCGCCACCGCGCCGGCTTCGGTGAATTTCGCGGCATTGTCGATCAGATTCTCCAACGCCGCGCGCAGGCGAATGGGATCGCCGATCACGAGCGACGGCAGCGCGTCCGAAATATCGACATCGGCCTGCAATCCCTTTGCCGCCGCGCGGCCGGCCAGCGAATTGCCCGCGCTGCGCGCCAGCGCCCGCAGGTCGAACAAATCCTCGCGCAGTCCGCTCGGCGCATTGCGGCCCTTGGCGGCGTCGACGAACAGGGTGGCGAGGCTCGCCAGATGCTCGGCGCCCGCCTTGATGGTATCGACCCAGCGCCGCTCGCGCTCGTCGAGATCGGAGGTCGCGAGCAGATCGCTGATGGCGAGAATACCCGTCAGCGGCGTGCGTACCTCGTGGGCAAACGCCGCAAGGGCCGCCTCCACAGCGCCGGCTGTCGAGGCACCCTTTTGCACGTTGGTCGCATTGCCGGTGGACTTGCGAGCGCTGGACTTGCGCTTCTTCGCCGGCCGCTTTTTCGGCGCACGCTTCATGCGCTGATCGCGCGATTTTGCCGCCATGATATTCCCGGCTCCCCCGCCGGCCGCAGCATGGCATGCAGGGCTATCGGAGTCACCTGAGCGCCCAGGACACCCAAAGAAATCTATCAAGGGCCGAGAAGCCCGCGGATGGCGGCGGCGGCGGCGCCCGAAGCGCGCAATTCGCGCAAACCGGTCGAGCCGGAAGACTTGGAAAGCTTATGCCCCGCCTCGTCACGGATCAGCCGATGGTGCCGGTAGACCGGCTCGGGCAGGTCGAGCAAATGCTGCAACAAGCGGTGCACACTCGTGGCATGAAACAGGTCCTGGCCGCGTACGACTTCCGTTACCCCCTGCAGCGCATCGTCGATCACAACCGAGAGGTGATAGCTGGTCGGCGTCTCCTTGCGCGCCAGGATGACGTGGCCCCAGGCTTGCGGGTGGGCGGCGATTGTTCCCGTTTCGCCGCCGGGGCCTTCGCCCTGCTCGGTCCAGGCGAGATCGCCGGCGCGCGCGATCGCCGCTTCCATGTCGAGCCGCAGCGCATAGGGCGCGCCCGACTCGATAAGGCGCGTGCGCTCTTCGGGCGAAAGCCGCCTGGCTTGACCGGGGTAGAGCGGCGCGCCATCGGGATCGCGCGGCCAGACGCCATGCGCCTGCCGCTGCGCCACCAGCCTTGCGATCTCGGCGCGGCTCTCGAAGCTTGGATAAACCAGCCCGAGTTCGAACAGTTTCTCCACCGCGCAGCGGTACTCGCCGAAATGCTCCGATTGGCGGCGGACCGGCATTTCCCAGGCAAGGCCGAGCCAGGCCAGGTCCCGGTAGATCGCCGCCTCGAACTCCGGCTTGCAGCGGGTCGTGTCGATGTCCTCGATCCGCAGCAGGAACCTCCCGCCGCGCTCTTGCGCGAGGTCGAAATTGAGCAGCGCCGAATAGGCATGGCCGAGGTGAAGCGGGCCATTCGGGCTGGGGGCAAAGCGGAAGACGGGCGGCATAATGCAATAATTCTTTGTCATTGCCACGCTTGACGCGGCAATCCATCTTTCAAAAATCCTTTCGATAGGAGATGGATGCGCGGGTCAAGCCCGCGCATGACGACTGAGCCACGCAATGACCACCCACCTCGACAGCCAGGCTGACCTCGAAGACGCCATCCGCGCGCTGGTCAGGCAGGACCCGCGGCTGAAGCCGGTGCTGGAACGCGCGGGCATGCCGGCCTTGCGGCGGCGCGAGCCGGGCTTTGTAGGCCTCGCCCACATCATCTGCGGCCAGCAGCTTTCCACCGCGAGCGCGTCGGCGATCTGGGACCGCCTCAGCAAGGCGTTCGATCCGTTCGACCAGCACGCGGTGCGCCATGCCCGCGCCGACCGGCTGGGGCGGCTCGGGCTGTCGGCGGCGAAGATCAAGACGCTGAAAAATCTCGCCCGCGAGTTGAGCGCCGACCGCGTCAACCTGGATGTGCTGGCGGAGGAAGACGCCGATGCCGCGCACCATACGCTGACCGCGCTGCACGGCATCGGGCCGTGGACCGCCGATGTTTACCTCTTGTTCTGCCTTGGGCATGGCGATGCCTGGCCGGCCGGCGACCTCGCCGTGCAGGAAGCAATCAAGGTCGGGCTGAATTTGAAGATGCGGCCTACGCCCAAGCAGATGGCGCCGCTCGCCGAACCCTGGCGGCCGCTGCGCGGCGCGGCGGCGCATCTGTGGTGGAGCTTCTACCGCGCGATCAAGAAGCGTGAAGGGGTGATCGGAACAGCTACCTAGCTAGCGCATGATCCGGAAAAGTGTGTAGTGGTGTTCCGAAAAGATCATGCGCAAACAAGAATCTAGGTATCGGACCTATTCCGCCCGGTCAGGGCCACATGTGTCCCTGGCTGGATCATCCGCTTTCTGCCCGCGCCAGATCGGTATAGCGTGATGTCGGGAGAGGCCGCGACAGACGGCCGGCAGAGAGGCTGCGCATGCTCGACAAGACCGACGACATCTCGGTTTCCGCCGAAAACTGGCTCGTGCAGTTCGAGGCTGCGCTTGCCGATGCCGATAGCGGTGCGCTGGAGGACCTGTTCCACCCCGACAGCTACTGGCGCGATGCGCTGGCGCTGAGCTGGACGCTGCAGACCATCAACGGCCGCGACGCCATCCTGAAAACGCTGACGGCGCAGGCGGCCAAGGCCGCGCCAGCAGGCTTCGCGATCGACCGCGATCGCGCACCCCCGCGAAAAGTGATGCGGGCCGGCACCGACTGCATCGAGACGATCTTCAAGTTCGAAACCAGGACCGGGCGCGGCGACGGCATCTTCCGCCTGGTCCCGGATGCCGCCGACGGCAACCGGCTGAAAGCCTGGACGCTGCTGACGGCGCTGGAAGAGCTGAAGGGCTTTGAGGAACAGATCGGCGCGGCGCGCCCGCGCGGCAACGCCTATTCGCGCGATTTCCGCGGCCCGAACTGGATGGATCTGCGCAAGGCTTCCAATGCCTATGCCGACCGCGACCCGGCGGCGCTGGTGGTCGGCGGCGGACAATCCGGCCTCTCGATCGCCGCGCGGCTGAAGCAGCTCAATGTGGATACACTCATTGTCGACCGCATGCAGCGCATCGGCGACAACTGGCGCAAGCGCTATCACGCGCTGACCCTGCACAACCAGGTGCAGGTCAACCACCTTCCCTACATGCAGTTTCCGCCGAACTGGCCGACCTACATCCCCAAGGACAAGCTCGCCAACTGGTTCGAATCCTATGTCGACGGCATGGAGCTGAATTTCTGGACCGAGACCGAATTCGAAGGTGGCACCTACGACGAGAAGGAAGGCCGCTGGAGCGTGACGCTCCGCCGCGCCGGCGAGAAGCGCGTCATGCATCCGCGCCATGTGGTGCTCGCGACCGGCGTGTCCGGCATCCCGAACATCCCCGATATTCCGGGCCTGAAGAATTTTGCCGGCAAGACCGTGCATTCCAGCGGCTATGACGATGGCGAAAACTGGAAGGGCAAGCGCGCGCTGGTGATCGGCACCGGCAACAGCGGCCACGACATCGCGCAGGACCTTTATTCCAGCGGCGCCGAGGTAACGCTGGTGCAGCGCTCCTCAACGCTGGTCGTCAGCATCGAGCCGTCGGCGCAACTGGTCTATACGCCCTACAACGAGGGCACGCTCGAGGACAACGATCTCATCGCGGTCTCGATGCCGCTGAAGGTCGCGCGCAAGAGCCATGCGTTGACCACTGAAAAATCCAAGGCGCTCGACAAGGATCTGCTCGACGGGCTGCGCCAGGTCGGCTTCAAGCTCGACTTCGGCGAGGACAATACCGGCTGGCAGTTCAAATACCTGACCCGCGGCGGCGGCTATTATTTCAATGTCGGCTGCTCCGACCTGGTCATCAGGCGCGAGATCGCGCTGAAGCAGTTTGCCGACATCGACACCTTCGTGGCCGAGGGTGCGAGGATGAAGAGCGGCGAGGTCGTTGCCGCCGACCTCATCGTGCTGGCGACCGGCTATCGCCCGCAGGAAGAGCTGGTGCGAAAGCTGTTCGGCGAAGCGGTGACCAACCGCGTCGGAACGATCTGGGGTTTTGGCGACACCCAGGAACTGCGCAACATGTATGTGCGCACCGGCCAGCCCGGACTCTGGTTCATCGCCGGGGGCCTCGCGCAGTGCCGGATCGGCTCGAAGCAGCTCGCACTGCAGATCAAGGCGATCGAGGAAGGGTTGATCAAATAACAATCGTCATTGCGAGGAGCGAAGCGACGAAGCAATCCAGAATCGCGTCCGCGGTTAGACCCTGGATTGCCTCGCTTCGCTCGCAATGACGACAATAGGGAGAAAATCATGAAGAACGTCCTCGGCGCCGGCGAGCACCGCTATCGCGTGGTGGAGAACTGGGCGAAGCTGCCCGACGGCTGGCAGCTCACCGACGCCGCCTCTGTTGCGGTGGACAGCAAGGACCGCATCTACGTCTTCAATCGCGGCGAGCATCCCATGATCGTGTTCGACCGCGACGGCAATTTCATCAAGAGTTTTGGCGAAGGCCTGTTCTCCCGCGCGCATGGGCTACACATCGACGCCGACGACAATCTCTACTGCACCGACGATGGCGACCATACCGTGCGCAAATGCACCACCGACGGCAAGGTGCTGCTCACCATCGGCATTCCCAAGAAGCCCGCGCCGTTCATGAGCGGCGAGCCGTTCCACCGCTGCACCCACACCGCGCTGTCGCCGAAGGGCGAGATCTATGTTTCAGACGGCTATGGCAATGCCCGCGTGCATAAATACACGCCCGACGGAAAGCTGATCAAAAGCTGGGGCGAGTCCGGCACCGACCCCGGCCAGTTCAACATCGTGCACAACATCGCGACCGATGCCGACGGCTGGGTCTATGTCGCCGACCGCGAGAACCATCGCGTGCAGGTGTTCGACGGCAACGGCAAATACGAGACGCAGTGGAACAACCTGCACCGGCCCTGCGCGCTGTGTTGTTGCGGGGGCGGCAAGCAGCCGAACTTCATTATCGGCGAGCTCGGCCCGGGCATGCCGGTCAATCTGAAAGCGCCCAATCTCGGCCCGCGGCTGACCATCGTCGATTCCAAAGGAAAGCGCATCGCGCGGCTCGGCGGCGAGCACGGCCCCGGCGTCGAGATCGGCAAGTTCCTCGCGCCGCACGGCATCGCGCTGGATTCCAGGGGCGACATCTATGTCGGCGAGGTCGGCGTCACCAACTGGAAGACGAGCTTTCCGGACACGCCGATGCCGCCGGAAGTGCGCGCGACGCGCTGCCTGCAGAAGCTGGAGAAGGTTTGACCCAATCGTCATTGCGAGGAGCGAAGCGACGAAGCAATCCATCTTTCCCGAGTTGAGGCATGGATTGCTTCGCTTCGCTCGCAATGACGATGCGGACAGAGTGCGGCTCTCTCACTCCACCTTGATATTCGACGCCTTGATGATCGGCCACCAGCGCTCGGCTTCGGCCTTCTGATAGGCGCGCAAGGCTTCCGGCGATTGCTGGTCGATGCGGCGCCATCTGGATTCCGAGCTCAGCAAAGCGCTGCCGCACCTGCGGATTGGACAACACCTGCGTCATGGTCGCGTTCAGCTTCGCGGTGATGTCCTTCGGCGTGCCCTTCGGCACCCAGAGACCATACCAGAGCGAGGCAAAGAAGCCGGACACGCCCGCTTCATCCACGGTCGGGATGTTCGGAGAGGACGGCAGCCGCGCCTTGCCGGTGATTGCGAAGGGCTTGACGCTGCCGGTGCCGAGCAGCGCCTTGAAGTTCGAGGCCGGCTCGATCATGAAATCGATCTGCCCGCCGAGCAGATCCTGCATCGCCGGTCCGTTGCCGCGATAGGGCACGAATTCGAATTTGGTGCCGGTCTCCCTCTGGAACGAGATGCCGGTGAGATGGCCGGTGGCGCCGACGCCGGCGATGCCGACCGACGCCTTGTCGGGATTGGCCTTGAGCCACGCGATCAGGCCCTTCAGGTCGTCCGCCGGAAAATCCTTCTTGGCCACGACCAGCAAGGGCTCGCTGCCGATCAGGATGATCGGCTCCAGATCCTTCAAGAGATCGAACGGCAGATTGTAGAGGCCGCCCGTCAGCATATGCGTGGTGGAGGTTCCGATCGACAGCGTGTAGCCGTCCGCCGCCGAGCGAACCGCGCGGGTGACGCCGATCGAGCCCGCCGCGCCGCCGACATTCTCGATGACGATCGGCTGCCCCAGAACCCCGCGCATCTTCTCGGCCAGGAACCGCGCCACGGTGTCGGTGGCGCCTCCGGCCGGAAATGGCACGATCATGGTGATCGGGCGCGTCGGGTAATCTTCCGCGCCCGCGACACCGCCGCATCCAAGCCAGAGAACGGCCGCAATTGCCGCCGCAAACCATCGCTGCATCGACCCCTCCCGCCTGATTCGTTGCCCTCAGCAGGCCGCCGACGCGCATGGCGCGCGGGCAGTGCTTGCGGGATAAGCTCTTCTAAGCTCTTCACAATCCCGTCACGCTGCATGTAGTATGTCAATACACGCTGCTTCGCAGCCGATAAGGGAGTCAGGAGCGTTATTTGAACGCACATGTCTCGCAAGGCGGTTGGCCGGTCCTGGTGCTGAATGCGGATTTCCGGCCGCTGAGTTATTACCCGTTGTCGCTTTGGTCGTGGCAGGACGCGATCAAGGCGGTGTTCCTCGACCGCGTCAATATCGTGGAGCACTACGACCGCGCGGTGCGAAGTCCCTCGTTCGAAATCCAGCTCCCCAGCGTCGTTTCGCTGAAGTCCTTCGTCAAGCCTACCACCCACCCCGCCTTCACCCGTTTCAACGTGTTCCTGCGCGACCGCTTCGTCTGCCAATATTGCGCGGCAAACGACGACCTCACCTTCGATCACATCATCCCGCGCAGCAAGGGCGGCCAGACCACCTGGGAAAACGTGGTCGCGGCCTGCTCGCCCTGTAACCTGCGCAAGGGCAACATGACCCCGCAACAGGCGAGGATGTTTCCGAGACAAGCGCCGTTCGCGCCGACCGTGCATCAGCTCCACCGCAACGGCCGGCTGTTCCCGCCGAACTATCTGCACGACAGCTGGCTCGACTATCTCTATTGGGACACCGAGCTCGATCCGTAAGGCGGGCGCTGCCGCCTAACCCTTCATTCCGGTGATGGACGCGCTGACTGCGCGGGGATCGCGGAGCGGCCATCGGCCGCTTTCGACCTGGGACAGGAAATCGCCGACAATCCGGTTGTACTCGTCGGGCTCTTCGATGTTGATCGCGTGGCCGCAATTCGGCATCACGGCGAGCGCGGCCGACGGAATGCTCTGCTTCATCAAAATGCCCGGCAGAAGGCAGGGCCAATCCTCGTCGCCCGTGATGATCAGCGTCGGCACCGTGATGCGCTTCATCTCCTCGACCAGGGTATAGAGAGAAGGCCGCTCCTTCTGCACACCGTGCTGCGTATTCGCCGATCCCACGGCCGAATGTTCGGCCAGCATGGTCTTGAACTGGGCGTGGCCGCGCGGGTCCTTGTTCTCATATTGCACGCGCGTCGGGCCGTAGGCGTAGCGCTCCGCAAAGGCCGGCATACCTTCGGCCCGGATCATGTTGGCGATCGCATCGGCTTCGGCGCGAAACGTCTCACGCTTATCGGGTTCGGCGCCGTAACCGCAGCCACCGATGCAGAGCGATAGCGCGCGCTCTGGATGACGCAGCCCGAAATGCAGGGTCGCGAAGCCGCCCATGGACAGGCCGACAATATGAGCCTTCGGCTCGCCGATATGATCAAGCACGGCCAGGATGTCGGCGGCGGCGCGCGCCTGCGAGTAGGACGAGACCTGCTCCGGCACGTCGGATGGCGGGAAGCCGCGCGCGTTGTAGACGATGGTGCGATAGCGCTTGCCGAAATGCCGCATCTGCGGCTCGTAGCTGCGCAAGTCACCGGCAAATTCATGGACCAGGATCACCGGATGGCCCGATCCGGTCTCTTCGAAATACAGGCGTACTCCGTCATCCGTCTTTGCGTAGGGCATGCTCACCTCCTGGCCCAGGTCCAAGCGAGGCTTAACACGGCAGGATTCCGGATAAATCCCGCCGATTAAGGCCGGCTGCCCGCCGCGCCGACACATTGCGTCAAAAATCGGCCTGACATACCGACTAATCAAGCGATAACTTGGCCCGGTTCACCAGGCGGAGACCGGCATCCATGGACGTCGGGACGTGGCTCAACAGCCTCGGCCTCGATCAATACACGGACCTGTTCAGGGAACAGGCGATCGAAGCCGATGTGCTGGCCGAGCTGACCGAACAGCATCTGATCGAACTCGGGATCCCGCTCGGACACCGGTTGCGGTTGCTGCGCGCCATCGGGGAGCTCGCCGAAGGCGGCCGGCCGGTCAATGGCGCGCAACCTTTCGATGCGCCCGAACGGCGGCAATTGACGGTCCTGTTCTGCGACCTGGTCGGCTCGACCGAGCTGACCGCCCAGCTCGATCCCGAGGACATGGCCGACCTGATCCGCGCCTTTCAGGGTGCGGTCGCGACCGCCGTCGGCCGCTTCGAGGGCCATATCGCCAAATGGATGGGCGATGCCGCGATGGTCTATTTCGGCTATCCGCGCGCGCATGAGGATGACGCCGAACGGGCGGCGCGCGCAGGTCTTGCCCTGATCAATGCGACCGCGGAGCTCCGGCGCGAGCGCGCCGCCGACCTCAAGGTGCGCATCGGCGTTGCGACCGGCCTTGTCGTGGTCGGCGAATTGACCGGCGAGGGCGAGGCGCGCCTGCGCGGCCTGTTCGGCGATACGCCCCATCTCGCGATACGGCTGCAGTCGCGCGCCGAGCCCGACAGCATCGTGGTGTCGGAGGCGACGCGGCGCCTGCTCGGCGAGACCTTCGAGCTGAAGCCGCTCCCGCCACAGACGCTGGCCGGTTTTGCGGCGCCGGTGCCGGCCTGGAGAATCGCAAGCGAGCGGGAGAATGTCAGCCGTTTCGAGGCCTCGCGGTCGGAAGTGCTGACACCGTTCGTCGGCCGTGAAGACGAGATCGCGCTATTGCTCGAGCGCTGGCGCCGGGGGGTAAAGGGCGAAGGCCAGGTCGCGATGTTGTCGGGCGAAGCCGGCATCGGCAAGTCGCGCGTCCTCGCAACGCTGCGCGAGCGCCTCCGCGGAGAGAACCACTTGACGCTGCGCTATCAATGTTCGCCGCATCACATCAACGACGCCTTTCATCCCGTGATCGGCCAGGTCTGGCATTCCGCGGGTTTCGTCAGCGGTGAGCCGGCGGATGTGCGGCTCGACAAGCTGGAGAGGATGCTCAAGGTCGCAGGAGTGCCGATCGAAGAGATCGCGCCGTTCCATGCCTCGCTGCTGGCGATACCGACGGGAAAGCGCTATCCGCCGCTCGACCTGCCGCCGGGCGAATTGAAGGAGCGCACCATGGCCGCGCTGATCGCGCCGGTCGTGGCCGTTGCCAGACAGATGCCGCTGTTGATGATACTGGAGGACGCGCACTGGATCGATCCCACCTCACTCGACCTCACGAGCCGCATGGTCGCAATGGTGCGGCACATGCCCGTGCTCTGGGTCATGACGTTCCGCCCGGAATTTTCGCCGCCCTGGGCCGGCCAGGAGCATGTCACGGCGCTGTCGCTCAACCGCCTCAGCCGCGGCCAGGCGGTGACGATGATCGATGGCGTCGCGAACGGAAAGAAGCTGCCGGCCGAGGTGCAGGACCAGATCCTGTCGAAGACCGACGGCGTGCCGCTGTTCGTCGAGGAACTGACCAAGAGCGTGCTGGAATCCGAATTGCTGCGTGAGGAAGGCGACGCCTATGTGCTGGCCACCGCCCTGACGCCGCTCGCGATACCTTCAACCCTGCACGACTCGCTCACCGCACGCCTCGACCGGCTGTCGCCGATCAAGGAAATCGCGCAGATCGGCGCCGCGATCGGCCGCGAATTTCCGCACGCGTTGCTCGAAGCGATTGCGCCGGTCAAGGGAGCGGCCTTGAACGACGTACTGCGCCAGTTGATGGAAGCGGAATTGATCTACCGGCGCGGCACGCCGCCCGAGCTGAGCTATGTGTTCAAGCACGCGCTTGTGCAGGACGCCGCCTATGCCTCGCTGCTGCGCAGCCGCCGCCAGCGCATCCACGCGCAGATCGCCGCGGCGCTGCGCGAGCGCGTCACGGAGGAGGAAAATGCGCCGGCCATCATCGCGCATCATTTCACCGAGGCCGGGCTTGCGGCGCCCGCGGCATCGGCCTGGCTCGCCGCGGCGGAGCTCGCTCTGTCGCAGTCGGCGCCGGTCGAAGCCGAGCGCCACGCCAATGCGGGGCTAGCGCTGCTTTCAGGAATGTCCGAAGGCAGTGAGCGTGACGCGCTCGAGCTCGCCTTGCTCGTCGCGCGCGCCAATGCGCTGATCCCCCTGAAGAGCGTCTCCGCGCCCGAAACCTTTGCGGCCCTCGCGGCGGCCAAGGAGCTCTCGGACCGGAATATCGGTACGGATCTCCAGCGCATCTCGATCCTTTACGGGCTTTGCGCGTCCGCTACCCTCACCGCCAACCTGAACCAGGCGCTCGCCTTCGCCCAGGAGATCATCGCGGCGGCGGAGCGCCTCGATGATCCCGCCTATCGCGTGCTCGGCTACCGGCAGCTCGCGACGATCCAGTTCTACACCGGCGACAACCGTGCGGCTCTCGCGAGCCTGCAAAAGGGCCGCGCCTATCGCGATCCGCAGCGGCAGCGGGCGCTGAGCTACCGGTTCGGATGGGATCAGGGTCTTGCGATCCTGTCGTTCGAAGTGCTGGTGCGGCTGTCGCTCGGACTGCTCGACAGCGCCGCGCGGCTTCGCGACGAGGTGCTCGCCGAGACCGAAGGTCACGGTCACGCCACGACCATCGCATCCGCCACATTTTGCGTCCGGATCTGGCCGCAGTTCGCGCTGAAAGAGCTGCCGGCCCTGGAACATGATTCCGCGGAGCTTGCGGTATTCTGCACGGAGAAGAAGGTTGAGCAGATCCGCCTGCTCGCCAGCGTTCACCACGCCTATGCCCGCGCCATGCGCGAACCGTGCGAGGCCAACATCGCAGCGCTCCGCCTTGCGCTCGACGCGCTGCGGAAATCCGGCGGCAACACCGGCAACTCCATCACCCTGTCCAATCTCGCGGACGCCCTGTTGGCCGCCGACGATCTCGACGGGGCGGCAGCGACCCTGCGGGACGGCTTTGCCTTTGTCGACCAATCCGGCGAGCGTTACTGGCTGGCCGATCTGCATCGCATGTCCGGGCAACTCGCGCTGCGGCAGGCGAAGCCCGATCGCGGACGTGCCGAGGCCTGCTTCCACAAGGCGATCGAGGTCGCCAAAAGCCAGCACGCCCGCCTGCTCGAATTGCGTGCGGCGACCGATCTTGGCCGGCTATGGCAGGGCACGAGAGCGAACGACGAAGTTCGCGCCTTGATCGAGTCGATCCTGAGCCACATTGAAGGCGGCGAGACCACGCCCGACGTCCGCAACGCCCGCACCCTGCTGTCCACACTCAGTTGAGCACAAGTTTCACATCTGGCTCAACGTGGTGCAACGGAACTGGTGCGCCTCCGGCCAAAGATGCTAAATTGGTGACGAATGCTGCTTCGGCGCCGTGCACGGTTATTCGGTGGAGGAAGCCAATCGTCCCACGGCGCCGCTGTCGCGCCGACCAGACAGGAGAGCCTCAATGACCGAATGGAGAGTGCCTCCCGCGATTCAACCTCGCACGGGCGATTACGCCTTCGATCTCGATCGCGCGCTTTCTTCCATCGTCGGGCTGCACTCCATCGTCCCCGCGGACGCCTTCACCGCGGAAACATTGGGGATCGAGCGCGCCGGCAACGGCGTTGTGATCGATGACGGGCTGGTGCTCACCATCGGCTACCTGATCACGGAAGCCGAATCGGTGTGGCTGCATCTCGGCGATGGCCGGGTGATGGAGGGCCATGCGCTGGGCTTCGATTCCGTCACCGGCTTTGGACTGGTGCAGGCCCTGGGGCAAATGAACATCGATCCCCTGCCGCTCGGCTCTTCGGCCGCAACAACGCTAGGCGACCGTGTGGTGGTCGGCGGCGCCGGCGGACGCACGCATTCGGTCGCGTGCCAGATCGCGGCCAAGCAGGAATTCGCCGGTTATTGGGAATATCTCCTCGATGAGGCGATCTTCACCCATCCGGCGCATCCCAATTGGGGCGGCGCCGGCCTGATCTCGAGCAGCGGCGAGCTGATCGGCATCGGTTCGCTGCAGCTCGAACGCGAAAAAGCCGGCAAGGCCGAGCATGTCAACATGATCGTACCGATCGATCTGTTGAAGCCCACGCTCGACGACCTGCGCCGCTTCGGCAAGGTCAACAAGCCAGCCCGGCCCTGGCTCGGCATGTACTCGACCGAGATCGACAACCGCGTCGTCGTGATCGGCATTTCCGGGAATGGACCGGCAGCACGCGCCGAGCTGAAGGCCGGCGACGTGATCCTTGCGGTCAAGGGCGAAAAGATCACGAGTCAGGCCGGCTTTTACCGGAAGCTGTGGGCACTCGGGCCGGCCGGCGTCGACGTGCCGCTCACCGTGCATCATGAAGGCGTCACCTTCGACGTCACGCTGGCTTCCACCGACCGCGCCAGGCTGTTGAAGGGGCCGCGGCTCCATTAAGCCGGCAGCGAACCGGGAGTAGCGTCATGAGCGAGGCCGTGGTGGACGACATCGTGGCCGTGCTGCCGCCGCTGTTGCAATCGCTCGAGGCGCTTTCCTTTGTCGCGCGGCAATTGAACCCGCCGGATTTCGACCGGGTGATGCAGGCGGCCGGCACACCGGAAGAGACGCTGCAGGCAGCACGCGCGCGGCTCGCCGAATGGCCGCAGGATTTTGCCGATGTGCGCGAAGCGCTGGAGGCCGCGAGCGATGCCGCGCTGGCGGCCTTTGCCGGCCTGCGCGCCGTGCAACATGGCCAGGGCGATCTCGTCGGCGTGTTTCGAGCGTTGCGTTACGCCCCGCGCGCGATGGAAGCGCTTTATCCGCTGGCGGCAAGGTTTCCGCCGGTGAGCGATTTCTTTCTCGACCCTTCCATCCGTGACGACGACGATCTCAAGGCGCGGTTGGCGCAACCGCCTTCCGACGACACCGGCGTCATGCACGATCACAACGAGCCTGGCAGCCGCGGCGGCTTCTCGCTCTATGTGCCGGAATACTACACGCCCGATCGCGGCTGGCCGCTGGTGATGGCGATGCATGGCGGCAGCGGCAACGGCCGCAATTTCCTGTGGAGCTGGCTGCGCGACGCGCGAAGCTTTGGCGCCATCCTGGTTGCTCCGACCGCGACCGGCCCGACCTGGGCCTTGATGGGCGAGGATGCCGACACGCCGAACCTGTCGCGCATTCTCGAAGCCGTGCGCGCCCGCTGGAACGTCGATCGCAAGCGGATGCTGCTGACCGGAATGAGCGACGGCGGCACGTTCTGTTATGTCAGCGGCCTCGACAGTGCTTCACCCTTCACCCATCTGGCGCCCGTCGCGTCCACCTTCCATCCGCTGATGGCGGAAATGGCCGACGCAGAGCGTCTGCGCGGCCTGCCGATTTTCCTGGTGCACGGCCGGCTCGACTGGATGTTTCCGGTGCAGGTCGCCCGCCACACCGCGCAGGCCCTGTCGGCCGCCGGCGCCGATGTGACCTATCGCGAGCTCGACGATTTGAGTCACACCTATCCGCGCGAGATCAACGCGGAACTGCTGCGATGGCTGGATGACACCTGACCAAACCATGCCGCCATTGGCGCGCAGCACGTGGATTTGCCGCTCATTTCTTGTCCCTGCTCGCGTTCAGATGCTGAAAGGCAATCTGGCATCGCCGGCCGATAGCGCATGATCCGGAAAAGTGTGTAGCGGTTTTCCGAAAAGATCGTGCGCAAACAAGATACTAGAGCGCGATCACGGCTCATCCTGATCTCATCGCGCTCTAGTGGCCTGGGCAGCGGGAACTGAAACCTGCCAATCCCGTTATCAGGCGTCACAGGAGGGATTCGACATGCAGATTTTTCTGGGAATGATCCTGGGTGCGCTGCTTCTGGTCTGCGGGGTCTATATCTACGACTCGATGCAGACGTCGACCGTCGCCAATGGCCAGGTCGCGACGGTCAATCGCACCATCGTGAACTGGGACGTTGCATCAGCCGACTGGAATAGGTTGAAGGCCCGGGCCCACGAAGACTGGATCAAGATCTCGTCGAAGTAAGGTCGCTTCGAAGCGATATCGCTTCGAAGCCGATCCGAAAGCGCCTTCGCGGCGGCGAGGGCGCTTTTGCTGTGCGTGGATGACTGGCCGTTATTGGGCATGATCCGGAAAAAAGTGTGAAGCGGTTTTCCCTCGCGACAAACGCGTAGCGTTTGCGCGGAGATCATGCCCAAACAAAGAGCTAAAGCGCGATGACGACCCATCCTAAACTCATCGCGCTTTAGCCGGCCCTTATCCCTCGCTCGCCCTATCCTTTGTTGGCTTTGGCCTTGCGCGCGTCGGCGATCACCTGCTCGAACTGGTCCATGGTCAGCACGCCCGGCACGCGGAACTTGCCGACGATGAAAGACGGCGTGCCGCGGAAGCCCAGCCCTTCGGCCGTTGCGCTGTTGCGCGCGAGCATGCCGTCGATCGCCTTGGCGTTGGTAGCGAGGTCCTTCCTCGCGCGATCGACGTCGATGCCGGCGCCCGCCAGCAATTCATAGATGCGCGGCTCGGTCAGTTTCGAGCTCACGCCGATCATGGCGTCATGAGCCTTGTCGTATTTGTCCTGATATTTGCAGGCGAGCGCCATCCGCGACGCCGTCACCGAGACCGGCCCCAGGATCGGCCAATCCTTCATCACCAGCTTGACCTTGCCGTCGTCCTGCACCACCTGGCGCAGCTCCGGCTCGATCTTGCGGCAATAGGGGCAGTTGAAATCGAACCATTCGACGATCGTAATGTCGCCGTTGGGATTGCCGAACACGGGGTTGTCGGGATCGCGCAACACCGAGGCTTCGCTCGGTTCGCCCTGCGCCAGCGCCGGATTGGGCAGCAGGCCCAGCGCAGCCGCGCTGCCCAACAGGGCCAGCGTGTCGCGCCGCGTCGGCGTCAATCCGGTGAAATCGATCCATTTGCGCATAGATTACCCCGTTTCGGCCTCAAAGTGCCTACGCCCAGAAAAGGGAAATGTTACGCGCCAACATATAGAGTGCCACCGCGATAATGACAGCGGCAAACACGATATTGAGCGCGCCGCGCCGTTCCGACAGATGCCGCGCCGAGCGCGTGCCTGCGAGCCCCCCGGCAATGCCGCCCGCGATGAACAAGCCCGCAAGACCCCAGGAGACGAGGCCCGACCAGGCGTAGCTGAGCGCTGTGGTAAGACCGAAGGCCGTCACCGCGACCAGCGACGAGCTGACGGCGTTCATGATCGACATCCCCGTCGCCAACATCAGCGCCGGCACGATCAGGAAGCCGCCGCCGATGCCGAAGAAGCCGGACAGCGTGCCGGTGCACAAGCCGAGGCCGGTAATGGCGGGCAGGTTCGTCATGCTCATCTTGACGTCGGAGGCGCCGACCCGCGTGCGGGTCTTGAGCATCAGCGCGGCGATGACCAGCATCACCAGCGCGAACAGCGCCAGCAGCTTTTGCCCGTCGATCATCTTTCCGAGCAGCGAGCCGCCGAAGGCGCCGACGATGCCGGCGGCCGCGAACATCAACGCGCAGGACCAGACCACCGTGCCGCCGCGCGCGTGGTTGGAGAGATTGATCGCCGCATTGGCCGCAACGGCAATAGCGCTGGTGCCGATGGCGACATGAGGCTCGGGCACGCCGACCACATAGACCATCAGCGGCACCGCGAGGATCGATCCGCCGCCGCCGACCAGGCCGAGCGAAAACCCGACCAGCATTCCGGATGCCAATCCCAGCAGGCTTTGGGTTGCGGAGATCATGGGAGGCGAAAACTCAACTGCACGGGAGAGCCTATAGAAGAAATTTCCTTCCATGGCCATGCCGGCAGCACAAAGCCGCACCGCAGCGATGATCGCAAGGCGCCATCAATTGGGACGGCGCGGCGACGCCATCAACGCTCCCGTGATGGTCGCGACCAGGTTATCGACGCCGTCCGTCACCGCGCGGGCCTCGATAGCCATCGCGAGATCGACTTCGCCCGGCTCGAGCTTGGCGAGCGAAATGCCGAGCGTCGTCATCGCCGGCTGCGCCTCGAACGTCGCGGTGGCGACCGCGCGATAATCCGGATTCCTGGGCTCGAACCGCTTCATGCGGATATCAGGCGATTGCGGATTCGGCCGCGGCGAGCTGCTTTGCCACGGCGTCACGTATCTCCGGCGCGAACAGCGCCGATTTGCGCGCGCGGCGGTCCATGTGCACGCCGGTGATCTCGCAGGTCGCGGCGATCTCGCCGGTCTCGGCATTGCGCATCTCGTGCAGGAAACGGATCGACTTGTCGCGGATTTCGAGCAAGGAACTCCTGACCTCGACGATGTCGCCGGCCAGCAGTTCGCGCTTGTAGGAGATGTTCTGCTGCACCGCCGCCATGCCGCGGCCGGATTCGCGCAAATAGGTCGGCGTCAGCCCGAGCCGCGCGAAGAAATTCCAGTTAGCCTCGTCGAATTTTCCGACATACCACATGATGTTCATGTGGCCGACGTGATCGCATTGCCACGGATAGACCGTGCCGCGATAGGTCGCCTCTGCCATCGACCGCTCCTGTTTTGATTCCCGCCCCTGACGTTGATACGGTAGCGTTGATACGTTAGCGTATCAACGGTCCGCCGGCAATACGTCACCGTATCAAGGACCGGTGAGAAGGATCGTGACCGAAAGCAGGGATAAAAACAGGATCGCAGCTTGCGACGAAATCGGCCGAGAAGCTGCTGGACGAGGAAAGCCGATGCGGCCGGACTTCAAGCGCCCGGCCGCATCATGATTCAGCCGATCACGCCGGCCCCTTCAGGTGCTTGTTGCATTCGGAGTAGTAGCCGCCGCCCTTCTCGATCCACTTCATGCCGCCATTGCCGTTGGTCGCCTTGTTGGCGTTGTACTGGTCGACGCAGGTGTGCATGCGTCCCTTGCCGGCGGTCTCCTTGGCATATTTCGCATCGACCGCGTTCGGGAATACCGCATTGCCCATCGGCATCGGCGCGGGCGCAGCCGCAGGAGGCGCGGCTTCCTTCTTCGCGGCTGTAGCAGCCGGTGCCGGCGCTGGCGCAGCCGCGGCGGGCGCCGCGGCTGGGGTCGCATCCGCAGCGCACTGGGCCTTGCGGAAGTCATTCCACTTCATGCCGTTCAGCGTGCCGTCCTTCTTGGCGGCCTGGTATTTCGCGCTGCATTCGGTGTTGCTCAGCGCGTTCGCCGGTACGGTCGCTGCGAACGCAGCGAAGCCGGACAGCGCGACCGCGCACAATATACTGGATTTAAAGCTCATCCCTGATCTCCCTTAAGGGCTTGCTAAACGGGGAGATCAGTTTAGCCGAGGCTTGAGGCGCGATCCATTCTCGCCGCCAAAATATAAGTCGCCGCCGGAGCGGTGTCCGGCCGGCTCCATTCATCCGCGGTTCATCATCGTGGCGCGACGTTGCATCCCTTTCTCTCTTCTCATAGGTGCCTCCATGATCACGACCTCTTTCCGCGCGGCCGGCCTTGCGCTGGCTGCCTCGCTCCTGCTGGCAGGCTCTGCCCTGGCGCAGACGCCGGCGCCGGCAGCCACCCCTGCTCCGGCCGCGAAGGCCGAGAAGGCCCAGAAGCCGCGCACGGCCGCTTCCCTCGAATGCTCGAAGGAGGCCGATGCCAAGGGCCTGCACGGCAAGGAGCGCAAGAAATTCCGCTCCGAGTGCAAGAAGCAGTCAGCCGACAAGGCCGCGCCGGCGAGCAAGTAATCTTCTTCACCGTCCCCCCGTTCTTTTCCCCCAGAAAGGGAGAGGCCAGGCGGGGGTCCGCCGCAAGCGACAGCGGATGTGGAGGCATGATCCCCTCCCGCTTTGCTCCAGCCGGAGCAAAGCGGCCTCCCCTTTCAAGGGAGGTGAGAAGCCGCGCAATGCTGCATCGCGTTAGCGCATTTGTTTCGGCCGCGCGGATTTGCCATAAGGCGGTGTGAGGCAAATCCTTTCATCGATCGCCGTCGCCCTGCCGAGCCGCAACAAGGCGCTGATCGCGCTGGAGACGCTGGCGATCGGCACCGCGGGCGGCCTGCTGTTTCTTTGGGCGCACCTGCCGGGCGGGCTGATCTCCGGGGCCATGGCCGCGACCGGCATCGCCGCGATTGCCGGCCGTCAGCTCGCGGTGCCGCCGATCGTGACCCAGGCGCGTGCTGGTCGTGCTCGGCATTTCGATCGGCTCGGTGGTGTCGCGGCAGCTGATCGCCCGTGTCAGCGACTATCCCCTCACCATCGGCCTGCTCGCGCTCTCCACCTTCTGCGCGACCTTCGGCTCCAGCCTTTATCTGCAGCGCGTCCATGGCTGGGACCGCACCTCCGCCTTTCTGGCCGGCAGCCCCGGCGCGCTGTCCCAGATCACCATGCTCGCGGTCGAACGCGGCGCGGACCTGCCGGCGATCGCCGTGGTGCAGACCATGCGCGTCATCATCCTCACTGCAGCGCTGCCCCTGGTGCTGGCATTGACCGGGGTCGCGCCGGCCAGCTCATCGGGCATCACGCTGACCGTCGCACCGCCGATGCAACTGGTGGCGCTGCTCGCCGCCTCGCTGGCGCTGTCGCTGATCCTGCGCATCCTGAAATTTCCGGCGAGCTGGATGTTCGGCGCGATGATCGCCTCCAGCGTGCTGCATGGCGCGGGCCTGGTCGATGGCGGCGTGCCGCCCTGGGTCCGCAGCGTAGCCCTGGTCGGGATCGGCGCGCTGATCGGCAGCCGCTTTGCGCGGATGAAGCCGCGGGTGCTGGCCGGCCACATCAACGCGGCGCTCGGATCGTTTGCGGTCGCGATCCTCGTGTCAGGCATTTTTGTCGGGATCATCGTGCTGACGACCCATGTGCGCTTTTCCGATGTCGTCGTCGCCTTCGCGCCCGGCGCGATGGACGCCATGCTGGCGCTGGCGCTGACGCTGCACATCGATCCGGTCTTCGTCGGCGCGCATCATCTGTCGCGCTTCATCTTCGTCACCATCGCGACGCCCGGCATCGTGCATCTGTTCGGACGCACACAGGACGACGTCGACGATTAGAGCGCGATTTGCGCTCCAATCATTCTTTGAGCGTGATCTTATCGGAAAACCGGTGCCCGCTTTGCGCTAACGCGGCCCTCCGCGTCCGGATCATGCTTTAGCTCTTCGCGGTCTTGGCGATTCCCCACGCGGCGATCGCGGCCATCAACAGCGAGATCAGAACGTTGTAGCCGGCGAGCGAAATGCCGAGGAAGCGAAACTGCACCTCGTCGCAGCGGATCACTTTCACCTTGTCCAGATTGTCGAACAGGCTGCCGGCCTTGCCGAAATTGACGATCGGTCCGGTACATTCGGTCGGGCCCGGCCAGAATTTCCATTCGACACCGGCGTGATAGCCGCCAAGGACGGCATTGCCGGCTGCGGCAAGCGCGAGGATGGCCAGCCCCGCCAGCACCACGCCGCGCGGAGCGCCTTTGGCGGCCGCCAGCGCCACCAGGGCGGCGAACGGGACCGCGAAATAATAGGCGTAACGCTGTTCGAGGCAGAGCTGGCAAGGCAGGATCTCCAGCACGAGCTGGAAGAACCAGGCGCCCGCCAAGGTCGCCGCCGCGATGACGAGAATCGCCAGCGCGGAAGCCGTGGCCGGGCTGCGACCGCCGCGCGTGGTGAACGGGAGGGCTGTGGTTTGCGACGTCACGTCGGTCTTCCCCGGGTAAACAGATCGGTATACTTCGTATCCCGCGACACCAAAGCTGTCGAGCCGGCGCGAAATCACATCCGCGCGGGTTGACCCCCTCCGGCCGCCAGCTATATTCCGCCGGCTTCGCCGCCCCCAAGGTTTTTCGGCCACGGGAAACGCGAATGCCCCTGTGGCGGAACTGGTAGACGCGCTCGACTCAAAATCGAGTTCCGCAAGGAGTGCTGGTTCGATTCCGGCCAGGGGCACCACGGAAAAAACTTCAGCCCTTTCAAAAACATAGCGCAAGTTCGATTCCGAATTTCCCCGGAAAACTGTCGCGAGGGATTGTAAATCCAAGCATAGCCCACCGCAGCCGTCCACTTTGCTGGTATTTTTGCTGGTATCGCCAAGCCGAACGCGCCGCGGCGACTTTCGCTATTCCGAACGACGGAATTGAGCAGATGGCCCGCAAGAACGATGGCGCGTGCGTGCCAACCCACAGCAGATCAGACCGATGTCGACTGCCGCCGCGCGACCGAAATTCGACATGAGGGACGGACCGCCGGCGCTTTTCAACTCGCGCACGAAGCTGATGCAGCATTGGGCTGATCGGAACTGTTTCGATCCCAAGAAGTCGATGCCGACAAGGTAGGCGCGCAGGCTTGAAGTTTCTTAACATCAGGCTGGTTGAGCTTGTCCAATTCAACCCGCGGCAAGCTCAGGTGATGGTCGTCGAACGCTTGTGCATGACGTGCCGGAAAGCGGATCGATTTCGCAGCGCCTTTGCAACGCGTTGCGCTTGGCCACCTGAGATAAACCGCCGCGCGTACATACGCCGTGACCAAGAGATCGTCTGCGCTCCTGACCGCTGCCCTCCGAAGGCAAGTGTCAAGCCGGCTGGTGCGAAGAGTGGGGAAGAAAGAGTATTCAAGTGCAACGGCTTGCGAGGACTGCGCGTTAGGGTTAACTCATACGCGTAATCTGCGTAGCAATGCGTAAGCAGTAAGCACCCGTAGCTCAGCTGGATAGAGCGTCGCCCTCCGAAGGCGAAGGCCACACGTTCGAAATCGTGTCGGGTGCGCCACTTTACGATTTTGCGCGACGCTGTGCGATAAGCCCGCCGTTCCAGCGCAACGGCCACGATCCGTGATCAAGGCGGCGAACGAGGCCAACTCGGCCCGTCGCGGGCGGCGAGCCGCCCGTCATCAGGTGAGCGGGACAAAATCGTGCTCGCCCATCCCCTGCAAGACCAGAAATACGGCTGAGATGTCACCGGCATTAGCGACAAGATGAGGACGTCCCGGACGAACAGAATAGGTCTTACCGACCGTCAGGCACACCTCTTCTTCCGGCTCGCGCGTAAAAACACGTATCGTTCCGTTGATGACGTAGAACGTATCCTGCGCTTCGGTGTGGTAATGCCAAGGTACCGTTTGGGTCGGGCCGATCTGCATCTCGGCGATGCGGAAACCGGGCCGAACAGCGTGATGGGCGCGACGTTCAACTTCATACGTCCGGCCTGCGGCGTTTAGCGGCTGCACGTGAACTCTCTCCAATTCTGCGCAATATGTGGCGGTCAACCTCATTCCGGCTTGATATTGGCCAGCCGGATCACCTTGCGCCACTTCTCGGTTTCGTCGGCGATGAGCTTGCCGAAATCGGCGGGCGAGCCGCCAAGCGCCATGCCATCCAGGTGGGCAAGCCGCGCCTTGAACTCGGGATCGGCGAGTGCGGCGTTGATCTCCTTGTTGAGCCTGTCGATGATCTCGGCGGGCGTGTTCCTGGGCGCGCCGAGGCCAAACACCGAGCTTGCCTCGTAGCCCGGGACGAACTCGCCTATGGTCGGGATGTCCGGCAGCGCGTCCGAGCGCGTCGCCGTAGTTATTGCGAGCGCGCGCAGCTTGCCGGTCGCGATGTACCCAATCAATAGGGCGAGGTTGGTAAAGACGACCTGCACCTGCCCGCCGAGCAGATCGGTGAGCGCGGGCGCCACGCCGCGATAGGGCACGTGCACAATGTCGAGGCCGCCGGCCTCTTGCTTGAATAGCTCGGCGGTGATGTGGGTGATCCCGCCGACGCCGCCCGAACCGTAGGAGAGCTTGCCCGGATTCGCCTTGGCATAGGCGATGAACTCGGGAAGCGTCTTGGCCGGAACCGAGGGATGTACCACCATGACAAGGGCACCGCGGATCAGGCCCGCGATCGGTGCGATGTCGCGAATGAAATTGAAATTGAGATTGTCGTAAAGCGTCGCATTGATCGCGTTCGGCGTACCGACCAGGAGCAGCGTGTAACCGTCCGGAGCCGCGCGCACGACCGCCTCGGTGGCGATATTGCTGCCGGCGCCCGGCCGGTTCTCGATGACGAATGGCTGGCCGAGCCGCTCCGACAACCACTGACCGATCAGACGCGCGAGGATGTCGTTCGGGCCGCCGGCGGCAAAGCCGACGATGATGCGCACCGGTCGCGACGGATAGGTTTGCGCCCACGCGAAGCCCGACAAGGCAGGGAGCACGACAGCACCGGCTGCCAGATGCAGAAATTGGCGACGGGAAAATTCCACGACTTGCTCCTCAGGTCCGAGCCTGCACGACGCGCGGCTCGGTTGCCGGCTATTCCGCGCGCCTCGGCTTGAGACGATAGTTGATGCCGCCATAAGCGCATAAGGCTATTATCTGATGATATCATCTCAATCTGGAAATGGGTGCCGTCATGCAGTTGAGCGATCGCATCGGAAATCGGATGAAGCTGCAAGACCTGCACGTCCTCATGACCGTCGTGCAGGCCGGCAGCATGAGCAAGGCGGCGCAGCTCCTCAACACCACTCAGCCCGCCATTTCGAGATCAATCGCGAGAACTGGAACGTAGCGCTTGGCGTGCGCCTGCTCGACCGCCATCGTCAGGGGATCGAGCCGACCGAGTACGGCCGCGCCTTGCTCGATTGCGGAGTGGCCGTATTCGATGACTTGCGCCAAGGCGTGAAGAACATCGCGTTTCTCGCCGACCCGACGGCCGGGGAATTGCGGATCGGAAGCACCACCTTTCTGGCCGCGAGCTTCGTTTCCGCTCGTCGTCGACCGGCTCTCTCGGCGCTATCCGCGCATCGTATTCCATCTCGTGACCGGATACACGGAGACACTGCACCGGGAACTGACCGAGCGTAATGTCGATCTCTTGATCGTACGGGGCTCCGGCCCGATCGCAGACCCGCGATTCGACTTCGAATTTCTCTTTGATGATTCCTATGTCGTCGCGGCGGGCGCGCAAAATCAATGGGTGCGGCGGCGCAGGATCGAAATTGCCGAACTGGTGAACGAATTGTGGGTGCTGCCACCACCGGACAGCGTGATTGGATCGATCGTAATGGACGCTTTTCGCGCCAGCGGGCTCGATTATCCTCGGGTGAGCGTGGTCACGGATTGCCCTCATATGCGCATTAGTCTGTTGGCGACCGGCCGTTTTGTCACCATTTTCCCGGCTTCCGCATTTAGATTTCTCACCAAGCGCTCGGAGCTCAAGATCTTGCCCGTTGAACTGCCAATGGCGCGCCGGCCAAATGGAATCGTCACCCTGAAGAACCG
The DNA here is from genome assembly GCA_963831505.1 of uncultured Alphaproteobacteria bacterium. Taxonomy (GTDB): domain Bacteria; phylum Pseudomonadota; class Alphaproteobacteria; order Rhizobiales; family Xanthobacteraceae; genus Bradyrhizobium. Next base: position 24,549 of record CAWHQY010000040.1, on the reverse strand, counting down.
CGCGCTCAGCCCCGTCGCCAAGCTTTTCATCGACTGCGCCCGCGAAGTCGCCAAGCCTCTGGCGAAGCGAAAATGAATAACGCCGAGTCGGGTTGTGGCCCATCACATCCATCTCGGGATTGATCGAGAGGGCCGCTATCGGAGGGTAACCGGGTCACCCCTCCAAAATCCGAAAGCCGCCCATGGGGCGTAGCGCAAGATCGCAGGCCATCGCAGACTTACCGATTGGAGCGCGTGGCGGGTCGCCGCATCATAGCGCCGCGGCGAAGCAATAGTGCCCATCTTCATCGGCCGTGGCGCGCCACTTCCGAATGTCGCCACCGAAAGCGGCCGAGGCTACTATTGCTGCAGTTGCGCCGGGTCATCGTCTAGCGATGCTTGAAGAAGCCTCTCTTGAAACCGCCAAGAGTTTTGTGCACGCGCTAGCTCATGCCATCGCTCAGCCTGAGCTATCCATTTTCCCCTACTTGAGGGATCAAGCCTCGCCTGCTCCAAGCAGTAGCGTTCCATGATTATGCAGTTGTGTTCGCTCAAAGGTTGTCCCTCCCGATTCGCGACCCTAATTTTTCTTTTGCGTCAAAGTCATTATGATTATGCGAGAGAACTACTTTTAGTTTAGCCGTCTAAAAGACACACTCTTGACAGAGTTCCACAGCAACCCAACGATCCGATTTAGCGTGAATGAGCACTCGACGTTGAGCGAGGGATGAATGACCAGCGCCAGAATGCCGGTCGCGATCTCCGCGATCGGCACGAAGCTCTTCTCCGGATCGTAGGGGATCGAGCGATAAAGGCTCGCATTCATCCCAAATGTATTGACGGTCACCAGCACGCAAAAACCTCGCAAGGGGATTTCCGATGTGCGCGTTTGCTCCGAAAGCGGCGATCGTTCTCGGGATCGGCTTGGTATCGAAGCTCATGTCCACCCTTTCGATTGTATACTGACAGGCATCACGTCCATGGGCCACCAGGCAGCCACAAGCAATCAGCGTGCCTCGGTGGCGGGAACGTTGGGGATACTGCTGAACTCGATATTTTCCAGCCGCCCGTTTCGCCGTTCGACGCGCCTGATGTAGATGGTTTGCACGATGTCCCTCGATCCGTCGATCTCAATCGAGCCGCGCGGACTATCGAGTTTGAAACCTTTGACAAGCTCAGCGGTTTTTTCCGCATCCAGCCGCCCACCTTGGGCTTCGGAAAGCTTGTAGATCGCAGCCATGGTGCCATAGGCGGCTACGGCGGCAAAATTGACGCGTTGCTTTCCACCGGTTGAGGCTTCAAAATCGCGAACGAACGCCTTGTTCAATTCGCTGTCATGCGCCGCCGAGTAAGTGAGACCGGCGCGATCGAGGCAGCGCTTCGTCGCTTCCGCTGGCGCCGTCAGCATGATGCAGGGTCGATGGCGACCTGCGACATCGCGTGAATGCGGGCGCGCGGTGGTTGGCGTTGTCATCATGGCTTCGTTTCTGTTTCGAGAGCCTTGACCGGAATCGTGCCCATTTCGGTCAGGACTTCGTTCGCCGCCTTGAAGGCATCAAGCCCTGCGGGGATTCCGCAGTAGACGGTCGCGTGGAGAAGAGCCTCCTTGATCTCATCGACCGTCAACCCGTTGTTGATCGCCGATGGCAGCTTTCGGCTCATGGCAGACGTGGCAGTGCACTCCCGGAATGTCCGCTTCCACGGCCGCCGAACTTCGTGGAGGCAGCTAAATGGGCGTAGCCGCTCAAGATGCCGGCTGCAGGTCCTATGGCACGCTCGCTCGTCGCCTTTCTGCCGCTCGGTTCATTGAGGACTACTCCTGTGCGCGACGCTCTCTATGAGGCTCCCATAAATGTCGCCAGTCCGTCGCTCAGCAGCGCCTGTTTCCGACGGGTCATGTTCCCCACGGTCTTGGCAACGCATTTGTCCAATGCTTCCAATCGTTTTGCGCAAAATCGGGCCGCTCTCGCACTGTGCCCTTATCGCGCCTTGAATTGCTACTTCGGTCCATTGGTTATTTTTTTCTCGGCGCTGAGTGAGCGATCACACCTCTGGTCGCGAATGATTGGGCGTGTTCACGAGGGCCCTTGACTGGGTGATGAGGGGAGAACCGAGACTACCTGACGATGTCTGCTGTCGGAGCCAGAACGGACATGCCGCTCAAGGGGATCGACTTCGGCCTTTGACCCAACTGCGACATTGGCGGTGCAGTGGGGCAATGGCTTTCATGCGGTTTCAAGCCCCTATCAATGTGCCCGACCAAACCGCTACGATGCCGTCACCTGAACTTGGGAGCGGACATGAGACGGCGCGATTTCATCACGCTTTTCGGCGGCGCGGCAGCTACGTGGCCGCTCTCGGCCCGGGCGCAGCAATCGGCCAGGATGAAGCGGATCGCTTTCGTTTCGCCTTCCCGCAAAGTCAGCGAAATGAGCTTGAGCGGCCCACCGCATTACCGCGCTTTTTTCGAGGAGCTAAGTCGCCTTGGCTACGTCGAGGGCCAAAACCTCGGGGTGGAGCGCTACTCTGGAGGAGGGCAACCCGAACGCTATGACGAACTGGTCCGCGATGTCGTCAAAACGCATCCAGACTTGATTGTAGCGCTGGCCGCTAGTCTATCGTTAGACTTCAAAATGGCGACTACGACAATCCCGGTTGTGGCCATAGTCAACGAGCCAACTGTCCTAGGGCTTGTGCCAAGCATCGCGCGGCCGGGCGGCAACATCACAGGCGTTACTATCTCCGCGGGATTGGAGCTCGTTGGAAAACGTATCGGGCTACTGGTCGAGGCGATGCCAAAACTATCCACCGTTGGTTATCTTGTATCGCGATCAAGCTGGGACGACCAAAGAGGTGCGGCAGCGCGAGAGGCGGCCAAACGAGCAGGTATTTCGTTCAAGGCTGCGGTGCTTGGCAGCGCCTTCAGCGATGCAGAGTACCAGCGCATCTTCGGATCGATGGAACAAGATCGAGCGGATGCGCTCATGGTGTCTGATGAAGCCGAGCATCTCACCAATCTTGCGACGATTGTCGAATTGGCGGCGAAAGGCCGCATTCCCACAATTTATCCGTTCCGCGAATTTGTGGAAGGCGGCGGACTGATGGCTTATTCAATTGACCTACCGGACACCTTTCGCCGCCTCGCCAACCTCGTCGATAAGGTTCTTAGAGGTGCCAATCCGGCAGATATTCCGTTTTTCCAACCGACGAAATTCGAACTTGGTATCAATCTAAAGACCGCGAAAGAACTGGGCCTCACAATCCCAGCCATGCTAATCGCCCGCGCTGACGAGGTGATTGAGTGATGTCGCTTTTTGGCACCTTTGAGACATGCCGACGGACGCCTCCAATGTCTGCTTGTCGGGGAAAACCGGAAGTGACGAGCGGGCGCTAAAAACGGCGCTTTTGACCCGAAGCGGTCCTTCAAAACGGCCCACAGCCCAACGACTAAGTGCTAGGGTCGTTCCTCCCATATGCGTGGTCCTTTAAGGGGGACAGATGCGACGGCGGGAGTTCATCGCAGGGCTCGGCAGTGCGGCACTATGGCCCCTGGTAGCGCAGGCGCAGCAGCCCGTCTTCCCTATCGTCGGATTTCTGAACTCTCAATCGGCCCCAAATTACCAACGCCAGCTGGCGGCCTTTCTCGACGGGCTCGCCGAAGCCGGCTATGTCGATGGCCGCAATGTGAAGATCGAATACCGTTGGGCGGAGAACCATTCCGATCGGTTGCCGGCCTTGATGGCCGATCTTGTGGAGAAGAAGGCGACCGTGATCGCCGCGACCAGCACACCGGCCGCGCTCGCAGCGAAGGCCGCGAAAACAACCATCCCGATCGTCTTCGAGACCGGTTTCGATCCGATCCAACTCGGCCTCGTCACAAACCTCAACAAACCAAGCGCGAACATCACGGGCGTTACGCAACTCAATGCACTCGTCACTCCGAAGAGGCTGGAATTGCTGCACGAGCTCTTGCCAAAGGCCAATGTCGTGGGCCTCCTCGTCAATCCGGCCAATCCCGTCCTGGTGGAAGCCGAAACCAACGGAGCCGTGTCCGCGGCTCACAGCTTTTCCATCACGCTTCATGTTCTGAATGCCAGCAACGAGGATGATTTCGAGGGCGTCTTTGTCGAGCTCACGGAGCTGGGCGCAGGCGGGCTCGTCGTCGGCGCTGATCCGCTGTTCACCAGCCGAAGCGCACGGCTCGGCGAACTCGCGGCGCGCCACGCGATGCCCGCAGTCTTTGAGAACCGCTCGTTCGCCGCAGCCGGCGGGCTCGCGAGCTATGGCAGCAACGCTCTCGATTCTTACCGGCTGACTGGTGTTTACGTCGCTCGCATCCTCAAAGGTGAAAAGCCAACCGACTTGCCGGTCCAGCAAGGCACCAAGCTTGATCTGTTCATCAACGCAAAGGCCGCCAAGGCCCTCGGCGTCGCCATTCCACTACCGCTGTTAGGCCGCGCCGACGAGGTGATCGAATGAGGACAGCGACTTCCGTTCTTGGCACGACCCGGACCTCCAGCGATCTCCGCAGTTCGGTCGCTGTCAGGGGAGAAGCGGACATCGCGCGGACAGCCCAATTCGGTCGCGAATGCCGAGTAGGCCCAGGGAATTTCACCCTGAGCCTCTCACAGATCCGGACTTGATACTCTCGCATCATCCGGCTCGTGCCATCGATTGAAGGCTGCCGCCTTCCGTTGAGCTTCGGGCTCCTCCCGTTGCCAGTTGGCCCGATTCACCGTCGATGACCCGCTCCCTTCGCTCCACGACCATTACAGCCGCTTCCTCGCTACTACGGAGCAGTCCGCCCCTCTCCGGCGCATCGGTACTTTCGGCCTTGCGGTTGGCGCCGCTTGGGCCTTTTCCCTTGGCATCGCCGGCCAGGTTCTCACGTTCCTTACAAGAGCCTGGTTGAGCTTCGCGCCGTCTACATGCCGGATGTCGCTCGGTCAGTATCAGGACATCCACCGAGCTGATCCCGAAGGTAGGGTCAACCTTCGGTTTTGACATCACCTAATCCGCTTTCGACACTTCATCGACGGTTCGCTTGCGCTCGCCTCTCTCAACCGTGCCTGCCGAGATCATCATCCCGACGTTTCCGCAGCGCTCACCACCATGGCTTTTGACCAAAGCGGCCCGCGGTGGCTTGGGATCAGCGACCTGATCGCCGAACCCGAAGGACCTACCTTCATCTCCTATAAAGTTGCGCGGAGCCGTTTGGACCGGCTACGCTTCGTGACACAAGACCCATCTCAGACATAGCCAGCAATGTGGTTTGGGCTTAAGCTTTGATGACCCGACCGATATACATCAGCTGGGCCGATCGAATGAGACGACGGGAGTTCATCCTCGGACTTGCAACCCTCGCGAATCTTCGCTCCGTGAGTGCTCAGGATCGAATCCGTCGCTTAGGAGCGCTCATCCCTCACCCGATCAGTAGGGCAATCCTCGAACCGGCTCTCAAAGAGCGGGGGTGGGTTCCCGGTCGAAATCTCCAGATCGAGTATCGAATAACTGGCGGTGACACCGACCTGACGCGGAGATACGCGCGCGAGTTGCTTGCGTTACAACCAGATGTCTTGTTCGCAATGACCAACACATCCATGGCCGCGCTATATGCGGAACATTCTAAAATTCCAACGGTTTTCGCGATGGTAAGCGATCCAATCGGAATGCACTATGTCGAAAGCTTCTCAAAGCCCGGCGGCAACGCGACCGGTTTTACGCCATTTGAACCCTCTCTAGGCGGCAAGTGGGTTTCGCTGCTGAAAGAGGTGGCGCCGAACATTGAGCACGTCGGCCTTCTGTACAACCCCGAACCTGGAAACAATTCAGCTGCATTTCGCAAGTCGATTGATGAAGTCGCAGACAGAGTGGGAATTGCTTCGATTGAGACACCAAGTGGTGACGCTTCGGACATTGATCGACTAATTCGCTCGTTGAAGGACAAACCGAAGAGCGGGCTGATTTTTTTGCCCGATGCTGTCACCTCGACGCGGCCCGATCACTTTACTGCGCTGGTCGCGCGGTCTCGGCTTCCCGCCATCTACCCGCTCCGCGGCTACTGTGACGTCGGTGGGCTCATATCGTACGGAGTGACATGGGAAAAGATTGTCGCAGCCGCAGCATCCTATGTTGATCGAATCTTGCGCGGTGCAAGTCCTGCCGACCTGCCTGTTCAGGCTCCAACGGAATTTGAGTTGGTGGTGAACCAAAAAGCTGCACGGCAACTCGGGTTGCAACTGCCGCCCACGTTGCTTGACCGTGCCGACGAGGTGATCGAATAGAGACGCGATTGGCTGCGGCACATAGTCCGGTGTTGGCCCAAACCGGACCACTCGGGCCGGTCTTGCGATGTCCTCTGTGGATGGCTCCCGCGTTGCAAGGGCTAAATTGACGCAGTGGCGTTGGTCGGGTGCAGTCTTCTGTCCGGCCTGTTGATGCAGTCGGTTGAGACTGCTGGCCCTGATGGAGTCCGCGAACAAGGTCCCATTCTGTTGATCAGGCTATGACGCCTTGGACATCGATTGGGTTGTCCCTGTTCCCGGTCTGACCGGTCTGCCATCACATCGCATCGCGCTCGCAACCTCGTGAAGCTGATCTCCTCTTCAGCTACGTCCTTTGTCGTTTATGCTGCCAGTGCCGGCTGGTGGCCCGTACGATAGGTTTGGCCACGCGCCATGATCGCCCAGATGATCCGCGCGGTCTTGTTCGCCATCGCGACGGTGGCGACCCTTGTGGGCTTTCGCGCCAGCAGATCCGCCAGCCGTGGATTGCCTTCGGGATTTTGCCTTGTACGACGCACAAGCGCCGTCATGCCCACAACGAGCAGCTTGCGCAGATATTTGTCACCCATCTTGGTGATACGACCGAGCCGCTCTTTGCCACCGCTTGACTTCTGAAGTGGCGTCAGTCCCAACCAGGCGGCGAATTGCCGCCCCGAACGAAACTGATGCGGATCGGTCACCGATGCAGCAAGTGCCGTCGCGCCGATCGGCCCGATACCGGGGATCGTCATGAGACGACGTGCAACATCGTTGCCACGTAGCCAGACGGCCAAATCGCGGTCAATCTCGCGGAGCCGAACGTGGGTGTCGAGCGCCTGCTGTGACAGTGTAGCGACGATCTTGACAGCTTCAGTCGGCACCTCAGGCGCTTTGCCATCGACGATCTGCCGCGCCATCAGCAGCGCTCGTTCGAGCCCCTTGGGGATATCGACGCCAAATTCGGCCAGTAGACCGCGGATCATGTTGACCAGCTGCGTGCGCTGCTTGACCAGCAAATCGCGCGTCCGGTGCATGGACAGCGCTGCCTGCTGCTCGGGCGACTTGACGGGCACGAACCGCATCGTAGGCCGTGTCACCGCCTCGCAAACCGCTTCCGCATCGGCAGCGTCGGTCTTCCCTCGCTTCACATATGGCTTGACGTAGGCAGGCGGCATCAGCCGCACCTCATGACCGAGCTTTATCAGCTCGCGCGCCCAATGATGCGACGTGCCGCACGCCTCGATGCCGACCAGGCAAGGCGGCAACTTGGAAAAAAATGGCAGCATCTGCGAGCGCCGAAGCGACTTGCGAACCACAGCCTGGCCGGCTGCATCAACACCGTGGACCTGAAAAATGCTCTTGGCCAAGTCGAGGCCGATCGTGGTAATCTGCATAACGGATGGCTCCCATTTTGCTCGTGAACGCCTGAAGGCCTTCACACTTTGGCACCCAGATGCCGTGAGCGGGAGCCATCCACCTCATCTGTTGATTGGGGTGGACCGGAAGTAGCGGGCCTGGCATCAATCCGACGCGATTGACCCCATTTGAGACGTCAAGTCGGCTTGCTTTCCTTGGAAGTTTCGTCAATATCAGCCGCATGACTGTCGTCGTGATCACGTTCGCGAACTTGTGGTGGCGCTCCACGTAGGAGCGGCACGGCTTTGTCATTGACCCAACCGTCGCCGCCGTTCATCGGCCTGCGAGGTTGCCTGCATCAGCAGTCCGATTGAACGGCGGTTCTATCTGGAGAACCGCGATGCGACATTCGTCAGCCACCTTCCCTGTTATCTTGACCGGGGACAGAACCACCGGCCCGCTGCACCTGGGACACTACGTCGGTTCGTTGAAGAACCGCGTCACCCTACAGACGACGCACCAGCAATACCTGCTGCTGGCGGATACCCAGGCACTCACGGACAACGCGCACAATCCCGGTCGGGTGCGTGACAATGTCCTTGAGATCGCGACAGACTACTTGGCTGTCGGAATCGACCCGAACCTGACCACGATCTGTCTTCAATCACATCTCCCGGCACTTGCCGAATTGACCCTGCTGTACATGAACTTTGTCACGGTGGCGCGGCTTGAACGGAACCCAACCATCAAGGACGAAATCCAGGCGCGAGGTTTTGGCAGAGATATTCCTGCAGGCTTTCTCTGCTATCCCGTCGCACAGGCCGCCGACATCAGCGGTTTCAAGGCAACGATTGTCCCGGTCGGGGAAGATCAAGCTCCATTGATCGAGCAAACCAATGAGATTATTCGCCGCATCAATCGCCAAGCTGGTGTTGACGTGTTGCCCGAAGCCCGAGCGCTCATTCCTCGCGTCGGACGCCTTCCCGGCATCGACGGCAAAGCCAAAATGAGCAAGTCGCAAGGCAATGCTATTCAGCTATCAGCCACGGCGGATGAAATACGGGAGGCTGTCCGGCGCATGTTCACTGATCCAAACCACATAAAGGCATCCGACCCAGGTCGCGTCGAAGGCAACGTGGTCTTCACGTATCTGGATGCATTCGACGAAGATCACATTGCGGTTGAGGACTTGAAGGCACGCTACATCCGCGGCGGTTTGGGCGACAGCGCCGTGAAGAAACGTCTGGATGACGTGCTGCAGGCACTTCTCGCGCCGATCCGAGACCGTCGTCGCGCACTTGCTCGTGATCCTAGCTACGTGCTGCAAGTTGTCAGACACGGGACTGTGCGAGCCCGTGAGATAACAGATGCCACTTTGCGTGATGTTCGCGCCGCGCTTGGTCTATTCACCCTGAATTAATAGGATCGGGGCCAAACCAGGTACGTCTGGATGTGGCACATAGCGTCAGTTATTGTCTTGCAAGCCATGTCCGGAGTTGAGGGTAAGCCGACCTCCCCGTTGTAGGCCCGGGGCTTCTCACTTTGACCCTGAATGGACCTGGCATCCGGTTTCTCTGGTGCGTAGGATAGTTGATCAGATCAGCCAGAAGGGTAAGGCGCGGCCGCGCTACTCTTGAAGGCAAAGGATCAGCATTTACTGCCACTTTGGGAATTCACTATTCTTCGATCGTGTCTAGCCAGGAGAAATGGTCATGGGTTTCACGAAACTCCATCAGCCGGAAACGGACATGCGGGAAATCGAAGATGCGCTGAGCCGTATCGGTGAACCCATTACGGAGGCGAGGGCGAAACTGGACGCGCTGGAAGACTGCGATTGCAAAGAAGGCATGTTCGCATTGGCGGCAACGCGACGGCAGCTCTTCGCCGGTACAGGGCTGGTCGCGGCGGTCGGGATAACGGCGATGCTGCCGCGCCGCGCCGACGCCAAGGCGCCGCCCGGCGCGGTCGAATATCCAATCCCGACGGATTCCACCAAGGAGCCGGGGCGTATGATGGGCGAGGATGGCGGTTACGGATCGCGCTCACAATTTGAGAGCGATATCCGCTGGGTCAATCCAACCCGAACGGCATCCTTTGTACCCATGCAGAGCAGCTACGGGACGATCACGCCATCCGGTCTGCACTACGAGCGCCACCATGCCGGAATTCCCAATCTCGATCCGGCCAGACATCGCCTTGTCATTCACGGACTCGTCGATCGGCCGATCAAGTATTCCCTGGCGGATTTGAAGCGCTTTCCTACGATCTCACGCACCTATTTCATGGAATGCTCAGGCACGACCGGCACTGAACTCATGAAGGTCAACCAGCCAACGGTGCAGCGGACCCACGGCCTAGTCTCCACATCCGAGTGGACGGGCGTTCCCCTGTCGACCCTGCTCAAACAGACCGGGCTTAAGGCGGGGGCTTCCTGGGTGCTCGCCGAGGGCGCCGACGGTGCGGTCATGACCCGCAGCGTGCCGATCGATAAATGCCTGTCGGATGCGCTGATCGTCTTCGGTCAGAATGGCGAAGCCATCCGTCCCGAGCAGGGCTATCCAATGCGGCTGTTCCTGCCGGGTTGGGAGGGAAACATATCGATCAAGTGGCTGCGCAGGCTAGAGGTCAGCGATAAGCCATTCTACACCCGCGAAGAAACGTCGAAATACACCGATCTCATCACCAACACAGGAAAGGCTCGCATCTTTACGTTTACGATGGACGCGAAGTCCGTCATCACCTTCCCGTCCGGTGAGATGAAGCTGCCAGGCCCCGGTTTCTATGAGATTACGGGCCTTGCCTGGTCGGGACGCGGGAAAATTGCGCGCGTGGAAATCTCGACGGATGGAGGGCAAACGTGGAGTTTGGCCGCGTTGCAGGATCCCGTGCTTCCTATCAGCCAAACTCGTTTCCGCTTTCCATGGATTTGGACAGGAACGCCCGCGACCATCCAGAGCCGCGCTACCGACGAGACGGGCTATTCCCAGCCCACCCATCAGCAACTGATTGCCGAACGCGGCCCGCTGGAGGCGCCGGGTATGTTCTATCATATGAATGCCATTCAGAGCTGGGGCATTGCAGCCGACGGGAGCGTCAAAAATGTTCATCCGCTCGGTTGAATTTTTCCGTACACGGCGAATAGGTACGATCCCCGCACTCGCGCTCGCGGCGATCGCAGGATTCACCATTGGTCCAGCGAGGGCAGGTGCCGACGGCTACCCAAATAAGTTCAGCTTCGGAGAAGCCGCAACGGAACAGGACATCGCGGGCATTGCAATCGCAATTCCGGCGGACGGCAAAGGCCTGCCGCCCGGGAACGGAGATTACGCAAAGGGCAAGCAGGTTTTCGAGACGGCGTGCGCAGCATGCCATGGCGCCGACCTCAAAGGCGTCGTGGGGCTACCCGACATGCCGTCCGGTGCGGCGCTCCGTCTCGTGGGCGGTCGCGGCACGCTAACGTCGCAGAAACCGGTCGTCACCGTTGAAAGCTACTGGCCTTACGCGACAACATTGTTCGACTACATACGCCGCGCCATGCCGTTCACGGCGCCCGGATCGCTAAGCGCCGACGACGTCTATGCGGTGTCAGCTTACATTCTGGCTGAGGGAAAGATCATCGATAAATCAGCCGTGCTCGACGCCAAGAGTTTGCCGCAAGTAGTCATGCCGAACCGCGACGGGTTCATCGCCGATCCGCGGCCTGAAATGTTTAAGTAAGAAACTGTCAGGATAAATGGTGTTGGCGGACAAACATTGGCGCTTCGTCGATTGGCACATCATGTCTGCTATTGACCGACCCGCTTCGGACATTTGGCCGCAGCTTCAGGGGTCGACGTTTTGCCCTTTCTCACACGCCTGCGGTTGCAACGTGCTAGGCTCTTACCTCAACGCGGCGCGTTCTTAGGCTGAACAATGCAACGGCGCCTGTTCATCACGCTTTTGGGCAGCGCCGCAGTGTGGCCGGTCGCTGCGCGCGCGCAGCAACCGGCAGTCTAGGAGATCGCGACGCGGTGGGTATAGCGGGACAGATAGGCCAGCACCTGCTCCGGCCCGGCGAACGGCCGCTTGCTATAGACGAACCACTTGGTGCGATGCATCGGCGCGAGATAGGCCTTGAACGCGGCGTTGCCGACGAGGTGGGCGTGGTCGCCGAAGAACTGCAGGCGGCCGGCCTCGTGCGCGGCGAGCAGCATCTCCAGCATCAGGCGGCGGAACAGCCGCGACAGCACCTTCACCGGCAGGAGATAGTTTGGACGGCAGCCGATCCAGCGCGTGCCGTCGAGCGATATCCCACCCCCCGGCACGATCATGTGGACGTGTGGATGATGGGTCATCGCGGAGCCCCAGGTGTGGAGTACCGAGGTGAAGCCGATCTTGACGCCGAGGTGCTTTGGGTCGGCCGCGATCGTGAGCATCGTCTCCGACGAGGCCTTGAACAGCAGATCATAGATCACGGCCTTGTTCTGGTAGGCGATGTCGCCAATTGCCGACGGTAGCGTGAAGACGACGTGGAAGTAGGAGATCGGGAGCAGTTCGGCCTCGCGCGCCGCCATCCACTGGCGCGCCGCGGCGCCCTGGCACTTCGGGCAGTGGCGGTTGCGGCAGGAGTTGTAGGCAATACTCGCATACCGCATGCTGATCACAGCGACAAGATCGCCTCGCGCTGCGCCTTGTATTCATCATCACCGAGTTCTCCGCGAGCAAACCGCTCGTTGAGTCTGTGCAGGGCGGAAGTGCGTCCTCGTCCGCGCCCCACGAACAGGACGTAAGAGCCGACCATCGCTACGCACACAAGAACCCAGCCCAGTAGCATGGGAAGACTGCTCCTGGCGCTCGGGCGGTCAGCGGGCCATGTCCGCTCATCGGGTGTGAAGCGGACGCGTAAGGCTCGGCCCTGCGCGAGCGAGCACTCTCAGCCTCGTCATACATCCGCATTCAAGGAAGACGGAGGTGCGACGGCGGTTGGCGAATGATGATGGATGATGGTCGGTGTGGGTCGTCGCGGTCGACCCGCACGGTTATGCGCAGCCGGTCGCGCCAGGCGCGCTCGGCGAGGTCCGCGACGTCCCGCTCTCGGCTGAGGAATCGCCGTTCGCCATCCTCCGTATCCAGGAGGAATCCTTCGAAATCGCCGAAGCGATCGAAGATGAGCCCGCAGATCTTTCCCGTAAAGGCGTCATGCGCTTCCGGCGGATGCTTTCGTCCGCCATCGCCGGTGGGCGAGGGCAGAATGCAATCCGGGTCGCCGCCGAATGCCGTCACGCGTCCGGCGATCTGCTCCAGATAGCGGCGGAACACGAGATGCCATCGGCTTTGCGCGGGAATTGTCTCGCCGATCCAGCGCAGCACCGAAAGGTCTCGTTCTTCCGGTTCAAGCAGAATTGCCTTCGCTTTCACCGGAACGGTGAGCTGGAACGCCCCGGAGACGCGCCGCCACTCGATGATTAGTGGGGCCGCCGGCGCCGGCGTCCGTCGCCGCCCGCGTGCCAGGATCACCGGCTGGGCAAAGGCGTTGGTCAGCTGCCTGACGACGCTGCTGAACGCCTGCCCTTGTTGCAGCGAGGCGGGCGGCGTGACCGTGAGCAGGGCGGCCAGGTTGACGGCGGGGGTCCCGGGCGGAATGGGGACGTAGGTGATGCCCCGCGCCGGGCAGTGCAGCGTGTGCGCGTCGGTGCGGGAAAGTCGATGCGAGCCGTACGTTCGGCTGGCGGTTGCCAGGATGCTGTCGGCGCTTGCGCTGGGCAGGTAGATCGATCCCACGCTGCCGCGCGGCGTGTTTCCCCAATCGATCATCAGCTCGTCGGGGCTCTGGGACGCCGGCAACCCGACGGCCGTCGGCGCCATTTCGAACGTGGTCAACGCCAGCGCCGAGCCGACGTCGCTCCAGGCCAGGTTGCGTTGCGCGAGCTTGTCGACGTTCGCCGGATTCTGGCCCAGCGGAATGGGGACCGGATCGAACGCGATTTCCGCGATCAGGCATTGATGCAGATTGCGCAGGATGGCCTGCTGTATGGTCATGAGGTTGGCGGGAATGCCGGGGAGCGGACCGATGAATGGACCGTCGGGATTCCGGCTGTCCACGATGATCGGAAGGACGCCGTTCAACGTCAGGCTGCCCGGCTTGAACGGCTGGTTGATATCGAGCCAGCAGCCGAAGAAGGTGTCTACCTCGGATCCATCCGTATGCGCCGTGATGTTGCGGACATTGGGCTCGTCGGTCTGCTGACTCATGCTCTGCTGCCGCGTGTCGATGCGCGGCTCGGCAAAGAACGGAATGGTCACGTACTCGAAACCCTCGATGCCAGCGAGCGGAATCGGCTGTCCGTCCGGGTTGCTGGCGGCCCGCCGATAGCGCGCACCCGGTGGAAAGTCGAACACGCCGCACAGGGTCTGCGCCTGGAAGAGCCGGAAAAAGACCCGCACCCGCGTCGCGCCGATCTGGCCGATGTAGTGCACCTTGGCCAGCGCGAAGTTGAACACCGGGACCTGATTCTGGTCCCTGGGCTGGATGAACAGCTTGGACTGGTCCTCGTCGGCGGAGAGGCTGTCGAACTGCGCCGGCGTGATCCTGGCCATGAGCTGCTGGATGAAGCGCGGCGCATCGGTGGCGTCGGTGATGCCCGCCACGCCGAATTTCGCTTCGCCCGCCCTGACGACGAAGACGCGCAGGTCGACGGCCAGCCAGTAGGTGTCGCCATGCAGCAGGAAGGGGTCGGGCTGCTTGATCAGCTCGAGCTGCGCCTGGGTCGAAACGGGCCCAGCGGAGACCTGCAGGGTGACGAACTCGCTCGGCCCGATGAAGTTGAACGCCGCATCGGTGGGGCCGAAATCGATGTCATACAGGAAGGTGAACCGCTGCAGGTGGGGCCCGTAGCTGGAGCTGTCCGAGACATTGCCGCGCGGCACGATGGTCAGTCCGGGCACCGCGAGCGGAATCGGAAGGGTCGACGTCGGACCGGTCGCCCCGATGTTGTCCGCCGAAAGTCCGTCGACCACCACGCGGAAGACGTCCGGCACCACGGGGCCGCCCGGCAGATGGCGCCGGGCGTCGACCTCGTCCTGCCCGAGCGTGCGGTTGACGATGAAGGCGCACCGCGCCGTCGGAATGATCGCGGTCCACAGCTCCTGGATTCCCGTCAGCGTGCTGGTGAACACCGGCTGGAATCCGGCGCTGCTCGCATCGAGGCCGAAGTATTCGCCGATGAATGTCGCGTTTTGGGGGGTCAGCGGGGCGTCGACCGTCGGATCCCAGGGTTGGTCGGTCACCGTCAGGGTCTGGAACGAGGCCCCTCCGTCGAACGACCGCGCCAGGATGACGTCGATGAGCGGGGTGGTCGGTTTGGGACCGAGCTCGTAGAACGCACAGCCGATGACGCCGTTTGGATCGACGACGATCTGCGGTTGGAACTGCTGAAAGCCGGCGGGGAGTGCCGCCGGCAAAAGCTGCTGGCCCGCAGAAGGCGTGGTCCAGCTGGTGCCGCCGTCGTTCGAAAGCGCAAAAAAGATGCGGGCGAAGGTCTCGGTCGCATCGGCCCACGCCGCCCACGCCACGACCACTCGCTGGCCGGACACGCAGGCCGTCGGGATCGTCCCGACCCGGAACCTTGCGTCCGGAAAGTGCGCGGAGTCGGGGTCGCCGATGGACCTTATGGCGGTTGCCGGACTCGTTTTGGCGTGGAAGCTCTCGGCGCCGTCCGTCGATACGAGCATCTCGATCGTGTTGCCCGTGTCGCCGTTCAGGAAGACGATGTAGACCGTGCCGTCGGCGGCGACATTGACTTCCGGCGCCAGGCAGGGGCCGTTGACCAGCGCGGTACCGACGGGCTTGCTTCCGACGCCGATCCACGTGGTCCCGTGGTCCTTTGTCCGCGCAAAATGCAGGTTCGCGGCGCCCGGATCGTTCCACGCGACATAGATGCGGCCATGAAAGGGGCTCGATGGGTTGCTGTCGCCGGCAGCCCATTCCTTGTCGTCCGGGCCGTTGTGAATGCGCGTCGGGCCGGACCAATTCTGACCGCCGTCGGCGGATTTGTACGCGTCGAGGCCGGAGATGGACGTCTGACCGTCCGCCGAGACGCCGATCAGGAAGACGTTCCCCGCGTCATCCCAGGCGAGCGTGGGGTCCGAAAGAATTGTCTTCGTGATCGGGAAGGCGGGCGCGTCCTGCCAGGTGACGCCGCCGTCGGACGAAAATGCGGCCGCAAGGGTGAAGACGTAATGGACGATGTCGCTGAACTTCTTCGACGCGCAGACGACCTGCATCGGATTGTTGGGATTGATCGCGACACAGGATTCGCTGCGTGCGTTGGTTGGGCTCGTGTCGTGCGTGATCTGGATGTTTGACATGGCGATCCCTTTCCGAGGGGTTCGATACAGCTGCGTCAGCACCGGGCCTTGCTGCGGCCCGGCGCGGCAGGCGTCGCCGAGGCCCAATGGGTCTCGGGCCGATTGGTCTGAAAAGTGAATTTCTCAAGAGAAAAATCACGCCCACGACCGCCAGTGCGGCGATCACGCCGCCGAGATCGCCGGTCTGGGGCTTTCGTCTATCTGGGACTTTCGCTCCGGCCTTCCGTGCTGGGCCGGGGGCAGCCCAAAAGTGGAGCGCCATTGGTGATCTCTCCTAAACCGGATTTGGCCTAAGAGTTCGGAGGGCATTGTAATCCAAGATTGAATGAATATCACGCACGCGAAAAGGGTATCCGGGTGGGAGGCCGGCTGCCTTTTTGCGGTCAGGGCGACCACTCCTGGTTGGGGCGACCACTTCTGCTGTTGTGCACGAAACGGACATGGCGCGATGTCCGACTTGAGTCCGGAATGCGCACCAAAGCGGACGTCGACTAAGCACCCTTGAAATTGTCGGCGCCTCGACAAGCCCAGGAGCCACTTTGGGATCGGTTTCGCCTATTGCACGATGATCGTAAAGGTGTCCGCTTCGCGCCGTCCCGCTTCCTTGAACTCTACGGCCAAACTGAATTTGTCGACGCCTCGGAATCCGGCGGCAGGCGTGTACGTGACTGCGAAGCCCGTGGTCGGCGTAGGCTTGCAGCCGGTCGGCCGATTAGTGAATCGATCCATAGTGGGAATCGTGGCCGGCGTTAGATAGTGCGATACGCGACCATGCTGCGGTTTGACAGCAAGGGCCGCGATTGCGAAAGCGCCTTTGCAGGTGGAAAGAAGATAGGGCCGATAAGTAAAGACTGTGGTGGTCTGACCTGCGGGGACGACTCTCGTAAACGGCTGCGCGTGCGCGTTGCCGAAAAGAGCGAGCAACGCAAGTGGGGCTGCTAGCGGCCGTTTCATGGGAAACTCCCCAGTGCCGGGTGTGATTGTGGCTCGGTTTTCCAAGTATAGACCCGAACAGGCACCGGGCTGGCGATCAATAAGGACCCAGCCCCTAGTCATCTCAGCAACCAAGCTGATATCGGTACGGGCGCCAGTATGTGCCCAAGTATGGACTGACTATGCACTTGGCTTCGCCAAACAACCGGGCGGGTGTTAGCAAATTCCGGCACCAAAGTCCGCTCGTCCGGCTGGCTCGCCTGCGTGAACATCCATCGTGCCGTAACTACCCTGGTTTCATTAAGCTGAAACGGGTCCGATGAAACAGGTGGTGTTTCAGTGAGACAGACCGCCCACTGTTTCACCAAGCATGCACGGCTAAGTCATTGGTTACCTGCGAGTTCTCACAGTTCTGAGGTGACTTTTTGCGCGATTGAGACAGGTGTCTCACTTAAACCGACCAACATGCAATTTGCTTTTGAATTCGCTCAGAGGCTTGCGACGATTAGGTCAACCGTTGAATTCCCCAGTGTTATTGCAGAATTTACTAGTAGGCAGATGACCATGTTTCGGAAGCATTCGACAGAGATGGCTGAATTAAGTACCAAGCAGTAGACATCCTAAGATCAAGGCCAAGATCCGGTATTGGCGGTGCCGGCTCAACCGGCCGACGCAACACATGCGTTAAATCTGTCTGCTAGAGCAAATTCTGATCAAGTTGAGCCGTATCCTGCGGCCCGGAAGTAGTTAGCGCATTCGTTTGGCGGGAATGCTTGGAGGGCGTCGGCGATTGCGTCCTCGAGGGTCTCGACGGTCCTGGCGGCTGCTTTGCGCAGGCTGGATTTGAACTTGGCATAGGCATTCTCGATCGGGTTGAAATCGGGCGAATAGGGCGGCAGCAACAAAAGGGTGGCGCCGCCGGCCTCGATCAGGTTCCGGACGGCTGCGCCTTTATGTGCCGGCAGATTGTCCATCACGACGATGTCGCCGGGATTGAGAGTAGGCGCCAACACCTGTTCGACATAGGCACGGAAAGCAGCAGCGTTCATGGGGCCATCGAGCGTCATCGGCGCGGTCAGGGCGGTACGGCGCAAAGCGGCAGTGAAGGTCGTGGTCAGCCAATGGCCGTGCGGGACCGCAGCGCGGCAACGTTGACCGCGTTTCGAGCGGCCGTAAAGCCGCGCCATTTTGGTCGAGGCGCCGGTCTCGTCGATGAAGACCAGCTTGTCGGGATCAAGCTGCGGCGCGAGTTCGCGCCAAGCCTGACGCGCCGCCGCAACATCGGGCCTATCCTGCTCGGCTGCGTGCGCGCTTTTTTTTGAAGGTCACGCCGTGACGCTCGAGAAAACGCCAAATCGAACTCGGCGCAAACGAAGCTCCCCGCTTGGATTCGAGCATCTCGGCGATCTCAACCAAGGTCATGTCTGGCTTGGCCTCGATCGCACTCATGATCGCCTCATGGTGCTCTTCAATGCGTTGGGAGCGCTGGTCGCCGCCGAGCCGCTTGGCTTTAGTCGCGCCACTGGCGCGCCATTCCTTGACAAAGCGCACCGCGCTCGCGACCGAGATTCCGAACCGTTCCGCTGCCGCGCGGCGCGACATTCCGCCCTCAACCGCCCGGACCACCCGAGTCCGCAAATCTTCCGATAAAGGCTTGGCCATGCGTGCTGGCCTCCTTGCCCAGCACGCAGTGTAAATCAGAATTCGCCCTCGATGGGAATCCCTCTCGATTCAAATCGGTCGGATTTTGCTCTAGGTTTCAAATTGCAATGTGATCGCAAGCGGCGCACTCGAATGTTCGGATGTCAAAGCCGGACGGGCCGGGGGTGATCCGTACTGCCGAAACGCGAATCTTATGGACTAGAGCGGTTTCCGGTCGGGTTGAATCGGGATTCCCTAAGGCCGAGCTATCGCTATGCCATAGCTGATTGGCAAAATTGGACAGGTTTTTCGGGGAGTCGGATCTTTGAACCGTGCCGTCCAGAGCCAGGTTTGAAATGTCTATCAGTCGTTCATCCTCCAGTCGCTCAGGCCGCTTAAAAACCCGCTTTAGGCCGATGTCGAGCGGGCCAAACGTTGTTGCGAACTGAATCTGCTGTTGTGCGGTCAGTGGCTGACCACGCCACACCAGAACGCCGTATCGGTTCATCGCCGCATTGATCTCGCAGGCATCTGCCCGAGAGATCGGCATTGTTAAATCAAGTCCTGTCGCCTCGGCAACGAAGACTGGATGCAAAGGTTTCAACTTGAGCGTCATGATTTCGAGCCCTCCCTGCGCCAAAATGTTGCGCGTAAGCCGCGAGCAGCCACGCAGCCGTTGTACCGACAATTCCTGCAATGAAATCGAGCGTCCATTGCTTGCCCTGGGGCCGGAAACTACCGCTATATTGGCCTTCAATTAGGAGGAATTACAGCAGAGATTCATGATCGGCGAAACCAGGTTCGAGGAGCCAATCCTTGCGGAATGGATGCCCGCTTCGGGTCGAAAAGGCGGCATTTACCAGCGTTCGGGACTAGGTCCGATCTAGTCCTGAAAGCGGACGTCGAAATCTCCTATATCCCATCTCGCAACGTCGGCTGGCTCGTCCTCGCCCCGCAGACTGATAAGCTTTTGCTCGAAACCTTATCAGTCGGCCAACTGCACTGCAGCGACGTTTCCGAAGTCGGGATGGCTGTAGAGCCGCGCCGGTGCCAAAAGCTGGGAACTCGAAGTGCGCGATATCAACGGCTTGGGTGGTAACACTTTGGCGTTCGCAAACCGAGCTGCACTCCTCTACCCTCGGTATCGCCACGGCGGGCCGCTGGCGGCACTCTCGTCAATGGTCCACTGCGGCAGCGCCAGCCCTGGCGCAACATCGGTGAACACCATGCGCACGCGGGTGCCGATGCCTACCCGCTCGACCTCGGTATTCGGCGCGAGCACGCCGTCCGGCCGCACCAGGTTGCCTATCACGCGGAGCCCCTCTTCCTTGGTCGGCATGCCGCTCTGGGCGTCCAGTTCGACCAGCAGCACGAGATATGGCGTGTACTGCTTAAAAGCCGGTTGAATGGCATGGTGGACTTCGGTGTAGGAATGCACAGTGCCGCGACCCTCGACCGACACCCATTCCGAATCCGGCTCGGCGCACCAAGGGCACGCGGTTGACGGTGGGTAGCGAAGCAACTTGCACGAGGCACACCGCTGCAGGCGGAGATCGTGCCTCGCACAGTAGCCGAAGTAGTCGAGGTTCTCATGGTCGAGATCATTGATCTCAAGCTGCATGCCGAGATATTGCGCGGATATCATGTTCTCACCGTGTCATCTCGCAAGGTATGCGAACGCTCCTCAAGCCCATTTTCTGTTGATTTGAGATAATCACCGTTACTGCGACGATGCCCTAGCCCCTCCGCATCACCATAGCCGATCCCGTGCCGGGCATTGCCCAACCAAAATTAGCTGATAATTCGGCGTTCCTCACCTGGCGACAACCACCCTCGCGATAATCGTAGGTGTGCTGCCGCCTGCCATCGGGCCCGATCGGGCAACTATCGTCCGCATCGTGGCGGAGCTGACGCACGTTCTCAATCACCATGGCGATGCCGTGCGTATAGCCTTCGCAGAGATGACCACCCGACGTATTGTTCGGCCTTTTTCCACCGAGCATGATGGTGCCGTCGGAGACGTAGTGGCCGCCCTCGCCCTTCTTACAGAAGCCATAATCCTCGAGTTGCAGCATGGTGGTGAAGGTGAAGGCGTCATAGGAGCCCGTCAGATCGACGTCCTCCGGGCTCACGCCGAATTCGGCCAGAGGATGTCCTTGGCGTAGTGACCGGCAACGGTTGAAATCGGCCCGGCCTGGTAGTGCATGTCGACCCGCGGCTTCGAGCAGCGGCCCACCACGCCGCGGATCCGCACCAGCGGATGCTTCAGATCTTTCGCCCGTGCGGCTGTGGTCACGATGATGGCATTGGCGTTGTCTGTTTCCACGCAGCAGTCGAGCAGATGCAGTGGTTTGCAGATCATGCGGCTGTTGACGACGTCCTCCGCTGTGACGCGCTTCTTGTAATAGGCTTTGGGATTGTTCGAGGCGTGATGGCTGTGGGCCACGCGGACATGAGCGACCTGCTCGGCGGTGGTACCGAAGTCGTGCATATGGCGCATGAAGGTCGGCGCGAACGACTGGCCCGCACTCTGCCAACCATAGGCGCGACTGTGCAACGCGTCCCCCGAGATGGGCGCTGCGGCGCGCACACCGGTGCCACCAATCCGCACCTGCGAGAGACCATTCATCGAACGGAAGATCACCACCGTCTTGCACATGCCGGTCTCGATTACGCCGATCGCTATGCCGACCAACGCCTCGGTCGACGATCCCCCGCCGAACACGTCCATGTAGAAATTGAGACGGATGCCGAGGTCGCCGGCCACGAATGGCGAGAACACCGAGTCGTTAAATTGATACGACAACATGCCGTCGATCTCGGAGGCTTTCGTTCCGCGTCGACCAAGGCGTTGCGCACCGCAATTGATGCGAGCGCCCGCGTCGACTTGTTCGAGCCGCGCATGTAGTCGGTCTCTCCGACGCCGACAACGGCGTACTTGTCGCGCAAGAACTTCGGCGTAGTCGCCTCGACATCTTCTCCAGGCAGCGGCATTTCCTGGCCTCCCGGTCGGATTCTTCTGTATTGCTTTCCTGTCCTGTTCTAGCGCCTTATTGAGGATGCTGCATAGCTTCCTCCTGCATAGCTTGTCCATCCCATCTCCTTACGACCGCCTCGGCTCCGTCGGGGTTCGACTAACTTTTCTAAATTTGTTTAGTCTGCACCACCGCGAAACTATAGATTTAGAGGCCTCCGGTCGACACTGATAAGCTTTCTGCTATTTTGCTTATCAGTCGGCGAATTCATTCCATTTGTGTAATTCTCTTATCAGTACAAACTATTTCCTATTTTTGCGTACTCATGATCAGTCGCGCAAGGCCGTGTCGGAACGGCCGCTTTGCGCCAAGACCGGCCGGGCGCGAACAGCCCTTTTGGATCCGCCAGAATGATCACTCGGAGTAAAATAAAGCGCTCGCGATAGAGCGACGCGGTGGGTGGGATGGCGGAGGATCCCCCATGCGTGTACGTCCTCTCAACAGGGGTTATGAACCTTGGAATAAAGGATTGCTGGTCGGCCAGAAGAAGCCTCTTGAACCGAAACATGTGTGGTCGATCCGAGTTCGGCTGGAAATCGCGCTATCCAAACGTGATCTTGCTATTTTTAACCTCGCAATCGACAGCAAACTTCGCGCCTGTGACCTGGTCAAGCTGCGACTAGACGACGTTCGCTTGGGAAATAATGTGCGGCACCGAGCAACAATCGTCCAAAAGAAGACTGGTCGGCCAGTCCAGTTTGAGATCACAGAGCAATCGAGAAGTTCAATTGAAGCTTGGCTACCAATGCTCCGGGCGAGTGGCTCACGATATCTGTTCCCAAGTCGACCACATGCCAGCCCTCACATATCAACGCGAACAGATTCCCGGCTGGTCCATCATTGGGTCAAGAGCATCGGCTTAGAAGCGGCGTCTTGACGCCATTCGCCGCGACCAGCTGTGGCGCCACGATCGGCGCAGCACGGCCGGCCACACTGGAAATTCCGGTCCGCACAGGCATGGGGAAGCCTCTCGCCACACGGTCTTCGCGAGTAGCGATGGCTCCCACCGTGCCCTTCGGAAGAGCGACAGGAAGCAGGAACGCCGCGGGCCGCGAACGCTCCTACTTCAACAATTGCGCGACGTTGTCCTTCGTCACGAGATCGAGGCCGGTATAGACGATCTCCGGCACCTTCTCGCCCTTCTTGATCGCGAGCAGGACGTCCATCGCTTTCTCGCCCATCTCGAACGGGCGCTGGCCGGTGAGCGCGTTGGAATAGCCGTCACGCAGGAGCTCAAGTTGCATCTTGAGCGTATCGGCGACGACGAGCGTAAGCTTGCCGGCGTCGATGTCCTTCTTGTTCTTGTTGACGAAGGCCTTGTAGCCCTCGGGCGCGAACATCGGCCAGCCGCCGACCGGCACGATCGCGGCGAGATCCGGCGTCGCAGTGCGAAGGTCCGCCATCTGCTGGACCGCGAGCGCGGGATCGTCGTTGCAGAAGGTCGGCGAGCCCGCGACCTCGACCCACTTCGGGCCCTTGAGCGCCTCGCGAACGCCATCGACACGTTCGGCAAGGTTCTTCGCGCCCGGACCGCCGGAGACCACGGCATATTTGCCGCCCTCTGGCCGGAGCTGGAGCAACTGCTTGCCGAGTGCGAGGCCGAAATCCTTGTTGTTCGTGCCGATATAGGCGATGCGCTTGGAGCCCGGCGCATCGGCGTCGAAGGTGATGACCGGGATACCGGCCGCGCTCGCCGCCTCGATCGATTTTGTCATCGCCGCGACATCGGCGACCGAGATCGCGAGCCCATCCACCTTCTGGGTGACGAAGTCCTGGATGATCTGCGCCTGCGTCGCCGGCTCATGCTCGACCGGGCCCTTGTAGATGCACTCGACATTGCCGAGCTCCTTGGCGCGCTTCATGCAGCCGTCGCGCGCCACGTCGAAGAACGGATTGTTCATCGCCTTGGGCACGATGACGAACTTGTAGGTCTGGGCCAATGCCGGGGTCGCCATCATCGCGATGGCCATGCCGGCAAGTAGTATCTTCCTCATTGCTTCCCTCCACACTTTTTGTGCCTATCCTGTTGCAATCTGGGGCTTCGGAAGGCGGATAGACGACAGATTTGTCTACCCTCCCGGAGTAATTCTTTCAGGCCAAGCGCGAGCGGATGCGGTCGACCAACACGGCCAGGATGATGATCACGCCCACCAGTGTCTGCTGCCAGTAGGAATTGACCTGCGCGAGCACGAGGCCGTTACGGATCACTTCCAGCAGGACGCAGCCGACGATGGCGCCGAGCGGACCGCCGACGCCGCCCGCGAGATTGGCGCCGCCGATGACGGCCGCCGCGATCACGTTGAGCTCGTAGGACGTCGCCATGTTTGCCGGCGCCGACCCGAGCCAGCCGGAGATGATGATGCCTTGCAGGCCCGCGGCGAGCGCGCAGATCACATAGACCTCGATCTTCACCCGCACGACGGAGATGCCGGTGAGCTCGGCTGCCTTCTCGTTGCCACCAAGCGCGAACACGTGGCGGCCGAAGGTGGTGTGGTGCAGCACGACCGCCATCACCGCGGCCAGGAGCACCAGATAGATGAATGGCGCGGGAACGCCGGACAGCTCGCCCGAGGTGAGCGCGTAGAAATAGCCGGCGTCCGGCCCGCCCGGAAAGCTGCCGCGGCCGTTGGAGACGACATAACCGAGCCCGCGCACGATCGAGAGCATACCGAGCGTGGTGACGAAGGACGACAGCCCCAGCACCGCAATGCAGAAGCCGTTGACGAGCCCGACGATCAGCGCGACGCCGAGACCCGCCAGCACCGAAACGACCAGGATCAAGCCCGGCACGTTGGCGACCACGGTCTTGCCGTCTGTGGCGAGGTGCACAAACAGCGAGGCACCGGGCATGCCGGGCGTCGACAGGCCCGACATGACCATCGAGGTGATCATGGCGGAGAAGCACATCATCGATCCCACCGAGAGATCGATGCCGCCGGTGATAATGACGAAGGTGATGCTGAGGGTGGCGATGGCAATGAAGGAAAAGTTCTTCG
>CAWHQY010000039.1:0-19691 GCA_963831505.1 uncultured Alphaproteobacteria bacterium | reverse complement strand
TAGGCTTCAAATTGCAATGTGATCGCAGTAGCGCACTCGAATGTTCGAATGTCAAAGCCGGACGGGCCGGGGGGGGAGGCTGCCGAAACGCGAATCTATCGACTAAGCGGTTTCCAGTCGGTTAAATCGGGAATTTCCTCAAGCCAGCTATCGCTATGCCATGGCTGATGCAAAATTGGACAGGTTCCGGGATCGGATCTTGAACCGTCGCCGTTCAGAACCAGTTTGAAATGTCTATCAGTCGCTCATCCTCCAGTCGCTCAGGCCGCTTAAAAGCCCGCTCTCAGGCCGATGATGAACGGGCGAAACGTTGTTGCGAACTGATCTGCTGACGTGCGGTAGTGGCTGACCACGCCACGCCAGAACGCGGTATCGGTTCATCGCCGCATTATCTCGGCGGCATCGCCCGGAGATCGGCATTGTTAAATGATCCTGTCGCCTCGGCAACGAAGACTGGATGCGAAGACTTTCACTTGAGCATCATCATCTCGAGCCCTCCCCTGCGCAAAATGTCGCGTCAGCCGCACAGCCACACAACCGTCGTCACGATAATTCCCGCAATGAACTCGAGCATCCTTTGCTTGCCCTCGGCGGAAACTTACGCTATATTGGCCTTCAATTAGGAGGAATTACAGCAAGATCATGATCGCGAAACCAGGTCCAGGAAGTCATACCTTGTGGAATGAATGCCCGCTTCGGGTCGAAAGGCGGCATGTACCAGCGTTCGGGACTAGGTCCATCAAGTCCTGAAAGCGACGTCGAATCTCCTCCTATCCATCTCGCAACATCGGCTGGCTCGTCCTCGCCCCGCAGACTGATAAGCTTCTGCTCGAAGTCTTCTCGAGTCAGCCAACTGCACTGCAGCAACGTTCCCAAGTCGGGATGGCTGTAGAGCCGCGACGCTGCCGAAGCTCGGACTCGAAGACGCCATTTCAACGGCTGCGTGGGAACACTTCGCTTCGCTTCCAGCCGCACTGCCTCTACTCTCGGTGCTCGCCACGGCGGCCGCGCGGCACTCTCGTCAATGGTCCACTGCGGCAGCGCCAGCGGTGGCGCAACATTGGTGAACACGATGCGCACGCGGGTGCCGATGCATACCCGCTCAACCTCGGTATTCGGCGCGAGCACGCGTCCGGCCGCACCAGGTTGCCTATCACGCGGTGCCCCTCTTCCTTCGTCGGCATGCCGCTCTGGGTGTCCAGTTTGACCAGCAGCACGAGGATGGGCGTGTACTGCGGAGCCGTTGAGCGGCATGGTGGACTTTTCGGTGAACACAGTGCACACCCTGACCAACACCCATTCCGATCCGGCTCGCGCACCAAGGGCACGCGGTTGACGGTGGTAGCGAAGCACCGGCACGAGGCACACCGCTGCAGGCGGAGATCGTGCCTCGCATTAGAAGTAGTCGAGGTTCTCATCGTCGAGAGCACCGATCTCGAGCTGCATGCCGAGATATGGCGTGGATATCATGTTGTCTCCGTGTCATCTCGCAAGGTATGCGACGCTCTCAAGCCCATTTCTCTTGATCGAGATAATCACAGTCACTTCGACTATGCCTTGCCCCTCCGCATCACCATAGCCGATCCCGGGCCGGCATCGCCAGCTGAAAGTCCCTGATGATTCGGCGTTCCTCGCCTGCAACAACCACCCCTCGCGATAATCATGATGTGCTCCGCCCCCTGCCGTTGGCCCGATCAGGCAACTCATCGTCGCATCGTGGCGGAGCTGGCGCACGTTTTCGTCACCATGGCGATGCCGTGCGTCATAGCCTTCGCAGTATGACCTCCGACGTATTGTTCCGCCTTCTCCACCGACATGATGGTGCCGTCGGAGACGTAGTCCGCCCCTCGCCCTTCTTACAAGGCCATAATCCTCGAGTCGGGGCATGGTGGTGAAGGTGAAGACGTCATCAGAGCCCGTCATCGACGTCCTTGGGCTCACGCCGAATCAGCCAGAGGATGTCCTCGGCGTAGTGAACGGCAAGACGTCGAAATCGGCCCGGCCTGGTAGTGGATGTCGACCGCGGCTTCGGCGCCGACCACGCCGCGGATCCGCACCAGCGGATGCTTCGGACTTTCGCCGGTGCGCGTGGTTACGATGATGGCATTGGCGTTGTCTGTCTCCACGGGCGAACAGATGCAGTGGATCGCGATGATGCGGCTACTCGACGACGTCTCCGCTGTGACGCGCTCGGGTAATCGGCTTCGGCAACGTCTCGAGGCGCGATCGCTGTCGGCCACGCGGACATGAGCGACCTGCTCGGCGGTGGTTCCGAAGTCGTGCATATGGCGCATGAAGGTCGGCGCGAACGACTGGCCCGCACTCTGCCAACCATAGGCGCGACTGTGCAACGCGTCCCCCGAGATGGGCGCTGCGGCGCGCACACCGGTGCCACCGATCCGCACCTGCGAGAAACCATTCATCGACGAAGATCACCACCGTCTTGCACATGCCGGGCTCGATTACGCCGATCGCTATGCCGACCAACGCCTCGATTCGACGATCCCCCGGAACACGTCCATGTAGAAATCGAGACGGATGCCGAGGTCGCCGGCCACGAATGGCGAAGACACCGAGTTGTTAAATTGATACACGACATGCCGTCGATCTCGGAGGCTTCGAGTCCCGTCGACCAAGGCGTTGCGCACCGCAATTGATGCCAGCGCCGCGTCGACTTGTTCGAGCCGCGCATGTAGTCGGTCTCTCCGACGCCGACAACGGCGTACTGTCTGCGCAAGAACTTCGGCGTAGTCGCCTCGACATCTCTCCAGGCAGCGGCATTTCCTGGCCTCCCCGGTCGGATTCTTCTGTATCGCTTTCCTGTCCTGTTCTAGCGCCTTATTGAGGATGCTGCATAGCTCCTCCTGCATAGCCGTTTGTCCATCCCATCTCCTTACGACCGCCTCGGCTCCGTTGGTTCGACTACTTTCATTTGTCTCTGCACCACCGCGAAACTATAGATTTAGAGGCCTCCGGTCGACACTGATCAGCTTTCTGCGATTTGCTTATCAGTCGGCGAATTGATTCCATTTGTGTAATTCTCTTATCAGTACGAAACTATTTCCTATTTTTGCGTACTCATGATCAGTCGCGCAAGGCCGTGTCGGAACGGCCGCTTTGCGCCAAGAGACCGCCGGCGCGACAGCCCTTCTGGATCCGCCAGAATGATCACTCGGAGTAAAATAAAGCGCTCGCGATAGAGCGACGCGGTGGGTGGGATGGCGGAGGATCCCCCATCGTGTACGTCCTCTCAACAGGGGTTATGAACCTTGGAATAAAGGATTGCTGGTCGGCCAGAAGAAGCCTCTTGAACCGAACATGTGTGGTCGATCCGAGTTCGCTGGAAATCGCGCTATCCAAACGTGATCTTGCTATTTTCAACCTCGCAATCGACAGCAAACTTCGCGCCTGTGACCTGGTCAAGCTGCGACTAGACGACGTTCGCTTGGCGAGAATGCGCGTACCGAGCAACAATCGTCCAAAAGAAGACTGGTCGGCCAGTCCAGTTTGAGATCACAGAGCAATCGAGAAGTTCAATTGAAGCTTGGCTACCAATGCTCCGGCGAGTGGCTCACCATATCTGTTCCCAAGTCGACCACATGCCAGCCCTCACATATCAACGCGCCAAGATTCCCGGCTGGTCCATCATTGGGTCAAGAGCATCGGCTTAGAAGCGGCGTCTTGACGCCATTCGCCGCGACCAGCTGTGGCGCCACGATCGGCGCAGCACGGCCGGCCACACTGGAAATTCCGGTCCGCACAGGCATGGGGAAGCCTCTCGCCACACGGTCTTCGCGAGTAGCGATGGCTCCCACCGTGCCCTTCCGAAGGGCGACAGGAAGCAGGAACGCCGCGGGCCGCGAACGCTCCTACTTCAACAATTGCGCGACGTTGTCCTTCGTCACGAGGTCGAGGCCGGTATAGACGATCTCCGGCACCTTCTCGCCCTTCTTGATCGCGAGCAGCGTGTCCATCGCCTTCTCGCCCATCTCGAACGGGCGCTGGCCGGTGAGCGCGTTGGAATAGCCGTCGCGCAGCAGCTCGAGCTGCATCTTCAGCGTATCGGCGACGACGAGCGTGAACTTGCCGGCGTCGATGTCCTTCTTGTTCTTGTTGACGAAGGCCTTGAAGCCCTCGGGCGCGAACATCGGCCAGCCGCCGACCGGCACGATCGCGGCGAGATCCGGCGTCGCGGTGCGCAGGTCCGTCATCTGCTGGACCGCGAGCGCGGGATCGTCGTTGCAGAAGGTCGGCGAGCCCGCGACCTCGACCCATTTCGAGCCCTTGAGCGCCTCGCGGACGCCATCGACACGCTCGGCAAGGTTCTTGGCGCCCGGACCGCCGGAGACCATGGCGTATTTGCCGCCCTCGGGCCGGAGCTGGAGCAACTGCTTGCCGAGCGCGAGGCCGAAGTCCTTGTTGTTGGTGCCGATATAGGCGATGCGCTTGGAGCCCGGCGCATCCGCGTCGAAGGTGATGACGGGGATGCCGGCCGCGGTCGCCGCCTCGATCGACTTGGTCATCGCCGCGACGTCGGCGACCGAGATCGCGAGCCCATCCACCTTCTGGGTGACGAAGTCCTGGATGATCTGCGCCTGCGTCGCCGGCTCGTGCTCGATCGGCCCCTTGTAGATGCACTCGACATTGCCGAGCTCCTTGGCGCGCTTCATGCAGCCGTCGCGCGCCACGTCGAAGAACGGATTGTTCATCGCCTTGGGCACGATGACGAACTTGTAGGTCTGGGCAAATGCCGGGGTCGCCATCATCGCGATGGCCATGCCGGCAAGCAGAATCTTCCTCATTGCTTCCCTCCACACTTTTTGTGCCTATCCTGTTGCAATCTGAGGCTCCGGAAGGCGGATAGACGACGATTTCGTTGCCCTCCCGGAGTAACTCGTTCAGGTCAAGCGCGAGCGGATGCGGTCGACCAGCACGGCCAGGATGATGATCACGCCCACCAGTGTCTGCTGCCAGTAGGAATTGACCTGCGCGAGCACGAGGCCGTTGCGGATCACCTCGAGCAGGACGCAGCCGACGATGGCGCCGAGCGGACCGCCGATGCCGCCGGCGAGATTGGCGCCGCCGATGACGGCCGCCGCGATCACGTTGAGCTCGTAGGACGTCGCCATGTTGGCCGGCGCCGAGCCGAGCCAGCCGGAGATGATGATGCCCTGCAGGCCCGCGGCGAGCGCGCAGATCACGTAGACCTCGATCTTCACCCGCACGACCGGAGATGCCGGTCAGCTCGGCCGCCTTCTCGTTGCCGCCGAGCGCGAAGACGTGGCGGCCGAAGGTGGTGTGGTGCAGCACGACCGCCATCACCGCGGCGAGGATCACCAGATAGATGAAGGGCGCGGGCACGCCGAGACAGCTCGCCCGAGGTCAGCGCGTAGAAATAGTCGGCGTCCGGCCCGCCCGGAAAGCTGCCGCGGCCGTTGGAGACGACATAACCGAGCCCGCGCACGATCGAGAGCATACCGAGCGTGGTGACGAAGGACGACAGCCCGAGCACCGCAATGCAGAAGCCGTTGACGAGCCCGACGATCAGCGCGACGCCGAGACCCGCCAGCACCGAGACCACCAGGATCAAGCCCGGCACGTTGGCGACCACGGTCTTGCCGTCGGTGGCCAGGTGCACGAACAGCGAGGCACCGGGCATGCCGGGCGTCGACAGGCCCGACATGACCATCGAGGTGATCATGGCGGAGAAGCACATCATCGAGCCGACCGAGAGATCGATGCCGCCGGTGATGATGACGAAGGTGACGCCGAGCGTGGCGATGGCGATGAAGGAAAAGTTCTTCGCCACGTTCTGCATGTTGCCTTCGGTGAAGAAATACGGGCTGGCAAAATGCATCACCACCAGCAACAGCCAACAGCGCGAGCAGCACGTAGCCGGTCTGCGAGGCGAACAGGCCGCGCTGCCACCATCTGCTGCGACCGACATTGGTAGAAGGTGATCGGGGATTCCGTCGGGCATCGCCATCACGCGGCCTCCTTCGCGCCGGTGATGAGCGCGGTGACTTCCTCGGGGCTGGTGTCGCCGATCGGCTTGTCGGCGCGCTTCTCGCCGCGGCGCATGACGACGACGCGGTCGCAAACCGCGAAGACGTCGGGCATGCGGTGCGAGATCAGCATCACGGCGACGCCCTGCGCCTTCAAACGATGAATCAAGCTCAGGACCTGTTCGACCTGCCGGACCGAGATCGCGGCCGTCGGCTCGTCCATCATCACGAGCTTGGCATTGGAGAGCCGCGGCCGCGCGATCGCGACCGCCTGGCGCTGGCCGCCCGACATCTGCCTGACGAGATCGTGGGGACGGGTCTCGGAGCGCAGCTCGCCGAACAATTCCAGCGCGCGCGCCGCCATCGCCTTGTGGTCGAGCAGTGAGATCGGCCCGATCTTGCGCTTGAGCTCGCGGCCGAGAAAGACGTTTGCCGCCGCCGTGAGATTGTCCGCGAGCGCGAGGTCCTGGTAGACGACCTCGATGCCGACGGCGCGGGCATCGATCGGCCGGGAGAAGTGGACCGACGTTGCCGCCGAAGCGCATCTCGCCATGGGTCGGCCGGAAATTGCCGGCGATGATCTTCACCAGCGTCGACTTGCCGGCGCCGTTGTCGCCCATCAGGCCGACCACCTCGCCCGGAAAGACCTGCATGTCGACGTCGTGCAGCGCGCGGATCGCGCCGAACTCCCTGCCGATGCCCTTCAAGTCCAGGACCGGCTGCCCCGTCGGCTTCGGCGGCCGTCATGTTCGGCCTCGCTCACACGTACCGGTTGACGAGAGATTCCAGATACTCCTGACGTCCCGATCGTGGTTGCGGATCGAACCCGCGAGCGAGCGCACGATCGGCGAGATCGGCGAGCGAGCGCTGCCCGCCGAGAATGGCGCGGCCCTCGTTACCTGCCCATCCGATGTAGCGCTCGGCGAGCGGCGCCGTGAGCACGCCGACATCGAGCATGTCGGCGGCCGCCAGCAAGGCCCGCGCGCAGGCATCCATGGAACCGACATGGGCATGGATCAGATCGTCCGGATCGATCGACTGGCGCCGGATCTTGGCGTCGAAATTGAGACCGCCTGTCGTGAAGCCGCCCCGGTTCAGGAGTTCGTGGAACACCAGTGCGAGCTCCGGCACGTTCATCGCGAACTGGTCGGTATCCCAGCCGAGCAGGTCGTCGCCGCGGTTGATGTCGAGCGAACCGAATACGCCGAGCGCTTCGGCGAGCGCGACCTCGTGCTGGAACGAATGGCCGGCGAGGATGGCATGGTTCTGCTCGATGTTGAGCTTGACGTGCTTCAGGAGGTCGTAGCGCTGCGAGGAAGCCGTAGCAGGTGGCGACGTCGAAATCGTATTGATGCTTGGTCGGCTCCTTCGGCTTGGGCTCGATCAGGATCGGGCCCTTGAAGCCGATCTTGTGCTTGTGCTCGACGACGAGCGAGACGAAGCGGCCGAGCTGATCGAGCTCGCGGCTCGAGGTCGGTGTTGAGCAGCGTCTCGTAGCCCTCGCGCCCGCCCCACAGCACATAGTTCTGGCCGCCAAGCCGGTGCGTCACCTCGAGCGCCGCGCGCACCTGCCCCGCCGCATAGGTAAAGACATCGGGATCGGGATTGGTCGCCGCGCCCGCCATGTAGCGGCGATGCGTGAACAGATTGGCCGTACCCCAGAGCAGCCGGACCTTGGCGGAAGCCATCTTCGCTTCGAAGAGATCGGCAATCGCGTTGAGGTTCGCGACGGATTCGGCCAGCGTCGCGCCTTCCGGCGCGGCGTCGACGTCGTGGAAGGTGAAGAAGGGCACGTCGAGCAGCCGGAACAGCTCGAAGGCGATATCCGCCTTGGCGCGCGCGAGCGCCATCGGATCGGTGCCGTGATGCCAGGGCCGCACGAAACGTCTCGCCGCCGAAGGGATCGCCGCCCGGCCAGCAGAACGAATGCCAGTAGCACACCGCAAAGCGCAGATGATCCTCAAGCCGCCGTCCCCGGACGACGCGGTCCTTGTCGTACCAGCGGAAGGCGAGCGGGCTCTTCGTGTCCTTGCCGCCATAGGCGACCGGGGCGGTCGCACCGAAGAATTGAGGAGATGCGTTCACAGGGAAAACTCCTTCAGCGCGGGATAAAGCTTTCGCCACTGATGATAGGCGTCGTCGTAGGCCGCTGCGGCTGACGCGCGCGGGGTCGAAGCTCGCAAGGCGCCGCGGCCGCGTGCAGACTTGCTCAGGGTCCTCGCCGGTGGCCGCGAGCCGGCCGAGGCGCGCTCCTCCAAGCGCAGCACCGACCTCGCCCTCCTCGACGCGGTGGACGGGAATGCCGAGCACATCGGCGCAGATCTGCGCCCAGAGCGCCGAGCGCGAGCCGCCACCGACGAGATCGACTTCCGTAATCGCTGAGCTGGCGCTGCCGAGCGCGACGAGATTATCGCGCGCGGCAAAGGCGACGCCTTCGAGCACGGCCTGGACGATCTGGTCGCGTCCACTCGCGCCGCGCAGACCCACGAAGGCGCCGCTCGCCGCAGCGTCATTGTGCGGCGTACGCTCGCCGTCGAGATAGGGCAGGAACTTGATCGGGCCCGGCCCGTCGACGGTCTCCCCGAGCGGCGCGAGTAGGGCAGCCGCGGGGGTCGCCATCACGCCAGAGAGCCAGCCAAGCGATGCGGCGGCCGACAGCATCACGCCCATCTGGTGCCACAGCGCGGGAAGCGCATGGCAGAAGGCATGCACCGCCCAGGCCGGCGCGGGCGCAAACTGATCGGTGACGCGGAACACGACACCGGAGGTGCCGAGCGACAGGAAAGCATCGCCGGGCGCGATCGCGCCGAGCCCGATCGCGCTCGCCGCGTTATCGCTGGCGCCGCCGGCGACCACGACATTTTTCGCCATGCCCCAGCGCTGCACAAACTCCGGCGCAAGCACCGCGCTCACCTCGCTGCCTTCGACCAGGCGCGGCATGTGCTCAACACCGAGCCCCGTCGCCTCGAGGACTGTCGTGGACCAGCTGCGCTGACCGACGTCCAGCCACAACGTTCCGGCCGCATCCGACATATCCTCGACCATCTCGCCGGTCAGCCGATAGCGGACATAGGCCTTGGGCAGAAGGACCTTGGCCAATCTTGCGAACACTTCGGGCTCGTGCCGCGCCACCCACAAGAGTTTCGGAGCGGTGAAACCCGGCATCGTGAGGTTGCCTGTGATCGCACGGAGCGAGGGGCACAGACGCTCGAGGTCAGCACATTCGGCAGCGGAACGGCCGTCATTCCAGAGAATGGCCGGGCGCAGCGGCCGTCCATCCGCGCCGAGCAGCGTGGCCCCATGCATCTGGCCGGAAAGGCCCATTCCGCGGACATCTGCCGTTTCCCGCGGATGAGCGGCCGTGAGATCGTCGACAGCCCCGATGACCGCATCGACCCAGGCATCCGGATCCTGTTCCGACCAAAGTGGATGCGGATGCAACAGCGCCAACTCGCGCGAGGCCGTCGCGACAATCGCGCCGCCTTCGCTCACAAGTACGGCTTTCACTCCGGACGTGCCGACGTCCATCCCCAGATACACGGGCCTTCCTCCTCCCGGCTCCAATGGGGCGTGCGAACTGCGTCGCCTTTCCCACAAAGTAGCGATTCCCGAGACCCGATCTGCCGCTCACGGTGCTGGAACGTGAGGCGTCGGGCCGCTTCTACTCAAGGCAGATTGTCCCTCATCACGATGTCGATCCGGACTTTCTCCTGCTCGCTCAGGATTGGCTCACCTCGGGCAAGAGCGAGCAGCACGCGAACGGCAGCCCGCGCCTCATGCCCTGGGTTCTGCGAAATGACCGCATGCATGACACCTTGCAGGAGCAGCTTGCGCGTCACCACCGTCACGTCGTGTCCGACGAAGACGACCTGCTTGCCGCGCCCGAGGTCGACAAGCGCCTTGGCAACGCCCGGCGTACCGGCGCCTACGTTGTAGAGACCGACGATGCCGGGATGATCGCTCAGCAACTTCACCATAAGGTGTTCGGAGCGCTCATCTTCATCGCGCCCCTCAACGACCGGCAGCACGTCGAGGTGCGAAAACTCGGACACCATCACCTGATTGAAGCCGAAGATACGCTCGGCGTGGTCTCGCAATGCCTGCGAGCCGGCGACGATTGCGACCTTTCCTTGCCTGGAGCCTGCGAGGCGACCGACCAGCGCGCCTGCGGTACGGCCGGCAGCGATGTTGTCGATGCCGACATAATGGTGGCGCCGCGAAGACGGCACGTCCGAGACCAGGGTAACAACCTTCGTGCCGCCGTCGACGAGATCGTTGATGGCAGCCCGGACGCCCGGGTGATCGAGTGCGACAACGGCCACCCCATCGAAGTCGCCGGCAAGAGATTCGAGCGTGGATGCGAGAACCGCTGGATCGAAAACGTCGGTCGTCACGGTTCGAACGGTGAGGCGGCGAGCCGAGAGCCAGGCCGACATCTCGGCGAGATACGATAGGATCTGCTGCATGAACAGGTTCGGGCCGAACGGCATCACGAACACAAACCGCCTGGCGCGACCACGGGCCAGTTCGGCGGCTGCCACATGTGGATGGAAGGCGTTGCGCTCAATCGCCTGTTTTACGCGACGGACCTTGTCCGGCCGCACGCCGGCGCGATTGTGGAGCACACGGTCCACTGTTGCGAGACTCACCCCTGCCTGGCTCGCGATGTCCCTCAGGGTGAGCGGGGCGTTCGCTTCCTGTTCCTTCATGCCTCCACCGTACAGAGGTCTTTTGAGGTACGCAACTCATTTTGGGAGCGCCACGTCTCCCCACCAGCTAAGACTGCGCCGCCGAACCCGAAGTTCACGGTGTTCGTTAAGTCCGATGAAGCATCGGCGTGCACTTCAGGAGCACTACGTAGTGGATGGCGGCTGGCTCTGAGGATGCGCCGCACGGCCTGCGCCGATCCCTTGCTCACTTGGCGCAGGATTATGCGCAAACAAGAAGCCAAGGCGCGATGAAATCATCGCGCCTTGGCTTGGACGGAAGGCATCACTCAGCATTCGCCCGCTCGAGCGGCGCCGCAGCGACATTTGCCTGCGTCCGCCCCTTGGCCGTCGTCGTGCGGCGACTGCGCTGCACCAGGTACTGGTCGGCGAGCACACCGATGAGGATCACCGACCCCATCACCGCAAAGTTGAGCGAGCTCGGGATACCCAGCAGGTTGACGAGGTTTTGCAGCATCTGAAGCAGCACGGTGCCGAGCACAACGCCGATGATCGAGCCCTCGCCGCCGCGCAGCGAGCAGCCACCGAGCACGGCGGCGGCGATGGCGTAGAGCTCGTAGAAGGAACCGTGCACCGCCGGCGAGATTGAGCGCGTGTACATCGCGATCAGGATCGCCGCGAACGCCGTCAGTCCGCCGCAAATGATGTAGGCGGAGATGACGACGCGGTTGGCGCGGATACCGGAATAGCGCGCCGCCTCCTCGTTCTTGCCGACCGCATAGAGGTAACGTCCGAACACCGAGCGGTGCAGCACCACCCAGGCGACCGCTGTGACGATGAACAGTGCCACCACGCTATGGGGCAGCGGAAAGCCCAGCACGTTGGTGCGGCCCGCGGTCAGCCATTCCAGCGTCGGAAAGCTCGCGCCGAAACCGAAGCCGGCGGTGGCATCCTCGGTGTAGTAGCGCGCGGCGCCGCGGTAGATCAGCAATCCGCACAGCGTGACCACGAAGGGCTGGATGCGCATCCTGGTGACGAGCGTGCCGTGCACCACGCCGATCGCCAGCCCGCCGACGATAATGATGGCGAAGGCCGCGACCCAGTTGACGTCGTGATTGACGATCATGTCGATGAACAAGACGCCGAGCAGCGCGATCACCGAGCCGACCGACAGCTCGATTCCGCCGATGATGATGACGAAGGCCTCGGCGATCGAGAAGATGCCGAACATCCCGACCTGGTTGGCGGTGTTGGAGAGATTACCGACCAGGAGGAAGCGCGGATTGATGAAGGTGACGACGGCGCCGACCACCAGGATCAGGACCAGCAGGCTCAGATCTTTCTTGCGCAAGGTTCCCTCGCCTAGATCATGATGCGATTAAGTGGAATCGCATCATGATCTTATCTCTTTGTTTGAGCATGATCCCTCGGGTCGAGCCCGAGGGCATGCTTTTCGGAAAACCGGTTTCCACTTTTCCGGATCATGCTCTAGACTGTGTGGCCGACGGCAAGCTGCAGCACATTGTGCTCGCTGAACTGGCTGCGATCAAGAAATCCTGAAATCGCGCCCTCGTGCATGACCGCGATGCGGTCACTGACCCCGATGACCTCCTCCATGTCGCTCGAGATCATCAGGACCGCGACGCCCGCGTCGGTCAGGCGGCGCAGCATGTCGTAGATCTCCTGCTTGGCCCCGACGTCGACGCCGCGCGTCGGCTCGTCAAAGATCAGGACTTTTGGCCGCATCGAGAGCCATTTGGCGAGCACGACTTTCTGCTGATTGCCGCCGGACAGCAAGCCCACGGAAGTGGCCACATCGGGCGAGCGGATCTTGAGGCGCTCGCGCTGGCGCTGCGCGTTCGCGGTCTCGCGCGCGGTGTTCACCAGCCAGAAGCGCTGATAGGACGCGAGGTCCGGCAGCGAGATGTTTTCCGTGATCGAGACGTCGAGCAGCAGACCCGAACTCTTGCGGTCCTCCGGAATGAGATAGATCCCGTGATCGATCGCCGCGCGCGGCGTGGCAATGCGGATCGGTTCGCCCTCGAGTTTGATGGCGCCGCCGCGCAGCGGATCGACCCCGAAGATGGCGCGGGCCAGCTCCGTGCGCCCGGAGCCGACCAGCCCCGCGAGACCGAGGATCTCGCCGCGGCAAACCGACAGGCTCACGGCGCGATCCGGGTAGGTGAAGGTCGCGGCCTCGACGATCTCCAGCACGCTGCCGCCGCGAGGGGCCGCGGGCGGCACGTATAGCGATTTGAGGTCACGCCCGATCATCAGCCGGATCATCGCGGCCGGCGTCAATTCGGCGCGGGTCAGGGCGCCGACCATGCGCCCGTCGCGCAACACCACCGCGCGATCGGCACATTGCATCACCTCGTTCAGGCGGTGCGTGATGAAGATGATGCTGACACCGTCGGCCTTGAGCCCCGCGATGACCCGCATCAGTCGCTCGGTCTCGGTCAAGGTCAGGCTGGAGGTCGGCTCGTCCATGATGACGAGGCGCGCATCGAGCGACAGCGCCTTGATGATCTCGACGAGCTGGCGCTGGGCCAGCGACAGTTCGGCGAGCGGCGCATCGGGCTCGAAATCGGCGCCGAGACGGTCGAGCAGCGGCCGCATCTGGGCATAGAGCCGTTTGCGGTCGATCAGCTTCAGCGGCCCGCCGTGCACCGGCTCGCGGCCGATATAGACGTTGCCCGCGACATCGAGATTGTCGAAAAGGTTGAGCTCCTGATGGACGAAGGCGATACCCGCCTTGATGGCGTCCGCGACCGTAAGAGACCGCCGCTCGACGCCATCGATCTGGATCACGCCGCCGCTCGGCTCGACCACGCCGCCAAGCACGCGCATCAGCGTCGACTTGCCGGCGCCGTTCTCGCCCACCAGCGCAATCACCTCGCCGCGCGACACCGACAAGCCGACGTGGTCGAGTGCGACCACGCCAGGATAGATCTTGCTGATGTCGACCAGTTCGAGAAACGGCTCTGGCATTGGCGGCTGCGACGAGTGCAGCGCTGACACTCCCGCTACTTCTTGAGCATCTGTTTCATCGAGCCCATGAAGTCGTCGACGTTCGACTTGTCGATGACCTTGCCGGGAACGATGATGATGCCGTTCGCGGGGATGCCCGACTTGTCGCCTTCGATATATTTCGCCATCAGCTTCATGCCCTGATAGCCCCACTCGAACGGCTGCTGCACGACGGTGCCGACGATGCTGCCTTCCTTGACGCCGCCGAGCGTGATCGGATCCTCGTCAAAGCCGATGATCTTGATCTTGTCGAGCTTGCCCGCCTCCTTCAGCACCTCGTAGATGCGCGGCGTGTTGTAGGAGTAGAAACCGACGAGGCAGCTGACGTCGGGCATGGCGGCGAGAATGTCTTCCACATTGCGCTTGGCACGGGTCTGGTCGATCTCGTCGCCGCGAACGTCGACCAGCTCGACCTTCGAGCCCTTGATCGTCGCCTTGACGCCTTCGATGCGCTCGCGCGCGTTGTCGGCGCCAGGCAGTCCGACGAAGCCGACGCACTTGCCGCCATTCGGCAGAGCCTTCAGCATCAGCTTGCCGGCGTCCTTGCCAAGATCGGTGTTGGAAGAGCCGATATAGGCCACGCGCTTCGATTGCGGGGCGTCGCTGTCGGTGGTGAACAGCACCGACTGGGAGGCGACCTTGTTGAGCTGTTCCGTCTGGTTCTTCGGATCCACGGAGCTGACCATGATTCCGGCGGCGCCGGCCGCCACGAGGTCGTCCATCACCCGCTGCTGCACGGCGGCGGCGGCCTGTTCGGGATATTTGAACTGAAGGTCGTAATTGGGCAGCTCGCCCTGCGCCTTCTTGACACCGGCCTCGGCGATCTTCCAGAAGTCGGACGCGCCGTTGACGACGAAGGCCAGAACCTTCTTGTCAGCCGCGTTCGCCGAGCCGACACCAAGCGCCATCGCCAACGCAACGGACACACCTGCAACCAAGAGACGCTGCATCACAACCCTCCCTTTATGTGGTTGGCCATCTGTGCGGCCAACTCTTCATATTGTCATTTTGTTGAGCGAACGACCCATTTCTCGGTCCAGCAGAAGAAGCCCCATCCGCACTTGCCGAAGAGGCGCATCGTGAGCTCGGTCCCGCAGAGAAGAAAAATGAGGCACGCACCTCAATATCAGAAGCGCGCCGGGCATGCAACTGCAGGGGCGCAGGGTCGGTCGAGCAGGACCGGTTGGCTTCTTCGCTCATCTTGGCTGCCTGGTCTTTGGAAGTAACCGACGAGGACAGCGAAGAGAACGCCACACTAGAAGGCGAGGAAAAGGTCCTTTCAAAGAAAAACACAACATAATCAACGCCAAGCCACGCCGCACACTGAAGAGGTCCAAGGTTCGATCCTTTGTGCGCCACCATCATCCTCATATTCAATTACTTAACGCATCCACTCCCTTGAAGTGGGCCCGCCTTATTTGGATTCGCCGT
Source organism: uncultured Alphaproteobacteria bacterium (assembly GCA_963831505.1). Lineage (GTDB taxonomy): Bacteria > Pseudomonadota > Alphaproteobacteria > Rhizobiales > Xanthobacteraceae > Bradyrhizobium. The sequence continues at coordinate 4,558 of CAWHQY010000039.1, read as the reverse complement.
TCGGACCCCTGCGCTTCGACTACGCCATTCCTCCGACTAAGGGGAAATACGACGTGGTTCAGTCGTTCAAATCCGGTGACGGCACGTCTTTTTGAGATTGTCGGCTGAACAACTTTCGGTGCACAGGTGCGAGAACGATTCATCCTGAAGTAATCGCGCCTCGGGCTCGATCAGTGATCGAGACGATGGATGATGAGTTTGCGGCGTGGACGGCCTCCGCAAAGCAGGATTTCCAGAGTGACGCGCGGTCTCTCAGCCGTTCTCGCTTCGGCTATCGCCGCCAACCTGCGTTCGATACGAACTGGTTGCTCTTGCTCCATGGCCAATCTGCCGGCCCGAAATGTTGCCTGAGGCAGTCTGGGCTTGGTGAGTGCATCGTCAACAAATGGAACCCTTGGGTTCCTGAGAATAAGCGCATTGGTGCTGCCTTTGCTCAGACCGAAGTACGCGGCGAGCGTGGGGCGTAAATGTCGGTTTCGCGTCGGTTTGTCCCGGTGCCAGCTACTTCCGGTCTTCCCCGAAAAACGGACGTGATCAGATCATCTCTCTCCCGGCCACCACGTTGATGGTGGATCACTCATTGTAATCGAAATCTTGCGGTGCCTCAGCGCAACCAAGTGGCTCCTCTTGTATGCATGGCCGCGCACCTGCGAGCAGTCCTTGCACCGCATGTTACCGCTCAAGTTCGTGGATCGGTGTCGTCTTCGGCCTGCGAACCACATCGAGTGCAACGGTCTGGTGCGTGTCGCAACCGAGGCACCGCACTTCGAGATAGTGGTAGCCCGCATTCAACGCGTCCCCCAATGTCGGTGACGGCTGCGCAGGTCCACGGAAGCCCAACATCCGCTTGTTCCACGCCTCCACCGCCAACCTATCGGCTTCCTTGCAGGCTTCCTTGGCGCGCTCTGTGGCCGCACGAACGGATGCGCCGTAAATCGAATGCCGGGATTTGGTGGACATCCGACATGATCGCCCCGAAGGCGGCCTATGGGAAGCCGCTAGGGTTTGCGAGGGTGGCCTGTGGGACCACAGGGCGTCGTGGGTTGAACGCCTCGTTTGTCAGATGCACAGGGATAGCCACATCCACGACTTCTGCTTTCACGTCAGTGACGAACAAGCACACGTTCACTCGGAAGGGGCGCGCCGTTTGCGTGGTGTTACCTTTGGGTACGCAAGAGGAAGCCGCAACAGCCGCTCAGTGCGGTTCACTTCGCCCTTGGCGTACTTGCTAGCCGGAAGCGCACCCGCGAGCGCCCCAGTGACCTGTATCGTCTTGTCGGGCTTTTCTCGATGGTGATGCATCAGGCTCCGAGGCCACGCGCCGAAGACGTACTTGTATCGCCTAACATTGCTTTTTTGACGCTTCGCCGTTGGAAGCAGCGGCTGCCGAGCGAAACGCACCTGCAGACGAGTTAGAAGGTTCGGAACGGCCCGCTCGTCTGCGAGAAATTTCCCCAGACTAAAACCCAGACTAAAAGCAAGTTTTAGTCTGGGGCGATTTTGGGTCGCACTGGAAATCGATGACATTTTAATGAGATAGATGGCGCGCCACAGCCGATGAAGATGGGCACTACACCCTCCCTATTCCCCTATGATGCTGCAGCCCGCGATCCGCTCCGATTGGCAAGTCTGCGATGCTCCGCCATGTAGCACTACGCATCGTGGATCCCCCGATGTTGCGGGGCGGTTCGCTTATCCCTCAATAGCGGTAATCTCGATCAGCCTCTCTGATAGCGATGGCCAAGAGGCGACAATGGTCAGAGCTTGGAGCCGCCGTCGACACGCAGTGTGTCGCCGGTGATCCAGCGCGCCTCCGGGGAAGCGAGGAAGGCAATTGCATCGCCAATATCGTCCGCTTGCGCGATCCGCTTCAGCGTCTGCAGGCCAAGCGTGTAGTCACGACCTTCATCCGTCTTGGCAAAAGATGACATTTCGGTCGCGACCACGCCGGGGGACACGGCGTTGACGCGAATCCCGCGGCCGCCGAGCGCGGAAGCAAAGTGCTTCACCAGGGTGTCGATCGCGCCCTTGGTCGCGGCATAGGCGGCCAGCGTGCCGACCGATGCGTGCGCCGCCAGCGAGGACAGCAGCACGATGCTGCTGCCCTCGTGCAGGATCGGCAGCACTTGCTGCACCAGAAAGAACGGCGCGCGGACATTCACTGCGAACAGCCGGTCAAAATCCTCAATCGTCGTCTCCTCGATAGTGGCTGCCTTGGCGATGCCGGCATTAGCCACCAGGATATCAAGCCTGTCACCGATGATGGAGCGGACCTGACGCGCCAGCTTGTGCGCGCCGTCGGGCGCGGCGAGATCGGCGCCGGCGGTGTCGGCCCGGCCGCCGAGCTTGCGGATTTCGGCGGCGACCGCCTCGGCTTCCTTGGCGCCGGTGGCATAATGCAGCCAGCACCTGTGCGCCGGATCTGGCGAGCGCCAGCGCGGAGGCGCGGCCGATGCCGCGCGAAGCGCCGGTGACGAGCGCCGTTTTTCCCATGAGGTTGGTCATTGGTCTTCTCCTTGTGTTGCGAAGCGCTGAGGCCGGCACTTCACGTCCATCCTTCCTGATCTAGGAACCTCTCGACCTGGGCCAGAAAGAGCTTCGGATACTGGTAAAATGGAGCGTGGCTGGAATCCGGATAGATAATGAGCTGCGCGTTCGGCAGGTGCTGCTGCAGGGTGAAGCCGTTGATCGTCGGAATGATCAGGTCGTTATGGCCATGCACGACGAGCGTCGGATGATGAATTTCACTGAGGTAATCTAGAACGCCATCGAACTTCTCGTTCGACTTGACGATCGCTTGGAACTGGGTAGCGGCGGATGTCTCGCTGACCTCGGGGCTGCGATCCCGGCGGCGGTGCTTGCGCTCGAGGTAGGCGAGACCAGCCGCACGGCCGGCAGGTGAAGACGAGAAGTGCGCGGCGATCCAGAGATGTTCGGGCGGATCATAGGTCGCGGAAAATATCTCCGCCGATTTGCTGGCGGCGGTGTCGGCGCCACGCGGCCCGGTGCCGATCAGCACCAGCTTTCGGACCACATCCGGCGCCTGCACGGCGATCTCCTGGGCGATCTTGCCGCCGATCGAATATCCGAGGACGTCGGCCTTGCTGATCCAGAGCGCCTTGATGAAGGCGATCGCGTTCCTCGCCATCTCGGGAAACGTCGGCGGTACCTCGCCCGAACTCGCGCCGACACCCGCGTTGTCAAACAGTACCACTTCGCGGCGCTCGGCGAGCCCGTCCGTTATCACCGGATCCCAATGATCCATCGTGCCGCGAAAGTGAATGTTCATCACGATCGGCACGCCGCCGGCTTTGCCGAAGTGCCGATAGGCGAAACGGATGCCGTTGGCCTCAACAAATTGTGTCGGTGCGGTCTGGTGGGTGTGAGTGGTCATGACAAAACTCCAATGGCTTTCAAATGAAGGAAATAGGTCAGCTTGCGGTCTTGCCGCCGTTGACCCGGATGATCTGGCCGGTGATGAACGACGCCTTGTCGGAGGCGACGAACACGATCGCGTCGGCGATCTCTTCGGGCCTGCCGACGCGTTTGAGCGGCACGCGCGGCGACAGAACGCGGCCTTCTTGTCCGGCGAGCCGGTCAACCGGTCGAGCATCGCGGTTTCGATCGGGCCGGGCGCGACCGCATTGACGCGCACGCCGAACGCGGCGGCTTCGAGCGCTGCCGGATTTGGTCAGCCCTTCCACCGCGTGCTTGCTGGCCGCGTAGAGCGCGAGCGTTCGCCGCGCCGCGCTCGCCCATGGTGGAGGAGATATTGACGATGCTGCCGCTGCCCTGCGCCTGCATCACCCGCAGCTCGTGCTTCATGCTGAGCAGCGTGCCGAGCACGTTGGTGTCGAACATCGCGGCGTAGCTCTCGGCGCGTTTGCTCGGTCACCGGGCCGGGCTTGCCTTCGGTGCCGGCATTGTTCACGGCGACATCCAGCCGGCCGAAACGCGCCACGGTCTGATCGACCAGACGACGGACATCGTCTTCGTGGCGGACATCGGCCGCGATGAACGCGGCCTCCGCCCCGAGCCCGCGCAGCTCGCCTCGAGCGCCTTGCCTTCGTCCTCGCGACGGCCGGAAACGACGACACTGGCGCCTTCCCGGGCGAAGGCCAGCGCGGTGGCGCGGCCGATGCCGGTGAGGCCGCCGGTGACGAGAACGACCGATTTTGACATCGAAATTCTCCCTCAATTCCGGCGCGGGCGAGGCCTTTCCCTGCCGAGTGGGCATGGTTGAGGCTGAACGCTCATGCCGTGTTGGCCGTAGCTTGTCGTAGGCTGGCGCGTTTGAAAAAGACTTTGTAAGCTCCATTCCATACTTGGGAGGCATGGAATGGAACTCCGCCATCTTCGCTATTTCATCGCGGTTGCGGAGGAAGGCAGCCTGACGGTCGCCGCCGAAAAGCGGCTGCATACCGCGCAGCCCTCGCTCAGCCGGCAGATTCGCCGGTCTCGAATATGAAGTCGGCGTGCCGCTACTGACCCGCAGTGTGCACGGCGTGGAGCTCACGGCCGGCGGCCGCGCGTTTCTCGACCATGCTCGCCTCGCATT
>CAWHQY010000038.1:0-10348 GCA_963831505.1 uncultured Alphaproteobacteria bacterium | reverse complement strand
CCACCGACAAATTCCACATCATCCAGCGGCAGGCGCGAGATATCGACGACCCCTGCAGGCGCAATCGCACCGACCTTCCAGAGCTGGAGCAAGTCAGTTCCGCCGGCCAGGAGCGCGGTGCCTGGTCTCGACGCCTGGATGATGGCGTCGTGAACGTTCGCCGCGCGGCTGTATTGAAACGAGGGTCCGCTCATAGTCCTGCCACCTCGGCAATTGCCGCCACGATATTCGGATGGGCGCCGCATCGGCAGAGGTTGCCGCTCATTCCCTCGCGGATCGCTTCAAGATCTCGCCGGCTTTTCGTCGAGCAACGCCAGGCCGGACAGAATTTGCCCGGGCGTACAGTAGCCGCACTGCAACGCATCATGTCGGATGAAAGCGGCTTGCAGCGGATGTAAATCGTTCAATGTACCGATGCCTTCGATCGTGGTGATCGACCGACCATCATAGGAAGCCGCGAGCGCGAGGCACGACTTTACCCGGCGCCCGTCTGCCAGGACGGTACATGCTCCACACGCTCCCATGTCACAACCTTTCTTGGTGCCGGTCATACCAAGCTTGTCCCGGAGAACATCCAGGAGGGTGTCACAGGCTGGAGCCGAGAATTCGTGATCCCGACCGTTTATCTTGAGCGAAACACTGATGGACGAACCAGGCGACATGGAGTTTCCTTGAAATTGTCTCGCTGGAGTTCGAGCAGAGCTCATCGCTCCGGTTGTGAGAAGTCTGGCTGGGAAAGCTGGGGCCCGAGCCGGTCGACGCCTCCCAACATTCTCCCATAATCGCAGGTTGCGCGCGCCGCGGAAGGACTAGTACTATCCTAGGATTGTGAGTACCTGCTCTCGGGAGAGAGGCCATGTCAGATCCCAGCCGAAGCGAGTTCGGTGATTTTCTTCGTTCGCGGCGCGCCAAGCTCAAGCCGAAGTCGGTTGGCCTTCCGGACGGCGGGCGAAGACGTCGAGCTCCCGGCTTGCGGCGCGAGGAAGTCGCCGAACTGGCTGGGATCGGTGTCGATTGGTACATTCGGCTGGAACAAGGACGGGCGGTCAGTCCTTCAGTCACCACTATTGATGCACTGGCGCGAGCGTTGCGCCTCAGTAAAGTAGAGCATGCGCATTTGCGCGCGCTGGCATTGGGGGCCAATCGGCGCGCCTTCACCAGAGAAATCGTTCCCGCAGCCCTTCGAAGTCTTGTCGAGTCCCTTAATCAACCGGCTTACATCACGGGCCGACGGTGGGATGTCCTTGCTTGGAACAAGGTTGCCGCCGACATTTTTGCCTTCGATCGTCTTGCGGAAGAAGATCGCAACATTCTCGTCTGCGTACTGCTCAATCCGGGAACGCGCCGTCTGTTTGGATCAAGCTGGGCCGAGGAGGCCAAGCGTGTTGTCGCCCAGTTCCGTGCGACACACGATCTCTGGGCCGGCGATCCGGCATTTATCGAGTTGCTAACCCGACTTCGAAGCGGCAGCCCGGAGTTTGCAGAATGGTGGGAAGCCCACGATATTCGGGGCGGTGCGGGCGGCGTAAAGCGCTTGCGACATCCAAAGAAGGGCATATTGCGCTTCGAGCACGCAAGTTTCCAGGCCAATGACGATCCTGACCTGAAGCTCATCATATACACACCGACCTGAACCGTTTCGTCGCCGACCACGATAAGCTTTCGTCGAAAACTCTCAAGACATCAGCATCAAGCTGGAAAACAACCACATGTCGCCGATCTGCTTTTCGACGGGAGGGAAAGCGGGATTGGTCAGCGGCATGGCGAACGCCGTGGTTCGCATTTTCTCTTGATTCATCGTAGTGATCTCCAAGATGCGTCGACGGTGAATGAGCCGCGCTCCCGCGCGCGAGAAGCGCGGCTCATATCGGGCCAGGCACCTACAGGTCGGTGACACGCTCCGGATCGGCCGACGCCAGCGCAGCGGCACGCTCGGCCCTTGGCGGATAGATCCAGACGGTGTTGATCTCCTGCTTGGTCTTCTTTGCCACTTCGCCAACCATCTCCACTTTCCGTTCCCAGCCACGCGTGAAGAGCGCGCCGGCTTCGCCCAGGTCGAGGCAGGTGACGTATGCCTTCTGGTGATAGGGCTTGGTCGGGACTCCGAGCAGCTCGGCGGCGGCATTGTTGCCAGCAAAGGCGCCCATCCGCGTCGCATGCTGGCACGACATCAGTGCGTAATTGCCGATATCATCGCTGGCTGCCCTGGCGGCATCGCCGGTCGCAAAGACGCCGGCGACCCCCGGCACGCGCAACTCCCGGTCGACCAGCAGCCGGCCGAAATTGTCGCGCTCGGCGGGGATCTGCGCGGTCAGCGGGGCGGCGCGAATGCCGGCCGCCCAGATCACGGTCTCGGTTTCGATGCGTTCGCCGGAGGAGAGCGTGGCGCCGGATTCGTCGAGCGATGCGACGCCGGCACCGAGCCGGGTCTCCACACCGAGCTTGCGTAGCGCATCCTCGATGACGGGGCGAGGACCGGCACCCATATCGGGAGCGATCGCACTGTTCCGATCGACAATGATGACGCGCGGCCTGGCATCCTTGCCGAGGATCGCACGGAGCCGCGCCGGCATCTCCGTTGCCGCCTCGATGCCGGTGAACCCGCCACCGGCAACGACGACCGTATCGCGCCCGTTCATTGCCGGCCGGTCAGCGAGCCCCTGCAGATGCCGGTCTAGGGCAATCGCATCGTCGAGCTGGTCGACGCTGAAGCCGTGTTCGGCAAGACCGGGAATGTTCGGACGGAACAGCCGGCTGCCGGTGGCCACGACCAGCCGGTCGTAGGAGAGCTTCCGTTGCGCACCCTTGGCAGTGACGATTTCCACCGCGCGTGACTTCGTGTCGACCGTTTCGGCGCTGCCTTGCACGTAGACGACGTCGATGGCCTTGAGAACATCCAGCAGAGGCGCCGTCAGGGTCTCGGGCTTCGACTCGTAGAGCCGCGGGCGAACCACCAGCGTCGGCTCCGGTGCAACCAGCGCGATCTCGAGCTCCTCGGGCGAAACGCCCTTGATGTCGCGCAGGCGGGCGGCGGAAAGTGCAGCGTACATGCCGGCGAAGCCGGCGCCTATGATGACAAGTCGCATGTGATTTACTCCTGTGGTTGGATTTGCTCGGAAGAATGCGCGTCACCGCCGCCGCTTCTCACTGGCGGCAAGCTCCTTGCGTTCGATGACGACGCGAGGTCGTGAAACCATGACGCGGAACAGTTCGGCACCGGCGTCACTGGCATGAAGCCTTCACATGCCGCGGGGCAGCCTCCAGAGCCCAGCGGCCGGGCGCGGTGAAGGCAATCGGCAGGGCCGGCCCTGGAGGCCAGTCCTTGCGGAAGAACGGAGCGCTATCGTTGATCATGACGGAAGTCATGGGATTGGCGCTTTGAGCCGCTTGTGCCTGGGTTTCCGCATCTTCGCCCGCTCCCGAAGTGAGCCGAACGCTCAACGAAAGTCCGTACACAAGTGCGGTGGCGATGAATCTCCGTCGCGGAGCGATTGCGAAGCTCTTCCAGATCATTGTTTGTCTCCATCCGTTATTGAGCGGGTACTGCGGTGATTTAGCGAATTGAGTCTGCCGCCGCCCCAGAGCCATTGACGTGACTGCAGAGCGATTGCTGCTAACGCTCGCGTCGGCGCCAATCGCTCGGGGTTTCTCCGGTCAGCTTCCTGAACGCCGCGGCGAACGCGGTCTGGGAGGCGTAGCCAAGCGCCGCCGCCACCGACACCACCGATGCGTCGGTGTCGCGCAGCATGTTCATGGCCTGCTCGAGCCGATGCTGGCGCAGCCAGGCATGCGGCGAAAGCCCGGTGCTTTCCTTGAAGGCACGACAGAAGTGGAAGCGCGACAGACCGGCATCGGAAGCCAGCGCGGCGAGAGAGACGTCCGTATCGACACCGGAGCGCAAACGTTCGATCGCGCTGCGCAGCGTCATTGGCGACAGCCCGCCTGTGATCGGCTGGAACGTGGTTGGCGCGCCTGCATGCGCAGCCAGCAGACGCGTCGCCAGGAGATCTGTCAGTTGGTGCCTGAACAAGGCATCCAGAGTCTCGTTGCCCTCGAGGGCATCTGCAGCACTCATGAGCAGCCGCGATGTAATGGTGTCGGGATGCCCTGTTCGCTCAGAGAGAATGCCCGGTCCGGGCTGATCGGCTTCTCCTGCCACCCGTTCGAGCGTTGTATGCGGAAGATAGAGTTGGACGACGTTGACAAGCCCGGGAATATCCCATCGGGCGCTTGAGCCGGCAGGAATGATCGTCACCACGCCGGAACGCGCCGTTCCAATCGCAACTGATTTTCCATTGCGCCGCTCCAGCCGCTGCGCGCCCGAGGGGTAGGTCATGACGACGTGATCGACCATGGGCTCGACGACATCGTGCAAAGCTCCATGTCGCCAATGGGCGATCGTGCCACTGGACGGATCCGAAGCCATACGAAGCGGCGCGGTCTTGAGCACACGCGCCATCTCCACATCGGCTGGGCGCCGCTCGGTAATCGCCAAATCACCACGGTCCGCCTCGAACCCGGCCTGTAGATTCTGCGAAAGATCGCACAAATTCGGTTTGCTCATGGTGGTGCGCTCGCTTTACGGAGGCCATGCGCTCGCGCCGTCGGGCCTTGGCTGCGGGCCGGCAGGAAGCCATTGCTTCCGTCCGCCCGAATGATGACGGCAAACGTCGCGAGCGATCGGTGCGCGTTCTAGGCGCGTCGGGTTCTGGCGTCTTTCCCAAAGCGGCGGTGCTTTGCCCGATCCTGCTCCATGTTCGTCGGCGCTTTCGAAAACGCACGACAGCGGCCTTCCATGATTTTACCGATGGTGGGTCGCCCTTTCTTAGCAACGCTGGACCGATTGAAATCGCTCCGAGATTCGTCTTGCCGCGGCCGCTGCGACGGGCTGTCGCAACAACTTCTCGTTACGAGGAAGCTGGACTGCCGCCCGGCGATTTTGGATAATGCGCGGCACCACGCAGGACGACGGCGGGTCGCCTCTGATCCAATTCCAACGATGTGGCCGAGCCAAATGACACAGGCAGGCGTATACGGAGAAAGGCTCGGGCGGCCCTTGCATCTGAAGGACGCGCCCTCGCTGATCGCGCGCTCCCTGCGCAGCGCAGAACTCGCGGTCACCGAAGCCAGGAATGATGACCCCGCGCCCGGCCTTTCCGACTCGATGCCCTCCGAGGATGCCTATCTCGTCAGCCTCAAGTTTCGCGACTACCCGGACTGCGAGTGCTGGGAACGCGGCCGATGTGTCATCAGGACGGATGTCCGCGCCGGCGCAACGTATCTGTACGACTTGACGCGCGATCCGCGCTATGTGATCGACAAGCCGTTCCACTCCATCTTTTTCTATCTGCCGCGCTCGGCGTTGGACGGCATCGCCAGGCAATCCGGCACACCTTGCATCGGCGAGCTTGCCTACCAGCCCGGCGTCGGCCATGACGACGCTGTTGTCCGTCACCTCGGCGCCTCACTTCTGGAAGGGCTGCGTCGGCCGGACGAGACCAATCAACTTTTCGTCGATCACACAATGCTCGCGCTGACCGCACATGTCGCCCAGACCTATGGCGGAGTGCAGCCTGTCACCGAACCGGCCCGCGGCGGTCTTGCGCCATGGCAGACGAAGCAAGCCTGCGAGAGGCTCGAGTCCGACCTCGCCGGAAAGCATTCCCTGGAACAACTCGCCGCCGAGTTTGGCTTCTCGGTCAGCCATTTTTCCCGCGCATTTCGAACTTCCACCGGCCTGCCGCCGCACCAGTGGCTGCTTCGCCAGCGCGTGAAAGCTGCCAAGCAGTTGATGTCGGTACGCGACCTTCCGCTGTCCGAGATCGCGATATCGGCCGGGTTTGCCAATCAAAGCCACTTTACGCGGGTGTTCTCGGGCCTGGTTGGCGTCAGCCCGGCGTCATGGCGCCGCGACGCGCTTGGCGCCCCGGAAGGCGACACGTGATCTTTTTTGTTTTGACGCGCTTTCTTCACGCGAACCGGTGCCCACCCCGCATCGAGTGCGGGACAGGCTTCGCCTGAAAACGCTTTGCCGGATCAGCGGCGCTGCGCCAGTGAGATGGTGTAGGCGGCGCGGCGCGCCGCAAAGATCTCGTCCGGCGGATGGCCGATCCCCGCGGCGAGATTTGCCGGATTGAAGATGGACGCGTCGCACGCGTCGTTCGCTTCGATGGCTGTGATCACGATCGTTCCCAGCCGCACGGCTTCCCGATTGTCCTCATCCGGCCACCGGATGGTCACGTCCATCGTGGGGTCGCCGGGACGGTCGAGCAGCGCCATCACGTTGAGCCGGACATCGCCCGCAGCAATCCGCTTTTCGAGGTCGCCGTGCAGGAAGTCGGCAGATTCCGTCTTCGCCTCGTCCTCGGTCAGCGTGATGTCGCCGCCGACCGGAGCGACCTTGAACTTGATGAACCGCGTCTCGCCTTTTGAGTTCGTTGCGGGAAAGCAGTGCACGCCCCAATAGGTCGTGCCGGCAAAGCTGCCGGGCAGCGGACGCGCGGCGATGTAGTTTGCCTGATGCAGCGTTTCGGGATTGGCCGCGGAGAATGCCTTGACTTTCTCCATCTCGGGCTTGCCGTCCGGTCCGGGAATGCGCGCCTTGAGGAACGCCAGCATCTGGTCGAGCGTCCGCGCAAAATGCACGGGAGCGCTTTCCACGAGAATGTCCGAGCGATGTTCATCGTCGCCGAGCCTGAAGCTGAAGCCACGCAGTACGAGGTTGTTCGTATCCGCCACTTTGGGATTGCCGCCGCCCACCGAGAAGCGCGCCAGCACGCGTGATGGTTCCGTGAAGCTCCGGGATTTCGTGATCTCCTTTGCGTGTTCCGACGGGACATAGGTGCCGCGAACACACCGGCCCTTGGCGAAGCTCGCACGCACTCTTGGCGGATTGCCGGCGACCGCTTTCAGGGCGTCGACGATGGAAGCGGGCGTGGCGACAACGGCTGGGCACTGGGACATGCGGACCTTGGGCGCGAGGGTTCCGTGCAGGTTTAGGCGCTGGATAGGTCAGGTGTCTTTCCCAAATCCGCCATGCCTTGTCCGATCCTGCTCCAGGCTTGCAAGGCACAATGCGCCTCGCCGCCCAGGTCATTCAGGATGCACGGAATAGTCGGCGCGGGACGGCGCAACGCCGGATGGCGGCACGTCCAGGCGTACCGCAACACCTTCAAGTTCGCGGCCGGGAGCCGGATAGAGCTTCATGACCAGCGGATCGTGTCCCGGGACGATGTGGCTCTCATCCGGCGCAAGCGCCAGCAACCGATCAAAACCCTCCAGCATTTCTCCGACATGGAAGGCCGTCGTAAACGGTCGGCTGCTTGCCATGTTCTCGTAGAAATGAGTGACATCGGAGGCAAGCACGACAAATCCACGGCGGGTCTTGACCCGGACGAACTGAAGCCCAGCCGAGTGACCACCGACGGCATGCACCGTCAAACCGGGCGCAAGTTCCGCGTCGCCATCGTAGAACATCACACGGCTTGCATAATTGAGCCGCACGATCCCGCAGACGTCCTCGACCTCGAACGAATGGGACAGGCGCGGATAGCGCATGTATCGTCCGGTGGCGTATGTCAGCTCGCGCTCCTGGAGGTGAAACCGCGCCTTCGGAAAGCGGTCGAAGTTCCCGACATGGTCGTAGTGCAGATGGGTCAGGATGACATCCTCGACTGTGTCGGGATCGATACCGAGCACGGTGAGCGTCTGCACCGGGCATCTCAGGAATGTGCGCTTGCGCCTTTCCGATACTTCGGCGTTGAAGCCGGTGTCGACGACAAAGGTCCGGCCGCCGCCCCTTGCCACCCAGACGAAGTAATCCATCGGCATCGGTCCGTCGTGCGGATCGCCTCCGATGAAATGCGCAGCGCGGCGCGCCTCGCGGGTGGCGTAGCGGATAGCGAAGAGCTCGTAATCGACCTCAGTCATGATGTCCCTGCTTCACTTCGGCGGACGGCGGTTCGGACGCCATGCCGAGATAGGCGTCCTTCAATTGGCGCGAGGCCGCGAGATCCTTTGGATCACCCTCGAGGACGACCGACCCCCGCATCAGCACATAAGCGCGGGCCGCGACCGAGAGCGCGACTGCGACGTTCTGCTCGACCAGGATGCCGCCGATACCCATCTCGCGGCGAATCCGGTCGATCGCCTGGTGCACGCTCTCGACGACGAGCGGCGCAAGGCCGAGGGACGGCTCGATGGCGGCTGCGATGCGATTCGTCTTCCCGGCCCACGCCGTGTTGCCCGTGAGCGGCAGCAACACGCCGACCTTGACGACGCCCTTGCTGCCGGCCTGAGCGAAAGCTGCCGACGGCGCGGCAAGCAGCAGCACACCGGCAAGCGCCGCGAGATGGCTTTTCATATGGATCCTCCCCTATTGCCGCTGTCTCCGGCTCAGCTCACGACACGCACCTTGCCCGGCCTCGCCGGGAATTTTTCTTCCGCCGCCCACGCGACCATGGATGCATCGCGGATCGCGGTGAGGAAATCGCCGGGAACGTTGTTGCAGTCGCCCACGGTGACCCATGGCACACCGGCCTCGTCGGCCAGCCGCGAAACGTCGCGCACCGGCCGCGCGCCGACCGCAAGCACGATCCGGTCCCCTGCGGGATGGCGTGTGACGTCCTGCCCGCTGCGGCACACAATCTCATCGCCCTCGATCGACATGACAGGCGCGCCGGTCACGATCCGTGCCTTGGCGCCGCGCAGGCGCAACAGCACGTCCCACCGGTTGTTGCGCGCCATTTCCTTGGCAACGACGTTTTGACCTTCGAGAATCGTGACCTGCCTCGCGCGCTTGGCGATGCACTCGGCCGTCTCGATGCCGACCATGCCGCCACCGACCACGGTAACGCTCGAGCCTTCGGGGATCAGCTCCGGTCTGCGCAGCACGTCCCACGCCTGTATCATCGGGACATGGGTATTGACGGGAAAGGGGGCATCGCGCGGCGTAGAGCCGGTGGCGATGACGATCAGGTCCGGCCGGTAAGCGCGGATCAGGTCGACGGTCGGCGCGACGCCGGTCCGGATTGGCACGTTGAGCTGCGCCAGCGCCGCGACCCGATAGGTCCATACACCCGAAACGTCTTCCTTGTCCGGCGCCGCGAGCGCAAGGTCCATCTGGCCGCCGGCCTGAGGACTATGCTCCCACACCTCGACCTGCCGGCCGTTGGTCGCGAATACGCGCGCGGCTTCGAGGCCGGCGACGCCGCCGCCGATGACGAGCACGCTGGAATTCTGCTGCGTGATTCCTTCAAGCCCCGGCTCGAGCCTGGCAAGCGTCTCGAACTCAGTGCCGACAAGCGGGTTCTGGACGCAGGCCACATCGAGCTCGAGCGTCAACCGCTCAAAGCAGACGTTGCACGAGATGCAAGGGCGGATCGGCCGCTTCACTTCGCCGAAGGCCTTCAGACACCAGTGCGGATCGGCGACCAGCGCACGGCAAAGCGCGATGTAGTCGGCACTGCCGGCTTGCAGGACGCCTTCCGCATCCTCAGGCGTCAACATGCGGCCGGCCATGATGACCGGAACGGCCACCGCGTCCTTGATCGGCCGCGCATAGGGTTCGAGGAAGCGGCGCGGAAATGATGGCGGCTGGATGCAATAGCGCGAAAGTTCCGGCGTTTCATTGGTGCCGCCGGACAGATCGATCGCGATCACGCCCGCGGCTTCGAGTGCCTTCGACAGCGTCACGACGTCGCCCTGCGAATAGCCGCCATCCACGTATTCGGTCGCCGACAACCGCACCATCATGGGGAAGTCAGGCAGCTCGGAACGGATCAGCCGCACGGTTTCCATCAACAGGCGCATGCGGTTCTCGACCGGACCGCCATAGTCGTCCTGCCGCTTGTTGTGGCGCGGCGTGAAGAACTGCTGAAACAGATAGCCGTTGGCGGCGTGCAGCTCGATCGCGTCGTAGCCAGCGCGGTACAGCCTGACGGCGCTGGTCAGGAACTGCTGCTGAATCTCCGCGATGTCGTGCCTGGTGAGTGCGCGGACCTCATCGCCGGTCGCCGGATTTTTTCCCGGCGAGGGGCCGACCGGCTCCATGCCGAGAACCGAGCGGCGCAACAGCATGCCGCGATGATTGAGTTGGCCGCAGACCAGCGCACCGGCCTGGTGAATCGCTTTGGTGAGGTCGGCGAGACCCGGGATGAAGCGATCGTCGAAGATGCAGAGCGAGGCGCGATGATTGCGCGCATTGCCTGAGACGACCATCGCCTCGGTGATGATCATCGCGGCGCCGCCGCGCGCCCGCTCGGCGTAATAGATCTTGTCGCGCTCGGTCGAGAAACCGTCGGTGGTGCCGAAGTTGGTCCCCATCGGGCCCATCACGACGCGGTTCTTC
>CAWHQY010000037.1:0-123752 GCA_963831505.1 uncultured Alphaproteobacteria bacterium | reverse complement strand
GCATTGCCGCGGCGGTACCCCAGATGGAAGGCAGTGCTGGAACGGATCGTCAACATTGCCTCAACGCACGGCCTAGTCGCCTCAACGCATAAGGCCGCTACGTCGCCGCCGGTACGGGCTGATCGTCTGGCGGAGTGGTCGGCTGGAACCGCCGGCAGCGGCGTAACCTGCAATGCGGTGTGTCCCGGATGGGTCCAACACCTTGGTCGAAAGCAGATAGCGATATCGCCGCGCAGCAAATCAGCCAGAAGGAAGCGGCCAAGATATTTTGGCTGAAAGCATCCGTCTCTGAAGTTTGTTTCTCCCTCGCAACTCGCGGCACCGTGGCCTTCCTCGGTTGGCCTGCGGCAGATCGATCACGGGCACGGCGATCTCCGTCGATGGCGGCTCGACCGCACAGTAAGAGATGGTCAGTGACAATGACTGTCGCCTCTCGATCTTTTCCGCTCGAGCTCGAGCCTTCGGCGCGCGAGCGCGCACTGTGCGTCGTCGCCTGACGCCACGCTCCTATTTGCTCACGGGCAGACCACTGAACGGACGGTGATCACTGCGGAGCGCCTCGGTCGAGCCCTGGGCGTGCGAGTGCGGGTGCTGCCAGACTGGGACAGGCTTACGGTCGAACTCGAAGGCACATCCCTGTCCCGGATCGCTCCCACTAAGCCGCTCGGCATGGACATGAACAGGGTGCTGGCCATCACAAAAGTTGTGGACCGGCTGTGCGACGGCACGCTGCGCGCTGACGAAGCACGGTCGGCATTGTTGTCGGCCGGGAATTTGGCGCCGGTGTCCACGCTACACTTCGCGTCATTTGCAGCCATCGGCGCGGCATCGCTCGGAATCATCTTTGGCGTGCTCGACACCACGAGCCTGATGCTGATCGCGGCGAGTGCCACCCTCGGCGCGCTTGTTCGCCGCTGGCTGTCAGGCTTCAGCAAAACCCTTTCATCCAGCCGCTTTGTGCCGCCCTCATCGCCGGCACCGTGGCGGCCGTTTCCGCTATCGGCTTGAATCGACCGATCGCAACCGCTCTCGTCGCATTTTGTCCCTGCATGGTGCTGGTGCCTGGTCCGCATCTTCTCAACGGCACGATCGATCTCGTGCGCACGCGGATCGCGCTTGGTATCGCTCGCCTGACCTACGCCGGCGTCGTCGTGCTTATGATCTGCTTCGGCCTGCTATTGGGCTTCACCGCCGGCGGCGCAGTACTCCCGGCCGTAGGGCCGTCCGCGCCGCCCGTCCCGTTCGTGGCTGACGTGATTTCAGCAGGATTTGCGGTTACCTCCTTCGGCGCCCTCTTCTCCATCCCGTGGCGCATGCTGCCGTTCCCCATATTAGCCGGTATGCTCGGGCATGCGGCACGCTGGGCGCTGATCTCGCTCGCGGGAGCAAATGTCGCGACCGGAGCGCTCGTTGCCTGTATTCTGGTCAGCATCATCGTCACGCCGGTCGTGGACCGCCTGCATCTGCCCTTCGCTGCCTTGGCCTTTTCCGCGGTTGTTTCGATGATACCGGGTTTCTTTCTATTCGAGACGGCGAACGCCCTTGTCGAGTTGGTCTCGATGGGGTCGCAGGCGCCGGTAACTCTGCTGACGAACATCGCCACAAATAGTGCCACAGCATTTTTGATCATACTGGCCATGACATTCGGGCTAATCCTGCCACGCATGCTGCTCGAAGACCACTCGTGACATGGCACGCATCGAAGCCTGAACAAGCGCCACCGCGAGGTGTTAACCGGCAAACGAGGAGGCTAACCCAGTTCTATCCATGTCATACTGGCCGTTGGCCCTGGGCTTGGCCCATATATCTGGTCCGTTGCGGGTTTCACTTAACCCCCGATCGGCGCGACCATAAGCTATGCCCCTCTCCCCCGCCGCGATCCTTCGCCGGCATGCCGTGTTCGGATCACCCCGGTTCGCTTGCGGACCGCATATCGCGTTTTCGCGGTTTCCGAATCCCGGTAGACCTTCGGCATGCCTCCCAAGCGCCGCATGATGCACAATGGTGTAGCCTTCGCAGTGGGCCGACCGACGTCCCAGGCCTGTACCGTTTCCAATTCCGGATCGGCGGAGAGGACATACAAGGACGAGTGAAGACGAGCCTCCTCGGCATGGCCATCAAGCGCGCCCAGTTGGCAATTGACCGAAGGCTCAGAGTGCAGCGCGCAAAAAGCACATCGTCCCGCCCACGACGCATGATGCACGGAGATGTAGCCTTCGTAATCAAGCCCGCCGACGTCCCGGGCCTGTACCGTTTCCAATTCCGGATCGGCAGAAAGGACATACAGGGGCGAGTGCAGACGAGTCTCCCCGCCATGGCCATAAAGCGCGCCCGGTCGGCAATTGACCGAAGGCTCAGAGTGCAAGTTTCCACACCGACGACACGCTGTAGCTCACCGCCGTTCCCAAGCCCAAGGTCTTGATGATTTGCGCGCCCGCTCCGGCCGCGCTTTGATGCCCGGCCATGGGCAGCAGATCGCGAGAGACCATCTACGGCGCATCAGTCCGCGCGGCGGCAGAGCGGGCGGCAGAGGCCCGGAAGCAGGCCGACCGGCTTATCGTGCGAGGCCTAGAACAAGCGCATGCTCGCCTTCAAGGGACCGGCGCAGCCGTCGCCGACCTTGGGCGAGGCCCTCAATGCCGACTATGCCTATTTGGAGGTCCGCTGTCTTGGCTGCGACACCAACCAGACCGTGGCGCTCGACGTCATCCGCCGGCCGAAGGAAACGCCGATCCATGAGCTTGAGCGCCGCATGCGCTGCCAGGATTGTTCGCGAGTCCGGGGCTATGCCTACAAGCGCAGCCATTTGGTGGCGCTGCGGCCGACAAAGATTTCCGCAAGTGATCCGGCGTCGACATGGTGGCCGGGGGAGCGAGACTAGTGCCGCCGGGGGACGGCGCATGGAAATACTCAAACAATCAATACAGAACTTAGCTGCGCCGATTTGCGACACCTACAAGATCGAGATGGCTTGGTTCAGGTCGACTCTGATTGCTCCCGAGGGCGCCCATTGACCGGCCCCGGTCGACGGCGCCAATATCTAGTCCGCTTTCCGGTGACGACGAGCCTTTGTGACGTCTCTCACTGTTCTTCCGGTGCGACCAGTCTACCTTGTGGACGTCCAGCCTAAGAATGTGGGGTCCAAAATGGCCGCTACCGGGTTGATGTCTTCCTTCACGAATTGGCTCTCCGCCGTTGTCTCGTCGTCGCCGTCGACGTTCGTTCTCGAGAGCACGGCCGGCTTTCATCGCGGCGTGCGCCTCGAGCTTGAACCGGGCGATGTCCGTATCGGCTCCACGCCAGGCGCCGACATCGTCTTGCGGGACGCCGGTATCGCGGCCGAGCATGCCGTCCTGCGGGTCGGCCGCCGGTCCATCGACCTTCACGCGATCGGCGGAGAAGTCCGCGTCGGTGAGGAGATCATAGCGAATGGCTATGGCTGCGCGCTGCAAGCGCCTATCGATCTGACGATCGGAGAGGCGCGACTGCGGGTCTCCATCGAGCGCAATCAGGCCCCCGCGCCGACCCCCGTCGAGCCTGGTGACGCCCCCGCCCGGCCACGCATCTCCGCGGCGGCCATTATGATCGCCGGCGCGCTCTTGCTTGCGGTTCCAGCGTTGGGGCTGGCCGCCATGCGCCCTGCCGCGAAGGCGGACGACCTGACCAGCGTCGCTCGGGCCGAGGCACCGGGCAACGAAACCCTAACCCTGACAGCCGCATCGAAGCTCATGGCCGATCTTCCCGCGGCCGATCGGCGGTTTATTGAGCATTGCTTGTCGACGCGGCCCGGGATTTCGGTGCGCGAGGCGGTTGCAGAGCTCAATGGCTGCGACCGACAGCCGCCACCGAACCCCGGACCCGCGCTCAACGCTGAAGACGCCGCGCGCAAGTTCGCCGAGCATCTTGATGCGTCGGGCCTCTCCGGTCTTCGGGTTAACGCGGGGGCTGGACAGGTCGTCGTCACTGGCAGCATCATGACGCAACAGACTGGCGTCTGGACGGGAGCGCAACAATGGTTTGATGCGGCATATCGCGGGCGGTTGGTTCTCGTCGCAAACGTGACCCTCACCGACGCCAAAAAACCAGCGCCGGTGGTTAATGTGCAGGCCGTGTGGTTCGGCGAGCGCCCCTATATCATTACGGCCGAGGGCAACCGCTACTACAAGGGTGCCTTCCTCGACAATGGCTGGACGATCAAGGATATTGCTGACGGCCGCATCCTCCTTACCAAGGACGGCGAGACCCTGGCGCTGGTAGTGTCCTAAGTTGAATCTGCTAGTGTCCTAATTCCTCGGTCACGGAGAGCGACCATGTGGGCACTTGAGACGCTGGCGATATACCTGACGCCGTTTCTGATTGTAGGAATAGCCGTAAAGCTTCTCATGAAGCGCTACAGTGTTGCTCTTTCGGACGTTCAAGAACAGGCTGGCCCAAGGCGCAAGCCGCGCAGAATTTTCCTCTTGGGCGGTTGGCGAACAGAGGATTAAGGCCGCCTCAGTTGGAGGCCTTCCTTTGATCCAGATCAAGCTTGCATCGCGATGTCAGCCTGCACGCCGCCGTCATGAAACGTGACACCGTGCTCCTCGTCGTCTCGATTGCTTAGACCGCCCTGGCGGCAGGCGCATTCTTGTTTGTGATCTGTGCGTTCTGATCTCTCGCATAACATTGCCACACGTTGTTAAACACACAACGCGATAGGAAGCCCGCCCATTGGCCTTGCTCTCCGGGGTACCCTTGGTTCATCTGTTCGTCTATGAGGGCCTAAAGCGGGATGCCTGGAGCCTTTGAGCTCGTCCATTAAAGTGGCGAACGCCGAATTCGTCTCTGAGCGCGCTGACATGGCGGTCGCATGCCGGATTATCGGCATACTTCCGCCATGTCAGATCACGTGGGTAAAGCGGATCAGCCCTGCCCTTGCGTGAGCTGCTGCATGATCTGCTGGAACATCTGGGCGGGATCAGTCTGGCCGCCGCCCTGGGAGCACTGGCCGCTCTCGCCGCTCTGCTCCGGTTGCATCTGCTGAACCATCTGCATGATCTGGTTGAGCATGCCCATGGGGCCGCTGCCTCCCATCATGCCCATTATGCCGCCTAAGCCTGACATCGTTCATCTCCTGGTTTAAGGGTTACAAAGGTTGGAGGACAAATCCCCCCTTGCACTGAGGCTCAGGGGGCCTTGTCGCTGTCCTTCCCAACGGAAGATCCTGCCTTGATCGGGCGCTGCTATCGGGGGCTCATTGCCCCGCTCTCAGGCCCGATCAAAGATCAGTACCAGTCGCCGTAGCGAGCCAGGTCGCGGAAGCCTTCAGACTGGTCGCGGTAGCCTTCAGCCTGGTCGCGGCAGCCTTCAGCCTGGTCGCGGCGGCCTTCAGCCTCATGGTGCCTCGCCTCGGCATCATAGCGGTTCGCCTCGCCAAGCTCGTGGATGCCGCCGAAGAAGTTTCCGTGCGCGAAATCATCCGCGGCCCGACCACGATGATACTGGGCCTCAGAACGATCATGCGCGGCCTCACGAAATTCATGCCGGGCCTCATGAAATTCATGCCGGGCCTCATGAAATTCATGCCGGGCATTGGCGAAGTCCTGGGCGGCGTCACCGTAGCCACCATGGCAGCCTTCACCGCCGCCACCACAGTTCTGGCCGTTGTTCTCGAGCGCACCCTCCACTTCATGACCGATTTCCGAACCGATCATAGCTCCGAGGGGACCTCCGAGCGCACCTCCGACGGCACCTCCGATGAAACCTCCTAAATCGAAACCCATAGCACATTCTCCATTGTCGCTAGGGATGCCCGCGCCTGCTCCATGCCGACGCCCGGGTGCCTGCTGACGGGGCCATTAAGACACAAGCAAATCCGTCCTTCTGTGATATGCCGCACGTCCGATCCGTCACACCCCTGGCGCGAGCTCGGCTGCGGCACGCACGCCGAGGCCATTAGAACGCCGTCCTTCTCAAGGGAACCGCATGCCGTCGAAGGTGCGATTGCGTTTGACGATGTAGATTGAATATGGGCTTCGCCCCGCGCTGCACATGATCGCGCGGCGTGCCGACCGGCCGACCGCGATCCTTGGCGTCGACAAAGCCCTACGACGCAGAAGACTTCGTCAGCGAGCTGCGCTCGATGAATGTGACATGTCGCACAGAACGCCAGCGGCCGCAGCCCTGCGATTGACGGGCGAACGACCCGGCACGGCAGCTATGCCGTCAGCCCGCGCATTCGCAAACATATCGAGCAGGCATTCGACTGGATCAAGACAAGTCGCGGGGCAAGAGTCGGCCGCTGGCGCATCGTCGAGATGGAGGTCACGGCGACTTCCTCGATCGTGTCGAAGAGGGGCGTCTCACCTTCCAGGCAAGTCCGATGGCGAATCCCCTTTTGGGGCTCTCAAGGGTTTCCTGGACATGCGCTACAGATCGGCCTGCGCCGAGTTCTCATCCTGCTGAGAGCCCGTTCAGCGGGAAGCTTCTCAACGCATCGTCGAGCCGCGAAATACCCGCACCCTGGTATCCTCTCCCTCAGGCATCTGCCGAGCCATTGCGATGAGCGTCTGGCGCACGAGTACGATATAGGGCGGTGGGCCCGATACCGAAATGAGGCCCGATCCCGGCGTGGTCCGAATGGGGTAGCGCGGATCGGCGATGCCGAGCTTGGAGAGCTTGGACACCACATCCGTCGGCAGGATCCGGCCGAGATCGATCACTTCCGTTCGCAGTTCGCTCGCGGAATTGACGTGCAGCACGGAGCCGTCGAAGTACCAAACAAGACCTTGGCTTGCCGTGAGCCGCTTGAAGAACTCCTCGGCCGACCCGCTCCCCAGGTCGCCACGCAGCTTGCCCTTGACCACGTCACTGACCTTGACTGGAACGTTGATGTTGCGGCCGAACTCGATCAGGGCGTCCTTGAGGTCTTGCTCGATGACGACGTACCTGTAGGGCCCAGGCGGCCATTTCGGGTCCAGTGCTCTGGCGACCTGTGGCATTCCGACAAGGATTGCCGCCGCCTGAGGACAGCAGAGACGATCTTCAGAGGCATGGTTCGTCTCCCGCGTGCACCCCCAGCCGGCCGCGTCGCGAGCAGCGGAATAGTGCAAATCCTGAAATGCGAAAAATTGTACCACAGCGAAATTGGCGTGATCAATCGCACATTTGGAGCCGCGCGCCGGACCCGCGTCGTAGACCGTCGAGTTGCCGCCTCCTTTTTTAAACCGGCGGCCCATGACGTCTGACGCATCGATCGATGCTGACCGGAGAAAGACCGGAGAGAAATCGGCAAAGCCAAGGCAATGCGTGCGACTGTCGTGTGCCGGTTGCGCATTTGTTGGTCGCATTGCGACAGCGCCGATTGACCGAGCCCGGTCGGCGTCGACACTGCCAAATCCTTTTTCCGGCGGCGACGAGCCTATGTGACCTTGCTCACTTTTTTCCGGTGGCAACGAGGCTACCTTGTGGGTGTCTGGCCCGCAATGTGAGGCCTGACGTACACAGCAAACTCAACCCAAAGGAGAATGATCATGCCAGACGTTCAAGGCTCAACCGACCAGATGAGGGCGCAATCGACGCAGGACTCCCTGGAGAACGCGCAGCAGAAGGCAGAGGACAAGAAAGCGGGCGACCAGATAAAGGCGTTCGAGCAGTTACTGCAAGAGATCTGAGGCGCCGATCGAGCTGGCCGGAGAAAGACCGGCCGCAAATCGGCAGAAGCCAAGGCAGCACGCGCGGCTGTGGTGTGCCGATTCAACCGGCACGAACGCCGGCTTTGTTACCGTCTTGTGGGACGGCAGCGAAGACGGATGAACCTCAGTCTACCCTTGGTTCATCTGTTCGTCCATGAGGGCCTAAAGCGGGATGCCTGGAGCCTTTGAGCTCGTCCATTAAAGTGGCGAACGCCGAATTCGTCTCTGAGCGCGCTGACATGGCGGTTGCATGCCGGATTATCGGCATACTTCCGCCATGTCAGATCACGTGGGTAAAGCGGATCAGCCCTGCCCTTGCGTGAGCTGCTGCATGATCTGCTGGAACATCTGGGCGGGATCAGTCTGGCCGCCGCCCTGGGAGCACTGGCCGCTCTCGCCGCTCTGCTGCGGTTGCATCTGCTGAACCATCTGCATGATCTGGTTGAGCATGCCCATGGGGCCGCCGCCTCCCATTATGCCGCCTAAGCCTGACATCGTTCATCTCCTGGTTTAAGGGTTACAAAGGTTGGAGGACAAATCCCCCCTTGCACTGAGGCTCAGGGGGCCTTGTCGCTGTTCTTCCCAGCGGAAGATCCTGCCTTGATCGGGCGCTGCTATCGGGGGCTCATTGCCCCGCTCTCAGGCCCGATCAAAGATCAGGATCTCCGCGTCGTGGTACCGTGCTTCGACTGGTCAGTACCAGCTGCGTCCAGGTCGCGGAAGCCTTCAGCCTGGTCGCGGTAGCCTTCAGCCTGGTCGCGGAAGCCTTCAGCCTGGTCGCGGCGGCCTTCAGCCTCATGGTGCCTCGCCTCGGCATCATAGCGGTTCGCCTCGCCAAGCTCGTGGATGCCGCCGAAGAAGTTTCCGTGCGCGAAATCATCCGCGGCCCGACCACGATGATACTGGGCCTCAGAACGATCATGCGCGGCCTCACGAAATTCATGCCGGGCCTCATGAAATTCATGCCGGGCCTCATGAAATTCATGCCGGGCATTGGCGAAGTCCTGGGCGGCGTCACCGTAGCCACCATGGCAGCCTTCACCGCCGCCACCACAGTTCTGGCCGTTGTTCTCGAGCGCACCCTCCACTTCATGACCGATTTCCGAACCGATCATAGCTCCGAGGGGACCTCCGAGCGCACCTCCGACGGCACCTCCGATGAAACCTCCTAAATCGAAACCCATAGCACATTCTCCATTGTCGCTAGGGATGCCCGCGCCTGCTCCATGCCGACGCCCGGGTGCCTGCTGACGGGGCCATTAAGACACAAGCAAATCCGTCCTTCTGTGATATGCCGCACGTCCGATCCGTCACACCCCTGGCGCGAGCTCGGCTGCGGCACGCACGCCGAGGCCATAGAACGCCGTCCTTCTCAAGGGAACCGCATGCCATCGAAGGTGCGATTGCGTTTGACGATGTAGATTGAATATGGGCTTCGCCCCGCGCTGCACATGATCGCGCGGCGTGCGACCGGCCGACCGCGATCCCTTGGCGTCGACAAAGCCCTACGACGCAGAAGACTTCGTCAGCGAGCTGCGCTCGATGAATGTGACATGTCGCACAGAACGCCAGCGGCCGCAGCCCTGCGATTGACGGGCGAACGACCCGGCACGGCAGCTATGCCGTCAGCCCGCGCATTCGCAAACATATCGAGCAGGCATTCGACTGGATCAAGACAAGTCGCGGGGCAAGAGTTGGCCGCTGGCGCATCGTCGAGATGGAGGTCACGGCGACTTCCTCGATCGTGTCGAAGAGGGGCGTCTCACCTTCCAGGCAAGTCCGATGGCGAATCCCCTTTTGGGGCTCTCAAGGGTTTCCTGGACCTGCGCTACAGATCGGCCTGCGCCGAGTTCTCATCCTGCTGAGAGCCCGTTCAGCGGGAAGCTTCTCAACGCATCGTCGAGCCGCGAAATACCCGCACCCTGGTATCCTCTCCCTCAGGCATCTGCCGAGCCATTGCGATGAGCGTCTGGCGCACGAGTACGATATAGGGCGGTGGGCCCGATACCGAAATGAGGCCCGATCCCGGCGTGGTCCGAATGGGGTAGCGCGGATCGGCGATGCCGAGCTTGGAGAGCTTGGACACCACATCCGTCGGCAGGATCCGGCCGAGATCGATCACTTCCGTTCGCAGTTCGCTCGCGGAATTGACGTGCAGCACGGAGCCGTCGAAGTACCAAACAAGACCTTGGCTTGCCGTGAGCCGCTTGAAGAACTCCTCGGCCGACCCGCTCCCCAGGTCGCCACGCAGCTTGCCCTTGACCACGTCACTGACCTTGACTGGAACGTTGATGTTGCGGCCGAACTCGATCAGGGCGTCCTTGAGGTCTTGCTCGATGACGACGTACCTGTAGGGCCCAGGCGGCCATTTCGGGTCCAGTGCTCTGGCGACCTGTGGCATTCCGACAAGGATTGCCGCCGTGAGGACAGCAGAGACGATCTTCAGAGGCATGGTTCGTCTCCCGCGTGCACCCCCAGCCGGCCGCGTCGCGAGCAGCGGAATAGTGCAAATCCTGAAATGCGAAAAATTGTACCACAGCGAAATTGGCGTGATCAATCGCACATTTGGAGCCGCGCGCCGGACCCGCGTCGTAGACCGTCGAGTTGCCGCCTCCTTTTTTAAACCGGCGGCCCATGACGTCTGACGCATCGATCGATGCTGACCGGAGAAAGACCGGAGAGAAATCGGCAAAGCCAAGGCAATGCGTGCGACTGTCGTGTGCCGGTTGCGCATTTGTTGGTCGCATTGCGACAGCGCCGATTGACCGAGCCCGGTCGGCGTCGACACTGCCAAATCCTTTTTCCGGCGGCGACGAGCCTATGTGACCTTGCTCACTTTTTTCCGGTGGCAACGAGGCTACCTTGTGGGTGTCTGGCCCGCAATGTGAGGCCTGACGTACACAGCAAACTCAACCCAAAGGAGAATGATCATGCCAGACGTTCAAGGCTCAACCGACCAGATGAGGGCGCAATCGACGCAGGACTCCCTGGAGAACGCGCAGCAGAAGGCAGAGGACAAGAAAGCGGGCGACCAGATAAAGGCGTTCGAGCAGTTACTGCAAGAGATCTGAGGCGCCGATCGAGCTGGCCGGAGAAAGACCGGCCACAAATCGGCAGAGCCAAGGCAGCACGCGCGGCTGTGGTGAGCCGATTCAACCGGCAAAGCCACGGCAACGCGTGCGACTGTCGTGTGCCGGTTGCGCATTTGTTGGTCGCATTGCGACAGCGCCGATTGACCGAGCCCGGTCGGCGTCGACACTGCCAAATCCTTTTTCCGGCGGCGACGAGCCTATGTGACCTTGCTCACTTTTTTCCGGTGGCAACGAGGCTACCTTGTGGGTGTCTGGCCCGCAATGTGAGGCCTGACGTACACAGCAAATCAACCCAAAGGAGAATGATCATGCCAGACGTTCAAGGCTCAACCGACCAGATGAGGGCGCAATCGACGCAGGACTCCTGGAGAACGCGCAGCAGAAGGCAGAGGACAAGAAAGCGGGCGACCAGATAAAGGCGTTCGAGCAGTTACTGCAAGAGATCTGAGGCGCCGATCGAGCTGGCCGCGACAAAGACCGGCCGCAAATCGGCAGCCAAGCCGGCAGCACGCGCGGCTGTGGCTCGAGCCCTTTTTCCGGCGGCGACGAGCCTATGTGACCTTGCTCACTTTTTTCCGGTGGCAACGAGGCTACCTTGTGGGTGTCTGGCCCGCAATGTGAGGCCTGACGTACACAGCAAACTCAACCCAAAGGAGAATGATCATGCCAGACGTTCAAGGCTCAACCGACCAGATGAGGGCGCAATCGACGCAGGACTCCCTGGAGAACGCGCAGCAGAAGGCAGAGGACAAGAAAGCGGGCGACCAGATAAAGGCGTTCGAGCAGTTACTGCAAGAGATCTGAGGCGCCGATCGAGCTGGCCGGAGAAAGACCGGCCGCAAATCGGCAGAAGCCAAGGCAGCACGCGCGGCTGTGGTGAGCCGATTCAACCGGCACGAACACCGGCTTTGTTACCGTCTTGTGGGACGGCAGCGAAGCTGGTGCTCGCGCCGGTCGCTCATTTTTAGGTCCCATGAGGGCGCATGAACATCCGGTAACGGCGTGCTTGCGCCGGGCGCGCGCACCTATTGCCGGTGGATGGCAGCATCACAGGATCTTGATGGCGGCGGCGTGAGGCTTGGTCGCATGGTGACGTCACTCAAGTGAGCCGGAGCGGCGCTGTGGCTTTCCGGGTCAAGACAAGACCAAGCGCCTACGAACAGGTCTTGACCGCGAGCGCCACGATGTCAGTATCGTGCGGGCGTTCGCGCGGCCAGATCGACGACAGGCACCAGCATGGCTAACGACGAATTGGAAGAAAAAAACCTTCCGGCATCGCAAAAGAAGCTCAAAGACGCACGCCGCAAGGGACAGACCTCCAACAGCAAGGACCTCGTGTCGGGGTTCACAATGCTCGCCGCCGTGCTCTACCTGCTGTACCGGTGGCCCATGATGCGCGATCGTCTGGTGGAGCTCATCGACGTCGTTTCCACCGCCACCGAGCGGCCGTTCGCCGAAGCTATGCAACGCGCAGTGTACGGCTCCGTCGATGTGCTGCTGATGACCACCGTGCCGCTGCTTGTCGTGGTTTTCGCCGTCGCCGTGGTGATGGGCATGGCGGCGACGGGCGGCCCGGTATTCTCGTTTGAGACCGTGAAACTGCAATTCGACCACATCAGCCCGATGAAGGGCGCGAAACGCATCTTCTCGTCGAAAAACGTGATCGAGTTCGCCAAGAGTTTCGTCAAAGTCGTCGTCGTGACCGCCGCCTTCTGGACAGTCCTGCGTGGCTTCATCCCGCCGCTGTTCCAGACACCTTCCTGCGGCGAAGGCTGTCTCGGGCAGATGGTGATTTCCACCTTGCAGCCGCTTGCCGTGACCGCAGTCATCGCCTTTGTCGTCATCGGCATACTCGACATGCCATTGCAGCGTCATCTCTTTCTGAAAGAAATGCGCATGAGCCTGACCGAGAAGAAGAAGGAGATGAAGGAGCAAGATGGTAATCCGCTGATTAAAGCCCAGCGCCGGCGCCTCCAGTTCATGTTCGCGAAAAAGAAGGTGCGCAAAGGCGTGCGCCATGCCGCTTTTGTCGTCGTACAAGAAGATCGTGTCGTCGGGCTCCTATACCATCGCGAAGAAGCGCCGGTGCCGCTGATCGTCTGCAAGGGTCGCGGCCAGGCCGGCGATGACATGGTCGCCGAAGCGCGACGCCTCGGAATCCCGGTTGTCGAGAATGCTTCGTTGGTCGATCTGCTCATCGGCCACGCGATCGGCAAGAGTATCCCGGCACAAGCCTTCACGGATGTTGCCCGCCTCCTGGTCCGGTTCGGGATCTGACTTTCTTTCTCGCCTGACGGAACGTGCCGTAGGCTCTTCACTCGAAGCTTGTGCTCTCTCCTTCTGGAGCGCGTTTCAAGCCGGCAGCGGCGCGCGCGCGTTCGCGTAGTGCGATGACCCGGACACCCGTGCGATTGCCGATCCGCATCAAGGTGCCACGGCCGATCCGCTGTCCATCGACCACGATATCGACCGTCCGGTCGTGCAGTGGCTCCAACGGCAACAGGAAGTTCGGCGCGAGCTGCTTCACCTGGCTGGCCGGCAGTTCGAAGCGTCCGATCTCGAACAGGACATGCAGCGACCGGTTGTCGGCGGCGTCCGCCTCCCACGCGCCGGCCATGGCATCGGTCGGCATGCTCCACGCCCAGGATGAAGTGGCTCCCGGTATCGGATGCGTGGCGAGGCGGGGGCCCTCCGGGGCGAGCGTCACCGGCGCAACAAGCCGCTCGCCGATGACGGCGATCACCGCATCGTCCGGCTCGCAAGAAGCGTCAACCAGCACGACGTCGTCGGGTGACAGGCGTTCGATCTCGGCCGCCGCGAGGTTGGCAGCAGCGACGCGCAGGCACACCGGGATTGGCAGGTCGAGAACGGGAGGACTGATCCCGGCATGCCGATCAAGCCCTTCCGCAAGCCTGAGCGCGTAATCCGGGGGAATCCGCAATTCGCAGCCGGTGGTCACGAGCCCCTCGATCACAAGGGTAAAAAACAGCGGCAGTTGTCCCTCGCTCTCCAGCCGCTCGACCGGGCCCGAAAATGAGTCGACGGCAAGCTTGCAGCCGAGATTCACCTCGACCGCCGCGAGGACGCTGTCGAGGGCGAATTCGAGAATGATGGCGGCCCGATCCGGCCCCAGGCGATCGAGCGACAGCGCCGGATCCACACTGCCGACAAGGATATCGAGCAGAGATTGCGGCAACCACAACTCGCCGGACTCGCCATCGAGGCGCAGCGCCATCCGATGGCTCACATCGGGACGCCGATCGGGCGGCGGCCACGCGGCGATGATGCTTGCTTGTCGTCCGCCAATCGTCGCCGCCAAGGCCGGGCGTCGACGATACACGGCGTTGAGCGCTTGCACATGCGACGGTGCGATCAGCGGGAAAGAAAGCTCGCGCTCCAGAGGCTGAGCGATTTCGGCTCCGGGAGCGAGAGCGGACGTGCCGGCACCGGCGCGCAAAGTCGCGTCAATGGCGCCACCCAGGCCGACGCTCAGCGGGGCGTCGAGGATGGATCGAAGAGCGGCCTCGGTCGGCGTGACCGTGGTCTGGCCTGATGCAACGAGGCCGCCGGTCGGCTCGACCGCGGCGTCGGTGCGGGCCGCGACCGTCTCGGCTGTCGCGCCATCGGTGTCGGCTGGCTCTGCGGCGAGGCTGGCTGGTGCCGGCGGGGTGTCGGTCGGTGCTCCCACTGTCTCGGCTGGCGCTGAGGCGGGCACCGCTGTCTCGCCGGCAGTCTCGGTTGGTGCCAATGCGGTGCCGCTCGGCTCGACCGCGGTGTCGGCTGGCTCCTCGGCAGAGTCGGCTGGGGTCGCAGCGGCGTCGGGTGGCTCCTCGGTGAGGCTGGCTGGCTCCGCTGGGGTGTCGGTCAGTGCTCCCACCGTCTTGGCTGACGCAGAGGCGACCACGGCTGTCTCTCCGGCAGTCTCGGTTGATGCCAATGCGGCGCCGATCGGCTCGACCGCGGTGTCGGCTGGCTTCCCGGCAGAGTTGGCCGGCGCCGCAGCGGTGTCGGCCGGCAGGCCACCGGGAATGGATGGCGGTTCCGAGAGCGCGGATCGAAGCGACTCAAACGCAACAGCCATGTCCCCGAAACTCTGCGCGCCGTCTCGTGTTTCCGATCGAGGAAACAAGAACCAAGCGAGAGCTGCGAGTTGTAATGCGATCGGCACCATGAATGCCATCGCATAGCCGGTCGCTGACGTTTGACCTGATGCCTCATGCGGCCATATCGCGACGACGCCACCAACGGCCGACCGGATGAAAAGGGTGGCAACATACTGCAACACGCCGACGCTCGCGCACGCTCGAGCCGCATAGGCTTGCGGAAAATGCCTCAGCAGGACCACGAAGGGCAGCATGGCTGCGGCGCCAGCCAGCAACGCGCCCCAGACGATAGAGGTCGGCAATGCGATTCCGCCGACCGCGGTGACCTGGATGCAGACGCTGAGCGCGACGGCGCCCGCAAAGACGCCTGCAGCCGATAGACCCCTTCGGACAGCCCAGTCGGCGAGCACCCCCCAGACGAGCGCACCAGCGGTCTGGCCAACCGCTATGAGGCTGATGTAGGTGATAGTGTCGGTGAGCTTGACCCCGTTCATAGCGGCAAGCCAACCTGCAACCCATTGGCCCTGGATCGCCCATACCGTCCCGACCACAATCGCAGCGAGCGGCGCAAATCGTCGAAAGATCGGGTCGCGCAGGACGAATGGCAGGCCGTGGTCTTGATCCGGCACATCGCCAGTGACGGTTGCTGGTGTGGGAACCAGTAGCACGGACAGGATAGCGCAGAGCGTCGCCAGAGCGGCCAACAAGATGAACGGCGCCCGCCATCCGTATGCGAGCACGAAGAGTGCCGCCGGATTGGCCATCGCGAGCGCGCCGAGCCCTGCGACCGTTATGAGGCACCCCGTCACCAGGCCGAGACGTTCACGCGGAAACCATGTGACGACCGCCTTCATTCCCGCGAGGAGCGCCGAGGCGGTGCCCACACCGAGCAGCGTGCGGCCAATCAAAAGGCCGAAGGGTCCTGTGGACAGGCCAAATATCAATGCGCCGAGGGCCGTCACACCCATCATCGCCGACTGGACGGTACGCGGCCCAAATCGATCGATCGCGATGCCGGACGGTAGCAGGCAGGCCGCGAAAGCCAGCGGAAATGCCGCAGTCACTATCCCTAGCGTGCTATCACCGAGTAGCCAAATCGGTCATCAGATCATCGGCAACGAGCGAATCTATTCCCTGAAACAGAACAGACAAAAAGTATCCGAAAGCGAGTGGAAGAAATCCCACCATGGTCCGGAGAAAAGAAATGCGATTGCCTTTGATTTCAACCCATGTTGCCATGCAATATCAGCTTCCAAGACGGCTAGAACCTCATCATGAGGGCGCATTCCGGTGAAAGCGACCATGGATTCCGGCACATGGCGACCATTTGATCCGGTCGATGACGACCAGGGCGGCGCATGAGCGAGATGGCGCCATTGGATGCGGGTTCTGATCTCAGTATTCGTGGTTTCGGTCAAGCGTCAGGGTGGAGCCCGAGCGCGGCGCGGCAACAACCGGCAGGGTTTGGTCGAGCAATCGTCGGACGAGGACTACGTCGACGACGTGCGATGACTTTTCTTCGAATCGTCATCACGGAATCGTCATCACGCTCAAAGTTGATGCTGGAGCACGATCTTTTGCGAGAACCGGTTCCCACTTCTGGGGATCATGGCTCCGGCGCGGCTTGGTACCTGGACGCGGTGGACCGCTGGCGCCGGCCCGCTCATGCGCGAATGTCAACCCATAATCGTGCCGAGTGCCTTGGCGCGCGCCTTGGCGTCACTGATGGCACGGATCGCAGCCGCGCGCGCGAGCAATTTCTTCACTTCGGCTGCCGATAATTCCTTGGGCGCTGCGGCACGCCCTTCGTCGGCCCGCCCAAGCAGGCCGAACACGATCATCAGATTCCGCCGATGTCGTGCCTCCGCCCCCGGCGACGTGACGACGGCGCGCGTGGCCTCTATCGCCTTGGTTTCCTGCCCCTCGAGCGCAGCGGCGAGGGCGAGATTGGTGCGAATATCGAGGTCGTCAGGGGCGAGTGCGCTCGCAGCGTCGAATGATTGGTGCGCTTGCGCGAATTGGCCCGCGAGCGTCTGCGCGACGCCCAACCGATTGTAGGCCGTCATCGTATTGACGATCGGGGCAACTTTGGCCAGCGGCACGACTGCACCGTCGGGGTCGCCAGCCTTGACCAGGGCCGAGCCGAGTCCGAGCAACGCATCGGGGTTGTCAGGGGCAACGGCGAGCGCGGCTCGGTAGGCCTTGATCGCCTCATCGGTCTTGCCGGCGCGCGTATAGGCGTCGCCGAGACGCAACTGCGCCGTGGTATCGCTCGACGACGCGGCAGCCGCTCGCTCATAAATCGGCAGCGCCGCTGCCATCTGTCCTTGGGCTTCGATATCGGAGGCAACACGCACCAGACCGTCCTGATCCGGCTTCTCGGTGCTAGCCGCTGCGTCCAGCCAAGACTGGGTCGCCGCCGCGCACCCGGCGAGCAGAAAGCCGAGGAGGATCGGCACCGCGCAGGATACGAGACGAAACCCGATACTCATCGCCCTGTCCTCAGCCGGCCGCCCCACCAAGCCGGTGTAGCCACGTTCACCTCGTCGCAGGGGGCTTCTCCGTCTCGCTCTGAGCCCCGGGGCCCTGCGGCACGGTGCCCGGCCCGCTCGGAAGGCCGCCCCCCAGGGTGCCTGGCTGGGTGCTCTTAGCACCATAAATGTATTCCTGCGCCGCTCGTGCCGTCGGAGCCGCGGGAGCGGCACCGAGCGGGCGGCCGCGAACCAGGTCGGACTGGCGCTCGGCCATGCGCTGAAGGTTGTATGCGTTGGCGCAGCCCGGTGGCAAATGCGGTCCCAGGAACGGCGGCTCTGTCGGGTCCGGTACAAGGCAAGCTTTCGGGACGAGCACATAGCGTGTGCGGCCATTCCGGGCGACCACGGGCACGGAGGCATAGTCCGGCGAATAATCCGGCGGCTGCTCCGGAAAAGTGCCCCAGTAGACCGAGGAACTCGGATAGGGCGGCGCGGCCGCGCAGCCAGCGAGCGCCGACGCCGCTACAGCGAGACAAAGGTAGACGGCGGACATACGTGGCATCGTGCACCCTCGATGGATCATTTGAACACAAGGCCAGAATTTGGTTCAGGCAGCGGCTGGGCTTTGACGAAAGCCGGCCCGGGCGGCGGCGGTGGCGCGGGCCTGTCGAGGGGGGTAGCGAGGCCGCGGTCGCGCACGGGTTTGACGAGGATTGGCGTGATGAGAATTACGAGCTCGGTCTCGTCGCGACGGTATCGGGCAGATCGAAACAATGGGCCGAGAATCGGAAGGTCGGCAATTTCGGGGGTTTGTTCGTAATCCAACGACATCTGTCGCTGGAACAAACCAGCGATCGCAAACGTCTGGCCGCTCGCCACCTCCACCGTCGTATCGGCCCGCCGGACCATCAGGCTCGGCAGGTCGACGCCGTTGGCCCTGACAGCCCCTACCCGCGACAGCGAACTCACTTCCGGTTTCACCCGCAGAGCGATTCGATTTGTTCTTATCAGGGTCGGCGTGAACTCGAGCGAGACCCCGAACGGCTTGTACTGGACGGTGATCTGCCCTGCCTGGTTTCCGGGGGTTGGAATCGGAATCTCGCCTCCCGCCAGGAAGCTCGCGGGCCGCCCGCTTGACGCCGTCAAGTTCGGCTCGGCCAGGATATTCAGCATCCCGTTGCGTTGCAGCGCTCCTACGAGGGCATCCACCTCACCGCCACTGCCGCCAAACGCAATGCCACCTGACGACCCGATGCCCAGGCGCTGGACGTCATTGCGCGACACCTCGGCAAAACGTACCCGGATATTGATCTGTTGTGAGCCGGCTATTGTGGTGTCGTTGATCGGCGGCTGATTCGGCGGAGAGTAGGTGTCCGCAGTGTTCTGCACGTCGACCGCTTCCTCGACGCCGCGCGTGGAGCCGACCGCGGCTACCCGATTGCCGAACAGCTTGAGGTTGGTGTGAGTCGTCGGCTGAAGTTCGCGGGACGCCTTATTGGCGGAGCCAGGGTCGGCGACCACGCGAAACGCCACATTGGCGCGCACTTTCTGGTCTGCCGAGATCGCGATCAGATTCGTGGTGCCGATCCTCCTGCCATAAACATAGACGACATCCGGCGCGACGACACGCACATCGGCGATCGAAGTGTCGCCCATATAGACCGATTCGGCCGCCTCATCGAGGTGCAGGATGCGACCGTGGCTCACCATCAGCTCGATCGATTGTCGAGGCGAGGACGAGTTTGTCGCCGTCTGGCCGGCAACCGGTGGCGCGAGCAGGATGACGAGCAGGAATGCGCCCGCCTTCAGCTTCCATGCGGTCCTTATATACGATTTCACTAGGCCCGCTCCCCAACAGCCCTATACGGGCTTAATCAAACACCGATTGATTGCAACCAAGCCAACGAAACTGATGCCCTCTTTTACGGTAAGTTAATGCAATCTCAAATATCGAACCGGCAACGTAAGGGCGGGCCACCGCAAAAAACCCGTTCTTGGTGCCAATTGGCCACAGTCCGCCCCGCAGCCTGCCTCTTATCGGCAAATAAAACATTAAGGGTCTGCCGGAAGGCCCGAATTGCTTTGCACGGGCTGAGGGGCAGGCGCAACCTGCAGGGCTTCATCCCGCCTTGGCCCCCAGCTTCAACCGTCCTGCAGATTGGCCGATGCCATCAGGCACCTCCTTTTCCGCCTGGTTGTCCTTGGTCAGAGCGCCGAGGGGCTGTACGTTAAATTCAGGCGCCAGTTCCTGATAGGACATGACCGGCACGTAGATATTGCTGCGCGTGAGCAAGTGTCGTGTCACCCGCCGCACGTCCATCGAGGTGAGCACGACCGGATTCGCGTCCGGAGCCGCTTCCGCCAGGGCCCGGGCGATTTCATTGATCATCGGCTGGGTCGCCTCGTCCGTCAGGTTCATGTAGGTCCCGGCCGCGGTCTGGCGCTGGGCGGAGCGAAGCATGTCCTCGACCGAGCGCTCGAGCATATAGGCCGCGATCAGCCGGTCGCGGTCGGCAGCCCGGAAGCAGATCTGGCGGCCAAGGGCCACGCGCACGTATTCCACCAGCAGCACCACGTTCTGTTCGCGCTGTCCCCATTCGATCACGGCCTCGAGAATGGCGCGCATGTTGCGGACGGGTACGTTTTCATCGACCAGACGCCGCAGGATTTCAGCCAGCTTCTGCAGAGGCGCGATCTTCTCGGCCTCCTTCACCAGGTCGGCATAGTTCGATTGGATTTTGGTGAGGAGCTTCCGCGTCTCCTGAATACCGACAAAACTGCCGGCCCGCCGGTACAACATCTGCGTCAGGCATCTGGCCAGAATCTGGGCCGGCAGCGCAAAGGCGACACCAGCATTCGACAAGGTTTCCGCATGCGAGCGCTCGACCCACAGCGCGGGGCGATAGTTGATGAGCGGGCGTTCCTGACGGTAGGGGATCTCGAGCAGGTCGAGGTGAGCCGGATCGTCGTCGACGAGCAGGCCCTGCGGCGGAACCGTTCCTTCAATGACCGGCGTGCCCTCGAGGTCGATCCGGAAGCGATCCGACGCGAGAGTCGGGTCGACATCAAGCGCGATCGTCGGGATCTCGATGCCGAGATCGCTCAACAGTCCTGCGCGCGCCTGGTTCGTCAACTCAGCGAAGCTTTCCGCCGGTACGGCCGATGAAAGCTCGCTGCTGATCCAGACGACGATGGCGGCGTCAGATGACGGCGTGCCTGCCAGCTTTGGCGCATCCTGAGCGGTCACACCTGGTTGCGACGGTTGGGCGGCCGTTCCTGCCGCTCGCTTCACCGGAGCCGCCGCCTTGCGAGCCGCCTTCCGGCGACCGGCGAAGTACCCGGTCGCGCCCAGGAGCACCGAGAGAATCAGAAATGCCACCGTCGGGAAGCCCGGAAGGAATGCCATTGCGGCCAGGATCACTGAGCCCATCATCAGCGCACGCGGCTCGACGAACAACTGTCCGGCCACTTCGGTGCCCAGGTCGCTTTCCCCCGACACCCGCGTCACCAGCGTTCCGGCCGCGACAGAAATGAAAAGCGAGGGTATCTGGGCCACCAGCCCGTCGCCGACGGAGAGCAGCGAATACGTCTCGGCAGCGGTTCCCATCGTCATGCCGTGTTTCAGGCTGCCGACGATCATGCCGCCGATCAGATTGACCATGATGACGAGGATGCTGGCGATGGCGTCACCCTTGACGAACTTGAGCGCGCCATCCATG
The DNA here is from genome assembly GCA_963831505.1 of uncultured Alphaproteobacteria bacterium. GTDB lineage: Bacteria > Pseudomonadota > Alphaproteobacteria > Rhizobiales > Xanthobacteraceae > Bradyrhizobium. The sequence goes on along the minus strand of CAWHQY010000037.1, from coordinate 102,691 downwards.
GAGCCGAACAAATGGCTCTCGCGCTCGAGCCCCTTGCGAAGCCGACTGGCCTCCGCCTGATCGATGTCGCCGGAGCGCATGTCGTTGTCGATCGCCATCTGCTTGCCCGGCAAGGCGTCGAGGGTAAATCGGGCGGCGACCTCGGCGACGCGCTCGCCACCCTTGGTGATCACCACGAATTGCGCGATCGTGATGATCAGGAAGACGACCATACCGACGGCAATATCGCCGCCGACCACGAAGTTGCCGAACGCGCTGACGATTTCACCGGCATCGGCCTGAAGCAGGATGAGCCGCGCCGTGGTGATGGTGATCGCGAGCCGAAACAGTGTGAGGATGAGGATGACCGACGGGAAGGACGAAAACTCGACCGGCTTCTCGATATAGAAGACGACCAGCAGCACGAGCATGCTGAGCATGATATTGAGGGCAATGAGCCCATCCACCAGCCAGGTCGGCAGCGGAATGATGATCATGGCGATCGCGACCAGCATCAGGATCGCCACGATGAGATCGCTGCGGCGGGACAAGTAGATGAGCGCGCGTGCCAGCTTGTCGACCATGATCAGGCCCGTTCACGATATTCGAGGAATTTGCGAAAGGTGCGCTTCGCCTCGCTGTCATTGCCGGCGAGCCAGAGCGCGCGACTGCGCAGCAGATCGAGCATGGGCTGGTTCGCGTCACCAAGCGCTTGCAGCCGGTCGATGACCTCCGCGGCAGCCTGCGGCGAGCGGCTGCGCAAGAACGCTTCGGCGAGCGTGCGCAGCACGCCCTCATCGTTGGGCGCAAGGCGAGCGGCGATCAGCAGCAGGACGAGCCCGCGTTTCGGCTGGCTGTGACGGGCATAAAGATGGCCGAGCGCGTGCAGCAACTCCACCGTCTGGTCGCGTCCTGGCGTCATGTCGCGGTATCCTCAAGGCGGCGCGCGCGCAAAACCTTGCGCTGCTCGATCTCTTCACCCAGCACGGTGCTTGCCAGGCGATTGAATTCTTCGCTCTCCTTGAGCTGCGGCAGGACCGCGGTCAGCAACTGCTCGAGGATCGCAATCGCGCGGTCAGTGGACAGGATCTGGGGATCGGCGACGACCGGCTTGACGAACTCGGTGATAAGCTCACGAAGAACGGCCTTGCCGACCGTGCCGTGGCGCTCGTGCAGTGCCGCGGCGATCTGCCGCGCGAACTCCGGGGGATCGACGGCCCTGCCCTTGAGGGGGTCGGACAGACCCTGCGGTACACGCGTCTCAGTCCGGTCGGGCTGCGCGCGATCTATGCGACGGTCGTTCATCCCAGACGATCTGTCCTTTCCGCGCGCACGTCACTGACGATAGACCAGCGCCATGGTCTCGCCGTCCTTGGTAAGGAGGATGCGGCCGTCAGCAATATCCTTGATCGTCCAGCCATTGTCGAGGAAGGCACCCTTGTAGTAGCGGTTGCCCTCGGCCGTAATGATATAGGGGCGCTCGCCGAACCACACGGCCTGCACATTAACCACCGGCGCTGGTTTTTTGGCGTCGGTGAGGGTCACGTTTGCGACGAGAACCAACCGCCCGCGATATGCCGCATCAAACCATTGTTGCGCTCCCGTCCAGACGCCAGTCTGTTGCGTCATGATGCTGCCAGTGACGACGACCTGTCCAGCCCCCGCGTTAACCCGAAGACCGGAGAGGCCCGACGCATCAAGATGCTCGGCGAGCTTGCGCGCGGCGTCTTCAGCGTTGAGCGCGGGTCCGGGGTTCGGTGGCGGCTGTCGGTCGCAGCCATTGAGCTCTGCAACCGCCTCGCGCACCGAAATCCCGGGCCGCGTCGACAAGCAATGCTCAATAAACCGCCGATCGGCCGCGGGAAGATCGGCCATGAGCTTCGATGCGGCTGTCAGGGTTAGGGTTTCGTTGCCCGGTGCCTCGGCCCGAGCGACGCTGGTCAGGTCGTCCGCCTTCGCGGCAGGGCGCATGGCGGCCAGCCCCAACGCCGGAACCGCAAGCAAGAGCGCGCCGGCGATCATAATGGCCGCCGCGGAGATGCGTGGCCGGGCGGGGGCGTCACCAGGCTCGACGGGGGTCGGCGCGGGGGCCTGATTGCGCTCGATGGAGACCCGCAGTCGCGCCTCTCCGATCGTCAGATCGATAGGCGCTTGCAGCGCGCAGCCATAGCCATTCGCTATGATCTCCTCACCGACGCGGACTTCTCCGCCGATCGCGTGAAGGTCGATGGACCGACGTCCGACCCGCAGGATGGCATGCTCAGCCGCGATGCCGGCGTCCCGCAAGACGATGTCGGCGCCTGGCGTGGAGCCGATACGGACATCGCCCGGTTCAAGCTCGAGGCGCACGCCGCGATGAAAGCCGGCCGTGCTCTCGAGCACGAACGTCGACGGCGACGACGAGACAACGGCGGAGAGCCAATTCGTGAAGGAAGACATCATCCCGGTAGCGGCCATTTTGGACCCCATCATTCTTAGGCTCGACGTCCACAAGGTAGCTCGTCGCCACCTGAAGAACTGTGAGAGACGTCACAAAGGCTCGTCGTCACCGGAAATCGGACTGGATATTGGCGCCGTCGACCGGGGCCGGTCAATGGGCGTCACCGGTTCTGCTTCATGCCGCCGGCTTCACAGGGGCGCTGCAGCTTCGCCCGCTCTGTTTTGTCTCGGCGCGGTCACAGAGGTTCAAATTGGGTAGCTCTCTTGACGCATCCGGGTGTATTCGGACGTTCTCATGCTTGATATTGCATATTGAATATGCGCTCGCGGGAGCGCGTTTGGCGCGAACTACAGCCCGTCCCTCAAACCCGCATTACCCCGGCGGGCGCGCCCGCGTTATCGGCCCTGTCGCTGACAGGAGTGATTTACGTCACATTCCTTTCGCGCGGCAATCGACGACGACCTGCGCGTCGCCCACCGCACAGCAGAAAGCCCGCGCCTTTGTCGACCCGGCGTTGCGCGACGTGGCGTCAGGAAAGACGGAACTCGCCAAGAACGCAAAGGGGCCGGCAGTAGGAAGATGCAGGAAGCCCTGCAGACGGCCGGTTACAAGTTGCCCGTTTCGGTGCGGACGGAAAGTTCGGTGACGAGACGGTCAAGGCGCTGAAGAAGTTCCAGACGGACCATTGCCCAAAGGATGCCGGACGTCTCGACAAGCAGACCATGGAGCAGCTCAGCATCGCGTCCACCAAGTTCCCCGAGTACGACAAATTGTTTGCCGATGGGAAGCTCAACACCCCCATTGCAGTCGGCTACGATGAGGATCGCTCGGACAAGGGCCAAGCCAAAGACGTCATAGCGGGGCTGACGAAGCGAGGCTACACCCAGCTGGACCCGGACAAGGCCGCCACCGACAAGCCCATGGCAGAGCGGTTCAAGGCCGCCGACAGCGACGAAGACGTGCGCTACTTCGCGGCCGACGCGCTCGGCGACGTCCGCACCGCCGCGGTGATGCAGGCCATCCAGACGCGCCTGACAGCGGAGACCAGCCCGGTCGTCCGTTCCGCGCTGCTGGCCGCCAAGAACAAGCTGGATCGGGCCGCCTCGCGCTAGGCAGCTGCGCACCCGATCGATGCTACTCGCTAATATCCCTGATGCCGCTCAGCGGCTCGTATCCTACTCCACCCGAAAGATCGTCGTCGGCAGAGAGGATATCGCCCGCTCGCCCGCGGGTGGCGAAGCCACCCTGGGGTTGGTTGCTGAGGACCGCGACGAACTCTGTGCGATAGTTGGTCTCGGAGCTCAGCGGCTCGTCCGAGACGATGATCGACGACCGCGGCAATGCGGTCGGCGCGACGCGGTCGAGCACTTCGCGCGGGATCGTGATCCGGTCAAGCGCGCTGCCGGCGTCGTCGCCGTCGTCGATCGTTACCGCACTCCAGCGCAGGCCCGCGCCTTCCCGCGCCATCGCTGTGAATACATGCGTGCCGATCGGCTTGCCTGGATTGCGGATCTTGACCGGAACCTCGATGCTTGCCTCGAACACTTCGCCACCATCTCGTACCGGCTTGCGTGTGGCACGTCGCACGTAGAGCTTCTGCGTCGCACGGCTAATGTAGATCGAGACCGGTTCGAGCGAGAGGTTTGCCTCGTCCGCGGCTTTGGCCGTGTCGGCCCTTTTGATCTCCGCCGCGTTCGCGGCGTCCTTTGCAGAGTTACTCACGTCGAGCCTTTGCTTTGCTTCGGCACTCACGGCGTCGAACTGCCTACCCAATTCTGCAGCCCTTCGCTTCAAATCCTCGGCCTGCACCCTGGTCTGATCCGTCCGTGCACCGATCAGCGCCTTGTCGGCCGATGCGAGCTCCGCGTCCGCGCGCCTCTTTGACAATTCAAGCTTGCGCAGCGACGCCGTGAGCGTTGCGGCCTCGCGCGCCGCTATCGTTGCGGCTCTTTTCGCCTCGTCGTCAGCCCTGGCGGCCTCCGCCGCCTCGCGCGCGAGGGGCTCCGCCCGCACGCGCGCAGCCGCCAACGCCTCCGCGTTCGGCACCAGTAACGCCGGGTGGGAAAAGGGGACCGGGGTTGTGTCGTCCGGAGCGATGATCACCCGCATTCCGATCCGCGTCTTGTCGAAGAGCCTTTCCGCAAAACCGAAAGGTAACCGCACGCAGCCGTGCGAAGCCGCATAGCCAGGCAGAGGTCCGCCGTGCAGCGCGATGCCGTTCCAGGTGATGCGCTGCATGTGCGGCATCCAGGCATCGTCATACATGTTCGAACGGTGGTCCTTTTTCTTCTGAACTATCGCGAAGACGCCGGCCGGCGTCTCGTACTCGGTAGTTCCGGTCGAGACTGGCGCGCGCAGGAACCAGCCGTCGGCGTCGTAGAATGTGACCTGCTGGCTTTTGATCGACACGATCGCCATGATGGGCTCGCCGCCTTGGCGCGGCGCAACCTCCTCACGCGTCTGCACACGGCGCAACTCTCGCGCCGCCGTATCGGCGGCCAGCATTATCAGCGCCGCCATCGCAGCAAGCATGGCCTTGGCGTAGCGATCCCAGTGCCGCGCAGCCGCGGCGGTCGTGCATTGATGTGGCATTCCCTGCCCCGGTCGAAAGCCTTGCCCGGACGTGCGTCGATCAAGCCTCGATCGCGATCCATCCGGCTACTTTCTCATATACCACGGCCCACGCTGCCGGAAGTGAGGCTCCGGGAGCGCGAGCGGCAGCAGGCGCGCATCGCGTCGCGGTGAGGAGGCCGATGCTGCCCGAGACGCTAGTTCGGATCGAAAAATGCGGAAATTCACTGGGGCTATTTGGATGTAGCGCTCCACTGACTCGACCCCCGACGGGAGCTACCGCACCAGTTTCGCACCAGAAACGACCTGTCTGAACGACTCCGAATGCAATTGATCGCGGCCAAAAGCTGAAGAAAATCAACGATCGAATAGTCTGCGCTGCCGCTCACCACGGTCTGGTTGCAGGGCAACGAGAATGGGGCCGACGGCAACCAGTAAGCCGCAAAGACGATGCCGACTAGTCTAGGACTGCCTGAACGTGGCTTCGATCCCCTCCAGCGCCCAGTCGACCTGATCGCTCGTTATCACAAGCGGTGGGGCAATGCGGATCGTGTGTCCATGGGTATCCTTGGCAAGGATTCCCCTGCCCTGCAGTGCCTCACAGTAGCGACGCGCATCGCCGGCTTCCGGAGTGAAGCTCGACCGCCAACATCAGCCCGCGTCCGCGCACCTCGCGGATCGTGTTGGCGCGGATGCTCCTTAGGCCAGCGAGGAAGCGCTCGCCCTGGACGGCCGCGTTCTCGATCATCCCCTCCTCGACAAGCACGCGCAGGGCTGCCCGCGCCACCGCACAGGCGAGCGGATTGCCGCCGAACGTCGAGCCGTGCTGGCCGGGTTTCAGGGTGCCGAGCACCGCGTTGTTCGAAAGGACGGCCGACACTGGATAGAAGCCGCCAGACAACGCTTTGCCGAGTAACGTCACGTCTGCCTCAATGCCATCGTGCTGCTCGGCGAGCAGTTTGCCGGTGCGGCCAAGCCCGGTCTGGATCTCGTCGAGGATTAACATCACGTCGTGCGCGGTGCAGAGCTCGCGTACCTTCGTGAAATAGCCGGGCGGCGGGATGATGACGCCGGCTTCCCCCTGGATCGGCTCGACGAGGAAGGCGACTGTGTTCGGCGTGATCGCCTCCTCCAGCGCCTTGGCGTTGCCAAAGGGGATGATCCTGAAGCCCGGCGCGAACGGCCCGAAATGCTCGCGCGCCGCCGCGTCAGTGCTGAAGCCGATGATACCGAGGGTGCGTCCGTGGAAATTGTCGGCGCAGACGATGATCTCGGCCTGTCCGTCCGGCACACCCTTCACCTCGTAGCCCCACTTGCGCACGGACTTGATCGCGCTCTCCACGGCCTCGGCACCGCTGTTCATTGGCAGCACCTTGTGGGAGCCGGTAAGCTCCGCGATCTGCTCGTAGAAGGGGGCCAGTTGGTCGTTGTGGAAGGCGCGGGAGGTCAATGTCAGCTTGCCCGCCTGTTCCACCATGGCGGCCAGGATTTTCGGATGGCAGTGGCCCTGGTTCACCGCCGAATAGGCGGAGAGGCAATCGAGATAACGGTTGCCTTGCGTATCCCACACCCAGACGCCTTCGCCGCGCGACAGAATGACACCGAGCGGCTCGTAGTTACGGGCGCCGAAGCGCGCTTCCGTCGCGATGAAATCGGGGATAGGTGGATCCATCCATCGTCACTCCAGTTGCAGAGCGCATTCCGATCAAGTCAGACATCGCGCGAGGTCCGAAAGGTTCCGAACAACCGAAGTCGCGGACTCGTTCGATTATCATCGGCCTGTCGGAGCGGCGTCGGCGGGCGGGTAAGCAACTCTACGCAAGCCGAGCTTCACCGACTGCCTGATAAAGGCTGATCGAGCCCGGTATTATGGACAGAATTCCCATGAGCGTCCAACCTAAGGGCGATCCCGACGCCATGGTGTAGCCTACGATCCAAACGCCAAAGGCAGCTATTCCTGCTGAAATCAACAACGAGAGCGCTCTATCCATATGCGTCCCTTTCCAAGGTCTCGCTCAGCAGGAAAGCGGCCGCCAACTGAAGTGGCCTCATTTCAACGCGCCGTTCTTTACTATGGTCTATGCGCCGCGATCTTCGGGCGGATAGTTGTGCTTTCCTGATCCGGTCGCGTAGCCTGTTTAATTCGCATAACTGAGCTTTTGGATTGGCTGCCGTGTCGGTGATCAGATCGGCAACTTAGAGACCATCCGCGCTAAACGCACGAGAGCCGCCGGGATGTCCCTAACGGCTCGCGCGTTGCGTAGCGACGTGGTGCGACGCGCAGCGTCGCGATGCGATGCGCCGAGGCGCGCCGCGTTGCCTACCGTGATGTCGATAAGTCCTACACATCCCATCGACCAAGCCAACATGGCTGGTCGCAAGGCAGCTTCAAGACAGCGCTGCTGTCGTAGTCGTCATCTCTTTCGAATCGCGCCGAAAAAGACGGGACTGCTGGATCGCCGCACCACTATCGCTCATTTATTAGATTATTACCTCTGAGAGAGGACGCACAGCCCTCAACCTGATACGTTCGCGGCTATGACCTAAAGGGGAGAGTGACATGTCAGACCCCAAAATGACAATGGAAGTGCCCCCACAGGTGCGCGACTTCGCAATAAAGAGCGTCGACCAAGCCGAAAGAGCAATTTCGTCATTTATGGAATCGGCAAGTAAATCCGTCGCTGTAGTCCCGAGTCCGATGAATGACGCAGCACAACAGTCACTTGCAATCACCGAGAAGAACCTGAAGGCAGCCTTTGAACACGCGCGCAAGTTAATGAATGCCAAGGACATAAACGAAGTGATGCAACTGCAAACCGAGTTTCTGCGAAATCAGTTTGGCATAGCAACAGAACAATCCAGGCAGATGAGCGGTGGAATTGCTTCCCCCGGGGGAGGCGCTGCGAAAGAAGAGTCTGACTTGATTTAACAACTCAAATGTGCGGGGTCATGTTGTTGCTCCTCGGGTGTGGACCTTAGGGGATTAAGCGGAACGGAAGCAGACGCAATCACTTCCAAGGCGCTGAAGATTTCGTTCAATTGGTGCTGGGTGAAGTCTCAGATCACCACCATGGGCGCGCGTTCAGCTTCGCGCATTGCCGGCAATTAGCGAAGCGTTCGAACTGAACGAGGTGCGGAGGACGGGAACTCCGGGTGATCCCGTTAGCCCGTATTCCTGACCGCTTTAGCTAGCATGGCGTAAAGCTGGCGTTTGGTAAATTCCTTGGGCTGCAGCATTACTGTCTTCCGCGACACAATCTTTGCCGCCCGGCGGGAGCAGGCAGCCAACAATGCTGGTCTTCGTTTTGGCACCGGCATTATCTTGGGTTTTGCTGTTGGCGGCTTATGGCGACGCCTCAGGTCCAAACGAGTTAGCTTGGCGCAGACCGCGTTACGGCTATACCCGAGACGACGTCCGATCTGCGCGGCGCTCCGTCCTGCGGCCCAGAGTTTTTTGAGCAGTGCTACGTCTTCCGCATCCCAACCCATAGGAGATGCTATACACCGACTGCCAACTACGGACTAGTCGACACCGGTTGCCAGGAGCATCAATCCCGGTGTGGCACTCTCGGGGCAGCCAGCCGCCAATCTCGTCGGCGGGACACCTCACTTCAACCGAGATAGCTAAGCGAACTGTCCAACGATAGCCATGAACGCCGACGAGATTGGACCGGCGAACCAATCGGACCCACTATGTCCACCAGCTCCAACACCCGTATCGCCAAGAAAGCTCGCACGAAAGCCGAGGCGGATTTTGCTACTTGGCTCATGATGGCCAAGCTCGGTGGTTTCGATGACCTTCCGTCAAACGCACAGAGCTTTCTGACTAACTATCGAACCCGGCTCGAGGCGATGAGCGAGGCCGAGTCCACGGCCGTCGCCGTTCGCGAGGTCTACAGCGCTTATTACAGCGAGATGGGAGGCGTGGGCGCGGCGCCGGAACCAAAGGCTCGCACACCAACGACAGAAGGCAAAGTCAGGCGGTTCCAGAGAGGGCCTAAACCTCAGCCCGGTTTATCGGCTGCGCGCCATTCGACGATGCCAATGATCCGAAAATCCCTCCCGGCACTGCTGATTTTAGCGAGCATGGTGGCTCTGATTGTCGCATATAGACTTCTAACGCAGTAACAACGCCCTCGGATTGCCGGGGGCTTGAACACCCCATTCTTGCGATCGAATAAATGCGTTGTGCCGGGATTGGGGGCGCGGGCGTCTACCCTCCGAAGGCGAAGGCCACACGTTCGAATCGTGTCGGGCGCGCCACTCGACTTAGCGAGTTCCCTCGTCGTCGAACTCGGGGGCTGACGCAATTGGAAGCGCTACCCTTCGCATCAGCCTCTTCAAACGCGTCGAACCGCCGTAACGACGATCTCGACCTTCATCGCCGGATCGGCCAGACCTGCGGCGATACAGACGCGCGGGTGGTTCTTCCGGATCGATCCATGCAGCCCACGCCTCGTTGAATGACGCATAGTCCCGGATATCGGCGAGAATGATCAATGCCGTCATGATGTGGCTCTTGTCAGAACCAAATTGGGTGAGCCGCTCTTCGAGCTTTTCAAAGAGTTGGACCGCCTGCTCTGCAATCGTCGCCGAACGGACATAGGGAATGTGAGGTGTTACCGCGCATTGTACAAGATCCCTGTCCGCGACGAGCGATTTTGTGTAAACTCTCACAACATCCCTATCTTTTTGGGAGAACTGCAATGAGAGCCTTCTTGGTCGCCTGCGTGTTCGCCATCGTCGTGGCAGCAGTCGGGGCCGTGGTTCTAAACCACGTGCAGGAGCCGGTCCAACAGGCGTTTGCGACGACGGGCGTGCGCCTTTAGCGAGGGTGCGTTGAACGCCTCAGACCGCGTGTCCCACCTACTCCGCCGCAGTGACGGCGGGACGGGGTCGCGCGTCGTGCTCAATCTGCTCTTCAAGCCAGAGCCTATGGTGCTCCTTGGCCCAGTTAACATCGACGGTGCCGCTTCCCATCGCCTCGAACGCGCCCTCCATGCCGATCGTGCCGATATAGATGTGCGCCAGCATCGCCGCCACGAACAGGACCGCTACGATGGAGTGGACGATCTGCGCGAGCTGCATCCCTTCGATACCTGACAGGTAGAAGGGAAACATCAGCTCATATCCGGTGGCCGCCACCAGACCTCCGCCGATGACCACGATCCAATAGATCGCCTTCTGCCCGGCGTTGAACCGATAGGCCGGCGGATGATCGTGACCGACGATACCGCCACCGCGCTTGACCCAATCGACATCCACCTTGTTCGGGATGTTGCCCGCGATCCACATCAGGAAGATCAGCACGACTCCGATGGTAAACGGGAAGCTGAGATAGTTGTGCGCGTACTTCGCCCACTGCGACCATTCGGAAAACGCCTCGAGGCCGATCAACGGCAGGAGCAACGGACGGCCGAAGGTGATGTTCAATCCGGAAATCGCCAGCACGATGAAGCAGGTCGCGGTCGTCCAATGCACGAAGCGCTCGAATGAGGTAAAGCGCACGATGGTCCGGCCGGAACGACCGCTCTCCAGTCGCACCATGCCGCGGCTGAGATAGAAGATGATCAACGTCGCGAACATGCCGAGAATCGCGATGCCGCCGATCCAGCGAAGCGTCACGTTCCGGAACTCCCGCCATTCACGACCTGCCGGCTGCTCAAGGACGCCCGAGCGCTGGTCGGGGATGCTGACGCGTCCCTGGACCCGATTCAGTTCCTGCAAGAGCTGCTGCTCCTTGACTGCGCTGGCGGTCGGGTTGACCTGCTGGGCAATGGACGGTGAAGCAGCGGAGACGAGCAGCAAGAGCGCGCCCGCGCCAATGGCGAGCCGAATAAATCGTGCAAAACACGCCATAAGTTCCTCCCGATATTGACGCGACCGCTCCGGGCCGTCATCAGGACTCGATCGTCTCGCGATAGGCGGTCTTCCAGCCCCACGCGCCCGAGCCGTAGCCGCGTTTCAGTACGCGCTCCTTGTAGATCTGCGCGATGATCTCGCCGTCGCCGGCGAGCAACGACTTGGTGGAGCACATTTCGGCGCACAGAGGCAGTTTGCCTTCGGCAAGACGGTTCGCGCCGTACTTCTCGTATTCCTCCTTGCTGCCATCGGCCTCGGGACCGCCGGCGCAGTAGGTGCATTTGTCCATCTTGCCGCGTGAGCCGAAATTGCCGATCTTCGGGTATTGCGGCGCGCCGAAGGGGCAGGCGTAGAAGCAATAGCCGCAACCGATGCAGAGATCCTTGGAGTGCAGAACCACGCCGTCGGCGGTGGTATAGAAGCAGTTCACCGGACACACCGCCGCGCAGGGCGCATCCGTACAGTGCATGCAGGCCATCGAGACCGAGCGTTCGCCAGGCTTGCCGTCATTGATGGTCACGACACGGCGCCGGTTGATGCCCCAGGGGACCTCGTGCTCGTTCTTGCAGGCCGTCACGCAGGCGTTGCACTCGATGCAACGGTCGGCGTCGCAGAGAAATTTCATACGTGCCATGGTCGTTGCTCCTTATGCCGCCGCGATTTGGCACAGAGTGACTTTGGTCTCCTGCATGCCGGTCGCCGGATCGTATCCGTAGGTGGTGATCGTGTTGGCGCTTTCGCCGAGCACGATTGGATCAGCGCCCTTCGGATAATTGCTGCGAAGATCCTTGCCCGCGAACCAGCCGCCGAAGTGGAAGGGCATCCAGGCGACGCCCTTGCCGACACGCTCGGTAACGAGCGCCTTCATCTTTGCGCGCGAATTGTTTTCGGCGCCGGTGACCCAGACCCAGCCGCCGTCCTTGATTCCGCGATCGGCGGCATCAGCCGGGCTGATCTCGATGAACATGTCCTGCTGGAGCTCGGCGAGCCAGGGGTTGGTGCGCGTCTCCTCGCCGCCGCCCTCGTACTCGACGAGCCTACCGGAGGAGAGGATGAGCGGGAATTGCTTGGCGATCCCTTTCTCTACCGCCGCCTTCTGCACGGAGAAGCCGATATTGGGCATTCGGAACTGTTTTGCATCAGGCAGTGTCGGATATTTCGAGACCAGATCGACGCGCGGCGTGTAGATCGGCTCGCGATGAACCGGAATGGGATCGGGCAGTCCGAACGCATTCATGCGCGCCTTGCCGTTGCCGTAAGGCACGCAGCCGTGCTTGAGCGCGACACGTTGGATACCGCCCGAAAGGTCGAGCGACCACGACACCGTGTCCGGATTGGCCGGATTGATCTTGTTGATAACGGCCATTTCGGCTTCGGTGAGTTCGGTGTCCCAGCCGAGCTTCTTCAAGCTAGCCAGCGTGAATTCCGGATAGCCGTCCTTGATCTCCGAATCCTTGGAATAGGATCCGTCAGCGAGCAGGCTGACCTTGCGCGTGGTGCCGTCCGGTAGCTTCTCCTCGCGCTCGACGCCAAAGCGCGGCCGGAACGTGCCACCGCCATCCATTACATGCAGATTCGTGTTGTAAAGCAGCGGCGTGCCCGGATGCTTGACCTCCGGTGATCCCCAGCACGGCCAGGGCAGACCATAATAGTCGCCGCCAACCTCGGGATCGTCCTTGGGCGCCCGCATCGTCAGCATGTCGAACTTCGCCTGGTTCTTCATGTGCGCCTTGAGGCGCTCGGGCGATTGCCCGCAATAGCCGGTCGACCAGCTGCCGCGGTTCATCTCGCGTAGCACGTCCTCCGCCTCAGGCAGATTGTTCTCGACCTTGATGTTCTTGAACATCTTGTCGGCAAGACCGAACTTCTTCGCCATCAGGTAGATGATCTCGAGATCATCCTTGGATTCGAAGATCGGATTCACGATCTGCTCGCCCCATTGCAGCGAGCGATTCGAGGCAACGCGCGAACCCTTGCATTCGAACTGCGTGGCAACGGGCAGAATGTAGACGCCATCCTTTCGTCCCGCCTCGACCGCGAGCGATGCCCAGGTCGTCGGATGCGGGTCGGCGATGACGAGCAGCTCGAGCGCCTTCAGGCCATTGAGGGATTCGGGAATGCGGGTGATGCTGTTGCTGGCGTGTCCCTGCACGAACACCGCCCGCACATTGTCTTTCTGCGCGACCTGATCCTTCGGCAGCGTCACCGCCTCGAACCAGCGGGTCAGCGGGATGCCGGGGGTTTCCATGATCTGCTTGGAGTCGAAACGCGACTTCAAGAACTCATAGTCAACGTCCCAAACTCGCGACCAGTGCTTCCAGGCGCCTTCGGCGAGGCCGTAGTAGAACGGCAGCGTGACGATATCGAGCCCGACATCGGTCGCGCCCTGCACGTTGTCATGGCCACGGAAGATGTTGGCACCCATGCCCGGTCCGCCGACATTTCCGGTCATTAGGAGAAGGATGCAGCTTGCCCGCACATTGGCGGTGCCGACGGTCTTCTGGGTCTGGCCCATGGCCCAGATCAGCGTCGACGGCTTCTCCGTGGCAAAGATCTTGGCGACGCGCTTGAGCTGCTCGCCGGGAATGCCGGTGACACGCTCGACTTCTTCCGGATTCCACTTCTCCACTTCCTTGCGGAGATCATCGAACCCGTAGACCCGCTGTCGGATGAACTCCTTGTCCTCCCACCCGTTCTGGAGGATGTGCCACATCATGCCGTACAGCACCGGAATGTCGGTGCCCGGCCGCATGCGTACATATTCGGTGGCGTGGGCGGCGGTTCGCGTCAGGCGCGGATCGATGACGATAAAGTTGGCCTTCTGAAGTTCCTTGCCCTCGAGCAGATGCTGCAACGATACCGGATGCGCCTCGGCCGGATTGCCGCCCATGATCATTTGGGTCTTGGCATTGCGGATATCGTTGTAGCTGTTGGTCATCGCGCCGTAGCCCCAGGTGTTGGCCACACCGGTAACGGTGGTCGAATGGCAAATGCGCGCCTGATGATCGGTGTTGTTGGTTCCCCAGAACGCGCCGAGCTTGCGGAACAGATAGGCGCCTTCGTTGGTCATTTTGGCCGAGCCGAGCCAATAGATGGAATCGGGGCCGGATTTCTCGCGCACTTCCATGAACTTGTCGCCGATCTCGCTGATCGCTGCGTCCCAGGAGACGCGCGTCCACTGCCCGCCCACAAGCTTCATCGGATAGCGCAGCCGCCGCTCGCTATGCACAAGCTCGCGCACAGAAGCGCCCTTGGCACAATGTGATCCACGATTGATCGGGGAATCCCAGGTCGGCTCCTGGCCGATCCACACCCCGTTCAGCACCTCCGCCGTCACGGTGCATCCAACCGAGCAATGCGTGCAGATGCTCTTGCGAACGGTCGCTCCAGATGTGAGGGGACCTGCCAGTGCCGCTTTCGCCTTGCCTACGCTGCCGACCGGCAGCGTGCTCAGTGCGGCGAGAACGCCGCCACCAAGGCCGGACCGGCGCAGGAAGGTGCGGCGGTCGAGACCGTTGCTTTGCCCGGACAAGGATGTCGCGATCGATCCGCGTGAAGCGGTTTCGGAACGCTGTTGTGTTCTCTTGATCAGCACGGCCGCCTCCCCTCAACCAGGATAACGATTGACGCGGTAATAGGCTTTCACGTGGTCGGTTTCCTTGTAGCGCGCCTTGCGTTTCTCTTGGTCGGTCTCGCTGTCGGCTTGCGCGGGTGTCATCAAGGGTGTTGCCAGCGCCGCTCCCGCGCCGACCGTGCCGATGCCGACCTTGCGAAGGAAGTCGCGGCGGCCGACTGTCGTTTTCTTCTCGTCGCTCATCGCATCTCTCCTGGACCAGCGGTGCTGGTCAGTTGGCGAACGTGAAAGCCTCGGATTCTATTTCCAGAAAAACTCGTCCAAGCGCTCCGACCGACCGATAGAACCTGGCGTTTTCCGCCTTCTCCATGTCGGCGAACAAACGTCCCATCCAGTGGGACACATGTTTCTCGAAGAAGGCGCGCTGTGCTTCCGGCGATGCCGGGAAGCGCCCCGCCGCAAGGCCCGCCATAATTTCGCACAGCGTCCCCGCATGATCCTCGGGCTCGAAATTGTTCTCCATCCGCTCGATGCCGAGCGCGGCGAGATCGTCGCGCAGGCGCGACAACGGGCGTTCGTTGAGAAATCCGGTCAGGTAATAGGAAGCGTAAGGCAGCAGCTCGCCACGGCCGAGACCGACGAACAGATCGAAATATTCGCGCTCGATCTCGGATGTGACCGCTACCGATGCAGCGTCCGCAAGGGTCGCGTGGGCGCGGCCAAGCGGGGTCGTATCGCCCTTCAGTTGCGAGATCTGCTCGAGCAATGCAGCCGACGGCGCTGAGGGAAGCAAGGTTGCAAGCAGCGCGTATTCTTCCGCGCGCCCGGCATCGATCGGATCAACCGCGCCGTCCGACACGGGAGGCTCGCTATAGAGATCGGGACGAAGCACCTTGCGCGACACGCCGGTTGCGCCTTCGACCGCAATCACACGTTGCGCGGGCACCCGGGTCCAGTTCGACACTGAGGGCTGGGCAATGCCTATCTTGCGGGCGAGCTGGGCTACGCCGCCCGCCGCATCGATCGCACGTTCAAGACCCGCATCGCGCACGCTGCCCTCCCATCCAAACGGGCCAAGCGCTTGATTGCGTTTGCTCAACAAAGATTAGGCGCGTGCCAAGGCGCGGTCAACCGGTCGGCATAGCTTGAAGCTATTGCCATTTGTCGCAGCCTATTGAGGCAACGCCCCGCCATGCGTGCGGCGCCGAAGGGGAGCGTCTTCACTCGCAGCTACGGGTTGCGATACCGCAGAATTTGACAGCAAATCCGCCGCTGTAGACTCATCGAACGCTCGCGCATCCGTGATCGCCAGTTCTGTTCGCGAAAAATCGGCTTCTGTAGAAGCCGATTGCACGGGGTCTTCGGCCGCCTCCGCCGGCGGAAGGCTCTCGGCGGCTCGCACCACGCCCTCGGTGATCCGGCGGACGAGTGCGTCAACCTGCTCGGCCGAATAGTCGAGCGGACCGAAGCCAGGCATGGCGTTCGGGTCATTGAAATCCCAGGCGTTTTCCGCCAACCCCACGAAATCGCGGATGGCGGGATCTGCGCTCCAGGCGCGACGAAGCGCCGCACGGCTTAACTCCTGCGGAATGCCTTTGCGCAAGAAAGCCGTGATGTCGGTGGCAGCATCGATCGATTCAATTGGGGGCAAGCTCGAAAGATCCTTCTCCGGGGGAACTGCCTCTGCCGCGGTACGGTCGGACAGCGAAGCCTCTTGCGCCTCAATATCTTTTTCGGGCGCCGGTTCAGCCTGACAGGCTTTCGCCTCCTGCTTGCGGCGCGACCAGCGTGCCAGGAATTGCTCGTTGCTCATTCGTGATCACCATCGTGGTGACGTCGCGCAAGCGCCTCCGGATCAGCGCGGCGCCGCTCACGCTTGACGAACTCCGTCTCCACGTGGTGCTTGGCGATGAAATTTTCAATCGCCACACGCATCACCTCAGGCATCGGCACAGCTTCGACGAGATTGGCACCGGCTTCCGTGAATGCCTCCCCTTCCGCGGGGTCCGCGGTGACGGCCGAAACAGCGTAGGGCCAGGCGCCCTCGGAAGGAGTCAATACGATCCATACACCGGGAACGCCGGTGGCAAGATTATCCCGGTAGCGCGCGGTTTCCGAGCGATAGAGATCGACCATCGCGCTCCCGGCATAAAAGAGCGTCGTTCCCTCCTGCTCCCGTATGACAGTCCACGGCGTCATCTCCGGCTCATCCGGCAACACGCAGGTGCCGCGCCAGACAAAATCGATCCATGGGGAAGCCGACTTGCGGCGCTCGACCACGACGCCGACCGGAATGCGCAACAATGGGAGGGCACCGGGGCTCACGTTGCAGCCTCCAGGTGTTTGATCGGCAAGCCCGTCAAGAGATTCTGCGGTTTCATCCTCACGAGATGGTCGGAGGTCATTGCAAGGATCAGATAGACCGGCTCGCGCCCGACCGCATCAACGACCAGACTGTTATCAGGAAAAGTGAGCCGGAACAGCGCCAGCACGCGGCTTGCGGTGCGGTCGTCCAGCGCCTCTCCATGCCAAAGCTGGTCGCCCATCCGGGTGGCTTCAGCATCGAGCCCAACATACCAGGTGAGCTTCGCATCGCGCAGGGCGGTGAGCGGCTCAATTGCGACGTCAACTCCAAGCAGATGAGAAATCCAGCGCCCCATGGCCGCCGCCAGCGCAGCCGGGCCTCGTGTACCGCCAGTGAAATCGAGCGCAAGATCGAATTGATCGCTGCGCGGCCAGTAGCTGTCGGCATTCCCCTCGCTGAGGATGTCGACCTCCGCGCCGGCTGTTGCCCCCAACATGGACATCAGCGACAACACGGGCGTTTGGCTCGGCCCGCAAATCACTTCCTCGTCACCCAACAGCAGCGAATGTTCGTGCGGCACGATACGCTGCGGCCGGAAGAACAGTTCGGCCGCGCGCAGCACGAACGGGTCCTCGCAGCCATCAAGCGCATTTCGCAGGATCACATGAACAAGGTGGTTCACAAACAGCGGTGGAAGGTCGACGGGACCTGACCGAACCAATGCAAGATAGGCCGCTTCCAACGTAGGCTCACGCAGCAGAAGCTTGCGAAATGCCAGCACGAACTGCCAGTTCTCCCGCGCATCCGCGTCGGCGATCGCGGCAACCTCCTCCGCAGCAACTGCCCGGCGAGGATCAGCGAACAGCTCCCGGTGCAGCCTGCGCTCGACCGCGCAAGCGTCGTCCGGCGGCATCAATTCGGGGCGCGCGAAGTAGGCCTTCAGGAACTCATCCGTGACCACGAGCCCGCCGCTCTGATTGTGATCGAGCAGGTGGTGGCCACAGGCGATCCAGAAATCCCTCATCGGCGTGACGGCTCCTCGCTCATATTCGCAAGGTTGAGATCGCTGTCGGGCTCGGTGCCATCCTCCACTTCCATGAATGAGAATGCCTTGCCGTGACGCTGGCCCTCACGCAGTTGCAATCTGCGGAATGACTCGCGGACCTCGCCATCGCTCGCCGAGCGGTGGACGGCGATCAGCGTGCTGACGGGATGCGTGCAGAGCGACTGCGCAAAGGCGACTTCCTCTTCCGCGGCGAGGCGCGCGGCAGCAAGATCCGGTGCCCCGAACCGCCCGACCAGCTGTTTCGCAAGGAGGTCCACCAACGTCTGCCGATCGTCCTCAGTCGCGGGGACGATTTGCACCAGTGTCGACCAGCCCCAGGACTGCACTCCGAGAAAACCGCTGCGGAACGCCGAACGGTCCTTGCCGCTCAGCTTCGCCGGATCCCGATCGCAAAAGCGGAACGCGCCCGATACCGCCCAATCGCCGGGCTCCGCCGGCACGTCGAACACGAACGTGTCAGACGGATCGAGCGCTATGGCGCGCAAGAGCTTCACAAGCGCGGTCCTCCGAGTTTTGGATCGAGCCAGGAGGGCGATCGCAGGCCATTCCTCAGCTCGTGTCGATCGGTTTTGTTTGTCCCGATCCGGCGCGTCAGAAGGTCGCCGTTGTCGGCGATCGCTTGCGTGACCTGTCGTTCACGCGAGAGTCGACTTAGGAATTCGCGTGTGATGCCGTCGAATCCGTCGGTTTGCCAGGCGTCGAGAGCGCGCATGAGATGTCGCGCAAAGCCTTCCGTCACCTGAACCGCGCCGGCCTCACCGAAACCCTCCTGGTCCAGCGCGGAAGCGAGCGGATGCACGCCTGCTTCCTTCTCGGTTATCGCGACCGCTCGGATCATGGCGCCAAATACCAGCCAGCGCGGCGGCTCATCCTCTTTCGCGGCTGAGGGCCAGCCAAGCCGCCCGCCACCAACAAGACCGCCGTCGACGCGGATCGCATCCGGCCAGTCGATTGCGATCTCCTTGTTCGGCGGCGCATAGGCACGCAAGGCGTCGGTCAGCGCCACCATTCCCGCGTAGAAGGCGCGGCGCGCGGTGCGCAAGGGCTCGCCGGGTTCAAGCACGACGGCGAACTCGGCGAGATCGAACCGTCCCACATAGGTCAGCGTACCTGCCCCGCTCTCCTCGGCAATCTCGATGGCGTGGGCGAAGGCGTCACGACTTTCGCGCAGCCTCACCAGCGTAAATGGCGGAGGCAGATCGATGGGCTCCGAGACCGATGAGCGCCTGGGGGCTGTCTGTGTCAGTCGAACCTCCAGCTTCCTTTTCCTCTCTTGTGAGAATAACTTAATCGAGCAGGAGGGTCGACGCGAGTCCGTCCGCGGTCGTACCCTGACATCTTCAGGAGGCAAATAGCCGGCTCATGCCCGATCCGCCGAAAAGGATCCTGATCTGCTCGTGCGAAGAGACGATGCGCCTCGACACGGGCGCCGTCAGGCGAGGATGCCGCAACAGCGAAATCGCCGAGTTCCGCCAGCTCTGCCGGATCGAACTTGATCATTTTCGCGACGCGGCGAAGACGGAAGGATCACTCATCGTCGGCTGCACCCAGGAGGCCCTGCTATTTGGCGACGAGGCTAAACAGCGTTCCGGGAAAATGGAGTTCGTCAACCTTCGCGAGACAGCGGGCTGGTCGGTGGAGGGAGCCGAAGCGGGTCCAAAGATGGCAGCGCTGCTCGCGGCCGCGTCCGAGGCTGCGCCTGCTTTTCCGTTCGTCACCTTATCGAGCGAAGGGGTGATCCTGATTTATGGCCGCGACGAATTTGCGGTCGAAGCAGGCCAACTGCTTGCCGATCATCTCGACGTGACGGTCATGATCACAAGGCCGGCGCAGATTACGCCGCCGGCGACGACATCTTTCCCGATCGTCCAGGGAACGATCCGCAACGCCAAGGGCCATTTGGGGGCCTTCGAGTTGACAGTCGACGACTATGCAGCCCCCCGCCCCTCCTCGCGCGATGCGCTCGTCTTCGAGGCTCCGCGCAACGGCCTGACTTCGCGCTGCGACATCGTCCTTGATCTCTCCGGCGGAACGCCGCTTTTTCCCGCGCATGGCTTGCGCGACGGCTATCTCCGTGCGGATGCGCGGGACCCGGCCGCGATGCTGCGTGCGGTGCTCAAGGCGCGCGACCTCGTCGGCAGTTTCGACAAGCCGAAATACGTCAATTTCGCAGCAGAGATCTGCGTCCATTCGCGCTCGCGGCTGACGGGTTGCCATCGCTGCCTCGATCTCTGCCCGACCGGAGCGATCACGCCAGATGGCGATCACGTCCAAATCAACGCCGAGGTCTGCGCGGGGTGCGGCCAGTGCGCCGCGGCCTGTCCGACAGGCGCGGCAACCTATGCCCTGCCGCCCGCCGACACGTTGCTGCACAAACTGCGAGCGATGCTCCTGACCTATCGTGAAGCCGGTGGCGCCTATGCCGTTGTGCTGTTCCACGACAGCCAACAGGGAAGCGCGTTGATCGATGCGCTCGCCCGCCACGGCGACGGGCTTCCGGCCAATGTGCTGCCGTTCGCCGTCAACGAGGTGACACAGGTTGGACTGGAAGCGATCGTGGCATCCTTCGCCTATGGCGCAGCAGGGATACGCTTTCTCCTCCGCGCAAGACCTCTGCACGACGTCTCCGGGCTTTCCCAAACCATAGCGATGGCTGATGCCATTGTTTCCGGGCTTGGATTTCTGGGGCGCCGGGTTGCGACTATCGAAACGGACGATCCGGATGTGCTCGGCGAGGCGCTGCGGGCGATCGAACCCGCGCCGGCCGCAGAGCGTCCCGCAACCTTCAAAACGGTAGGCAAGCGGCGCGACCTGCTTCGCTTCGCCCTTCACGAACTGCACCGTGTCGCGCCTGCGCCGTCCGACGTCATTGCGCTGTCCCAAGGCGCGCCGCTTGGTGCAGTCACCGTCAATACGGACGGATGCACCTTGTGCCTGGCCTGCGTGTCGGCCTGTCCCACCGGTGCCCTTCGCGACGATCCTGAACGTCCGCTGCTGAAATTCGTCGAAGATGCCTGCGTGCAGTGCGGGCTATGCCAGAGCACATGCCCGGAAAAGGTCATTACGCTGAAACCGCAGATCGATTTTCGTGCCGCAAGGGCTCCGGCACGGATCATCAAGGAAGAGGAGCCGGCGCTTTGCATTCGCTGCAACAAGCCGTTTGGCGTGAAGAGCACGATCGAGAAGATCGCGGCGAAACTCGAGGGTCGTCACTGGATGTATCCCGCGGGCGACAAACGGCTGGACGTGGTCAGAATGTGCGAAGACTGCCGCGTCGTGGCCATGAGCGAGCAGCAGTTCGATCCGTTCGCAGGCGTGCCCGAACGCGCTTCACCTCGCACGACCGATGATTACCTGCGTGAGCGTGAGACCAAGGGATAGCTAGTTGGCGGTGGCGCGCGCCAGGAAATCGGTGAGCGCCCTGCGATCCTCCGCGGATCCAATCCGTTGCTCCGGCATTTTTGTGCCAGGCGTATAGGCGTTTGGACCGAGCTCGAACAATTTTGACACGGTCTCGGGCGTCCACACGATATCCATCCCCTTCAGGGCGTCGGAGAAGCGATAGCCCGGTAGTGACGCGATCCTGCGGCCGTACAAGCCTGCAAGCGTGGGGCCGGCGCGTTGCGGTTCCTTATCCGACAGGGTGTGGCAGGCAACGCACGCCCTGAATACCTCGGCGCCGTGATCTCCCGCATAGGCGGCAAGCGGATCACGCGGCGTGGCTTGCAACGACGAGCCGATGGAGTCGCCAGTCTGCGCGTTCCAGCGCCGGATCTTGCCGTCGGTGCCGCCCGTCAGCAACGTTGCGTTGTCCGGAAGGAACACGATTGACCATACCGGCGAACCCGGGTCGACCAATGTTCGCGCGATGCTCCGCGTCTTTCGGTCGATGACCGCCACGACACCGCCAATTCCAGCAGCCGCGATCAACGTCCCATCCGCGGAGATCGCCAGAGCGACGATCGGTGTCGAATCGGCCTGCGCTTCGCCCGTCTCCCTGGCCTCCGATGTCAGAAAGCGCAGCTTCCCGTCGGCACCACCCGTTACGATCTCGCCGTCAGGCGCGACTGCCACGGCGTTAAGGGGCGAGGCCAGTGTGACAACACTGGGGGTGCTACCCACCAACGGCCAGATCCGCAGATCACGATCGTAACCCGCGCTGACCAGGGATCGTCCATCCGGCGTGAATGCGACGCCGTTGACGTTCTGTGCATGCCCTTGCAACACCTGCTGCGCGCCGTCGCCGAGCGACCAGATGCGGACCGTATGGTCCCAGGAGGCAGAAGCTAGTCTTGCGCCATCCGGCGAGACAGCAAGCGAAACGATCGGCGCGCCATGCCCCTCGAAAACCCGATCCGGCTGCTGCCGGCCGGGCGTCCAAATCGCTACCCTCGCATCCGCCCCGGCAGTCACCATTCGCCCATCCTTCAGGAAGGCAACTGCGTTCACCGCGTCAGAGTGAAAGCGAAGTACTTGCTCGGCGGATTCGGTCTTGAGCGACCATCGGATGGCCGCGGTGTCGAAGCTGCCCGACAGAACACTGTTACCATCACTGGAAATCGCAATCGCCCGCACGGGTCCACCGTGACCCATCAATTGCGCTTGCACCGGCGCTGAATGCATCGCCAGCAGAGTGGCAACGATGCGGAGACTTGTGCTGAAACTTGGGACCCAATTCATCCTGCGGCTTGCAGCTTGCCCGGGCACGTCACCGGCGGGCATGCGGCATTGCACTCGCTCGGTCTCGTCAACGATTGAAGCCATGGCTCGGTTTCCATGCTGCACCGCAGGACAAAAATGGGCCCGCTACTCAATGCCGCAATGGCTACTGTCAGCTTGAACCGCCCATAGCCTGATCCTATGCTCGATTTGGGACGTCGAGGACAGCGTCATGCAAATACGACCTAAAACGTATCTGCATTTCATCTCGCTCTTGCGATCACTTCGCGATGCGATACCGCCACGCCATGACGATGTGCCCGCCGAAACGTCACCATCTCTCATCTATACAGCGGTCGTGTTGATGTTTGTCTTGGCCATTCTCGAGGTAGACGCACATCGAGGCGAACTGGCATCGCTTGGCCTTTTGGGGCACGACTGCCCGATTCCGCCCGCCTTCTTGGGCCCGTAGGGCCTCTCGATCAAGCTTTCGTTCGACCTCGAAGGCTCCTTCAAGCGCGGATCTGTTTGCGAGCCCTGGCTGAAACTCTGCCGCTCGGCCTTCTGCTTAGCGCTTCGATTCCCGCGGGAAGACCAGTGAGCGGTCGTCAAAATCGTCGACCGGCAGCTTGTCTGCGCTTCGGCCGCTTTGCATGTCTTGCAATGTCGACGTGCTTGATGTTCCGGCGCGCCCGACCGTTGAGATCGAATGCGATCGCGGGACGCCGGTCACGGCGGCAATCAGCCCCACAGCGGCGATAAAGAAAATAATGATCAAAGGCTTCATGCGAAATCTCCTGTTCGGCTGAAATCCAGGAAACGCTTGCAGCGATCTGATTAGTGCGAAGCGCGACTCGGGGGTGTGAGCCGCCTCACACTTCCGGGTTTTCTTGCGCTCGCGCTGTCAGGTTCCTGATTTGGAACCTTCGATCAACGTCTCTCATCAATCGTTTTCTGTTTACGTTGAGAACGAACACGTCGAAGCGATTGTAGTATCCGACCACATCATGAAACTGCTTCGGTTCGATGCCGCGGCGCAGATCGACCTCGGCGTCTTGCGTCGCTAGTCGCTCGGCCACCGCCCACACAGAACTCTGTGCATCGCGTAGCGTTAGAGTTGCGTAGAGGCGTCAAGGTCGGCGGATCAAAATCGGTCGCTCTTGACGAGGTGGCTGACCGCCCATCGCCAGCAGCGGGCCATCCGTAATCGTTCGTCAATCCTGATGAGGTTGGTTGGGGGAGGCACTCGAATCGCGCTTTATCGCAACCAGCGGCTCTTATTGGCGATCCTAGCCGGGCGTGATCGAGTTCAAGCCGTTCCCGCGCCGGCCGACAATTCCTGTTCCCAGGCCGGCACCTTCGGATGCGGCTTGGTGAAGCTGACCACGCCGATCACCAGCGGCGCATCCATGAGACGCCATTTCTGCGGCCACGACCTCGACAACCCTCACTGGCTGACCGCCTTTGGCTCAACCACCTCGAACATCACTTTAAATGTGTCGAGCATAGACAGCAGCTCATCGAGCTTGCGCGGATCGCCATCGATTTTGACCAGACCCGCCTTCACCGCGTCCGGGAACGTCGTCTGCTGGAGTGTCACAGCGTTGAGAGTGCCACGCGTAAGCGCGACGGTCGCATCTGCGTTGGGTGCTTGCTTGCCCGTCACATAGGTCAGCGCAGAGTTCTCCAGTGTCATCACGATTTGCTGCTTTGAGTCGGTGAAGTTCCAGTTGAGGACCATGGTCTTGCCCTCAGCCTTATCGGCATTCAGCCGCACGCCGAGAAAGTCGAAATACTGCTCATTGCTGATAGCCCGCAGCGTATCGGCATTCACTGTGCCGACAACGGGAACCTTGGGCACGCCGTTGCGCAGCTCCATCGCGCCGACAAGATAAGCGTTGCGCCAGGTGGCGGCTTCCGCCTGAAAACCAAGCTGCTCCAGCGCGTCTGCGCCAAGTTCTCGTGCGGCACGGTTGGCGGGCTCAGCGAACACCACCTGGTTCATCGCCGTCGCAACCCAGCGATACTCGCCCTTGGCAAAGTCGGCGCGGGCGCGTGCGATCACCGCATCGGCGCCGCCCATGTATTCAACTGATTTGCGCGCGTTCTCGACCGGCGGCAACGGATCGAGGTTGGCCGGATTGGCGTCGTACCAGCCAAGAGATTTCTGATACACAGCCTTGGCGTTGTGGCGCAGCGTGCCGTAGTAACCTCGCGTGGACCATTCCTGCTGCAGGCTGGCGGGCATATGCAATGTCTCGGCGATCTCGGCCGGCGTGTAGCCCTCGTTCGCCAGACGCAACGATTGATCATTGATGAATTTATACATGTCGCGCTGCTTCTTCAGCAGGTCGACCACGCGCGCTTGCCCTGCGACCGGCCAATGGTGCTGCGCGATGACGACATCGCTCTTGTCACCGAAGGTTTCCAGAGCTTCGTTGATGTAGCGTGACCACAAATTTCCGTCGCGCACCTCGGAGCCACGGATGGTGTAGAGATTGTGCATGTTGTGCGTCACGTCTTCGGCCATGTCGAGGACGCGAAACTGCGGGAAGTACATCAGCATTTCCGAAGGCGCTTCCGATCCGGGCACGAGCTTGAACACGATCTCGACGCCGTCGATCACACGCCTGTCCATGTTCTTGTCGATCGCACCGGTCGGAGCGATCAAGGTGAACGCGCCCCGCGGGCCCGCTTTGCCCAAACCGACATCCACGTGGCCGCGCGGGCCTGGCGGCAGCAACCCACCGAACTGGTACTGCGCGCGACGGCTCATCGCCGTGCCCGCGATAATGAATTCGCCCGCCACCGCTTCCATGAACCCGGACGGCGCGAGAAGCTGCACCTTGCCGGCCGCAATCTCGGCCTCGCTGATCACACCCTTGATGCCGCCGAAGTGATCGGCGTGGCTGTGGGAATAGATCACCGTACCAACAGGCTTCTTCGGCCGGTGCTGATAGTAAAGCTCCAGCGCGGCGCGCGCGGTATCGGGCGTCGACAGCGTATCGATGATGATCAGCGCGGTGTCGCCTTCGATGATCGTCATATTGGCCATGTCGAAATTGCGCACCTGGTAAACGCGGTCGGTCACCTTGAACAGGCCGTGGATCGCGTTGAGCTGCGCCTGACGCCACAGGCTCGGGTTGATGCTGTCGGCAGGCTCGCTTTGCTTCAGGAAATCATAAGCCTTCAAGTTCCATACCGGGCGTGGACCCGTACCGGGTATCAATGCATCGGGTATGGTGCCGACAAAGCCGCGCATCGCATCATCGAAATCCTGCCGGTTGGCAAATGGCAATGTTTTTGCCATCTCGGCGTTGGCCTTCAATGTTGCAGGCTCCGGCCCTTTAGGCGCCACCTGCCCCTGCGCGATCGAGCTGCCGGCGGCGATCGTGACGGTGATTGCGGCAGTTCGAAGCAGCCATAGCGATGCATTGAAGTGTTTCATGTTGTTTCTTTCGTTTGTGGTCAATGTAATCGCAACATTTTTTCGGCGAAACAACCGCAGTTACAACTTCATTACACAAAAGTGATGTCATGATTCTTCAGCGGCACTTAGCGGATACGCTTGCCGGTCGCCGCGAAGTACGCGTTGAGCACCGCTGGTGCCGCGAAGGTGTCGGCTCACCGACACCGCCCCAGAATCCGCGGCTCGGCATCACGATCGTTTCCACCTTCGGCATCTCGCTGATCCGCATCGAATTGTAGGTGTCGAAGTCGGCCTGCTCGATGCGGCCGTCCTTTACGCTACATTCGCCGTAAAATAGTGCGGAAAGGCCATAGACGAACGAACCCAAAACCTGCCGTTCGACCTGCGCCAGCTAGCGTTCGGCAGGCCGGTGTCGCGCTATTGCACGCACGCGCGATTCGAACCGCTGCCGCCGGACCGAGGTGTGCAGGGCTCGTGGCTTCGTCAATTCACCGACTGGTCATTGTGAAGAGGCGGGACTTGCAGCGGTGACTCCATCCGGTGCAGCGCAGAATTTTGCACAGCTAATTAGCTCCAGCGGATCGAGACACAAACGAGGACGCAACGGTCGACCACGTCTCGCAAGAGTCCGCTTTGCGCGAGAAGCGGCCGTTCCTGACTGTCGACATTTAACGTGGTACTATCCCGTTACAGCACTTTAGCTTGGTGGTCCGAGAACCTTGGTGTCCATAGACCTAGCGTGGCCTGGGCTTACCCAGGCTCTTATTCGATAATATTTTCGATACGGATGGGTAGGCGGCGAACTCGTTTGCCGGTCGCGTGGTAAACTGCGTTTGCGATGGCAGCCTGGATACCCGCCGTGCCCAGCATGCCAATTCCTTTGACACCGCCCGGCAAATGCGGGTCCTCTTCTTCAATCATCGCGATATCGAACTCCGGAATGTCGGCATGGACCGGGATCAGGTAGTCGGCGAGACTGTCGCCGACAATGTGACCCGATGCGCGATCCGTCGCCGTTCTCTCATGCAGCGCCATGCCGATGCCGCCGATCAAGCCGCCGACATACTGGCTCTTCGCCAGCAGCGGATTGAGGATGTGACCCGCGGCAAAAGCGCCGCATACCCGGCGCACCCTGATCTCGCCGAGCTGTGCATCGACACCCACTTCGACGAACACCGCGCCGTAACCCATGCTGCTCGCGGCCAACGACTGGTGTTGTGTCGCCGCGCTTTCGCCCTGCGCTTCCAGGCCCTCAGCCGCCCCCCGCGCCAGCACATCCGTCAACAACTCGCCGACATTGCCGGTCCGGCTACGGATCATTCCGTCCTGAAATTCCAATTCCTCCACCCGTTGGCCGGAGAGCGGCGACCGCTCGTCGGTCACGGCCAAGTTGGCCAGCGCCACGCGGAGCCTGGCCATCGCCATTTCAGTCGCGGGTGCGAGGCTCGCAGTCACCTGGGAGCCGCCGGAAAACGGGCCCTCCGGCAGCAACGTATCGCCGAGTTCGACCGTCACTTGCGAAAGGGGAACGCCGAGAGCATAAGCCGCCATCTGGCCGAGCGCCGTGTAGGTGCCCGAGCCCATGTCCTGTGTGCCGCATTGAACGCTCAATGAGGCGTCCGCCGCCAGCTTGACGCGGACCCTGCAGGCCTGACGGATCGCCGGATAGAGCGTGCTTGCCATGCCCCAACCGATCCGCCAGCGTCCCTCTGTGGCGACGCCCTGTGCCGGCCTCTGCGGCCAGCCGAACCGTTCGGCGCCGACGCGATAGCATACAAGCAGGCTGTTGCTGCTCCACGGGCGGCCCACTTCCTGATCATGATCTGCAAAGTTGCGCACGCGGAGCTCGATCGGATCGATCCCCAGCCGTTCGGCCGCTTCATCGAAGGCGGATTCGAGCGCAAACGTTCCTGGCGCCGTGCCCGGCGCACGCATCGGGACGGGTTGCGGCTCATTGGTGCGGACGAGACGGTGCGTCGTCGTGACATTGGGGCAGGCATACAGAAAGCGCGAATAGACCGCGATGGAGTCCGAGTAATCGGCGTGGGTTGAGGTTTGCGCGAGCGCGTGATGTTCAATACCGGTAAGACGACCGTCCGCGCGGAACCCCAGCCCCAAGTCCTGTACTGTCTCCTGGCGGCGACCGACCAAGGTGAACATCTGCGCGCGCGTCAGTTCCAGCCGCACCGGCCGGCCGGTTTTCTTGGAGGCCAGCATCGCCCAGAACATCCACGGCCACCAGAGCTGCCCCTTGCAGCCGAAGCCGCCGCCCAGGAAACGCGAGATGACCCGGATGTCTGATGCTGGCATCTGGAAGGCGTGCGCGATCATGGCGCGGGTGCCGAAGATGGCTTGGGTCGAGGTGTGCACTACGACCTTGGCGTCCTCCCACCAACAGACTACCGCGTGTGGTTCCATGGGATGATGATTGTTGACAGCGGTTTCGTATCGATTTCTGAGGACGAGATCGGCATCAGTCAGTGCCCTGGCCGCGTCACCACGACGAGTCTCAGCCGGAAAGCGTCCGACCATGGCTGGTGCAAATGACTTGTCGTGTGCCTGGGCCAGCGCCGTCACTGCCGGACGCGCCTGTGTGGTAACCCGGATCGCGCGTGCCGCTTCTCTCGCTGTTTGCAGGGTGCTTGCTGTGACGAGTGCGACAGGCTGGCCCGCAAAATGAATGGCGCGCTCGCGAATCAGGGCTGTTGCGGGAGACGGCTGCAGCACCTCTGCATCCGCATAGGAGACCGCCGCGGCGAAGCCGGGCAGGTCTATCGCCTGCGTTGCGTCAACGGACAGCACGTCTCCGCAACTGATTGGCGCCTCCACGAGAGCGGCGTGCAACATGCCGGGCGCTGGAACCTCGGCCTCATATACGGCGCTTCCGGTAACCTTCAGCGCGGCCTCGTAGCGCAAGGCGGAGTGGGTGCTCATGACTGGCCTCCGATAGTTTGCAAGGCACGGATCACGGCATTTCGCAGCAACGCGATCTTGAATCCGTTGTGGGCGAGCGGTCGGGCGTGCTCGACGGCCATATCGCCGGCGGCGGCGATGGCTTGGGCGTCCGGTGCGCGGCCGACCAATACCGCTTCACTCCGTGTGAGCCGCCACGGCAGCGGTGCGACACCGCCTGCGGTCAATCCCGCCTCCACGATCCTGCCATTCTCGACGTGCAACACCGCGGCAACCGATACGACGGCGAATTCGAACGACGCACGATCACGAACTTTGAGATAGGTCGAGCGAGCGGCAAAGCGGGATGCGTTCGGGATATGAATGCCGGTGACGAGCTCGCCTGCTGTCAGGTTCGTCTCACGCTCCGGTGTCACCGCAGGCAGGCGGTAAAGATCGCGCAATGGAAAGCGCCTCTGTCCCAGCGCCCCGAACACCTCGACCTCGGCGTCCAGCGCCGTCAGCGCGACGGCCAAATCCGAGGCGTGGGTCGCGACGCAGGACGCGCTTGCACCGAACAAGGCAGCTTGGCGATTCTCGCCGGCGAGCGCGCCACAGCCGGAGCCAGGGCTTCGCTTGTTGCAGGCCAGCCCTTCATTGCGAAAATACGCGCAACGGGTTCGCTGCAGCAGATTGCCGCCGACCGTCGCCATGTTACGTATTTGTCCGCTGGCGCTGGCCAGGATCGCCCTTGCGATTAGCGGATGATATCGCGTCACATCGGGAACTGACGCACCAGGCAGTCGACCGAAATTCGTCCCGGACCCCATGCCATGATTCCGAGCGCCATCGCCGCCCAGGTTATGTGAATTGGCCAGCCGTCCGGTACGGTAAGCTCGACGATGCATGTCATGAAGAAGAGCCCGAGCGCGGCGAAGCGGGTGGCGAAACCAAGTACCAGCAGCACCGGAAAGGCGATTTCGCCGCAGCCGGACAGGAAGGCCATCACCGCCGGTACTGGGTAATGATACGGCCCGCCCGGCAGGTGCAGCATGAACTCGTCGGTGAACAGCGTCACCGCGGTGTCACTGAGCGTCAGGAAGCCGCTCCATTTCAGGATGCCGGATTTCCAGAACGGCACGGCCAGCGCTACGCGCATCACGAGCTGGACCAGCGACGGCGTTGCCGCCGCCTGAATCAGATGGCTGGCCTTGTCGACGAAGAAGCCGAGCCGGAAGCATTCGCTCGAACCCGATTGCTGATCGATGACCATCATGCTGCTCCCGGAGCGACTGACGTGAACGCGCCCGCCTGGATCATGCCGGCGATATTGGCGGCGATGTCGAAAGAGGGCGAGGATTCCAGGGCGACCGCGGCGGCTTCGCCGAGCGATCGTCCCGCCATCAGGTTTTGCAGGAACACGGCGCCGCCCTCTGGCAAGTGCTGCACCACCACGTCGGCATCCGGCCGCGTAATCAACCCGTCTTCCGGCGTGGCCGCATCGATCCGGTCGACAGCCCCATCGCTGCGGTTGGCCGCGAAGATAGTGACCGCAGCGAACCGCGAACGCACAATCCTTGTCGCGGGATGTGCTGTGAAGATAGCATCCGTCAGCCATGCGGGTGGGATCGCGGCGAGCGTATCGGAAGACAACGGCTCCGCATCGGCCGCGTGATAGGCGTCCAGCCACGCCCGTTCGATCCGGGCCGTGTCGGCCAGCCAGGGCATTGCCTGGGCATGTTCGTAGGCCTCGATGAAGGCCGGAAAGTCGCGGCCGTATTCGAACAGCAGCGGCGAGGTCGGAGGCGTGGCGCGGACATGGAAGCGCGCCATGGCGCGAAAGAACTCGACGCCGGTGATGCGCTGGACCGCCGGATATACAGCGGCGAGCGCGTCGATCAGGCTTACCGTGACGTTGTTGCGGTACACGTTATATCGCTTGACGGCTGCCTTGCCGATTCGGCCCGGCAACGACGGCCGGCGTCGGGCGATCCGGCTCTACCAGTGCCGATACGAACGCGGCATACGACGACAGTTCCTGCTCAGGCCGCAGCATGAAATGTCTCTCTCTGGCGACGGTCGAGGACAGCCTGCGCGGCCGCGGCTTCCGCCTTCAGCACCGGCCAATCGGGAATCTTGCTGTCCCACTCGATCAGCGTCGGGACGGGACCACACCGCCTGATGACGATCTCGTACAGCTTCCACACGGCATCCGCGACCGGCCCGTCATGGCTGTCGATCAGCAGCCGGTCGCCTTCATCGTCAGTTTGCTCGGCGTGGCCGGCGAGATGGATCTCGCCGACGCGAGCAAGTGGAAAATCGGAAAGATATTCCAGTGCGGAGAAACCGTGATTGGTCGCGGATACGAACACATTGTTGATGTCGAGCAACAGGCCGCATCCGGTGCGCTCCGCGACGCGACGGATGAATTCCGCTTCGCTCATCGTCGATTCCGACAAACGCCAGATAGTTGGACGGGTTCTCCAGCAGCAACGGCCGCCAGATCGCTTCCTGCACCTGATCGATATGATCGCAGACACGACTGAGCGTCGCCTCGGTGTAAGGCAGCGGCAACAGGTCATTGAAGTACGTGGTCTGGTGCGTCGACCAAGCGAGATGCTCTGACACGAGCGCGGGCTCGTAGCGTTCGACCAGCGCGCGGAAACGCGCAAGATGCGCCGTGTCGAGCGGCTCCGGACCTCCGATCGACATGCAGACGCCGTGCAGCGACACCGGATGGTCGCGGCGCACGGCCTCCAGCGCGCGATGCGGCGGCCCCCCCGCGCCCATGTAGTTCTCAGCATGGACTTCGAAGAAGCGGCGCTGCCTTCCTTCGTCAAGGATCGCCGCGAGGTGCTCGTGCTTGAAGCTGGTGCCGGCGAGGCCGCGGGTCCGAAGCGCGGGAAAGCGAGGAGACTTCGGCTGCAAGCCACCCGGATGAGATCGCCGCATTCATGTCGTCTCTCCGCTTTCCTGCCATCGTGATGGTGTTCCGCCCAACCGGTCAGACCGGCTTGAGCGAGCCGCTCTTGCCGTTCGGCAATACGATGCTGGCGCAGGTGCCGCCCTGTACGAACTTCCACGCATTGCCCTGGAAATCCGCGGTCGAGGTGCCCTGGCAGGTCGTGCCGGGACCGGCGGCGCAATCGTTCTGGCCTTTCAGGGCGACGCCAAAGCACTTCTCCTTGTGGGCGGCCGTGGCGGCATCGGCCTCGGCCTTGGTCAGGGGGCCCGCGGCGGCGACGGTCGCAAGCGCGGTGCTGACGGCGCCGGCAAGGATCAACGAACTGACAACATTCTTCATCTGTCTCTCCACTTGTTGCATCGCCTCCTCGGCGAAGGCACATCGACTCGTTCGTTCCGTCCGCAGCCGCCATTACGGTTTCGGCTGCTCACGTATCCGTGAAGTCGCTGCGGGTGATGCGCAGACCGGCGTTTCGTACCGGCCGCGTCGGCGCCAATAGGCCCGGACCGGCGGGCCAACACCAATGCCTTGTCGCTATCGAAACCAGGCCTGACGGGCATTGGAGGCTGGAGGCGCCTGCGCGCATGTTCGCGTCCGAAACCATGGCGGCGTGGTAACAAGGCTCTCGAACCCGCCGTATCGTCGTTGACGTCACCTCCAATTCCCGCGAAAGCGCGCATGAACGCCATCCCGCACCGAGGCGCATTTGAAGGCCCACCATCTCGTCCTGACAGCGCAAAGCTGACGGTCAGCATTCGCCTCGCGGTTTCGGCGCTGGTGCTAACGGCGATCCTGCTCACGGCCGCAGCCTCGAGCCTGCTCTGGTGGCGCACGGCCGAATTGATCAGCCGGCAGCTCGCCAGCACCATCAACGAGCAGATCGTGGCGGCCGTCCGCAAGGAAGTCTCGGCGATTGTCGACGAAGCCCGCGCCGCGCATTCCGCCATCCGCACGCTGTTCCTGCAGAATGTGCTCGACACCCGCGAGGCCGACAAGCGCGAATTCGTCTTCCTGTCGCAACTGCAATCGCATGCGACCATTTCCTGGGTCGCCTTCGGCTGGCCCGATGGCTCCTTTTTCGCCGCCCACAAGCTCGGCGACCGTCATCTGGAGATGATGGAGATCTCGCGGACCGACCATCCCGGCCACCGTCGCGTCGATGAATACGAGGTTATCCCGGGCGACATCGAATTCGAAACCCGCCGTTTCGAGCCGACCGATTTCAGGGTAATCGACCAGGACTGGTTCAAGACCGGCATCGATGCCGGCGGGCCGCAATGGTTCAAGGTCCAGCATCATCCGATCGGAGAGCGCCCGTCGATCGCCTTTGCCGGTCCGATCGACGTCTACCAGGAGCGTCAGGGCGTCCTTGCGATCACGATCGAATACACAAGGCTCGCCCGCTTCCTTGCGCAGCTGGAGGTTGGTCGCACCGGCACCGCCTTCATCCTCGACGGCAGAGGCGATCTGATCGCGGCTCCCGACAAGGACGCCGACGAGCTTCATCCCGCACACAGCGAAGGGGCGATGCTGCCGCTCGCCCGGATGGCGCTGACGCAGGCGGGCGACGACGGCCGCAAGGAAGCCTGGCGGCGCAGGTTGACGTATGCGGGCGCGGCCTATGAAGTCGCGCTAACCCCGCTGCCCTTTTCCGGCTGGTCGCTGGCAACGGTCATTCCCGAAGCCGAATTCCTTGCGCCGGTCGAAACCACGTTGCGGCGCCTCATCGTCGGCCTCGCCGTCGGCGCGGTGCTCGCCGCCCTGCTCTCGGCCATGCTGGCGCGGGCGGTGATCGCCGCTCCTCTCGCCCGTGTGGTCGGCGAAATCCGGCATGTCGAAAGCTTTGCGCTGGACCAGGTGCGCCGCCATCCGTCGCGGGTCGCGGAAATATCGAGCCTGTCGGCCGCCATCGCGGAAATGGCCGCGGGCCTTTCCGCATTCCGTAAATTCATCCCGGCCGACCTGGTCCGCTCGCTGCTGCGCCAAGGCGTCGAGGCAAGGCCCGGCGGCTCGATTCAGGAGCTGACCGTGATGTTCATCGACGTCGCCGGCTTCACCGGGCTGTCCGAGCGCATGGGCGATCGCGTGGTACCGCTATTGTCCAGATATCTCGACGTCGCATCGGAAGTCATCGTCGCCAATGGTGGCACGATCGACAAGTTCATCGGCGATGCCGTGATGGCGTTCTGGGGCGCGCCGACCGCGCAAGCCGATCATGCCCAGCTCTGCTGCCGCGCGGCGATTGCCTTCCGGGCCGCGCTCGAGGCCGCCGGCATTGTCGACGACAACGACCATCCCCTTCAGGTCAGGATCGGCATCAATTCCGGCCGTATGCTGGTCGGCAATATCGGCTCCGAATTGCGGCTGAATTACACCGTCATCGGCGATACCGTGAATGTGGCGAGCCGGCTGGAGGGCGCCAACAAGCAATATGGAACGCAAATCCTGATCGGCGCCGAAACCCATCGCCTGGTCAGGGATGCTTTCACGACGCGTGAAATCGACAGCATCGCGGTCTACGGAAGGACCGAGGGACAAGCGGTTTACGAATTGATCGGTCTCGCTGCCGACGCCAACCCCGCTTTCACCGGCTGGATCGCGAATTATGAAGAAGGGCTAGCAAAGTATCGCCAGCGAGATTTTGCAGGCGCGATCCTCGATTTCGAAACGGTGCTTCGGGAACGCCCTCACGACCGGCCGGCTACTTTGTTGCTCGAGCGCTGCATGCGTCTCGATCAGTCAGGCGTTGATACGGAATGGTCGTCGATCGCAACGCTAAAGACGAAATGATTGAAACGACTGATTGCTGCAGCCGGCACACCACGGTCCAGCCCCATGCGTCGGCTGAAAGCGGCATTAAATGGCGGGCCAGGCCAGCAGAAACCGATCGTAAATGACTGCAACAGAATTCGGGTGATCAGCTTTCTTGGCCTGAAAGTGTTTTGCAGAGAATCACGTTGATATGGCCTTCGGGCCAATCCTTCAACTCGGCCATTCGCCTGAAGCCAGCCCGCTCATACATTTCCGGTGCTTGGAAGTCATAGCTCGCCACCCAGATCCGGCGAACACCTCGACTGCATGCCTCCGCTACAAAAGCATTCAGCAACGCGCGCGCGTACCCGCGTCCTCGATATGCTTCATCGATCCACATTTGTTTCAGTTCAGAAGTGCCTGCCCATGAATATCCAGCAGCGACGCCGACCATCCGTCCCAACTGGTCGCGGATTACGAAGCCCAATCCTTGGCCGTCATGTCGTCTTGTTGCATGACTATTGTGCTCATAGAGATGGTCTTCAATTGCGTCGATCTCACTGGGAGAGAGGGCGTGCCGAGGTTCTATTTGAAGGCGCATTTCGTTTGCCTTGAGGCTCGATGCATCATCACCGCCATGCAGCCACCGGAAGCCTCATTCCGCCGCCTGGGGCATCGATTCCATGTGTTCGTGAAAGACGACGGCCGATAGAGGATCAAACTCGCCGATCCACGGAGCACGAGCCAGCACCGATCTCGTGTGCGCATAGCCGGCGTCCCAACGCTGCTTGATGCCGCCGGGGCTGAAATCGATGTCCTTGGTGTGGGTCTCGCGATCAAGCTGCGGCGCGAGTAACCGTACCACATGCATCGTGGTCTGGCAGCCATAGCTCGCCAGTTCGCGCGCAGCGGGGCTGTTGCGTTCGGCCTCGGGCAGACGCGCGGCAAGCTGGTTGATGACATGACGAAGCCGATGGATCTGCTGCTGACGCACGATCTGGCTCGCGATCCGACTGGAGTACTGCACGTCCTTGTGGCGGTTAAACACTTCCGCCATCGTAGTCGGTTCGGCGCCGGTCGGATTCCACAGATGCACGGAGAAGATCAGCGAATTCTGGCGCGGATTGTCGTCGAACACGGCCTCCGTCGGCGTGTTGGAGAGGATGCCGCCGTCCCAGTACAGCTCGCCTTCGATCCGGACCGCCGGAAAGGCCGGCGGCAGCGCGCCCGACGCCATCACATGCTTGACGGTGATCGCGCCGTCGCGGCTGTCGAAATAGCGCATCTGGCTGCTGCGGACATGGGCGGCGCCGACCGTAAGCCGCGGCCGTGCAGCGGTTGACCAAATCGAAATCAACCAGTTCCTCAAGCGTCGCTTGCAAAGGTGACGTGGCGTAGTAGCCGGCGCGTTCCGGTCCCAGCACATAGGCATCGCCGGCATGGGCGAGCGGGTTGGGACGGAAGAAACCGGGAATTCCATGGGTGATCGTCGACCAGTATGTCAGCTTTTCGTTGAAGCCCGGAAAGACATCGCGGAAATTCCAGATCGGATTTTGCTCCATCCGCTTCCAGAACTCCTGCAACCGCGACAGCCGATGCTCGCGGCTCATTGCCCGCGATCAGGCTGGCATTGATGGCGCCGATCGAGGTGCCGATGATCCAGTCCGGCTCGATGCCGGCCTCGTGCAGCGCCTGGTAGACACCGGCCTGATAGGAGCCGAGCGCACCACCGCCCTGCAGCACCAGCACGACCTGCCCTGGCAGGGCTTTCGCCTTGCCACCCTTGGAAACAGTATTGTCCTGCATGTTTCGCTCCGATGGGCTTGCCACATTCCATGAACTTCGAAAACCGGCCCATATTCGTTACGCCGGATGCGGCATTTCAACGCGCGGGCGCATTTAAAGGAAATGCCGTCTCGCTTCCGAAATCATAGGCAGGCGCTATGGCCCTTTCGCCCCGGCTCCGGGTAGATTGGCCGCAGGATCAGGGGGAGCTTGATCATGGAAATGCATCAGGTCCGGTATTTCCTTGCGGTGGCGCGCATGCTCAACTTCACGCGCGCGGCCGACGAGTGCAACGTGACACAGCCGTCGCTGACGCGCGCGATCAAGCAGCTCGAAGCCGAGCTCGGCGGCGACCTGTTCCGGCGCGAACGGCCGACGCAGCTGACCGAGCTCGGGCAGCGCATGCACCCGCTACTCAAGCAATGCTACGACGCTGCCGTCGGCGCGCGGTCGCTCGCCTCGTCCTTCAAGAGCGGCGAGATAGGTGCGCTCAGGATCGCGCTGACCCACTCCGTCGACCTCTCGCTGCTCATTCCGTTTCTCAATGAAGTTAAGCGGCAGTTCAACCGGCTGGAATTCAGGTTTCTGCGCGGCAACAGCCGCGAGGTCGCCGAGATGCTGAAGAAAGGCGATGCCGAGCTCGGCATTGCCGCCGAGATCGATCAGGATTGGGACCGGCTCGACACCTGGCCGCTCTTCACCGAGGATTTCCGGCTCGTCGTCAGCCGGCAGCATCGTCTGGCGGAGCGCGACAGCGTCGAACTGGAGGATCTGCGCGCCGAGCAATTGTTGTCACGAAATTATTGCGAGCATGCGGAGCGTCTTGGCGCCTCCCTGCGCGAGCACGGCCTCGACGTCGATCGCAGCCATGAGGTATCCAGCGAGCGCGACTTGATCGAGCTGGTGGAGGCCGACATCGGCGTCGCCGTCATTCCCGACACGTCGCCCATTCCGCAGACCTTGAAACGCACGACGGTCGACGGGCTCGATGCGCGCCGCACAATCCATCTCTACGGTATTGCCGGGCGCGAGCGGACGGCAGTGGCGTCTGCCGTCATGCGCATGCTGCGCGGAGCCGACTGGAGGCCGCCTCTTCCCGGGTCAGAAGTATTGATAGCGACCTGATCGCGGGCGCCGCGACGAGCACGAGCGGCAACATCGTTATCCACGAAATCAGCCAGGACAGCAGCCAGTTCTGAACGAAGCCTCCCGTCTTTATGAACGGAAAACTGGCTATTGCGGCCGCAATGGCGCATGTCAATCCGGATTGGATGACCCCAAAAACGAAATGACTATAGCGACGCGGAATCGCGAGCATCTGGTTGCCTCCGGAGTTCGTAACGAAAGCAAGCGTTGTGCCATTGGCCGGCCCGTTGGACGCTCGTTCAGGAGGCCATCTTCAGAGCGGCAATCAGGTCGTCGATCGCCATGCGCTTGCGGAAGTCGGGATCGAGGAAGCGCGCCTTCACAATTCCATCGCGGCCAACCACGAAGGTCGCGGGGATCGGCAACACCCAGCCATCATTGCCGTGAAAGCTCGGCATGTCCTGCATGGGCGACAGCAGCTTCTGGATTTCGCTTCCGAGCCATATCGCGAGGTTGAGCGACAGCGCATAGCCATTGTCGAGATCGGTCAGCACCGGAAACGGCGCGCCGGAATCGCTCTTGAACTTCCCGGCGAAGGCCTGCGTTTCCGGCATGATGGCGACGACGTGGCCACCGACTGACTTGATGCGATCCTGAGCCTCGATTACCGCGCGGACGTTCAGGCGGCAATACGGGCACCAATGGCCGCGGAAGAACATGACGGCCAGCGGCCCCTGCTCGAGCAAGGACGGCAGGCTGACGAGCCGCCCCGCCTCATCCGGCAGGATGAAGGGCGGCAAAACGTCGCCGGGCTGCGGCGCGTTCTCGCCACCGCCGTTCTCGTGGATGCGCTCAACCAGGCGATCGACCGCATCGCTATAGGCCGGAAAGATTTCGCGGCCCGCGGCGGCATAGGCTTCGAGCTGTTCGCCGAGTGTGCCTTCCATGTCGCGGCAGCGCAGGAAGGCCTGCCTCAGGCGATCGGTATCGACGGTTGAAAGCGAGGTCATAGGAAGCTCCGGCATGCGCTGATGTTAGTTTCCCGGACTGGCCGTCCACAAGAGGCGACTGCCGGCCGCCAGCCGATCAGAAACCGGATCGGAAGCCACTGGAAATGCCGATGTCCAATCGGATCGATAGCCGCGGTGCATCATGATGCGATAGCCCGTTGCTATCGACTCCAGAGCAAGCCGGCATTTCGAATTTGGCGCGCCTGCAGCGATCCTGTTCGCCGAAACCAGCCACGGGAGAGCCTCATGCGACGATACAACATTTTGCGTCTTGCGAAGCTTGGTATTTTTCTGCTGCTCATGCTCCTCTGGGCCTCGGCAGCCCCGACCAATGCCCGGATCGAGCCCGACGACGGCATCGTCCGGGTGAAGAGCGCCGTGCCGATGGCTGAAGCCATCCGTCGCATCAAGGCCGACATTGCGGGAAAGGGCATCAAGTTCTTCATGGAGATCGATCAGTCGCAGCTCGCGGCCGATGCCGGCATCAAGCTCCGTCCCTCGACGCTTTTGGTGTTCGGCAATCCCCCGCTCGGCACCCAGTTCATCACCTCGAACCCGAATGCGGGGCTCGACTGGCCGGTGCGCCTGCTGCTGACGCAGGACGACAACGGAGACGTCTGGGCGGTCTGGACTGATTTCGACTGGATTGCGCGCCGCCACAACATCACCGACCGCGAAGCTCAGTTCAAGATGGCGACCAGGGTCGTCGATTCGATCGTCTCGACCATCGCCCCGAGGTAACGAGACCGGAAGCTGCCGCGTAACACCCTTGCGGCAGGTTTCCCAAGCCGCGAAGCGAGGTGGGTCCGATGACGGTAGAACCATTCGACGTCGTAATCCTGGGCGGCGGCAATGCCGGCATCGCCGCGACAGGACCGACAAGGCGCGCCGGCTTGTCGGTCGCCATGATCGAATCCCATGACCTCGGCGGCACCTGTCCGAACCGCGGCTGCACGCCCAAGAAGATATTGGTGGCGGCCGGGCACGCCCTGCACGAGATCGAACGCGCCGGCGTGCATCATATCGCGGTCGGAAAGCCCAAACTCGACTGGGCCGCGTTGATCGACCGCGAGAAGGCGATGATCAAGGATATCCCCGGCAACCTGGCCCGCGCGATGGAGAAGCGCGGGGTCAAGGTGATCAGAGGTGAGGCCAGCTTCGCCGCCTTCGACACCATCCGAGTCGGCGACCGCCTGCTGAAAGCCAAACACATCGTCATCGCCACAGGCTCCAGGCCGAGGCCACTGCCGATCCCCGGTGCCGAGCACATGATCACTTCCAACGAGATGTTGAGTGAGCGGAACCAGCCGCGCTCGGTGATCTTTGTCGGCGGTGGCGTCATCTCGCTCGAGTTCGGTCATGTCTATGCGCGCGCCGGCACGGACGTCACCATCCTGGAGGTCTTGCCGCAGCTCCTGCCGGCGATGGAAAAGGACGCGGTGACTCATCTTGCCGCGGAAAGCGAGCGCATCGGAATTCGCATCGAGACCAATGTCAGCGTCCAGCGCATCGAGCCCGCCAACGGGAAACTGCGGGTAATCTTTACCTGCGACGGCACCGAACAGGCCGCGGAAGCCGATCGCATCGTCAACGGCGCCGGCCGCATCGCCAACATCGATACGCTCAACCTCGCCATCGGCCAGGTCGAGCAGAGCAACGGCCGCATCAGTGTTGATCGCCATTTGCGATCCACCTCGAACCCGCTTGTTCATGTCTGCGGCGACGCCGTGCCGATCTCGCCGCAGCTCTCGCCAATCGCGACGTACGAAGGCGACATTGTCGGACGCAACATCGTCGAGGGGTCGAAGCACAGCCCCGATTATGAGGGCATGGCGAGCTCGGTCTACACCGTCCCGGCGCTCGCAGCCGTCGGGCTGACAGAGGCCGCGGCCCGGCAAAAAGGATACTCCGTCAATGTGCATGTCAACGACATGCTCGGCTGGTTCTCGGCAAAAACCTATGCCGAGACCGTGGCTTGGTCAAAGATCGTCGTCGACAAGACGACAGACCGCATTCTCGGGGCGCACTTCATCGGGCACGAAGGCCAGGAGCTCATCAATGTCTTCGGCCTTGCCATCAAGTTCGGCATCACCGCGCACCAGCTCAAGGAGCAGGTGTACGCCTATCCGACCTTCTCGGCCGACATCAAGCACATGATGGGACACGTGTAAGGCCGCATAGCCCGTCGCTATCGACACCAGAGCCAGCAGGCATTTCCTCACGCAAGCAATTTCAACCAAGGTGTCGCTCAAGCCGCTCCGGTCAATCGGCGATGCGGTTCATACAGAGGAGACATGACATGTTCAGGAACAATGCGCGCGC
This sequence comes from uncultured Alphaproteobacteria bacterium, assembly GCA_963831505.1. Lineage (GTDB taxonomy): Bacteria > Pseudomonadota > Alphaproteobacteria > Rhizobiales > Xanthobacteraceae > Bradyrhizobium. The sequence goes on along the minus strand of CAWHQY010000037.1, from coordinate 61,994 downwards.
CCTGCAGCGGAGCCTCGTTCTCGCCGGCTTTCTTGCGTCGATTGCCATAACGTCGAGCGCCGTCGCCGGCGAATGCCCCGCCGACAAGATGAAGTCCAACGTCCGCGCGATGGTCGACCATAAGCCCGTCGGCCTCACCGACGTCACGCTTGGCTCGATCGATCTCGGCAAGCAGCCGGCCCACATCGAGGGCCGCGAGCTGCGCTTCCGCAAGCTCACCATCGAGCCCGGCGGCATCGTGCCCTGGCACAGCCATGACGATCGTCCCGCACTGATCTTCGTTCAGCAAGGCGAGATCGTGGAATACGCCAGCAACTGCGAAGTTCCGATCACGCACAAGGCGGGCGAGATCCGCCCCGAAATGTATGGCACCTCGCACTGGTGGAAGAACCTCGGCAAGGAAACCGTCATTCTCTACGTCGGCGACGTTCGCAAGGATCCGACCGACCACAATATGTGACGAGCGTCCCTCCCCCACATCCACGCTCGTTGCCGGTTGCGACGTGCCGGGAGCCCCGTGTTGCCCCGCACGCCCGGACGTCGCATCCCTTTCCTCCTTCGAGGTTCAAGCCATGACCGACCTGTCCGCGCAACTGAAATCCGACACGATGGCCATGCACGCCCATTCGCCGGGCGTGGTGCTGCGGTCGATCGTCATCGGGCTCACCGCATTTCTAACCGTGGTCGATCTGTTCGCGACGCAAGCGATCCTGCCTTCGCTTGCACGGCACTATCAGGTGACGCCGGCCGCAATGGGATTTGCGGTCAACGCCACCACCATGGGCATGGCGCTCGCCGGGCTCGTCGTCGGCTTCTTCAGCCCGCATATCGACCGCCGGCTCGGCATTCTCGTCAGCCTTGCCGTGCTGGCGATCCCGACCAGCCTGCTTGCGTCCGCGCCGAACCTCACCGTTTTCACGATATTGCGCGTCGCGCAGGGCCTGTGCATGGCGTCTGCCTTTGCGCTGACGCTCGCCTATCTCGGCGAGCAATGCAGCGCGATGGATGCCGGCGGTGCGTTCGCGGCCTACATCACCGGCAATGTCGCCAGCAATCTGATCGGCCGCTTGATCTCGGCTGCCGTCGCAGACAACTTTGGCCTGGCGTCGAACTTCTACCTTTTCGCGCTGCTCAACATCGCCGGCGCGATCCTCGTCTATTTCACCATCAAGCGTGTCCAGCCGATGCATGCGATGGGCGAGCTGTCCTCACCGCTAGCGGCCACGCTTGCCCATTGGCGCAACCCGCAGCTTCGCGCCGCGTTCGGCATCGGCTTCTGCATCCTGTTCGCGTTCATCGGCACTTTCACCTACGTCAACTTCGTGCTGGTGCGCACTCCCCTGTCGCTCGGGATGATGGATCTCGGTCTTGTCTATTTCGTTTTTCTGCCCTCTGTTGTCACCACGCTGCTGGCTGGTCGTGCGGTCGCTCTGTTCGGCGCGAGAACCGCCATCTGGGGCGCACTCGCAGTCGCTGCCATCGGCTTGCCGCTGCTGCTTTCCCATCACCTGGCCGACGTTTTGGCCGGCATGGTGCTGGTCGGAGTTGGCACCTTCTTCGCGCAGGCAGCGGCCACCGGCTTTATCGGACAAGCGGCGCGCGACAACCGCGGCGTCGCGAGCGGCACGTATCTAGCTTGCTATTTCTCCGGCGGTCTCGTCGGCAGCGCCATCCTCGGCCAGCTGTTCGATCGGTTTGGCTGGACGATGTGCGTTGCAGGCATCTTTTGCTCCCTGGCGATTGCTTGCATTCTGGCGGTACGGCTCAAGCTTCCGCCTGCCCGCGCGCTACTTCCGGTTATCCCAATGAACGGCGATCACATTGTTTGTGATGACCATCACTGATTTCCTGTCAGAAAGACAATAGACCAGCTGTTGCCTGTCACCGACTGGCCGCCAAACACACGATCGGATCCACGACTGGGGCTCATGGGGAAAAATGACCATCACCACGGAAAATCAAGCCGTCATCCTTATCCATAGGTGGCAAGGGATTGCCTCATCCATAATCGGGGCAACCTCCGTCATTATCACCTTGCTGCTGGTCGGGATTGCAATGAGCGGGACCGAACCACCAAGGCCCATGATTATCGCCCTAAGGGTGCTTTCCAGCGGGATGCTGTGCGCCAACCTGATTGGAATCACGCTGGGCTTTTTCGGCGCCAAAGATCGCTCGTCGAGAAAACTCTACCCGCTACTCGGTCTTACCCTAAACGTCGCCATCCTGATGACCTTCGTGGTGCTGGCCCTCGTCGGACTGTCGATGAAAGCTCCCTGACGTCGCACAGTCATTGCCAACGCCCGATAATGGGATGGTCCGGCCGCGGCCTGGCGGGCTGGTAGGCCCTGTGCCGCAGGACGCGTATGGCCCGGCCGGCGCTTGCCGGACACGCTCCATCTAATCGCGATCGGCTCAGTGCGAACCGGTAACCGTGCATGGCAAACGCGACGCATGGTCGTCTACACCGTCACCTTGGTCTCGAAACGGCGCGGATAAAATGGACGTCTCTCCGCCAATCGGGAAGTCCGAAAACTCTCAAGACATCAGCATCAAGTTGGAAAAGAACCACGTGTTGCCGATCTGCTTTTCGACGGGAGGAAAAGCGGTATTGGTCAGCGGCATGGCGAACGCCGTGATTCGGATTTTCAGCCGCAGCGGGCCCATCCGGCCCGGCTGTTGCAACAGCATCGACGGCTTGCTGTCGCGTGCCGGCATCAGCCCGACTTCGCGCGTTCCGCCGCCTGTTTCACGCGCTCCGGATCGGCCGCGATCTTCACGCCCGCGCGCTCCTGCTCGAGCAGCATCACGGCGCGCGAGTCCCGCCCTTCCCAGCCGCGGTTGCACGCTTCCCTCATCTCGGCATAGGCGAGGTTGCACATGCGCATCGGCACGCCGAGATCGCGTCCCAGTTCGGTCGCCAGCTTGACGTCCTTGGTGGCGAGCCTGAGCGCGAAATCCGGCGGATCGTATTTGCCCGGCAGGAACTGATTAAGCAGGCCGTCGAAGGTGAGACGACGGCCGCCGACGCCCTGGCGCACGGCTTCCCACAGCGCCACGGGATCCATGCCGGCCTTTACGCCCATCGTGAAGGTCTCGGCGAGCGCGCAGGTAATCGCATAGCCCGACATGTTGTGCACGAGCTTGGCGACGGTTGCGGTTCCGATCGGCCCGATATAGGCCGCGCGGTCGCCCATCGCGTCGAGGACGGGCTTGTGCCTGTCAAAGGCGGCCTTGTCGCCGCCAACCCAGATCGCCATCTTGCGCGATGCCGCCCCCGATGGCCCGCCGCTCACCGGCGCATCGAGCATGTGCGCGCCCTTTGCAGCAAAGGCCTCGTGAATTTTTTTTACGACACCTTGAGAATTTGTCGACAGGTCGAAATAGGCCGCGCCTTTTTTAACGCCTTCGATCAAGCCATCGGCGCCCAACGAGACACGCTCGACGTCCGCCGGTTCGGGCAGCGAGGTGAAAATGACGTCAGACTTCTCGGCCAGCGCGCGCGGCGTATCCGCCCATTCGGCGCCCGCCTGCAAATGATGGCCCGCCGATTGCCGGTGCAGGTCGTGTACCACGACCTTGTATCCGGCCTTGAGAATGTTGGTGGCCATCTTGCCACCCATGGTGCCGAGCCCGATGAAGCCGACGACTATGTCATTGGGCATCGTCATCCCTCCTTGCCTTCGACCAGCACGGTGTAGGCGACCTGCGCAGCCGACATCGCCGCAGGCCAGCCTGCGTAGAAAGCCATGTGGGTGATGACTTCGGTGATCTCTTCCTGGGTGACGCCATTGTCGATCGCACGCGACAGATGCGACACGAGCTGCTCCGGCCGGTAGGTCGCGACCAGCGCCGCCACCGTGATCAGACTGCGGTCGCGCTTCGAGAGAGCCTTGCGCTCCCACAGGTCGCCGTAAATAACGTCGTTGGTGTAATCGACCAGCGCGGGCGTAAACGCCTTGATACGATCTCGCTTTGCGGAAGGCGGTGCCTTGGCCATGCGTCTCTCCCTTGTGTTCTTGATGCCGCGCCTCGCAGCGCAGCTTTTTTCTTTGCCGTTGAAGCGACGGCCAAAATTTCACTATCATCGCCGAACGGAAGTGTCGACCGGCGCAAATCGCCGAGCTGGCCCGCGCGGATTGGCCGATTCAACGGCCTACCGAATTTCCTCTTCTCCGTCGCGGACCAACGAACGCTTGCAGCGTCAGGAGCCTTCAACCTCCTTGAACGCTTCGCGCGCATTGCGGAACGCATCGATGCCGGACGGTATGCCGCAATAAACCGCGACCTGAAGCAGGATCTCCTTGATCTCTTCCTTGGTGAGTCCGTTCTTCAGCGCGCCCTTGACGTGCAGCTTCAACTCGTGAGGCCGGTTGAGTGCGCCCAGCATCGCCAGATTGACGATGCTGCGCGTGCGACGATCGAGGCCCGGCCGCGTCCATAGCGCGCCCCAGCAAAACTCCGTCGACCATTCCGCCATCGTCCGCGTGAACTCGTCCGCGCCGGCGATCGACTTGTTGACGTAGTCTTCCCCGAGCACTTCCTTGCGCACCTTCAGGCCTTTTTCGAACAGAGGGCTCTGGCTCATGGTCGATTTCTCCATTTTGGCGTTCCCCCGAAATCCTACGCCGTCCCGCCGCGACATGTCGACACCAATGTTATGCTTGACAGATTGACTGACAATCCGGACAGTCGCGAAAAATCGGACGCCGGGCCTTCGCGGCGCCGACAACAAACACGCCGGCAAGCGCGGCAGGGAGTGAGCGTATGGCGAAACACACGATCGGCTTCATCGGAACGGGCCGCATGGGCGGGCCGATGGCCGAACGGCTGCTGGATGCCGGCTATGCGCTCTCGGTCTGCGATACGCAGAGCGAGGCGACAAAACCGCTGGTCGCGCGCGGTGCGCGGCTTGCGGGCTCGCCGGCCGAGGTCGCATCCGCGTCCGATATCGTGCTGGCGAGCCTGCCGACCCCCGACATCGTCAAGGCCGTCGCACTCGGGCCCAACGGAATTTCTTCCGGCAATCGCGCCCGCATCGTGATCGATCTTTCGACTTCAGGTCCCGGCACCGCCAAGCTGATCGCGCAGGAATTCAAGCCGAGAAACCTGACGCTGGTGGATGCCCCCGTCTCCGGCGGCATCAAGGGCGCCGTCAACGGCACGCTCGCCGTCATGGTGTCCTGTCCGAAGGCGACCTATGAGATCGTCGAGCCTATCCTGAAGAATTTCGGCAAGCTGTTCTATACCGGCGAGAAGCCCGGCACGGCCCAGACCGCAAAGCTGGCCAACAATCTGATGGCGGCGGCGGCGCTCGTGATCACCTCGGAAGCGGTCGCGATGGGCGTCAAGGGCGGCGTCGATGCCAGGGTGCTTATCGACATCATCAACGCCTCCAGCGGTCGCAACAGCGCTTCCGAGGACAAGTTTCCCCGCGCTGTGCTGCCCGGCACCTTCGACTTCGGCTTCACCACCGGCCTCTCCTACAAGGACGTCCGGCTCTGCGTCGACGAGGCCGAGGCCATGGGCGTCCCGATGGTCTGCGGTTCGGCGGTCCGGCAGATGCTCGCCATCACCAACGCCAAGTACGGCGCATCCTCCGATTTCACATCGATTGCGAAAGTCCTTGAGGAATGGGCCGGCGTGCAGATGCGCGGCTAGCCGATGGTCGGGCGATTGGCCGGCCCTCGAAATATTATCCGCTCGGCGAGATCAAGTTCGACGAGAAAGGCCGCTGCGTCGGCGCAGGAATGACCATTGTGCAATGGCAGTCGGGCGTGCCGGTCACCGTGTTTCCGCTGGGCCTCGCGCTTGCCCAGCCGTTGCGGCCCAAGAGTTAAAAGACCAACGAGGACCGATGTCGACGCTATCAGGCAAATGGGCTCTGGTGACCGGCGCAACGGCGGGGCTCGGGCTTGCGGTTGCCGAAAGCCTTGCGGCCGCGGGCGCGAACCTTGTGGTGCACGATCTCGCCGCGCCGCGCGACGTGGCCGACATCCTCAAATCCCGCTTTGGCGTCGATACGATCAGTATTGCCGCCGACCTGTCGTGCCGAACCGCCATCGAGGCCATGATGGGCGACCTCCTGGCACGCCTCGACGGGATCGACATCCTCGTCAACAACGCCGTGGTCCGCCACTTTGCCGCGGTGGAGAATTTCTCGCCGGAACGATGGGACGAGGCGCTGGCGGTCAACCTGTCCGCGCCCTTCCACCTCGCGCGTCTTGCTTTGCCCGCCATGAAGCGGCGCGGCTTTGGCCGTATCATCAACATGGGCTCGATCTATTCGACGCGGGCGGTTGCGGAACGGATCGACTACGTCACCACGAAAACCGCAATCATCGGCATGACGCGCGCCATTGCCATCGAAACGGCAACGACGAATATCACGTGCAATGCGCTGTGTCCGGGTACGCTGCCGACGCCGGCCATCCAGTCGAAGATCGCAACCGCGGCCGCCGGGGATGGCCGCTCCGTCGACGAGGCCACGCGGGAATATCTGGCGGCGCGTCAGCCGAGCGGACGGTTCGTCGCGACCGAAGGCGTCGGCGCCATGACCGTGTTCCTTTGCGGTCCCGCGGGGCGGGACATCACCGGAGCAGCCCTTCCGATCGACGGGGGATGGTCTATCGCATGACAGCAACGCGAAACGGGCTATGTTCGGGTCTCGGATGTGATCCTGCCGGATCGCCGCGGCATCAGCACGCGACACCCTTGAAGCGCCCCGACACGAGAGAGGTCGAAGCGGCAGACCATGGATAAGAGCTCCGAATTGCAATCCTCCCTGCGGATCGAGGACGTCCCCACCGTCCGCGCGATGGTGGCGCAGAAGCTGCGCGAGGCGATCATGTCCGGCTCCCTGAAGCCGGGCCAGCGTTTGGTCGAGCGCGAGCTTTGCGAGATGACCGGCGTGAGCCGGCCCTCCATCCGTGAGGCGCTGCGGCTATTGGAGGCGGATGGGCTCGTCAACACGGTTCCCCATCGCGGCCCCATGGTCAGCACCATAAGCCTGGAGGAAGCAAAACAGCTTTATGCGGCACGCGCCGTCCTTGAGGGCTTTGCCGGCCGCGAATGCGCGCGCCTGCGCGATCCCGTGGTCGTGCGCCGGATCGGGGATGCGTTGACCAGGCTGAAGGCGGCTTTCGCCAAATCCGACATGGTGGCAGCCCTCGAGGCAAAGACGGACTTTTATGCGGCACTGATCGGCGGCTGCCGCAACAGCTTCATTGAACGGATGCTCAAGCCCTTGCACGACCGGATCACGCTGCTCCGGATCACCTCGATGTCGCAGCCGAAGCGGATCAACAAGAGCCTGCGCGAGGTGACCGCGATCTGGCGCGCGATCCAGAGCGGGGACGAGGATCTCGCCGAACGCTGCTGCGTCGATCACGTCAAGGCAGCGGCGGTGGCCGCGCTCGACATGATCGAGCGGTCGGCCAAGGAGAAGATGCCTTCCGACGAGTAGCTTTGTGAAATAGGGGTGCTCGATGATGTTTCTGGTACGATCGCTGATCCTGCTTCTGCTGCTGTCCCCGTGCACCGGGGCGATGGCGCAGGACTATCCGTCCCGGCCCATTACGATGATCGTACCCTTCTCGGCCGGCGGCCCCGGCGATGTGATCGCGCGGATTCTCGGCAGCGCGATGAGCGCGACGCTGAAGCAATCGATCGTGGTCGAGAATGTCGTCGGCGCCGGCGGCACGCTCGGCACCAACCGCGTCGCCAAGGCCACGCCCGACGGCTACACGCTGCTCCTCATGCATGTCGGCCAGGCGACCGCGCCGGCGCTCTATGCCAAATTGCCGTTCGATCCGGTCGGCGACTTCGCCATGATTGGCCTTGTCACCGACGTACCAATGATTCTCGTCGCGCGGCCGAACTTTCCCGCCAAGGATCTCAAGGAGCTGGTCGGGCGCCTCCGCAGCGACGGCGAAAAAATCAGCTTCGGCAATGTCGGCCTCGGCTCCGCCTCGCAGCTCTGCGGCCTGATGTTCATGAGCGTCACGGACACCAAGCTCACGCCGGTCTACTACAAGGGCGGCGGGCCGGCGTTGAACGACGTCATCGCAGGTCACATCGATGTCTATTGCGATCCCGCCACGGGTCCGACGCCTTACATCCAGGCCGGCACCATCAAGGGCTATGCGATCACCAGCAAGCAGCGCGTCGCGACGCTGCCGGACACCCCGACATCGGCGGAGGGCGGCATTCCCGCATTCGACGTGACCACCTGGTACGGCCTCTATGCGCCGCGCGGGACGCCGAAGCCGGTGGTCGACATGCTGGTCGCCTCCCTTCAGACCGCACTGAAAGACCCGGCGCTCGTCAGCCGCTTCGCCGAATTGAGCATGGCACCGGTCGAGGCCGAGCGCGCGACGCCTGAAGCGCTTGAAGCCTTCCTGAAGGCGGAAGTCATCAAGTGGGGACGGATCATCAAGGCGGCGGGGATCGAGCCACAGTAAGGTAGGCGCACGCGATCTCGCTCGCAAGATCGATATGACCGGCCTGCTCACGGCGTCCAGTCCACGTTCGCACATGATAGAGGTTTCTGCGATGCCGTGCACAGTGCCGACATCGGGCGCTGACCGTCGAGCGGACGTCGCAGAAACTCGATTTTGCGACCCTTCGGAAATAGCTCTGCTGAGCCATATTCCCTACTTGCCGATTTGATAGTCTTGCTGAAGGCGTGAGATTGAGAGACCAGTCATGCGACGGCGCGAGTTCATCACGTTTGTGGGTAGTGCAGCAGCGGCGTGGCCGCCGGACGCTTCATCGCGATCTGATCATCACGCTGGCGGCCCGGCACAAGCTGCCCGCGGTCTACTCCGAACGCTCCTTCGTCGCCGCCGGCGGCCTGATCTCCTACGGGGCTGACTACATCGACCAATACCGGAAGGCGGCCGGCTATGTCGATCGCATCCTCAAGGGCGAGAAGCAGGCCGACCTGCCGGTGCAGGCGCCGACCAAATACGAGACGGTGCTCAACCTCAAGACCGCCAAGGCGCTCGGCCTCGATGTGCCGGCGATCGTGCTCACCCGCGCCGACGAGGTGATTGAATAATGCGGATACTCCCCTATCCGCGAACTCCCTCCCGCGGAGCGGGTTAGTGCAATCACTTCTCAACGACTAACGGCAGCTCCAGCACCGAGGCGTGGCCTTCGCCCCAACACATCTTCAGCAGCGGCGGCCGGCCATGCGGGACCTGCCCGCAATGGTCGTCATCGGCGCCGGCAATCGAGAGACGGATGCGGCTGCCGGCCGAAAAGCGCCACGCCACCGGCAACAGCGGAATGCGAATGCGCTCGACCTGCCCCGGCACCAGCGGCGCGGCATCGGCACGCGTAAAGCTGCGGAACGGCCATGTCGTGCGATAGCTCTCGGGCGCGGGCGCTTCCTTTCGATGTAGGGCGCGCAGCAATCCTTCGGTGACGTAACGCTCGGCGCCGCCGGCCTCGACCTCCGTCAGATAGACGAACAGCGCGAGATCGCGCTCGCTGCCCGAGAGCCAGAGATCGGCGAGGCCATGACCGGCAAGTTCTGCAGCAGCGGTGAGCGGCTCCGACGTGTAGCTCAGCATCTTTGCGGTGCGGCCCTGCCAATCCGCATAATAGTCGCGGCTGTCGATACCGGCGATGCGTTCGTAGCGGGTATCGGCGCCGGTGCCGATCGTGAAGTCGACGCGATATTCGTCTTCGCCTGCCCGCGGCGCGACATTCGCGAGGCGATTTTCGCTCGCCAGGAAAAACCGCGTTGGCGTCTCGATCGGAGGCCAGCTTTGCGCCGCGCGCCATTCTTCGGCGTGGACGGCAAAATAATGGATCGGCTCCTCGTCGCGCAGACCAGTGTCCAGGCCCATCAGATAGGTATCGAAGAAACGCAGCACTTCGCCGAGTAGCGGAAAATCCGGTTCGACCGCGCGCCGCCAGGGTGAGATATCGATGCGTGCGCCATGATCCCAGGGGCCGAGCAGGAGATGGCGCGGATTGTCCTTTTTGGTCAGGTAGCGCGAGATGGCGCCATTCATGTAGCCCGCGCCGTCAAGCCAGCCCGACACCGAGAGAATGGCGACATCGGGCTTGATGCCGTGCGCGACCGAATAGGGGCTGATCGAGGCCGATGAGAATTCCGGATCGTAGGGCAGGCCCTCCTCGCGGAATCTGAGCTCCGCCATGAAGTCGGTCTGGCGGAAATTATCGAGATGCTGGCGGATGGCCTGGTTCAGCAAAACCCCGTCGGCATCCTCGTCGACCGGCTGAGGCCCTTCGAAGTCGGGATTGTTGAAGTAGGAAAACTGCGCCAGGACATCGCGGCGGTCGTGATCCAGCCCGATCATCAGCTCGTCATAGACCCTGGTCAGCGACTTCAACTGAATGCCGCCGGGAAAATAATTGTCGGCGTAGGTATCCCAGACGGATGAGAGCGGCGCGATCGCCTTCACCGCGGGATGCCCGGTGGAGGCGAGAAAGTCGGCCGCAGCGCCGACATAGGAAATGCCGGTCGCCCCCAACGCGCCGTTCGACCAGGACTGCGCCACGATCCAGTCGGCGATCTCGCTTGTGTCGTCGCGCTCGCGCGGCGAACGGAAACTGTCGCGCGTGCCGAAGCTTGCCCCGGTGCCGCGCACGTCGACGACAACGACGGCATAGCCGCGCGGCACGAAGAAGTCGCGGAATTTTCCGGTATTGGGATTGACCTCGCCCGAGCCGCCGGGCCGCAGCTTGAAGCGGCGGTAATAGGGCGTGAAAAAAACCATCGTCGGGAAAGTCTTCGTGGCCGTAGCGTCGTCCGATTGCGGAACATAGGCATCGACCGCCAGACGGCAACTGTCGCGCATCGTGACATATTGCGACTTGGGTTGACCGAGCCGAAAGGGCGCGGGCCGCTTCGCGAGGTATTTTCCCGGCGGCACGCGCCAGGCGCGATCGACATTGGCGCTGCCGCTCATGCGATCACACGACCCATTCCGCCTTGATGGCGCGGCGCTCGTCCCGCGCCAACGCGTCGACCGGCCTTTTCCAGGACGATAACTGAAAGAGACCTGCGGGCGCGACCGGTTCGAGTTCGGCCGCGTTCACATCGCGGGCAATGATGACGAGGAAGGACGAGGGCGGCGCGCCTTCCACTTTAAGCGGGCGCGGCGGCGAGAACATCGTGCCGACGCTTTCGATCAGCAGCGGTGGCTCGCTTTCGTTCACGCGCACCAGTCCCTTGATCCGCAACAACCGTTCGCCGAGCGCGCCGGCGAGATTGTCGAGCCAGGCCGCGAGATCGGAAAAAGCGACCTCGCGGGCCGGCTTCGCAAGGCAGAGCGCGACGCGCGGATGCGCGCGTCCGGGATCGGGGCCGATCTCGCGCAAGGGCGGCGCCGATGTCAGCGGTGCGAAGGCCGCGAGCACCGCGCTGCCGCGATCCACGCCAGGAATCACCTCGGCCAGCGGATTGACCGCCTCGATCGCCGATGGCGAGTCGACAAGAACATCGGGTGGAACAAGGTCGGTCTTCGTCGCCACGATGCGATGCGATGCCGCCCATTGCGCCACCGCTTCATCGAAGCCGGCCACCTCGGTGCCGCGGGTCAGATCGAAAGTGCCGATCACCGCCACCCGCATCCGGTGCCCGGCGAGCGTCGCGAGCGTCCGCAGCACCGGCCCGGGCATGGAAAGCCCGCTCGTCTCCAGGATGATCCGGCGCAGCGGCCCGGCGCCGTCCGGCCGCGGGCTCATGATCAGCCGGTCGATGGTGAAGGCAAGATCGCTGCCGATCTGGCAGCAGACGCAGCCGTTCGACAGCATCGCCATCGGCAGGTCGCCGCCGCCCTCGCGCAGCACGACGCCGTCAAGCCCGATCTCCCCGACCTCGTTGACGATGACGGCCGTGTCCGCCGCCTCGGGGCGTTCGAGAAAGTCACGCAGCAGCGTCGTCTTCCCCGAGCCCAGAAATCCCGTCAACACGAAGAAATCGAGCGCGCCCTCGCTCATTCAGCGGCGTCCCGGTATTTCTCGGGGACGTCGCTCTCCCAGCTCGCCTTGACGAGCGCGCGCACGTCGGCGAGCAACTCCTCGGTATCGTAGATGATGCCGTCCTTGATGGTGTATTTCAGGCCGCGATGCCACTCGACCGCGTTGGTCGCGTCGTTGAAGCGCATCGCGCCGGTACCATACAGGAGCTTGAAGTCGGTCAGCGGATTGTGCTCGTGCACGAGCAGGTCGGCGCGCATGCCGATGTCGATGGTGCCGACCTCATCCTGAATGCCGCAGAGGGCTGCGCCCTGCGAGGTCGCCGAGCGGATCACCTCCAGCGGATGGAAGCCGGCCTCCTGCAACAGCTCGAGCTCCCGGATATAGCCGAAGCCGAAGATCTGGTAGATGAAGCCGGAATCGCTGCCGGTGCAGACGCGTCCGCCGCGGTTCTTGTATTCGTTGATGAACGCCATCCAGAGCCGATACTGCTCCTTCCACTCGATCTCGTTCTGCGTGGACCAGCGATACCAGTAGGAGCCATGCCCGCCGCGCTGCGGCGTGAAGTAGTCCCACATGGATTTCCAGGTGTAGTCCTTGTGCCAGTAAGCCTGCCGCGCGCGCATCAGGTCACGGTTGGCGTCGTAGATCGTGAACGTCGGCACGAAGGTGAAGCCGATCTCGAGGAATTTCTCCAGCGTCTCCTCCCATTTGCGCGAGCCGGGCTTGGCGGCCTGCCCAAACATCTGCCCCGAGACGGAGAAGCGGAAATATTCGTCGGTGTAGTTGTAGTCGAGCGGAAAATTCTGGACGACGCGGTCCTCGTAGAGCGCCTCGGGCAGGCCGTAATAATGCTCCGCACTGGTCAGGCCCCAGCGCGCGGTGGTGAGCGCGTTCATCCGCGTCACCGCCATCTGCGCGTGATGGCAGCCGGAGCGCAGGCCGAGCTTCTTGCACTCGTCGAGCGCCGCTTCCATAATCGCCGGCGGCGCGCCGAAGAACTTGATGCCGTCGGCGCCGCGATCCTTGACCTTGCGCAGCCATTCCCTGCCCTGCTCCGGCGTGTAGATCGTCTTGATCATGTCGTTGACGGCCGGGAAATAGGCATAGGCGAGCAGCCGGGGTGCGGCGATCGTGTTCTCCTTCGAGCGCTGCTTCTGGTCGATCACCCAGCCGAGGCCGTTCATCGAGCCCATCTCACGGACGGTGGTGACGCCATGCGCCAGCCAGAGCTTGTAGACATAGTCGACCGGCGGCACCCAGCCATTGGCGGAGTGATAGGCGACGCCGGCATGGGCATGGCAATCGACGAAGCCGGGCGTCACCCATTTGCCGCGGCAATCGATCTCGTGATCGGCAGGCTCGCTCGGCCCGGCGCCGTAGCCTGCGACTTTCTTCAGGCTGACGATGCGGCCATTCTCCACCATGATGTCGATCGGGCCGATCGGCGGCGCGCCGGTGCCGTCGATGATGGTGGCACTGCGCAGCGCCAGCCGCTTGAAGGGGCCGATACCGCAGTCGCGCGAAGTCGCCTTTGCGACGATCGGCACCTCGCCCTTGTTGCGGATGCGCGCCAGCTCATCGCCCGGGGGAACTTCCGTCTTTGCCTGATCCGTCATGGCCGTTTCCTCTTGTTCTTGTAACTATCTCACGCGATAGCTCCGCGCGAAGGCGATGCTGCCGAAGATCGTAAAGCTCATGGTCACCGCCAGCAGCATGAAGGCGAGTGCCGCGCCCATCGGCCAGTTGTTGCCGCGCACGAACTGGTCGAAGATCGCCGGCGCCATCATCTTGAAACGTGGGCCGCCGAGAAGCACCGCGGTTGCATAGGTGTTCATGCACAAAACGAAGACCAGGATCGAGCCGGCCGCGACGCCGGGCGCGGACAAGGGCAGGATCACCCGCCAGAAGGTCCGCATGGCGGAAGCGCCGAGATTGGCGGCGGCGTCCTCCAGATCCCGCGGAATGCTCTCGATCACGGCCGAGATGGTCAGGATCATGTAGGGCAGCACCACCGCGACGATGCCGAACACCACCGCTTTCGGCGTATACATCAATGCCAGCGGCTCGCTGATCACATGCGCCTTGAGCAAGGTCGTATTGATCAGCCCGTCACGCGTGAACAAGGCCATCCAGCCGGCGGAGCGGACGACATTGCCGACCAGCAATGGAAACAGCGTCGCGATCACGACCAGGCTCTTCCAACGGCTTTGCAGGCGCCCGACCCAGTACGCCGCGGGATAAGCGATCACCAGCGTCAACGCGGTGCAGAGCAGCGCCATGCCAAGCGTCGTCAGGATGATCTCCTGGTAATAAGGGTCCTGCGCCGCCCGAGCATAATTGTCGAACGAGAATGCCTCGATCATGAGCTGCGTCGGGCTGAAATGATTGAGCGATATCCGGAACATCAGGATCATCGGCCCGATCAACAGTCCGAGCACCAAAAGGCAGGCGGGCAGGACCAGCAAGGCCATGGCTTAGCCCTTGAACTCCTTGTTCCAGAAATCGAGGGTCCGCTGCGAACGCTCGGTGAGATATTTGTAGTCGGGCTTCATGAGCCTGGCGCGGTCGGCTTCGCTCAGGCTGACCTGCCTTGCGATGTCTTCCGGCAGCACGGCGTCCGAGACCGTCGGCACATATCCCATCTTGTCGGCGAAGGCGGCCTGCGCCTTGGGATCGAGCATGGCGTCGAGATAGGCGAAACCGCCGTCCTTGTTGCGCGCGTTGCGGGGCACGCTGGCCTCGAACACGATCGACACCGCGCCTTCCTTTGGCACGACGTGGGAGAGCGGGATGCCGGCTTTCTTCCACATGAAGCCGCGGGCGAGCCACATCGACGTGAGCCAGACTTCCTCGGATTTCAACGCCGCCGCGAGCGCCTCGTTGGAAGGATAGATTTTCGCATCGAGCGAGCGCAGCTCCATCAGCTTCTTCTCGGCGGGATCGTAGTTCGAGACGCTGCCGCCGCCGGCCAGCGCGGCCATCAGCGTGTTGTTCGGATAAAGAATGTCGGCGAGCCCGACGCGGCCGCGCCATTTCGGATCCCAGAGGTCGGCCCAGGAGGTCGGCGGCGTCTTTACCTGGTTCACGTTGTAGAGGATGACCTGCGCCGAGTAGATGTGCGGGATCGCCGTCTTGGTCCGCAGTTCCGGAAACACCTTGTCGAGCCGCGCGACCTTGGCGGCGTCGACCGCCTCGAACGCATCGGTGCCCTCCACGACATAATGGTCGCTGTCGGAGAGACAGGCGACGTCCATCGATCCGCGCCGGCTCTGCCGCTCCGCCAGCAGCTTCGTCTTCCTGGGATCGGCGTTGGCGACGTCCTGCAGCACCTCGATGCCCTTCGGCGCCAGCAGCGGCTTGTCGATGAGGTCGCTGAGCAATTGGCCGTAATCGCCGCCCCAGGTGCCGACCACGACCTGGCCGGATTCGGCGGCGTGCGCGACCGGTGCATTCGAGGCCAGCATGGTCGCAGCACCTGCACTCGCGGATAGGAAATGACGTCGCGATATCATGATGATCTCCCAATCGAGGATGTTTGCGGAACCAATCGTGGGGCCTTCGGCTCCCACTGCAACGAAACCAAGTCCAGCGGCTTGATCGCGGCGAGCGGCTCATTCGCCCCCGGGGTCTGCCGCACCACCACGAAAATCTCCTTGCCGACGCGCACGTGATATTCGGTCTGCGGACCGAGATAGGTCACGGCTTCCACCGGCCCATGGATGTCGCCATCCGCACCCGGGCTGATCGAAATCCGTTCCGGCCGCAGCGCAAAGGCGGTCGCATTGTTGCGCTCGTTTGACGCCGTGTCGACCGGTAAAACGAGACCGCCCTCGGTGCGGAAACGGCTCGCGTCCTCGCGCCGGCCGGCCAGGATGTTGCAGCGGCCGACGAAGTCAGCGACAAAGGCGTCCTGCGGCTCGTCATAGAGCTCCCGGGGCGAGCCGATCTGCCGCACGCGGCCGCCTTCCATCACCACGAGACGGTCCGCCATAGTGAGCGCCTCCTCCCGATCGTGCGTGACGAGCAGCGTGGTCAGGCCGAGCCGTTGCTGCAACGCGCGGATCTCGATCCGGACTTCCGCGCGCAGCTTGGCATCGAGATTGGAAAGCGGCTCATCGAGCAGGAACAGTTTTGGATTGATGACCAGCGCGCGGGCCAGCGCCACGCGCTGCTGCTGCCCGCCGGACAATTCGCGCGGCAGGCGGCCGGCGAGATGCGACAGCCGGACGAGCTTCAGCACCTCCTCGATCTTTGCATTCCGCTCCGCGGCGCCGAGCCCGCGCATCTCGAGCCCAAAGCCGATATTCTGTGCGGCGGTCATGTGCGGAAACAGCGCATAGGATTGAAACACCATGCCGGTCGAGCGCTTGTGGGCCGGCAGGCTGGTCACATCCTCCTTGTCGAACAGCACACGGCCGCTGGTCGGCGGCAGGAAGCCCGCGACCATGCGGAGCGTCGTGGTCTTGCCGCAGCCGGAAGGGCCGAGCAGCGCGACCAGTTCGCCCTCGCGCACGGAGAGATCGAGATCGTCGACCGCGAGCGACGTGCCAAAGCGCCTGGTGAGCTTTTCGACCGAGAGGCTCGCCATCAGACGACCCGCGACAGTCTGACGAAGCGGTCCGTCACCACCATGAGGATGCCGACGATCAGGATCTGCACCGTCGCAACTGCCGCGAGAGTGGGGTCGATCCGAAATTCAAGATAGTTGAGCATCGCGACCGGCAGCGTGATCCGTCCGGGCCCGACCAGGAGCAGCGAGAGGTCGAGATTCTCAAAGCTCTGGATGAAGGAGAACATCGCGGCCGCCACGATGCCCGGCCGCATCATCGGCAGCGTGATGCGGCGAAACACCGTGAACGGATTGGCGCCGAGATTGGCGGCGGCCTCCTCCGCCGCGCGGTCGAGACCCTGCAGGCTTGCCACCACAAGCCGCACCGTCCAGGGAATGGTGAGCAAAACATGGGCAGCAACGAGCCCCTGCGTGGTCGCCTTGATGTCGCGGTCGAGGACATTTTCCGCGAGCACGTAGAACATATAGAGGCCCGATCCCGCCACGACGCCGGGAACGGCGAGCGGCGCGAGCAGCAGCGAGGAGATCGCACTCCGCCCGGGGAAATCGCTGCGCACGATCGCAAGCGCCGCCGCGGTGCCGATCGGCACGCCGATACACGCGGCCAAGAGAGCCACCTGCAGGCTCGTGACCAGGCCGCGCAGGAATTCGGGCTTTTCCCAGGCGTTGTTGTACCAGTGCAGCGTCAGCGCCGTCGGCGGGAAGCTGACGATCTGCTGGGCGAAAAAGCTGGTCACGACGATCATCAGGACCGGCGCGAAGATGATGAGATAGGCGACCGCGACGGACGTCCGCATCAGACCGCGACCCAAGGACGGCCGTCCCGTCACAAACATCCGAACATCCCTCAACTCACACCCGGCGAACCCAGCCGGCCACCATGGTAATCAGATGCTGATGCCCTCGCCAAGTCATCTCATCAAGTCATCTCATCAAGTCATCTCATCAAGCCGCCTCACCAAGCCACCTCATCTCGTACCATAGGCGCGGTCGCCGGCGTCGCCGAGGCCCGGCAGGATGTAGCCGTGCTCGTCGAGGCCTTCATCGAGGCTCGCGGTCCACACCGGGACATCAGGATGCAGGCCGCGCACGCGTTCCAGCCCCTCGGGCGCCGCGATCATGCATACGAGCCGGATGTCCTTGGCGCCGCGCTCCTTCAGCCGGTCGATGGCGGCAACCGCGGTGTTGGCGGTGGCGACCACCGGCGTCACCACGATCGCAAGCCGCTCGCTGAGGTCGGAAGGCGACTTGAAGAAATACTCGACGGCGGAAAAGGTCTGCGGCTCGCGGTAGAGACCGATATGCGCGACGCGCGCGGTCGGCACCAGGTCCATCATGCCGTCGACGAAGGTGACGCCGGCGCGCAGCACCGGCACGAACACCAGCTTCTTGCCGGCGATCTTCGCCGAATGCATTTTCGCGAGCGGCGTCTCGATCTCGACCTCGGAGAGCGGCAGATCGCGCGTCACCTCGTAACACAGGAGCATCCCGATCTCTTTCAGGAGCTCGCGAAAGGATTTGGTCGAGATCGACTTGTCACGGATCAGCGTGAGCTTGTGCTGGACCAGCGGATGACCGACGATGGTGACGCCTTCCATTGTCAAACTCCATTTGATTGAGCATGATCTTATCGGAAAACCGGTACCCACTCTTCCGGATCATGCTCTAAAATACCGTGCCGTCGCTAATGACCTTGATCGGCGGCGAACCGTCGGCGCGGCGCGCATATGCTGCGGCGCGGCCCGCGGCCCAGGTGCCGCCTTCGAGCAAACTCGCCAGCGGCAGCGAACGCGCGTCGCGATTCAACCGTTCTCGCAGCATGTCGGCCAATCGGTCCAGCAGCGCCACCGTGAGCGCGCGCCATTCCACCACAAGGGTAGAATCGACCTCGTGCGCTCGCCCTGCGTCCGCGGGATTGCGCAAGGCGAGCACGCCGAGATCGACGAACAGTCCGCCATTGCGATATTCGGCCAAGCCCGTGAGGCCGTCGATGTCGGTCACCTCGACGCCGGCGCGCTGCAACGGCTCGATCAGCGAATAGGTCAGCCATTGCGAGAGCTTGTGCAGGGGGACGAGGCCGTCGGTCGCGTCATTGGTCTTGATCGCCGGATACTTCCAGCAATCGCCCAAGGGAATGCCGGCGAGTGTCAGACGCGACGGCCAGATCGGCCCGAGTTGCATCAGCACTTCGTGCAGGATGGCCGGCGCGGCAATCGCGTTGCCTTGGGCGCGCGCCACGAGATGGTCGAACAGTCCGCCCGGACGCGGCGTGTCGTTCTTTCCGAAGATTTCCTTTCGCGACGACACGAGCCGGCCAAGCCGGCGCAACAGATCGGCGCGGCCCTCAAGGCCGACCAGTGGATTTCCAGCGCTGGCCTGAAAGCCCTGTTCGAGCGCGCTCGCCGAAAATTCCGCGAGGCTGTCCGCTTCAACGCGGAACGGATCGCGCGAGCTGCTTGAGAACGCACCCTTCGCGAACATGTCGAGGCTTGCGATTGCAAGTCCCTCGGAGCGGCCGATCGCCTTCCCGCTTGCGCTATCCTGGTAGTGCCAGGCAGCGCCCGCGCCGGCATCGAGCAGTACGCTGACGATGGCGAGGTCGAATTCGGCGCGCGCCCGCGCGGCGCGATCGGGCCATTTCGTACGATCCGCGATGCCTGCCCAGCGATCGATACCCTCAATCGAAAAATGCCGCCAGCGGGCGTGAAAGGGGACGTTCAGCGACGGATAATTCTTGCGGATGGTGGCGAGCACGGCGTCCGCGGCGTCTTCCACGCGGCCGAGATCGACGCGGAAATGCCTAAGCCCATCGTTGAGGCCGATGTCCAGCATTTTTGCGGCACGGTCGCGAACCGCCTGCGCCGTCAAAAGCGAAAGCGCGTCGCGTTCGGTCGCGGCTACCAATGCCGTCACGGTCTCAATACTTCTCCAGCGAGCGGCCGACGGTATCGGTCAGGCCTTCGGGCGCCTGCGGCTCGATCGAGAAATAACCTGCCGCCTTCTTCGCCGCGATCTCGACATGCGCGTCCGCCGGGATCAGCTCGTCCGGAATCGGCACGCGCTCGACGATGTCGACGCCCTGCCCGGTCAGCGCGTCATATTTCATGTCGCTCATCGAGAGAAAGCGATCGATGCGACGCAAGCCCAGCCAGTGGATCACGTCGGGCATCAATTGCTGGAAGCGCGCGTCCTGCACGCCTGCGACGCATTCGGTGCGTTCGAAATAGGCGGCTGCCGCGTCGCCGTCCTCCTGGCGCTTGCGCGCATTGTAGACCAGGAATTTCGTGACCTCGCCCAGCGCGCGGCCTTCTTTCCGGTTGTAGACGATGAGGCCGATCCCGCCGGCTTGCGCGTCCTTTGCGCATTCCTCGATGCCGTGGATGAGATAGGGACGGCAGGTGCAGATATCGGAGCCGAACACATCCGAGCCGTTGCATTCGTCATGCACGCGGCAGGTGATCTTGGTGCGATGGTTCGGCAGCTTTTCGACATCGCCGAACAGATAGACCGTGGTGCCGCCGATCGGCGGCAGGAACACCTGCATGTCCGGGCGAGTCACCAGCTCGGGGAACATGCCGGCGGTCTGCTCGAACAGCGTGCGGCGCAAATTGGTCTCGCTGGTGCCGAAGCGCTCGGCGACGCCGGGCAGATACCAGACCGGATCGATCGCGATCTTCACCACCGAGACGCTGCCGTTCTCGTGCACGACATTGCCGTCGGGCTTCAGCCGTTTTGCCAGGATCGCCGAGCGGATCTCGGGCAGATCGAGCCGCGCGCGCGTCACCGCGATGCTCGGGCGGATGTCGACGCCCTCGGCGATCTCCTTGCCGAAATTCTCCGCGACAACATGGCCCCAGGGATCGAGCGCGACGATTCGATTGGGTTCGCTCCATTGCGGGAACGGCCCGATGGTCGCGGCCGGAAAGGTGTTGGTGAGATCGGGACGGCGGATCGGATCGAGCGCGCCGGCCGAGACCGCGAGCGCGCGATAGACCGCATAGGAGCCGCCATGGCTGCCGATCACGTTGCGCTCTTGCGGCCGCGACACCGTGCCGATGACTGGGCCGCGCGAGCGCGCGTCCGCCGCTCCCCAATGGATCGGGAAGGCATGCTTGCCGCCGGGCTCGGGATGCGAGGTGAGGCGGATATGGTCGGTACGGTTCGAGCGGCTCATCCTGATGTCTCGAATGGCGTCCCAAAAAGGCAACGGCCCGCCGGTTCGACGGGCCTGTACCATTTTCGTCACGCGCGCGGGCGAAGCCCGCCTGATTTGGTTCGCTTATGTATAGCAAATCCGGCGGATGTTGCCCTGCGATATTTAGGTACTCGGGGGGTATTTTCCAGTGAGGTTGGGCCATAGTGCGGCCGATTCAGCCGATAAACAGGCAACTTCTAGCTGCTGACGCCCCCTCCCCTTTGTGGCACAACACGCCTCCGCCTTCCCGCCGTCCAGCCGAGTAAGACATGCCCGCGCCAAAGCCACCTGCGTTTGAAACGCTGAGCCTGCATGCAGGCCAGCATCCGGATCCCGTCACCGGCGCCCGCGCGGTGCCGATCTACCAGACCACTTCCTACGTGTTCCAGGATTCGGACCATGCGGCGGCGCTGTTCAACCTCGAGCGCGCCGGCCACATCTATACCCGCATCTCCAACCCGACCACGGCGGTGCTGGAGGAGCGGCTGGCGGCGCTGGAGAACGGCGTCGGCGCGATCGCGACCGCAAGCGGCATGGCGGCGATGCATCTCGCCATCGCTACGCTGCTGAATGCCGGCGACCACATCGTGGCGTCGTCATCGCTCTATGGCGGCACCATCAACCTTCTGGCGCACACGCTGCCGCGCTTCGGCATCACGACGACCTTCGTGAAGCCGCGCGACCTCGCCGCGTTCCGCGCCTCGATCAAGCCCAGCACAAAACTCGTGATCGCCGAGACCATCGGCAATCCCGGGCTCGAAGTGCTCGATATCCCCGCGGTCGCGGCAATCGCGCATGAGGCAAAGCTTCCGCTCCTGATCGACAACACCTTTGCCACGCCCTATCTGTCGCGTCCGGCCGACCACGGTGCGGATATCGTGATGCATTCCGTGACCAAATGGCTCGGCGGCCATGGCATTGCGATCGGCGGCGCCATCGTCGATGCCGGCCATTTCGACTGGCGCGCTTCCGGAAAATTTTCGCTGCTGACCGAGCCCTATGCCGGCTATCACGGCATCGTCTTCGACGAGCAGTTCGGCCCCGCCGCCTTCATCATGCGCGCGCGCACCGAAGGCCTGCGCGATTTCGGCGCGTGCCTCTCGCCGACCAATGCGTTCCAGCTTTTGCAGGGCATCGAGACGTTGCCCGTGCGCATGGACCGGCACATGCAGAATACGCATGCCGTGCTCGACTTTTTGAAAGCCAACAAGGCGGTCGAATGGGTGCTGCATCCCTCGCTCGCCGACCATCCCGATCATGAGCTGGCAAAAGGCCTGTTGCCGCGCGGCGCGGGCTCGATCATCTCTTTCGGCATCAAGGGCGGACGCGCCGCGGGGCGCAAGTTCATCGAGTCCCTGAAGATGATCAGCCATCTCGCCAATGTCGGCGACGCCAAGACGCTGGTGATCCACCCCGCCAGCACCACGCATCAGCAGATGGACGCGGAGCAGTTGAAGGCCGCGGGCATCGGCGAGGAACTGGTGCGGCTGTCGGTCGGCATCGAAGCCGCACACGACATCACCGATGATCTGGGATCGGCGCTACGCGCCTCGCAAAGGGTTTGAGTCATGAATCTCACCGTCAACGGCAAGGAAGTGTTCGCCGCGACCGGCGGCCGCGAATTCGACAAGAGCCTGCCCGCCGTGGCGCTGATCCATGGCGCGGGGTTCGATCATTCCGCCTGGGCGTTGCACAGCCGCTGGTTCGCCCATCATGGTTTTGCCGTGCTGGTGCCCGACCTGCCCGGCCATGGGCGCTCGAAGGGCCCGGCGCTCAAGACCATCGCCGAGATGGCGGACTGGATTGCGGCGCTGCTGGACGCGGCGGGCGCTGCGAAAGCGCATCTGATCGGTCATTCCATGGGTTCGCTGATTGCACTGGAAGCGGCGGCGCGGCATCCCGCAAAGGTGTCGGCGCTCGGCCTGATCGGCACGGCGGCGACGATGACGGTCGGCCCCGACCTGTTGAAGGCTGCCGAAGCGAACGACCATGACGCGATCGACATGGTCTCGATCTGGGGCCTCGGCTTCGAGGCCGAGATCGGCGGCAGCCTCGCGCCGGGAATGTGGATGCATGGCGGCGCGCAGCGCGTGCTCCAGCACTGCGCGCCCGGCGTGCTGTTCTCCGACCTTTCCGCCTGCAATTCGTACCAGGACGCGCTAGCGGCCGGTGCGAAAGTCGCCGTGCCGACGACGCTGATCCTCGGCGAGAAGGACATGATGACCCCGGCCAAGGCCGGCAAGGCGCTGGCCTCGGCGATCCCGCAGGCGCGCACTGTGGTGTTGCGAGGGGCGGGCCACATGATGATGGCGGAGCGGCCGGACGAACTGCTGGCGGCGCTGAAAGCCTGATATTTGACCGCCATGGTTGCCGCGTTATGATCGCCAAAAAGGAGATCGTGATGGAGGAAACCAAAGCCCGCCGCGCCGCCGAGGCGCTGCTGAGCGAGCACAAGACGGGCGTCCAGTTCAAGACGCTCGACCCCGGCACCGGCCTCGCGTCCATGCCGGACGCCTACGACATCCAGGACAGATATGTTGACTTGCTGCGCGCCGAGCATGGCGCCGCAATCGGCTACAAGGTCGGACTCACGTCGAAGACCATGCAGACCTTCTGCGGGATCGATCATCCGATCGGCGGCGTCGTCCTGGCGAAGCGCGAGCATCAATCCGGCGCCACCATCCGCCGCGCCGATTACGGGCGGCTCGGCCTCGAATTCGAGATCGCGGTGCGCATCAAGTCGGACATCCCGGCGACAGCGACGACGCCTGCGGCGGTCGCGCCGCATATCGAGGGCGTTTGTGCTGCCATCGAGATCGTGGACGATCGCGCGGCGGATTACAGCCAACTCGACGTGAAGTCGCTGGTCGCGGATAATTCGTGGAACGGCGGCGTCGTGCTTTCGGATTTCACGGCGAAGTGGCCGGACCTGGAGAGTATGCTGGGCAAGGCAACCCAGAACGGCGCACCGGTCGGCGAAGGCTACGGGCGTGACATCCTCGGCCATCCCTTCAATTCGGTGGCGTGGCTCAATGCGCAACTCGCCTCGCGCGGCGGCGGATTGCGCAAGGGCCAGATCGTGATGACCGGCAGCGTGATGAAAACGGTTTTTCCGACCGAGCCGGCGGACTTTCGGTTCGAGTTCGCAGGCCTGGGCGCGGTTGAAGTAAAGGTCACCTGAAGCGACGAGGGTGACCGAATGGACCACGTCTGGACCTGTCGTTGTTGCGGAAAGCAGTTCAACACGCTTCAGCTCGACATGGCATTCAAGGCACCGGATCACTGGTTTGAGATTCCCAAAGACGAGCGCGAGAAGCTCGGCAAGCTCGACAGTGATGTTTGTTTCATCGAAAAGGACATTTTCGTCCGCGGGGTGGTGGAGATTCCAATCCTCGATCTGAATGATCACTTCCGCTGGGGCACATGGGTGTCGGTCTCGGTGGAGAGTTTCAAGCGCATGCTGGACTTGTGGACGGCTCCGGTGATCGAAAACGAGCCGCCCAAATTCGGGGGCGCTTTGCAACGACATCTCCATCTATCCGGAGACACGGCATTGGACGATCATGTGCATGTGCGGGGTGGCAACAAGCGCCCCTGGATCCGAGCTCGAACCCACCGACCATCCTCTCCGCCGATAGAGCAACGGCAGGGCATTACCATTGTGCGTGTCGAAGAAATCCTGGCCGCGCTTCACCAAGAAGATAAAGCAAAGCGCTCGCACGGACATGACCCACGAACGCGCACAGCACCTGCGAGATGAAATCAAGGATGACCTGTCGCGGTTCCTCCGAGACGGCGCGAAAGGAAGAGATCGTCATCGCGTCACGCGACACGACAAGCGGCGGCCGGCGCGCCGATCCGTACGATCGGCTTCGAATCCGAAGAAGATGTGGTTCGACTATCGTCTTGAGCATGCCCCCTGATTCTTGCGTCGTGTCGAACAAGCGCGTAACGGCCTGCGCTCGGGACGCGGAATCAAGCTCGAAGACGTAGAAACCGAATAATTGATATGAGCGGCTGGACGCCTACGCCTTCCGCCTCCCCCGATATTCCCGCGCCGCCTCTTCCATGGTCGCGAACACCGCGCCGCACTCGGTGAGCGCCTGGATCAGCCGCTCCAGCATCATCATGCGGTGGCCGCGTCCGATGACGAAGGGATGGCAGGTGTAGGTGAGGATGCCCCACTCTTCCTCGCGGGTCATGTATTCGAAATCGTCGACCCAGTTTGCGAGCACGCCGGATGCCGCCATCAGCCCCGGCGTGCGGAAGAATTCGAAATGCGGAAAGTCGTCGAGCGACCAGCTGATCGGCATTTCGATCAATTCGGTTTCCTTGCCGAACTTCATCGGCTCGTCGGTCGAGATCACGTCGCCCGTCCGCACCTGGTAGGGATGATGGTCGTTACCCATCATGCTGCTCTCGTAGAGGAAGCCGTGGCGGATCAGAAGCTCCGCCGTCGCGGGGCTCAAATCCCATGCCGGCGAGCGATAGCCACGCGGGTTCTTGCCGCAGAGACGCCGGATTGCCTCGGAGCCGCGCACGAGGCCCGCCTCCTCCTGGTCGGGCGTCATCTTGGCCGGCGGCACATGGGTCCAGCCGTGATGGCCGACCTCGTGGCCTTCGGCGACGATGTTCTCGCAGACTTGCGGATAGGTGCCGATGACGATGCCGGGTATGAAGAAGGTCGCCTTGATGCGGTATCTGGCGAGCAGCGCCAGGATGCGCTTGACGCCGATCGCGCCGAACTCGCCGCGGGAGATCGGGGTCGGCGAGGTCAGTCCCCATGCAATCATGCCGGACATGGCGTCGAAATCGAAGGTCAGGCAGGCGATATGACGAGGCATGACACTCCCTTGATGTTTTCGGCAAAGATGGCTTGAGTATACGCCCCGCGAAACGCCCAAGGTAACGATAACAAACATGTCAGCCGACCAGTTTTCCAACCACCAGCAATTCCGGAAGCCCGCCGTCGCGTCGAAAGGCGGCATCGTTGCAGCGCAATCGCGCAAGGCGGCCGAGGTCGGCGCCGAGGTGCTTGCCGCCGGCGGCGATTGCATCGATGCGGTGATTGCCACCGGATTTGCGCTCGGCGTGCTGGAACCCTGGATGAACGGCATGGGCGGCGGCGGCGCGATGGTGCTCTACCGCGCCCGCGACAACCGGGTCGAGGTGATCGACTACGGCATGTGCGCGCCGCAGAGCCTGCGCATCGAGGATTATCCGATCATCGACGGCGCGGCCTCCGACCTCTTCCCCTGGGCGCGGGTGAAGGATGACCGCAATATGCACGGACCAGGCTCGATCGCAGTCCCCGGCGTGGTCGCAGGCCTGGAGGAAGCGCATCGCCGCCACGCCAAAATGCCGTGGAAGGAGTTGCTGCAACCGAGCGCGGAACTCGCCGGCGAAGGTTTGCTGGTCGACTGGTGGACGACGTTGATGATCTCAAGCGCAGCCGCTGATCTGCGCCGCTATGGCGCGAGCGCCGCGGCCTATCTGCTCGACGGCCTGCCGCCCAATCCGCAATGGGGCATCCGGACGAGCGTGCGGATGCCGCAGCACCGGCTGAAGGCCGCGATCGAGCAACTGGCCGCCAAGGGCGCGCGCGATTTCTACGAGGGCGATCTGGCCAGGAGCATCGCCGACGACGTGCAGGGCGCAGGCGGCGCGCTCTCGGTCGGCGATCTCGCAGGCTTCCGCGCGGAGGTCCGCGATCCCCTGAAAATCCCCTATCGCGGCGGAACGGTGTTTGCGACGCCGGAGCTCACGGCGGGACCGACGCTCGCGCATGCGCTGCGGCTGCTGCAGCAGGACTTCAGGCCCGGCCGCGCGCCGGACGCAGCCGCCTACACGAAATATGCCGAGGCGATCCAGGCAGCCTATCGCGAACGCCTCAAGGGCATGGGCGACGCCGAAGGACGCCGCGCGCTCGGCGCCGAATATCTCGCGCCCGCCTGCACCACGCATTTCTCGGTGGTCGACCGCGAGGGCAACATGGCGGCCGTGACACAGACGCTGCTGTCGGGCTTCGGCTCCAAATTCGTGACGCCGCAGACCGGCATCACCATGAACAACGGCATCATGTGGTTCGACCCGACGCCGGGCACCACCAACTCGCTCGCACCCGGCAAGCGCTGCCTGTGCAACTACACGCCGGTCGTCGCCGAAGCGGCGGACGGCCAATGGCTCGCGCTCGGCGCCTCCGGCGGACGGCGCATCATGCCCTCGGTGATGCAGATCCTTTCCTTCGTGATGGATTACGGCATGGACCTCGACGCCGCGATCCACCAGCCGCGCATCGAC
Source organism: uncultured Alphaproteobacteria bacterium (assembly GCA_963831505.1). Classification (GTDB taxonomy): domain Bacteria; phylum Pseudomonadota; class Alphaproteobacteria; order Rhizobiales; family Xanthobacteraceae; genus Bradyrhizobium. The sequence goes on along the minus strand of CAWHQY010000037.1, from coordinate 34,971 downwards.
GCGAGCGAAGGCGACATCGTGATCGGCGACATGCGGCTGCCGGCGGAGACACGCGCCGCCCTGCGGCAGCGCTTCGATTACGAGGAAGCGCGGGTGCAGACTGCGCCCGGCAAATTCGCCTGCCCCAGCGCAGTGCTGCGCGCGGATAGCACCAACCACGGCGCTGCGGACACATTCCAGCCCTGGGCCGACGCGGTGGCGGAGAACGCCTAGCCCTTTTTCGCCTGTCCGTTGGTCTGCCTGTCGGCCCAGCCCAGAACAATCGCCAGCGTCCCGAACATCGCCGTTACCGCAATCACGACCATAATCGTATCGAGCGTCATCATCTGCTCCCGTGCTTGATGGAGAAGACGTTAGCACCGGCCGGCCCGCCGCGCCTTGCGCTGGATCAAATCCTGGAATGGAGCGATCCGCCCGGGCGTTGTGGTTGAAACCGCAGGGGGTTAGGTTTCGTAGCTAATCCAACTGCACAACGACCGAGCCCCAATGCGCGCCGTCGCCCTGCTCCTCGTCGCCCTCCTTGCCTTCGCCCTGCCGGCCTCGGCAGCCGACGACGTGGCCGCCGCGCAGGACGTTATCCGCTCGCAGGAACAGGCATTCGCCCGCGGCGACGCAACGGCTGCCTATTCCTATGCCGCGCCTGCGATCCGCAAATTGTTTCCGCAGGCCGAGATCTTCATGTACATGGTCCAAAACTCCTATGCGCCGGTCTATCGGCACAAGAGCTTCGAGTTCGGCGAGGCGCGTACGGAAGGAAGCTGGGTCGCGCAGCGCGTCCACATCATCGACGCCAATGGCGAGGCGTGGGAGGCGCTCTACACGCTGGAGCAGCAGGGCGACGGCAGCTTCAAGATCACCGGCTGCTCGCTGCTGAAGGCGGGCGACGCGGTCTAAGGCACGATCCGGAAAAGTGTGAAGCGGTTTTCCGAAAAGATCATGCCCAAACAAGGAGCTAATGCGCGATGACGATTAATCCTAAACCCATCGCGCTTTAGGCCCGCGTCGTTGGATTCCGCTTGGTGAAGCCATGCTCGGCGGTGCTTGCAACCTCTATATTTCGACTTCGAGACCGACCTCCACGACCTGGGCGGCCGGTACTTTGAAGTACGCCGCCGGGAGGTTGGCGTTAAGGTGCATTGTCGCGAACAGGGATTTTCTCCAGATCGCCATGCCCGACGCCTTCTCTGAGGCGATCACCATGACGCGCCGGAAATAATAGGTGATGTTCTCGGGATCGATGCCCCGGAGCTCGGGCAGGCGGCAGGCGAGCCTCAGCCCCTCCATCACATCGGGTGTTTCCATGAAACCGAAATGGAAGATGACGCGGGTGATGCCTGCACCGACCGGCACGAGCGTGATGCGCTCGGCGGCTTCGACCCGCGGCGCATCCGCACTGACGGAGGCGATGAACAGCACGCGCTCGTGCAGCACGCGATTGTGCCGCAGGTGATGAGTGAGGCAGAGCGGGATCCCCGTGGTCGCCGCGGTAAATATGGCCGCCGCTCCCGGTAGCCGGATGGGCGGCGTTGTGACGACCCACTCGATGAACTCGTCCTCCCGTTGGCGAAGCTTGGAGCGCTCCTGCTCAAGCAATTGCCAGCCGCTGCGCCAGGTCAGCATCAGGAAGGCAATTATGCTCGCGAGCAGGAGCGGGAACCAGCCGCCCTCGATCAGCTTCGTCATGTTCGCGGCAACGAAAACCAGCTCGATGACAAAGAAGAACCCGTTCACCATGACGACCAGGATTGGGTTATAGCCCCACTTCAGGGCGACGAGAGCCGCCAGCACCGTGGTGACCGCCATCAGCATGGAGACCGCGATGCCATAGGCTCCGCCGAGTGCGTCGGATGACCCGAAGATAAGCACGGCTGCAAGCGTGCCGACGGCCAGCAGCCAGTTCACCACGGGTATGTAGATCTGCCCCTTCTCGTGGCTTGCCGTGTGCAGCACCCGCATGCGAGGCAGGAAGCCGAGCTGCATTGCCTGTTGGGTCAGGGAATACGCGCCCGAGATGATCGCTTGCGAGGCGATCACGGTAGCGACGGTCGCGAATGCAATCATCGGGTAATGCGCCCACCTTGGCACGAGCAGGTAGAACGGGTTCTCTGCCGCGTTGGGGTCTGCCAAAAGCAGGCCTCCCTGACCGAGATAGTTGAGCATCAGCGCCGGCGACACGATCGCGAACCATCCGAGTCGGATGGGCAACCGGCCGAAATGGCCCATGTCGGCATACATTGCCTCGCCGCCCGTCAGCGTCAAGAAAGCAGCGCCAAGCACCGCAAAGGCGATGCCGGGTCCTGCATGACTGAGATAGAGCACGGCGTGATAGGGGCTGATAGCGGCGAGAATGGCCGGGCTTTGCAAGATTCCCTTGATGCCGAGCAGGGCGATCGCGATGAACCATATGAGCATCACCGGCCCGAAGATGCTGCCGACGAACCCGGTCCCCTTGCGTTGCATCAAGAACAGACCGACGAGGATCGCAATCGTGACGGGAACGACCACCGGCGCAAGTGCGGGCGCATCGATCTTCAGGCCTTCGACGGCGCTCAGCACCGAGATCGCCGGCGTGATCACGCCATCGCCATAGAGCAGGGCGGCCCCGATAAGGCCAACGACGAGCAGCGAAGCGCGCGGGCTGCCGCGGGGTGCGTGCCTTGCATCGAGAAGCGCGAGCAGCGCCACGATGCCGCCTTCGCCGTGATTGTCGGCGCGCAGGATCAGAATGGCGTATTTGAGACCAATGATCAGGACGAGGGCCCAGAAGATCAGCGAGACGACACCCATCACCGCTTCGGGCGTGGCCCCCCCGCCGGCCCCGATGGCCTGCTTCAACCCATAGAGTGGGCTCGTGCCGATATCGCCGTAGACAACCCCAAGTGCCGTAAGGACGGCAACCGCGGGCAGCTTCCGGGCATCTTTCGGCGGTGCCAGGTCGGTCTGAAGGGCTTGGGTCATCCGAACGTCCCTTCGCAAGTTCGGAGAGTAGAACAAAAATGACGGGCTGAGAAGGAGGCGGCGGGCGGCCGCGGCTTGCATCCTGTCTTCGCCGTTGCGGAAAATGGTCCGACGGCCGGTTGCAGGGAGGCGCATTTCCCGAGCACCGCGGATCGCGGATTGTCGAAGTGAGCCGCGCTTGTGGTATTATCCGGATCGGACACGAAGACACCGTGCGTGCTCTCCCCGGAGGGCGGTTGCCACGCTGTACGCCTTGAGAATTTTTCAATCTGGTCTCGGGTGGTTCTCATGCTCAAGCCGGCAGAAGACCATATTAGGGAATTGAACCCCGCGGAATTGGGTGCGATTGCGCACCTTTATCGCGGCGAGATTTATCGCAGCACGATCTGGCGCACGCGCCTCGACAACACGACCAACTGGTCGATCGTGACCATGGGCATCGCCCTCTCCACGACTTTCTCCTCGAAAGAGGCGTCAGCGTTGCCGCTCATTCTGATCGGTATGCTGCTTGCCGTATTTCTGGGACTTGAGGCGCGTCGCTACCGCTATTTCAACGTCTGGCGCGCGCGAGCCCGCTTCATGGAGACGCATTTGTACGCGCAGATCCTGAACGGAAAACGCGGAGCCGATGACGAGAGCTGGCGTACGATCCTCGCCGAGGACTACCTGCATCCGCGTCATCACATCAGCTTCATTCGAGCCGCCGGCCGGCGTATTCGGCGCACATACATCTGGATCATAGCGATTCAAACGACCGCCTATTTTGGGAAGCTCGCGATTCATCCGGAAATGGCCAACCACTTCTACGAATTCGTCGATCGCGCCGCGATCGGGCCAATTCCTGGTTGGGCCGTGCTGGGCTGCGGCCTTATTTACAATCTCTGCTGGGTCTTCCTTGCAATCGGCACCTATTGGGCCGATCGGCGTTCACACGAGAATCGCACCAGCGCAGCCGCCATGGGTTGATCGCTCTGCTGGACGGGCCGTAGGCCTGGGAGGCGCTCTACACGCTGGAGCAGCAAAGCGACGGCAGCTTCAAGATCACCGGCTGTTCGCTACTCAAAGCCGGCGAGGCGATTTAGCCAACCTCGCCAAAAACTTCCTCGAACAGTTGGAGCATCGCGCTCCACGAGCGCTTGTCGGCGGCTGCATGATAGGCGAGTTCCGGCACGCCGGCGCCATCGGCTTCAGGATTGGTGAAGCCATGCCCCGCGCCGCCATAGACATCGACCTGCCAGTCGACGTCCGTGCGGCCCATCTCCTCCTCAAAGGCCGCAAGCTGCGCCATCGGCACCAGCGTGTCGGCCGCACCGTGACAAACCAGAACCTTCGCCTTGATGTTGCGCGCGTCGTCGGGCCGCGCGCTGGCGAGGCCTCCGTGAAAGCTGACGATGGCATTTAGTGCCGCGCCGCTCCGTCCGAGCTCGAGCGCGGTCGTGCCGCCGAAACAATAGCCGATGGCGGCGATCCTTGCCGTATCGACGGTGTTCTGTTGAGCCAACGCATGACGCGCAGCTTCGGCCCGCGCGCGCCATCGCACCACATCCGAACGCAACCCGCCCATCAGCTCGCGCGCCTGCGGGATATCGCGCGCCGTCGTGGCGCCGCCATATAGGTCAGCCACGAGCACCACAAAACCAAGCCTCGCCAGTCGCCCCGCGCATTCCACCGCGTGATCGCCGATGCCCCGCGCATCCGGAAACAGCACGACACCGGGACGCCGGCCGGCGCGCGCTTCGTCGCTGAGGAGAATACCCCTGAGGTCGACGGCGCCATCACGATAATCCAGGGTCGTCCTTTTCATGCAGCCATCCTTCGTGTTTGCGCATGTGCCGCAAGTCGATCATGCGAGATGCGACAATGGCAAGGGCGCACCGGCTTTGAGCGTCTGGATCGCGATGTTGCTGCGGACCTCGCGCACGATCGGCAGTTCCAGAAGCTTGCCGACGAGAAAGCGCTGATAATCCTCGAGGTCGGGCACGACGACTTCAAGAAAATAATCGGCCTCGCCCGAGACGAGGTGACAGGCGACGACTTCCGGCATCTCGACCACCGCCTTCTCGAAGCGCGACGCCTCCTCGTTGGCGTGACCGTTGATCTTCACACCCAGAAATACCGAGAAGCCGAGGCCGACGCGGCTGCGCTGCAGTGTCGCGCGGTAGCTGTCGATGATGCCGTCGCGCTCAAGGCGCTTGACGCGCCGCAGGCAAGGCGACGGCGACAGCCCTATCCTTTCGGCAAGTTCGATATTGCTCAGCCGGGCATTGGTCTGCAATTCGCTGACGATCCGGCAGTCGATGGCATCAAGCTCACATTTTGGCATAAATCGAAATCCTTGAAGGGAATTAGGTCACATAATTGCGTCCGGGGCATCCCGGATAGCATATTTCGCAGGGACCTGCCCCGGTCCTTCGTGGGATGGTCCCTCCGACCGAAGGAGTGACCGCCATGAACGACCATCCAGCCCCTGCGCCCCTGCTCGAAGCCGTCGAGCGTTACCTTGCGCTGATGTATGACAACGACGTCTCGCGCTTCGACCAGATATTTGCGCCGAGCGCGCAACTGCACGGGCTTCGCGACGGGACATTGCACATCATCCCGGCGGCGGATTACCGGCAACGCCTGGCTTCAAGGCCCTCGCCGCAATCGAAGAACGCGCCACGGCTTCAGGAGATATTGCTGGTCGATTTCGCCTCACCGACCCAGGCTGTGGTCAAGGTGAGGGTCCGGATCGATACGCAACAATATCTCGACCAGCTTTCCTGGCATTGCATCGACGGCGCCTGGCGCATCACGGCCAAATCGTTCCATGTCGAACGGATATATGAGGCTGCGGCTTCGTAAAGCGTCCGGCGCTTACGCCATGGCGAGCCGGCCGCGCCCGCGGGCGCGGACCAGGAGGCCGACCACGATCGCCATGTTGAGCGCGTTCCAGGCAAGACCGTTGGCGAAGGCGGCCGCATAGGAGCCGGTGGCGTCGAAGATCACGCCGGACACCCAGCCGCCGAACGACATGCCGAACACGGAAGCAAAGATCACGATGCCGACGCGGGTCGCGGCCTCGCGCGCCGGCATCGCCTCGCGGACGATGATGGCGTAGCTCGGCACGATGCCGCCCTGGAACAGGCCGAACATGGCGGAGATCAGATAGAGCGAGGTCAGGCTGTCGAAGAACAGGTAGAACAGGAGCGCAAAGGCCTGCGCGACCGAGCCGATCAAGAGCGTGCGCAAGCCACCGATCTTGTCGGCGAGGAAGCCGGAGCCGATGCGGCTGATGATGCCAAACCCCATCATCATCGACAGCATCTCGGCGCCGCGCGCCACGCCATAGCCGAGATCGCCGCAATAGGAGACGATATGCACCTGCGGCATCGCCATCGCCACGCAGCAGGAGATGCTGGCGATGCAGAGCAGCACGGTGAGCGTGTTGGTCGAGACGTTGAGATCGACCTGCGGCGGCGGTGCATTGGCGTGGTCGCGCGCCCCGCCGCTGCCGATGATCGCACGCAGCACGATCAGCAGGATCGCCATCGTCATCGCACAGAAGATGCCGATCGCGATATGGGTCGAGCGCCAGCCGATTTCCTGCACGCCCCAATTCACCAGCGGCGGCCAGATCGTGCCTGCGACGTAATTGCCGCTGGCGACGATGGTCACGGCCAGCCCGCGATAGCGCACGAACCAGTGCGACACCTCGGCCATCAACGGCGCGAAGGTCGCCGAGGTGCCGAGCCCGATCAGGAAATAGATCAGGTTGAATTGCCAGAGCGTGGCGGCGAGCCCGGCGAGCACAAAGGAGACGCCGAGAAACGCGATGCTGAGCGCCATCGCCGTGACGATGCCGAAGCGGTCGGTGATCCGGCCGGTCACGACGCCGCCCGAGCCGAAGCCCATGAAGATCATGGTGGTGGCGAGCGAGACCGCGCCGCGGCTTGCCCCGAATTCGGCCTGCACGGTCGGCATGACCACCACGACCGACCACATGCCGACCGCGCCGATCGAGGCGATCAGGAGGACGACGGCGAGCCGCACCCATGCCTGACCGGAGTCGGGGGTGAAAGCGGCGGAATCGGGGGGTTGTCCGGCGGGAGCGTGCACAAGGCGAACCTCGCCGTCCGCTGCCCAAGGTCAACCCACAATGCCGCGAGATTAGGCATGCAGGCGGTGCAGGCGTGCGGTTGCAAAGCTTGGCGCAACGCGCATTTGCCGTCTACGCTTTGACGAGGTACTTCGGCGCAACGATCGCCGGTGAAGGCTGTCGACGGCATGATTCTGCGTGGTGACGAGATCGATTCGGGTCAAGGCGAGGCTGGTTCATGGCCCTCGCCTATCTGTTTTGCGTCCTCGCGCCCGGCGCTGCCCTCGCCTTGGGCACCGGTCCGGCGCCCTGCCTGGCCGAGCGAGCTTCCTGCCGGTTCGCCGACACAGCGATGACGGCCAGACATGCACGGCGGCGGATGACGCACGATCATGCCGCCATGCATGCGCATCATCATGCGGACGCAGGATGCGCCCGACACGGTCATGACGGTAAGACCGAGCATGGTCGTCACCGCAAGACGATGCCAGGTCCGTGCTGCGCCATGATGTGCGTCACGGCGCTGCCGGCCGACCTGCCCGATCATCGCCAAGCCGTCACAGCCGGTCTCGATCTGCGCCATCGAGCACTGATCGCGAGCGCTGCAGGGCAGGGCGCCGCCACTGCTCTACCGTCCTCCCATCGCCTGACCTGACGTCACGACGCGGCGGCGCGCGCGCAAACGCGTGCGCGCGCCTGTGGTCCATCGACAGATCGGGAAAAATCCATGTTTGCGCTGTTCGGGGCGAAGTTCGCCGCCGCTTTCGCGGCGCGCGGACGGCATTTCAGATTCCACCTCCGTAAGTTGGCGGCGGTCGCCGCCGCTTGCGGCCTTGCTCTCGGCCTGCATGCCCGCGACCGCGCCGCTTGCGGGCGCCGATCCGGCCGATCCCGCGGCGAAGGTCGCGCGCGTCGGCTATCGGTCGACGATCGCGCCCTACACCAGCCTGCGTCCGTCGGCGCCCGCGGCCTGGCGCGAACGCAACGACTGCGTCACTCCGCAACCCAAGCCGGACCGGTAGGAGCGCGCATGATGACGCTTCATCGCGCGCGCCGGCTTTCCCGATCGCTGCTCCTCGCGTCGACGCTCGGTCTCTCAGGCTGCGCGTCGTTCTCGCCGGACAGCGGCATGACCGTGGTCGTCCGACATCGCAGGTGAGAGCCTCAAGAAAGACGTCGCCTTCGTGCGCTCGGCAGATCAAGCCGAGCGCGCAAGCGGACGCGGTGCGCAAGCCTGCTGTCGCGCCCGCTGACGGTCGATGCCGCCGTGCAGGTCGCGCTGCTCAACAACAAGGGACTTGCAGGCCGCCTACAACGAGCTGGCGCTGGCCGAGACCGATCTCGTCCGAGCAGAGCCTGCCGCCCAATCCGGCCTTCTCGATCTCGCGCATCTCCGGCGACGGCGCCAGCGAGATCGAACGCCAGGTCGTCGGCGATATCCTCGCGCTGGCGACCCTGCCGTTCCGCTCCGACATCGCGCGGGACCGTTTCCGCGCAGGCGCAGCTCAAGGCGGCGCTGGCGACGCTGCGGCTCGCCGCCGACGTGCGCCGCGCCTACTTTCGCGCGGTCGCCGCCAACGAGTTGACGGGCCTGCTCACCGACGCGAAATCGACCGCGGAGGCAACCGCGGAGCTTGCGAAGAAGCTCGGCGAGACCGGCGCGATCAACAAGCTCGACCAGGCCCGCGAGCAGGTGTTTTACGCCGAAACCACCGCCGAACTCGCGACCGCCCGCCAGGACGCGACCAGCGCGCGCGAGAGGCTCGCGCGCCTGATGGGACTGTGGGGCGACGATCTCGGATTCCGGATTCCGGACCACGCTGCCGCCGCTGCCGCGCCGTCCTCTCGCGCTGCCCTCGATCGAGGCCGATGCCGTCGGCCATCGCATCGACCTGCAGATCGCGCGCCTGGAGCTTGTCGCGCTCGCCAAGTCGCTCGACCTCACCGAAGCCACGCGCTTCGTCACGCTGCTCGATGTCGCCGGCATCGACCGGCGCACCCACGATCCCAGACGCGCGCCGTTCCGCGAGCGCGGCTTCGACGTCCAGTTCCAAATTCCGATCTTCGACGGCGGCGAGGTGCGGGTCCGGCAGGCGGCCGAGACCTACAACCTCGCCTTCAACCGCCTGACCGAACAGGCCGTCAACGTCCGCTCGGAGGCGCGCGATGCCTACCGCGTCTACCGCTCGACCTACGACATCGCCGAGCCACTACCAGCGCGAGGTCCTGCCGCTGCGCAAGATCATCACCGAGGAAATGCAGCTGCGCTTCTCCAGCATGCAGGTCGACGTCTTCGCCCTGCTGACCGAGGCGCGCCAGCGCATCGCTTCCCTGCGCGCGGCGATCGACGCGAGGCGCGCATTCTTCCTGGCGCAGTCCGATCTGCAGAGCCGCCGTCAATGGCGGCGGGGCGGGCGAAAGCGGGGCAAGCCGACACGCAATCTGGCCGCGGCCGCACCGGCGGCCGACGGCAGTCATTGAAGGGAGACGAGGCATGTTCTCACGCAGAGGATTTCTCGGCACCGCCGCGCTCGTCGGCGCAAGCGCCGTGAGCGGCCGCGTGCAGGCCGCCGCCATTCCCGAAGCACCGACGATGGACAAGGCCGTGATGCAGCCGCCGCTGTACCCGGCCAGCGGTCCAGACTACCGGCCCGTCGTCACGCTGAACGGCTGGTCGCTGCCGTGGCGCATGAACGGCGACTGGAAGGAATTCCATCTCGTCGCCGAGCCCGTGGTGCGCGAATTCGCCGATGGCATGAAGGCGAACCTGTGGGGCTATAACGGCCAGGCGCCGGGCCCGACCATCGAAGCGGTCGAGGGCGACAAGGTTCGCATCTTCGTCACCAACGCGCTGCCCGAACACACCACCGTGCACTGGCACGGCATGATCGTGCCGAGCGGCATGGACGGCGTCGGCGGACTGACCCAGCCGCACATCCAGCCCGGCAAGACCTTCGTCTACGAATTCGCGCTGAAGAAGAGCGGGACCTTCATGTACCACCCGCACTCCGACGAGATGGTGCAGATGGCGATGGGCATGATGGGCATGTTCATCGTGCACCCGCGCGATCCGTCCTTCCGCCCCGTCGACCGCGACTTCGTCTTCGTCATGAGCACCTATCGCATCGATCCCGGCACCTCGCTGCCGAAGGTCAACGAGATGACCGATTTCAACATGTGGACGTGGAACGCCCGCGTCTTTCCCGGCATCGACCCGCTGCCGGTCCGGCTCGGCGACAGGGTGCGCGTGCGAATCGGCAATCTCAGCATGACCAACCATCCGATCCATCTGCACGGCCACAGCTTTGCCGTGACCTGCACCGACGGCGGATGGATTCCGGAAACGGCGCAATATCCGGAGACGACCACCGACGTGCCGGTCGGCGCCGTCCGCGCGTTCGACATGATCGCCGACAATCCCGGCGACTGGGCGTTCCACTGCCACAAGTCGCACCACACCATGAATGCGATGGGACACGACATGCGCAACTTCATCGGCGTGCCGCGCAGCGATCTTGCGAGAGCCGTGCGGCAAGCCTCGCGCCCGACGCGATGGCGATGGGCTCGACCGGCATGGCGATGGGCAACATGGAGATGCCTGCGCCCGACAACACGCTGCCGATGATGACCGGCAGCGGCCCGTTCGGCCCGATCGAGATGGGCGGCATGTTCACGGTGATGAAGGTGCGCGAAGGGCTTGCGCGCGACGATTACCGCGATCCAGGTCCCTATCAGCACCCGCCGGGAACCGTGGCCTCGCGAGGTCGACGTGCCCGCCGCAGAACCGCCGCGCCGGTCGACGTCGACGACGAGCCGCTCCACCATGAAGTGACCAGGACGACAACCTGACGAGACGACAAGGGAGAACACCATGAAGGGAATCTATGCAAACTCGCAGCCACCCTGCTCGCCGCGACGCTGTCGACTGCACTGTTCGCGCAGGACGCGGGCATTGCCGGCGAAGTGAAGAAGATCGACGAGGGCGCCGGAAAAATCACTTTGAAGCACGGACCGGCCAAGAGCCTCGGCATGGATGAGGGCATGACCATGGTCTATCGCGTCAAGGACCCCGCGATGCTCAAGCAGGTCCGGGTCGGCGACAAGGTGACGTTCGAGGCCGAGGCAACGGACGGCAGCTACACCGTGACCAGGCTGCAAAGGGCGAAATGACGGCCTTGGAGCTCGACCGCGGCTCATGAAGGGCAGCCCCTCTCCTGGTCGTCATTTCCGGGTTCGCGCCAAGGCGCGCGCCCTAACGACCGAAATTGCCGGCTGCGCTTCCAACAATTAACCCTTTACTAACCATATACCGGGCAAAAATTGCCGGGTGAAGTCGAGTGTCGTCGATCGCGTTAGATGCGGGGGAGATCTCCGTGGACGCCAGTGCGGTGCCTCACTTTAGAACCGGTGGCCCTTCGGCCGCCGCGAAGTTGCTTGGGGCGCGTGAACGGCATACGCGGGGGGACGCTACGAGCATGGTCGACACAACGGCGGGCCAGGGTGCGGCTGCATCAGGCGGCGGTTTTCCGTCCTTCGGCGAAATCGGCGCCATCCTCAAGCGCGGCGACATCGCGCTCGCGCTCGGCATCCTCACCATCCTGGTGGTGCTGATCCTGCCCTTGCCCTCGGTCGTGCTCGACCTGTTCCTCGCGATCTCGATCACCATGTCGATCCTGATCCTGATGACGGCCCTGTTCATCCAGGCACCGCTGGAATTCTCGGCCTTTCCGACCACGCTCCTGATCTCGACCATGCTGCGGCTGTCGCTCAATCTCGCCTCGACGCGGTTGATCCTCTCCCGCGGCCATGAGGGCACGGACGCCGCCGGCCATGTCATCGAGGCCTTCGGCAATTTCGTGATGGGCGGCAATTTCGTGATCGGGATCATCGTCTTCGCGATCCTGGTCACGGTGAACTTCGTCGTCATCACCAAGGGTTCGGGCCGCATCGCCGAAGTGGCGGCGCGCTTCCATCTGGACGCCATGCCCGGCAAGCAGATGGCGATCGACGCCGACCTCAATGCCGGGCTGATCGACGAGAAGGTCGCGCGCGAGCGCCGCAAGGCGCTGGAGGATGAAAGCGGCTTCTTCGGCGCCATGGACGGTGCCTCGAAATTCGTCCGCGGCGACGCGGTCGCGGGCCTGCTCGTGGTCTTCATCAACATCATCGGCGGCATCATCATCGGCGTCGCACAGCAGGGCCTCTCTTTCGGCGAAGCCGCGCGCACCTACACCCTGCTCACCGTCGGCGACGGCCTCGTCACGCAGGTGCCGGCGCTGATCGTCTCCACCGCGGCAGGCCTGCTCGTGTCCAAGGCCGGCGTGTCCGGTGCTGCCGACAAGGCGCTGATCAAGCAGTTTTCCGGCTATCCGCAGGCGCTCGGCATGGCAGCCGCCGTGATGATCGTGCTGGCGCTGCTGCCGGGCATTCCGACCATTCCGTTCATGGCGCTCGGCGGCGGCGCGGCCGTGATGGCCTGGAAAGCCCACAAGCAAAAGCATGCCAGGGGCGTGGAGGAAGCCAGGGCCGCGGCCGTGCCCGCAGCCGCCGCAGCCGCCGCCCAGGCGGCGGAGGAGCCGATCGCGGCGGCGCTGAAGATCGACGATCTCAAGATCGAGCTCGGCTACGCGCTGTTGCCGCTGGTCAACGGCCCCGATGGCCAGGACCGCCTGACCGAGCAGATCAAGGCGCTGCGCAAGTCGCTCGCCATCGAGATGGGCTTCGTGATGCCGGCGGTGCGCATCCTCGACAATGTCCAGCTCGAGGCCAACACCTACGTCATCAAGATCAAGGAGGTCGACGCCGGCCAGGGGAAGATCTGGCCGAACCAGTTCATGGTCATGGACCCCGGCGGCAGCCAGGTCAGCGTGCCCGGCATCCACACCACCGAGCCGACCTTTGGCCTGCCCGCGACCTGGGTCGACGCCTCGTTGAAGGAAGAGGCCTCGCTGAAGGGCTATACCGTGGTCGACTCCGCGACCGTGCTTTCGACCCACCTCACCGAGCTCCTGAAGAGCAACATGTCGGACCTGTTGTCCTATGGCGAGGTGCAGAAGCTCCTGAAGGAATTGCCGAAGGAGCAGAGCGAACTGGTCAAGGACATCGTGCCGGCGCTGGTCACGATATCCGGCATCCAGCGCGTGCTGCAATTGCTGCTCGCCGAGCGCATTTCCATTCGCGATCTTTCCACCATCCTGGAAGGCATCGCCGACGCGCTCGCCTTCTCGCGCAATCCGGCTACCATGGTCGAGCATGTGCGCGCGCGGCTGGCGCGGCAGATCTGCGCGCAAAACACCACCCACAACGGCTACCTGCCGCTGATCGCGCTGTCGGCGAAATGGGAGCAGGCCTTTGCCGAATCCATCATCGGCCAGGGCGAGGAGAGGAGCCTTGCGATGCAGCCGTCAAAGCTGTCGGAGTTCATGGCCGCGGTGCGCGACGCCTTCGAGCGCGCCGCGCGCGAAGGCGAATCGCCGGTGCTGGTGACGTCGGCCGCGATCCGTCCCTTCGTGCGCTCGCTGGTCGAGCGGTTCCGCTCGCAGACCACCGTCCTGTCGCAGGCGGAAATCCATCCGCGCGCGCGATTGAAGACGGTGGGCAGCGTTTAGTGGTGATACTGGCCCGGGCAGCTACCGCCGTTTCCCTTCGGACCTCATGCCGGAGCCGCAATGGCGGTCCGATGCGACCGGCTCACGATCCGGAAAAAAGATGGGAACACGACAAGCGTGAGGCGCGTTTGCGCACAGATCACGCCCAGATCAAATGGCGCGAAGCACTTGGACGCGCGTGCTTTTTCGCCACAGGCAACTGATTTTTTATTCCCCCAGAACCTTCGCCATTTTTGCGCCGCAACAGCGGCAACGTCATTAACTTATTGTAATTTCCTGATATTTTCGCTGAAATCGGCTTTTTAGATCGCGAACTATCAAGTCTTATCACCGACTTGTGATCGCCCCTTCGCAACCAAATGCGGAATCTCTACGTTCCTAACCATGCGGCGGATGAACCCGCTGACGGACGAGACCGACAAACCTGAAATGCAGGAAGTGCGGCAGGAGGCTTCCATGAACCACTCGATCTACAGCGCGGATCGCACGACCCACCTCAAGATCGTGGTCGTGGCGCTCGTTGCTGGCATCGCGGTGGCGGGTTTCGGCATCTCGGCCCGCAGCAATTCGGACGACTACACGCAGACGGCGCGCGTGATCAAAGCCGACAAGCCGGTGGTGATCACAAGCTCAGGCGTCTCGACGGTTCGCTGACAGAGGAATTGACGGAATTCACGCGGCTCTTTACCAGCCCCCCAAAGTCGCCACGTGGATATGTAGAAGACCCCAACTACCCCCAAGTCGACTACTAGGAAAACGCCCGCTCCCCACGGGCGTTTTCTTTTTGCGGGGATAGGTACGCGGTCAGCGGTTCTGCGCGGGTGCTGGCGCAGCCGGCACGGTCTCGATCAGCTTGCCGATGAACACGGGCTGCGAGTGCGGCGCGCCGTCGGGCGAGCCGCCGGACTGCTCGACCGTCACCGCGTAGGTCGCGGTATTGACGACGTCGGAGTCGTAGCCCGCCAGCAAGGGCCGCGCGACGAAGTCGGTCGTGCCGATCACGCCCAGCGAACGCGGCCGGTTCTGCAATTTGTCGGAGATCAGCCAGAGCTCGTAGTTCTTGCTGGCGTCGATCGGCGGCGCGCCGACCTTGCGGACGGTGAAATTCTTGGTGGCGCCGTCGACGGTGAGGATGAAGGCAGGTCCCCCGGCCGCGCCCTGCAGCAGCGCGACGTATTGCGCCGACGGCACGATCGAAGGCGTCGGCGCTGGCGTCGGTGCGGGCGATGGCTTGACCTCGGCCACCTGCGTCGGCGGCTTGCCGCCGAGACCCGGCAGACGCCCCGGCGAATAGACCTGCACGCCAATCACCGCGAGCAAGGCGGCGGCAATCGCCGTCATCGCCACCGCCAGGTTGCGATAGCCCCTCATGCGGCTCGACAGCCGGATCACGTTGGAATCGTCGACAGGCGGCGCGGCGGGCGTAGGCGGCGGGGCGAAGAGGTCTTCATATTCGGCTTCCGCGGCCGGCCTCAGCGGCGGCGGCTCCGGCAGCGTGAGCGGCACCTGCGGCTCGGTAGACAGACCAATCGCGGTCCTGATCCGCTCCCAGAGCTCGGGCGGAGGCTCGACCGAGCCGACCATCTGGTTCAGCACGCCGAGCCTGAACTCCCAGGCCTGCACGATCGCGGTGAACTCCGGATCGAGGGACATCATGGTCTCGACCTGCGCACGCTCTTCCGCATCGAGCGTACCGAGCGCGTATTCAGCGGCGAGCGCGATATGGTCTTCGCTGTATTCCATCTCACCCAGAGCCTAAAACCTTACAGACCAAGGCACTCACGAATGTCCATCATGCTGCGGCGCAGCCACGTCTTCACCGTATTCACCGGCGCCTCGAACTTCGACGCCAGCTGCTCCCTGCTCCAGCCGTTGTAGTAGGCAAGCAGCACAAGTTTCTGACGGTCCGGCTCGAGCCGGCCGACGCATTCCAGCAACCGCTTCAGTTCTTCCGTCATTTCCCGGCGAGCCAGCGGATCCGGGCTATCGGCCGCAACTTCCATCGCTGCCGGCTCATCTTCGAGCGATAATTCGCTGCGCTTGCGCACGACATCGATGGCCCTGTTGCGGGCGATCGATGCCATCCACGTAATCGGCGACGACAGGCCGGGATTGAACTGCCCGGCGCTATTCCAGATCTTGACGTAAGTCTCCTGAATGACCTCCTCTGCGAGATCCTGTCTGCGCAAGATACGGAGGACCACCCCGAAGAGTTTCGCGCGCGTGGCCGCATAGAGGCGCTCGAAAGCCGCCTCATCGCCCTTTGCCACCGCTGCAATCAGCCAGACCAGCTCAGCCGGCGTCAGCATTCAGACTTCCCCAAAACCGCGATCCCCCATCGCATCTTCGCCGGGAGCCGTCACACCCACTCGTAGCATATCCTGCCGCCAGCGGGTCCACCAAATACCTCTCACCCACCTTGTAACATCTGGGGAAATCGGGAGGCGATGGCCAAAATTCGCCGAGCCGGCCGGTGTGCCTGGAACGACAGGCGTTCGCCTTACCTCTCTGCACCCGGACGAGATGCAATTCCCGTCGCGGCCTCGGCTCATGCTCAACGCAAAAAGACCCGGGCTCGGCGGTCCGGGTCTTTCACCTCTGGGTTGGTTTTCGAGGCCTTGCGTCCTTGCGCGTCAGGCGACGCCGAGGCGGGCACGCATCAGGCCGATGCTGTCGAGATCGGCCTGCTCGCGGGCGCTCTCTTCGGCGCGCTCGCGCGCCTGGTCGCGCTCGTCGAGCAGCTCGACCTTCTTCAATTCCTCGTAGGCTTCCGACAAGAGCGACTTGGCGTCCTCGAGCTGGATGCGCAGTTCGTCGGCGGAACGGGTCAGGTTCTCGCGGCGCTGGATCGCGGCCTTGGCATAGGTCGGATAGGCGAAGTGCGAGGGATCGTTGATGCCGGCACGTTCCTGCTCCGACTGGATCTCGCGCTCGAGGTCGACCGACATGCGCTGGAAGTCGGCAATCATGCCTTCGATCTGCGCGACCCTTCGGCGCTTCTCGTCGACCTGAAATTTCTTCAGGCGGATTAGCGTTTCGCGTGACTTCATCGACTCATACTCCCCAGAAGTCCCGTATTACACGCGGGACAAGGCCGGCTTCCCCGAAGGGCCCCGCCGGCGTCTCTAAATGGTTCTGGGATCATGGCGCGACAAAGTTAGCGTTCCGTTTCCAAACGTCCGACGATTTGCTCAAGTTGGCCGTACCCGAAGGCCAGATTGGACACCTCGTCCTTGGCCTGGCGCAGGAAGGCTTCCAGCGGCTCATGCAGCGTGATCGCCTCGTCGACTTCGGCGCTGGAGCCCGCCCGGTAGGCGCCCAGCCGGATCAGTTCCTCCATGTCGGCATAGGTCGCCATGACCCGCCGCGCCCGCTGAATTACCGGCCAGAAGGCAGGATCGGCCGATTTCGGCATGGTGCGAGACACCGATTTGAGGATGTTGATCGCGGGATAGCGGCCGCGCTCGGCGATCGAGCGCTCCATCACGATGTGGCCATCCAGGATGCCGCGAACAGCGTCCGCGATCGGCTCATTATGATCGTCGCCGTCGACCAGCACCGTAAAGACCCCGGTAATGGTGCCCTGCCCGATGCCCGGACCGGCGCGCTCCAGCAGTTTCGGCAATTCCGTGAACACGGTCGGCGTGTAGCCCTTGGCAGTCGGCGGCTCGCCGGCCGAGAGCCCGATCTCGCGCTGGGCCATCGCAAAGCGCGTGACCGAATCCATCAGGCAGAGCACGTCCTTTTCCTCGTCGCGGAAATATTCGGCGATGGCGAGCGTGAGGTAGGCGGCCTGCCGCCGCATCAGCGCCGGCTCGTCCGAGGTCGCGACCACCACGACGGAACGCGCCAGCCCCTCCTCGCCGAGATCGTCCTGCAGGAATTCCTGCACCTCGCGACCTCGTTCGCCGACGAGACCGATGACGGTGACGGCGGCATCGACATTGCGCGCCAGCATCGACAGCAGCACCGACTTGCCGACGCCGGAACCGGCGAAGATACCCATGCGCTGGCCACGGCAGCAGGTGAGGAACGTATTCAGCGCGCGGACGCCGAGATCAAGCGGCGCGCCCACCCGCTTGCGCGAATGTGCCGGCGGCGGCTGGTTGCGGAACGACATTGGCGAGGCGCCTTGCGCGAGCGGTCCTTTGCCGTCGATGGGTTCCCCCATCGCGTTGAGGACGCGGCCGAGCCAGGCCGGCGACGGCCGCACCTGGCTCGACGAATTGGCAATGACCGCGCGGCAACCGCGCCGCACGCCTTCGAGGCCCGCGAACGGCATCACGACGGCATTGTTGCCGGAGAAGCCGATGACCTCGCAGGGGATGAAGCGGTTCCCGCCGGTGTCGATCACGATGCGCGCACCGACCGACATCTCGTGGATCGGACCCGCGACCTCCACCATCAACCCGCGGACGCCGACGACCCGGCCATATATATTGACGCCGTCGATGTCGCCGATCTGTTCGGCCAGCGCCTTCATGTTGAGCCCTTCATTGCGAAAACCTTAAGTTTCGGCTCATTTCCGGTCCGAACTTAACTTCGTGTTTACCCGCATCGTTAATGATTGCGTCACTGTCTTTGGTGACTGAGAGCGCTCGCCTGCTCAGAATGAACAGCGAGTCGCGAGAGTCGGTTAGACCCGCCTCTTAAAGCGGAACTTGAAGGTACACGGGTTACAAAAGCTGCTTCGATGCAATATCTTAGGGCGATTCGATAAAAATTGCACCCGAGGATCTTGCGGATCAGAATTAGAATTTGTTAACCATGTCCGGTCAGGATCCGAATCAGTTGTTCAAAGGCGTTTTGAGTGCCGCAAGTTCGCGGCCGACCTGACGCCCGGAGCGGCGACTATGGGGAACTGGCATGCGCGTTTTGCTGATTGAAGATGACAGCGCCGTCGCGCAGTCGATCGAATTGATGCTCAAGTCCGAAAGCTTCAACGTCTATACGACCGATCTGGGCGAAGAAGGCGTGGATCTCGGCAAACTCTACGATTACGACATTATCCTGCTCGACCTGAACCTGCCCGACATGTCCGGTTATGACGTGCTGAAGCAGCTCCGGGTCTCCAAGATCAAGACTCCGATCCTGATCCTTTCCGGCCTCGCCGGCATCGAGGACAAGGTCAAGGGTCTCGGCGTCGGCGCCGACGACTACATGACCAAGCCCTTCCACAAGGACGAACTGGTGGCCCGCATCCATGCGATCGTGCGCCGTTCGAAGGGCCACGCCCAGTCGGTGATCCAGACCGGCGACCTCGTGGTCAATCTCGACACCAAGACGGTCGAGGTCGGTGGCCAGCGCGTGCATCTGACCGGCAAGGAATACCAGATGCTGGAGCTGCTTTCGCTTCGCAAGGGCACCACGCTGACCAAGGAAATGTTCCTCAACCACCTCTATGGCGGCATGGACGAGCCCGAGCTGAAGATCATCGACGTCTTCATCTGTAAACTGCGCAAGAAGCTCGCCAACGCCTCCGAAGGCCGCAATTTCATCGAGACCGTCTGGGGCCGCGGCTACGTGCTGCGCGAGCCGCACGACATAGACGAGCGCATCCCCGCTTAAACTGGGTTTACCTGCGAGCCCGCGGGCTCGCTCCTCCCAGACTGGACCCCGCCGCAAATGGCGGGGTTTTTGTTTTTGGGGGTTGAACGGGCGCCGCCGGTGCGCCGACAAACCGATCGTGCCAAAGTTGGGCACACCGAGTCGGGGCACTCCATGATCCTCCAATCGCTTGCCGGGCTGCCGGCCTTCCTGGTCTATTTTTGCACCGCGATCATCGCGGTCGTGGCGTATCTCTTGGTCTACACCCGCGTCACGCCGCACAATGAGTTCCAGCTCATCCGCGACAACGATCCGGCCGCAGCGATTGCGCTGGGCTTGAGCCTGCTCGGCTTTGTCTTGCCCGTCGTCAGCGCCATCGCACACTCCGCCAATGTCCTGGATTGCCTGGTCTGGAGCGTCGTCGCGCTGATCGTGCAGATCGCGGTCTATTACCTCGTCAAGATCCCGGTGCCGAACCTGTCGCAGCGGATCGCGGAAGGGCAGATGGCGCCGGCGATCTGGCTCGGGCTGTCGTCGCTTGCGGCCGGCGCGCTCAACGCCGCCTCGATGATCTACTGATGACGACCGGCAAACGCCTCCACCGAATTCGGCCAGCGCAGGCCCACACCGCTTCCGCCGGCGCCCGGGCCGAAGCGCTCCAACCACGTCGCGCTGCTGGTGATGGGCACGCTCGCCGTCGGCGGCGGCGCCTATGCGCTGATGCCGCGCGAAGGCTGCCAGCCGACGCCGCCCGCCTCGCCCGGGATGGCCGCACCGGCAATGCCGGCAACAGGCACCGCATGCACGACGCGCACCTCGTCCGGAGGCAGCGGCGGCGGTGGCAGCAGCGGCTACAGCCGCTCATCGCGCCTCAGCTTCCTCGGCGGCGATTCATCGGGAGGCAGCTCTTCGACGTCCGCGGCGGCGTCAAGCAGCGTCACCCGCGGCGGCTTCGGCTCGTTCGCACATGCGTTCGGCTTTAGCGGCGGCTAGCACGATGCCGTGAAATCACCGCGTTTGGCTTGCCTGATCCACTCACCGTCGGCGAGACTTGCGCATTGCCGACCAGGGAGGGCCGCATCGTGAAACGCTCGCGCCGCGTCGTGTTGACCTTGATGGGAAGTGCCGCGCTCGGCGCCGTCTCGAAAGCGGCCGAGGCGCGCCCATTCGACTGCGGCCCGGGCATGACGGCGATACCCGGCCCGAACGGCCGGCCCTATTGCCGCCCGATCTCGGGCGGGTTCGGCGGCAGCTTTTTTCATTTCCACGGTCATGGCCACGCCCACGGCGGCCATGGGCATGCCGGCGGCTAGCTGACAACATCGCATGCAGCGCATCGTCTGCCCCGAGCGCGATGACTGGCGGAAGACCGCCGACGCCTGCGGCTTCGATTTCCACACCATCGACGGCGCGCGATATTGGGACGAGCGCGGCTATTACGCCTTCACGCTGGAAGAGATCGAAACGAAGATCGAGGCGCCGACGGGCGAGATCGACGCGATGTGCCTCGAACTCGTCGGCCGCGCCGTCGACGACGAAGAATTTCTCAAGCGGCTGAAGATCCCCGAAGCGTTCTGGCCGCTGATCTCGGAGAGCTGGCAGCGCGACGACGGCAGCCTCTATGGCCGGCTCGACCTCGGTTTCGACGGACAGGGAACGGCAAGGCTCCTGGAATACAATGCCGATACGCCGACCTCGATCTTCGAGGCGGCGGTGTTTCAATGGACCTGGCTCGAACAGGCGATCGAGCGGCGCATCATTCCGAAGGCGGCCGATCAATACAACTCGATCCATGAGCGCCTGATCGAGGCCTGGAAGAAACTCGGCCGCGGAAAGCACCTCCATCTCGCGGGGCTGACCGAAAGCTCCGAGGATAACGGCACGCTGGCCTATCTCGAGGACACCGCGACCCAAGCGGGCCTTGCCACCACCATGATCGACATCGCCGACATCGGCTGGCGCGATCAGGGCGGCGGCTTTGTCGACCTCGACGATCGCGACATCGAGCTCGCCTTCAAGCTCTATCCCTGGGAATGGATGTTCCACGACGACTTCGGCGCCAAGCTGAGGCGAAGCGCCGACGCGCTGGATCGAGCCGCCCTGGAAGGCCGTGCTCTCCAACAAGGGCATCCTGCCTCTATTGTGGGAGATGTTTCCCCGCCATCCCAACCTGCTGCCGGCCTTCTTCGAGGACGATCCCAGGGCCCACGAGCTCGGCGCCTCCTTCGTGCGCAAGCCGCTGTACTCGCGCGAGGGCGCGAATGTGAGCTTGATCAGTGGAGGAATTGCGCTCGCGCAGCAGGAGGGGCCTTATGGCGGCGAAGGATTTATCCGCCAGGCCTTCGCAGCCGTGCGAAATTTCGACCTGCAATATCCGGTCATCGGCAGCTGGCTGGTCGATCACATGCCGTGCGGACTTTCCATTCGCGAAGATGAAAGCCCGATCACGGGCAATAATTCGCGCTTCCTGCCGCACGCGATTATTTGAGCCACGGAAAGCTCAGCGCGCCGCCACCACCCTGAGCGGCGCCCGGGCGCCGCCGCGGGCCAGGTTCGGCAGATAGAGCCCGCGCTTGTCTGGACAAGGCCGGAACGCGTCGGTGATCCCAACCACGGATTCGGCCGCGCCCAGCATCAGCATGCCGTCGGGCTCGATGACCTTCGCCATGCGCTCGAAGATGCCGATCTTGGTGTCCTGGTCGAAATAGATCAGCACGTTGCGGCAGAAGATCACGTCGAACTTGCCGAGATGCGAGAAATCCTGCAGCAGATTGAGCTGCTTGTGCTGCACCATGCCGCGGAGCTCGGAATTGATCTGCCAGAGCTCGCCAATTTGCGTGAAATACTTCACCAGGAGCTGGATCGGCAGGCCGCGCTGCACCTCGAACTGGCTGTAGATGCCGGCTCTGGATTTCTCCAGCACCTCCTGCGACAGGTCGGTCGCGACGATCTCGATCCGCCAGCCCGACAGCGCGGCGGCCCTCTCCTTCAGGACCATCGCGATCGAATAGGGCTCCTGCCCGGTGGAGCCCGCCGCCGACCATATCCGCAACGTCTTGCGACTGGCGCGCGACTGCAACAGCGTCGGCAGAATGGTGTCGCGCAGGTGATCGAACGGGATCTTGTCGCGAAAGAAGAAGGTCTCGTTGGTGGTCATTGCCTCGACCACCTCGACAGTCAGCGCCTCGGCGCCGCTCTTCATCTTCTGGACCAGCTCGGGAATACCGGCAAGCCCCGCCTTGCGGGCCAGCGGCATCAGGCGGCTCTCGACCAGATATTGCTTGTCGGCCGACAGATCGAGGCCCGACCGCTCCTTCAGGAGCTTCCGCAGGAAGTCGTAGTCGAGCGGCGTCACGAGCGGTCTCCCGCGAACACCCGGACGAGCTTTGGCGCGATCTGGTTGAGCGGCAGGATCGCGGCGCAGATGCCGGCATTGGCGGCCGCGCCGGGCATGCCCCAGACCACGCTGGTCGCCTCATCCTGCGCGATCACGCTGCCGCCGGCGGCCACGATCTCCTTGCCGCCGCGCATGCCGTCCGAGCCCATGCCGGTCAGGATCAGCGCGAGCGTGCCGCCGCCCCAGACATCGATCGCCGAGGTGAAGAGCGGATCGACCGCGGGCTTGCAGAAGTTCACGGGCGGACCGTCGTCGAGCGCGATCGCCGCTTCCGCGCCGTGACGCACGACGCGCATGTGGCGTCCGCCGGGCGCGAGATAGATCCGGCCCGGCTTGACCGGCTCGCCGTCGACGGCCTCATGCGCGGGACGCCGGCTCGATCGCGCCAGATGCTCGGCGAGAATGGTCGTAAATGTCGGCGGCATGTGCTGGGTGATCAGCACCGGAAAGCGATCGATCACGGGACCGAGTTCGGTGACCAGCGACATCAGCGCCTGCGGGCCGCCGGTCGAGCAACCGACCACCAGCACGCGCGGCGCCTGCAAGCCGAAGGCGCGACGCATCAGGGCCGGCTGCGCCGCCACGGGACGCGGTGCGGGTGCATGCACAGCGGCGGCGTCGCGCGGTTTCTCGGCATGCGGCTGCGATGGCGCCAGCGGCGGCGATGCATATGGCGGCGCGGTGCGGCGAACCTTGGCGCCGAAGGCGCGGATCTTCTGGATCAAATCGTGGTGGAAGATCTCGGCGGCCGCCGGCTCGCGGGTGCTTTCCGGCTTCGGGATGTAATCGGAAGCGCCGAGCGAGAGCGCCTTGAAGCTGATCTCCGCGTTGCGGCGGGTCAGCGTCGACGCCATGATGATGATGAGGTCGCGCTTCTTGGCGAGCAATTGGGGCAGCGCGGAGATGCCGTCGAGCTCCGGCATTTCGATGTCGAGCACGGCGACGTCCGGCTTGATGCGATCGAGCTGCTGAACGGCCTCAAGTCCGGTGCGCAGCGAGGCGGCCACCACCATGTCCGGCTCGGCGCCGATCCAGCGTGAGATCAAGCCCCGGATAACGACGGAATCATCGACCACCATCACCCGCAACGGCTCCTGCCGTGTCGAAGCCGATGTCGTATTAGCCAACGCAACAACCATTTTTCACCAAACCGGCCTTATCGGCAACTCAACTGGAACAAAATACGCCGAGGGCCGCTGAGCCGCCGGATGCAGTCAGGCGGATCAAATCAATCCGACTTCCTGGAACTTGGCCGTCACGATGTCCTTGTCGAACGGCTTCATGATGTATTCGTTGGCGCCGGCATGCAGCGCACGCGCGATGTGCGCGACATCGTTCTCGGTGGTGCAGAACACCACCTTGGGCACGTCGCCGCCGGGCATGCGGCGCAGATTGCCGAGGAACTCGTAGCCGTCCATGACCGGCATGTTCCAGTCGAGCAGCACGGCTTCGGGCATTGCGCGCCTGCAGGCTTCAAGTGCCTTCTCGCCGTCCTCGGCCTCGATGATCTGGAAGTCCAGACCTTCGAGGATACGACGTGCGACTTTACGGATGACGCTCGAGTCGTCGACAACAAGACACGTTCTCATGACTGCCTCTCACTTCTAGATCCCCGAGCTGGGGATATCTCTTTCCAATTGCGCCTTTGTCCGGCGCGTTATGCGGCCTTCGCATCCGGCGCCAGTTCGAGCACGCGATCGACATCGAGGACGACCATGAGCTGGCCGTCGAGGCGATGGACGCCGCCTGCGAGCTTTGCCATGCGAGGGTCGAGGTTGACGGGGTTTTCTTCCTTGCTGTCCTCGGCCAGCCGCAGGACCTCGCCGATCTGGTCGATCAGGAGGCCATAGGATTCGCCGCGCAGATCGACGCCGACCGCCATCGGCGGCTTGCCGTCACTCGGCCTTGGGCAGCCCGAGACGGGCGCGCATGTCGACCACGGTGACGATGCGGCCGCGCAGGTTGAGGACGCCGGCGATCTCCTGGGACGACAGCGGCACGCGGGTCAGCCGTTCCGGCATGAACACGTCCTGCACGCGCGAGATCGGCAGGCCGAACAACTGGCCGCCGATCACGGCGGTGACGTATTCGGCGACCAGGCCCTCGGCGGTCTCTTTCTTGCTGCTCATGTTCTCTCCTTAAGCGGCTCTTTGAGTTAAGCAGCTTGGTTCAGCTCGGCGGTCTGCTCTTTCAGCGCCGCGATCAGGCCGGGACGGTCGAACTTGCCGACATAGTCGTGGAAGCCGGCCTGGCGGCCGCGCTCGATCGCCGCCGGCGACACCAGCGAGGACAGGCCGATGATCGGCACCCGGTTCAGATTCTGGTCGGAGCGGATGGTTTCGGCGAACTCGAACCCGTTCATGTCGGGCATCTCGATATCGGTCAGCACCACATCGAAGCTCTGGCCCGAGCGCAGCGCCGTGAGCCCTTCCTGGGCGTTCGGCGCGGTGCGCACGCGGTAGCCGGCGGCTTTGAGCACCGGCGCCAGCATGTTGCGGAAGAAGGCACTAGTCGTCCACCAGAAGGATCGATTGCGCGGTGGCCGAGGGCTTCATCTCCTTGCGCGTGAACCAGTCGGCAAACGCCATCGGCAGGAAGTGGCCGACGTCGATCACCTCGGTGGCCTGGCCCTTGATCACGGCCGAGCCCAGGATGCCCGATTTCGAGCCCGCGACCTCGATGTTGAGCCGCTCCTCGACGATGTCGACGATCTCGTCGACCACAAGCCCCATGGCGCGCTTGTCGTCGACGAACACCAGGATCGGCTGGGAGCCGGTGGTCTTGACCTCGACGCCCTCCATCTGAACCAGCGGCATCAGCTGGTCGCGGTACTGCACCATGTGGCGGCCGTTACTGAGCTCGATCTTGTCGGCGGCGATCTCTTCGAGGCGGGTCACCAGCGCGAGCGGCACCGCCTTGGGCTGGCTGGTGCCGGCGCGGAAGACCAGCAGCGAGGTCATCTGCTCGGCCGTGGAGGCATGGGCCGCCGCGTGCTCCTCGGCCATCTCATGGGCGGCATTGCCGGAGGCGCCGAGCGCCTTGGCGATGCCGTTGGGGTCGATGATCATGATCACGGCGCCGTCGCCCAGGATGGTGTTGCCGGAGAACATGTCGATGTGGCGCAGCTTCGTCGACATCGGCTTGACCACGATTTCCTCGGTGTGGAACACGCCGTCGACCACGATGCCGAAGGTCTGGCTGCCGACCTGGGTCACCACGATGAAGCCGTTCTCGGGGTCGGAGGTCGAGCCGTCGTCGATCTTGAGCAGCTTCTTCAGGTGGATCAGCGGCAACAGCTTGTTGCGCAGGCGAAGCACCGCGGTGTCCTTGATGCGCTCGATGCGGTGCTCGCTGTTGGCGCGGGCGCGGACCAGTTCCACGACCGAGAGCTGGGGAATGGCAAAACGGTCGCCGGCGGCTTCCACGATCAGGGCCGAGACGATGGCAAGCGTCAGCGGGATCTTGATGGTGACCGAGGAGCCCTCGCCGGCCACCGACTTGATGTCGATGGTGCCGCCGATCTGGTCGATATTGGTGCGGACCACGTCCATGCCCACGCCGCGGCCGGAGACCGAGGTGACGGCGGCGGCGGTGGAGAAGCCCGGCGCGAAGATGAACTTGTGGATCTGGGCTTCCGACATCTTCTCGAGCTCGGCCTCGGTGACGAGACCTGAGGAGACCGCCTTGGCCTTGATCTTCTCGGTGTTGAGCCCGCGGCCGTTGTCGGCGATGCAGATGATGATGTGGCCGCCCTCGTGATAGGCGGAGAGGCGGATGGTGCCCTGCTCGCCCTTGCCGCCGGCCACCCGCTCGGCCGGGGTCTCCAGGCCGTGGTCGGCGGAGTTGCGCACCATGTGGGTGAGAGGGTCCTTGATCAGGTCGAGCACCTGGCGGTCGAGCTCGGTGTCGGCGCCGTGCATCTCCAGCTCGATCTGCTTGCCCAGTTCGCCCGAGAGGTCGCGCACGATCCGGGGCAGCTTCTGCCAGGCGTTGCCGATCGGCTGCATGCGCGTCTTCATGACGCCTTCCTGCAGCTCGGCGGTGACGTTGGAGAGCCGCTGCAGCGGCACCTTGAACTCGGTGTCCTCGTTGCGGCGGGAGATCTCCAGGAGCTGGTTGCGGGTCAAGACCAGCTCGGAGACCATGGTCATGAGGTGTTCGAGCGTGTCGACATTGACCCGGATCGACTGGTTGGCGACCTTGTCGCCCTCGGGCACGTCGGCCTCATTGGAGGCCTTGCCGGCGGCGGGCTTTGCGGCGGGCTTTGCTTCCTTCACCTTGACCTCCTTCGCCACTTCCTTGCTGGCTTCAGCTTTCGGCTGCCCGGCTGCCGGTGCGGCAGCGGGGGCCGCCTCATGGGCGGGCGCAATCTCGATCGGCGTTTCGCGGAAGGCCCGCTCCAGCTCGTCCAGCGAGACCTCGCCCAGACGCAACGGACGCTCCAGCGTCTGATCGATCAGTGTCCCCTGGGTCACCTTGGGTGCAGCGGGAGCGGCGGGCGCGGGTGCCGCTTCAGCAACAGGCTCGGCCTCGCCGGCAGCCATCGCCGCGATCCCGCGCTCGACCATCTCCTCAAGCCGGCTGATCAGGTCGTGGTCGTTGCCCTCGGGCTCGGCTTCGGTCGCCTCAAGCCCTCCGAGGATCTCCTTGATGCGGTCAATGCTGGCGAGAATCAGCGTCACCGCCTCGGCCTTCACCGGCATGCCGTCGCGGAACTTGCCCATCAAGGTCTCGCCGGCATGCGCCAGCGCCTCGAGCCGCGGCAGCCCCAGAAAGCCGCAGGTGCCCTTGATGGTGTGAACCAGGCGGAAGATATTGTCCAAAATCTTGGCGTCGGTCGGGTCCTGCTCGAACTTAACCAACTGATTGTCGACGGTGTCCAGGCTCTCGCTCGTCTCCGTCAAAAACTCCCGCAATAGATCATCCATGAACTGGCCCACACCCCATTGCGGCGCGCGATGTCGACGCGCCTCTCAAAGCCTGGCCAGCTTCTATGCAAAGCGTTTAAACTTGGTTGAGTAACCGGAAATGATTGGGCTCAACAAAGAGATAAGACGGCGTCACCGATTCCGGCGGCCGTTTTTCAATGGTTGATTAACTATGTTTGTTAGAGATGCGTTTACGAAGCGGTAACGACCACCGCCTCGCCTTCCACCTTGAGCCCCACTTTAAGTCCGCAGGCATCCGCCAGCAGCCGCGTGTAATGCGGCTGCACCGCATGCGCATCGACGCCCGCCGCGGGCGCAGCCGCAAGCAGATCGGCGATGTTCTGCGGCAGGCGCGCATTGAGGCCGGTCGCGGTGACGCGAAAGCTCATCGTCTCGCCATCGCCGATGGGATCGACGGTGAGCGTGCCGCCGCGCGGAATCGTCTGCTGCGCGATCACCATCATATTGAGCAACAGCTTGACGCGGTTCTTCGGCAACAACAGGCGCGGCAGATTCCACGCGATCGTGGTCTTGCCGTCCTCGATGTGCCCCCTCGACATGTTCTGCGCGTCGCCGAGATCGATCTGCGCGCCCGACGATCCCGCCGCACCAAAGGCCAGCCGGCAGAACTGCAGCCGCGCGGAGGCCGTCTTCGCGCTCTTGCGGATCAGATCGAGTGCAAAATCGCGGTCTTCGGGTTTTGGATTGTCGTCGAGGACTTCGAGCCCGTTGACGATGGCGCCGACCGGGCTGATGAGGTCGTGGCAGACCCGCGAGCACAACAGCGCCGCGAGTTCGAGGGCATCGGGAGCGGAACCTGACGACGTGCCGGACATAGGATTTTCCCAACATCCGCCGACACCTGATCGGCGTGCGGCGACTCTAGCGAATCAAGGTGGCTTTCCGGGCTTGATACACCGCGGCGCAGCGAACTGCCACCGGCCGTCGCGATTTGCGAACAGAAGCAGGCCGCGCACGCCAACCCCCATATTTCCTATGCAAATCGCCTATTGAGACAGGGTGTCCTCGAGCGCCGGCCAGCGCTCTTTGGCTTCCGGCAGGTAATGCCCGGGATCGGCAGCAAAAGCGTCGCGGTGGGCCTCGATCCCGAACAGATAGAGCCGCTGCCCGACGACCGCGAAGAAGCGGGGATTACCGGCAAATGCCACCCCCCGGGCGACGTCGACCGGGTCATAGCCGCCGAACTGGGGACCGTAGATTTCCGGATGGGCCACGAATGAGGCACGATTGCCTTCATTGCGAAAGCGCCAGACGGCGCCAGCCTGCGCGGCCTCGAAATCGGCCACGCCCAGCACCGGCTCGTTCTGGATAAAATAGGCCACGGGATCGAAGCCTTCGATGGCCAAGCCGCTGAATCGGTTGACCACGATCCGCTCGGTGGTGGCGGCCAGGGCGGCAGGACTCTGACAGGCCACGAAAATGCCCGCCGCGAGGCCGATCAGGGGGGCAAGACCTTGGGCAATGAAGGCGATTTGACGGCTAAAACCGTATCTTTCTTGCCGTTCTGCCGTCATAGTTCGTACCGATAACATTCCGAATCGTGGGGACACTGGGTGCAGGCTAAAGCCTCTGCCATTGGCGTCAGGTTAAGGGCGACGCCCAGGTTGCGATATCAGGGGTAGATTCATGACTTTCGTTTCACGGCTTGCCGCGGGGACGTTCGCCGCGCTGGTGTGCTGGAGCGTGCCGGCCTCGGCCCAGCAGGCGCCGCCCCCGCCATATCCGCAGCAGCAGGCGCCTCCGCCGTCCGCGCAGCCGGCATACCCGCAGCAGGCGTACCCGCAGCAGCAGGCGCCCGCGGACAATCTGCCGCCGCCGCAGCGCCAGCCGGGTCCGGATGTTTTCGCGCCGGACGAACTGGTCAGCGCCGGTCACCGCTTCTTCGGCAACGTCTCGCGCGGGCTCGCCTCGATCATCGAGCGTGCGGTCAGCCAATGGGGCCTGCCGAACGGCTACATCCTGGGCGAGGAAGGCTCGGGCGCCTTTGTCGCGGGCCTGCGCTACGGCGAAGGCACGCTCTACACCAAGAATGCCGGCGACCTCAGGGTCTACTGGCAGGGTCCCTCGGTCGGCTTCGACTGGGGCGGCGATGGCGCGCGCACGATGACGCTGGTCTACAACCTGCCGGCGACGAATGCGATCTATCAGCGCTTCGCCGGACTCGACGGCTCGGCCTATATCATCGGCGGCTTCGGCATGACCGCGCTGACCGCCAACAACATCGTGCTGGTGCCGATCCGCTCCGGCATCGGGCTGCGGCTGGGCGCCAATATCGGCTACCTGAAATATACCCCGCGGGCGACCTGGAACCCGTTCTGATCGGCACGCTGATCAGCGGTTGTGCATAAGGCTTCCCGTAACTTTGCGGATTCACGTTAACGCGGTAACGCTCTGGCCTTTCCCCCTCCCACCATGGCATGGTGAACAGAATATTCTCGGGGAGTAGCGTTTCATGATCGAACCGATCATGTATCTGGCGATCGGTTTCCTGGTGTCGATGCTGTGCGGCCTGATGATCGTGCCGCTCGTGCATAACCGCGCCGTGCGGCTGACCACCCGCCGGCTCGAGGCCGCAACGCCGCTGTCGATGGCGGAGATCCAGGCCGACAAGGACCAGTTGCGCGCGGAATTCGCGATGTCGGCGCGGCGGCTCGAGATGAGCGTCGAGCAGCTCAAGAACCGCACCACCAGCCAGCTCGCCGATCTCGGCAAGAAAACCGACGCGATCAACCGCATGAAGATCGAGCTTGGCGAGAAGAACGCCACGATCTTTTCGCTGGAAGCGCGCGAGAAGGCGGTGAAGGAGCAGCTTCGCGCGACCGAGGAAGAGCACGCCGCCAAGACCGAGGCGCTGCGGCTCGCCGAACAGGCGCTGGCCGACAAGCAGAACGAGCTCGGCAAGATCAACAACGAGCTCAACGACCGCTCCATGATGGCGGACAGCCGCCAGGTCGAGCTGGTCGCGGTGCGCACGCAGATCGAGGAGCTGAAGAACCGGGTCGGCGACGCCGAAAAGGAATTCGCCACCACGCAGGCGCGGCTCTCGCAGGAGCGCGGCGAGTCCGAAACCGCGACCCGCGAATTGACGGAAGCACGCTCGCGCGTGGAAAATCTGAGCCAGCGCGTCACCGATCTCGACCGCCAGCTCATCGTGCAGGTGAAGGAAGCCGAAATGCTCGGCAACCGCGTCAACGATCTCGAGGCGCGGCTTGCGACTCAGGGCAAGCTGCTCGCCGAGCGCGACTTCGAAAACAACCAGTTGCGCCAGGCCAACGAAGCCGCCGAGCGCACGCTGAAGGAATTGCGCGGCGAGATCGATCTGACCAACAGCGGCAAATGGCCGACGCTCGACAAGCTGAAGACCGAAAAGGCTGCGCTCGAGGAGCAGCTTCGGGTGACGCGCGACGAGCGCGCGAAACTGCAGCGCGACATCAACGCGATCCAGCAGCAGGCGGAAAGCACCTGGGCGACCGAGCGCATGGAGAACGCGCTGCTGCGCGAGCGCATCAACGACATCGCCGCCGAAGTCGCAAAACTCGCGATGCAGCTCGAAGGCCCGCATTCGGCGATCGAGGCGATCCTGGATTCGGAACAGGCCACAGCAAGGCCGGCCGCCAGGCTCGCCAACGGCGCCCCCGCAAATGGCGCCGCGGCTGCGGGCGCCCAGCCGCCGGGCGGCACGCTCGCCGAACGCATCCGGGCGCTGCAGGCCCACGCCTCCCGCGCCCGCCAGGGAGCGTAAAGCGGCTTCCATTCCGGCCGTTATTTCCGGCCTGAAAGCTTGACACTGATAGCCCGCGCTTCGTAAATCGCGGGCTCTGACGGCGTGCTTCGGAAGCAATTGGGCCTGATCTCCAGGCCGCTGACGAAGCACCACATTCCCGGGCGCATAGCTCAGCGGGAGAGCGTTCCCTTCACACGGGAGAGGTCCAAGGTTCGATCCCTTGTGCGCCCACCATTTTTGCCCGCATTCCGCGGGCTTTTTTATTTCTTCCCGCCGAGTGGAAGACGTTTCAACACAGAACGAAGCGTGAAGACGACGCTTCAAGCCGTGGAGAATCCGTGGACTTTGTTCCGTGTTCGTGCGGCGATGAGATCAGCCGTTTTCCAGAAGGGGGCCCAACCCCCACTAGGGGGCGCCTATAAATTGGCCGGTGGCGGCCTTGAGTTTTGCCTTCGGCAGTGTTCAGCAAATATTGCTGGATATTTATTTTTATAAAAAAATATTCTTGAGGCCCAGTTGGGGAATATTTTTTATAAAAATACTCGCTGACTGCCCTCATAAGTTACCGTTGACGACCCTCATAGATTACCGTTGAGCATCCGTCCATAGCGTTGTTCTCATTCCAGTAGGGCAAGGTGCCGAGGGCGTTCGGCGGCGATGAGATCAAGCAAACTCCAAAAGGGACCCATGCCACCGTACCAACCTCCTATTGGACAGCGGTGGCCGTTGGACCAGAACTTGAGCCGCGCGATTTGCAGTAAAAAATAATTGGAAACCCAAGTTGGGTAAAAATACCTTAGGAAAATAACGGAAAATAGATCGAGCGTATTTTCGCCACATATTCCTTATTGGTAGCGCCTGATCAATCCATTCTCTATTCCGAGCTATGCCGCGAACAGAAACTCGCGGGCGGTCGAATTTTTGAAAGTTTCTTCTCCAACGCGATTTAGACAAGCCCGACTTGGTCGAGTTCCGATTTTGAAATGCTGGAAATTAGGGCTGTCAGGACGCCCAAACAACCGGAGCGCAGATGAGCACTGGCCCTTACCTTTACGTGCCAAACACCATTGGCAGCACCGTTTCGGTCATTGATACGGGCAACGACACGGTCATTTCGACTATTCCAATTGCCAGCAGCAGTCCTGACGGTGCTGCCGTTAGCCCAGATGGGACGCTTCTCTATGTGGCGAGCGAAGGCGGGGTCGTTTCCGTCATTAGCACAGCGACGAATTCCGTTGTCGGAACCATCCCTGTCGGTGCCGGGGCTGATACCATTGCCTTTAGTCCCAACGGAAGCCTCGCGTATATCGGTCACTATGGTGGCGATTATGTTTCAGTAATCGACACAGCCAACAACACCGTACTCACCAACATCACGGTGGGTTCTGGCGCTTACGCTGTTGCGGTCAGTCCGGATGGAAGCCGCGCCTATGTCACCAACGAAAATTCCGGCACGGTTTCGGTCATAGACACGTCCAGCAATTCCGTTGTCGCTTCTATCCCTATCGGAAGCACTCCCACCGGCATCGCAATAAGCCCAGATGGAACGCACGTCTACGCCAGCAACTATGGTAGCGGCACTGTTTCGGTCATTGACGCCGCGACCAATACGGTTACGGCGACCATCAATGTTGGAACCAATCCCTATGGGGTTGTTTTCAGCCCTGATGGTCTGCACGCCTACGTGGCTACATATGGCGGCACGGTTGCGGTCATCGACACCGCCACGAATTCGGTTACAGCTTCGATTGCCGTTGGGTCTTCGGTCGGCATCACAATCAGCCCAGACGGGTCGCATCTCTATGTGAGCCATTATGCAAGCTCTAGTACCGTTACTGTTATCGACACCGCCACAAACTCCGTGATCGACACCGTTGCGGTTGGCGCTGGTCCCGAATATTTGGCGATAGGGAGTTTGCCACCGGCACCACAGCCTTCCCTCGCGCTCGACAGCGGCATTTCTAACAGCGATCACGTCACAAATGACGGCACGGTCAATGTGAATGGTCTGTTACCCGAGGTGACGTGGCAATACAGCACAGACAATGGAACGACTTGGATCAACGGCAGCGGGACTAGTTTTACGTTGACCGGCGACGGGCCTAAGACCGTGGAGGTTCATCAAACCAACGGAGCGCACGTCACCTCGAACGATAGTAGCTTGACATTCTTGCTGGATACGACGCCGCCAGCGGTGACCGAGAGCCTGAAGAACGACACCGGGTCATCGGCAAGCGACAAGATCACAAATGATCCCACGTTGACCGGATCGGGCGATCCGAACGCCATTGTAAATTTCACGGTCGATGGGACCCAGATTGCAGCAACAGCCTCCGCTGACGGCCACGGCAACTGGTCCTTTGCACCGACAGGCCTATCGGACGGGGTGCATACCATTGTTGCGAGCGAAACCGATGCTGCCGGGAACACAGGCATGACCTCGCTGACATTCGTGCTGGATACCGCAGCACCAGCGGTGACCGAGAGTTTGAAGAACGATACGGGGTCATCGTCAACCGACAAGATAACCAGCATTTCCACCCTAACCGGCTCCGGCGATCCCAATGCAGTCGTGAGCTTCACTGTCGATGGTACTCCGATCAAAGTAACGACGACTGCGGACAACTTCGGCCACTGGACTTTCAATCCGACGGGCCTGTCAGATGGTCAGCATACCGTGATCGCAAGCGAAACCGACACCGCCGGAAACACCGGCACAGCTTCCCTGACCTTCACGCTCGATACCGCGGCACCCATTCCCACCATTACGAATGAGGTTCTTAGCCAAGGGAAAGTGACGCTGACTGGCACCAGCGCAGAGGCAAACGACAGCATTTCTGTCTACGACGGATCAAATCTGCTTGGGTCCGTTACGACGGACAGCAATGGCAACTGGAAGTTTGTCACGGGGACGGTGTCCAACACAGTCCATGTCTACACAGTGAGTACGACAGATCTTCCTGGGAATGTCGGACAGGGAACCAACGAGGCGATACTTGGCAGCACAAAGGCGGATGCGCTCGTTGGTGGACCCGGAAATGACTTCATCGTCGGCAATGGGGGAAACGATGCATTTACCGGTGGAGGCGGTGCTGACACACTGGTCGGCGGAGCGGGAAATGACACTTTCGTCTTTAAAGCAATTACCGACTCAACTCCGGCTTCTCATGACACGATATTCAATTTCAACCACAGCAATGATGTAATCGAGTTTGCTAGTATCTCCGGTATCAACGGTAGTCATGGCATTCCGACATTCGAGGGAAAGCTAGCGGGGTCTGGCAATCTAATTCTGAACCCACATAGCATTGGCTACATAGAGGTGGGCGGAAACACGGAGGTGCTCGTCAACACAACGAGCAGTGCCGAAATCGTGACCACGTCGGATACTCATGCGGCGAACATGGAGATCGTTCTGACTGGCGTACACTTGGGCCTCACAAAGAGCGATTTTCACCTCATTTGAAACTTGACCAGACCAGCACTGGGGGGGGACCCGCCGGCCGGTACCCCCTGCCCGTAAAGGGTGGTTCGCCTCGACCGGAACTTGAGCCGCTCGATTTGCAATAAAAATATTCCGAAACCCAAATCGGGAATATCGCGAGCAGGTTTGAGCAGCCCCGCCCTGTAATCCACCGCACTGCATGTCCGTTGTTGAGGGTTGAACAGACGTGCCGTTCAAGCCGGACCACTTCCGAGTTTGACCCCGA
>CAWHQY010000036.1:0-23653 GCA_963831505.1 uncultured Alphaproteobacteria bacterium | reverse complement strand
GTGCAGGTTTTCGGACGCCGGCATGACGAGCGATCCACGCGCTGATGCGGCCGGCGTCCGAAAAGCGCCAAGGCACGAAATCGCGGTGGGTGTGGCGGCGGTGCCGCGAGCGCTATGGGGATTTGGTCGCGGCGGCTGGCTTGATGAGTTTGGATTGAAGCGGTTGGGGCGATCGTTCTGCCGGTGAGTACGGCGATTGGCGGAGCCGGGGGCGCGTTGCGCGGCGACGTTTGCGGTGTGAGGGCGGACAAAATTGGCGGCCTGGCGCGAGCGCGGGCGTTGCCGGTCGAGCGCCTGCGAGAGCGGTTGGTGCGAGTGCGATCGTCGATCAACGGTGACGGGGTCATGAGGTGTCGATCCTGATCGACTGCCGGAGTGGTGCTTGGGCTGACAACCGCGCGCGAAGGTCTCGATGATGATCATGCGGCCACCGCAGCATGGGCACGGCTTTGGCAGAGCGCGGGGCTGATCGGATTCGGCGGTGGGATCGATCTCATGCGGCGCTGTGCGTGGCGGCACGGCGAGCAGTTGGCGAGCGCGAGCGATATTGGCGGCGCGGTTGCCGTTGGCGAACAGCCCGTAGTGGCGGATGCGATGCAGGCCCTTGGGCAGCACATGGATCAGGAAGCGCCGGATGAACTCGTGCGTGGGCAGCGTCATGGTCTTGTACCGGCCGGGCCCCTCGATCCGGTAATCCTTCCACTTGAAGGTGACGCCGGTCTCGTCGGCTGAGATCAGCCGGCTGTTGGAGATGGCGACGCGATGGGTGTAGCGCGACAGATAAGCGAGCACGGCCTGCGGTCCGCCGAACGGCTTCTTGGCGTAGACGACCCACTCGGCCTTGCGCAGCGGCGCCAGCAAGGCGGCGAATGCTGCGGCGTCGGCGAGTGCGGCGTGGTCGCCGAAGAACGCGAGGCGGCCGGCCGCGTGCGCGTCCGCGAGCTTCTGAGGAAGAGCCGGCGGAACAGGCGCGAGAGCACGCGCACCGGCAAAAAGAAGCCGGGCCGGCACGCCAGCCACTTTTTGCCGTCGAGCGACAGGCCGCCGCCGGGCACGATCATGTGCAGATGCGGATGGTGTGTCATGGCCGAGCCCCAGGTGTGGAGCACGGCGGTGATGCCGATCCTGGCGCCCAGATGCTTGGGATCGGCGGCGATCGTGAGCGTGGTCTCGGCCGCCGCCTTGAACAAGAGATCGTAGATCACGGCCTTGTTCTGGTAGGCGATGTCGGCGATCGGCGCCGGCAACGTGAACACGACGTGGAAGTAGCGCACGGGCAACAGCTCGGCCTCGCGTTCGGCGAGCCACTGCCTGGCGGCGGCGCCCTGACACTTGGGGCAATGCCGGTTGCGGCAGCTGTTGTAGGCGATGACGGTGTGCGCACAGTCCTCGCAGCGCGCGACATGGCCGCCGAGCGCCGCCGTGCGGCAGCGCTCGATGGCCGTCATCACCTTCAACTGGTCGAGGCTGACGTGGCCGGCATTGGCACGTCGCCACGCCGCCCCGTGGTCGCGGAAGATATCCGCGACCTCCAGCGCCGGACGGGACATGGCCGCCGGCGGTTACGCCGGCGGCTGGGCCTTCCTGCTCCTCCTCGGCTTCTTGCGCGGCTGCGACAGCAGGTCGAGCGGGCTCTCGATGCTGGCGATCATGCCGGTGGCGACGCGGGTATAGCGGGCCGTGGTGTCGAGTTTGGCGTGACCCAAGAGCGCCTGGATGATGCGGATATCGGTGCCGCGTTCGAGCAGATGCGTTGCAAAGCTGTGACGCAGCGCATGCAGCGTCACGTTCTTCCTGATCCCGGCGGCGTCGGCCGCCTCATGGAACAGGCGGCTTGAGCTGGCGCGTGGTCATCGGCTTGCCAGGCTTGCGGCCGGGAAACAGCCAACGTTCCTGAAGGGGCGTTGCCGCATCGTGACGCGATGGGCGCCCTCTCCACCATTGCCGCAACAGATCGAGCAGTCTCGGGCGACAGCATGACATTGCGATCCTTGCGGCCCTTGCCCTGCTCGATGCGAATGATCTTCTGCGCGCTGTCGATATGCTTGACCTTGAGCCGGACCACCTCGCCGGCACGCAATCCGCAGCCGTAGCCGAGACTGAGCAGCACGCGGACCTGAGGCTGTCGGCGACGGCCACAATCGCCGCGTCTCGTCCGGGCTGATCACCTGCGGAATCTTCTGCGGCTCGCGGAGGTGATAGATCTCGGCCGCAAGATCCAGCCGCCGCAGCGTCACGCGGAACAAGAACCGCAGCCCGGTCATGATGCGGTTGCGGTTGCAGATGCTCACCCTCGTCTGCGAAGGTGCAGCTGGAAGCGGCGGATGTCCTCGGCTGTCGCCGTGTCAGGTGAGCGCTTGAGAAACGCGGCGAACCGCTTGCAGCTGCTGATGTGGCGCCTCTGCGTGCGGCGACCGAGCTTGCGCGCGTTCATGTCCTCGATCATGCGCTGGCGCAGCGGGCTGACAACATCCGTACTCATGGGCAACTCCTGTCCGGGATGAGGTTGACGACACCTCGATCCTCAAGACAGGGCGCCTTGCCCGCTATCGACGATCTCGACTCTGTTTGCCCTGCGCTCAGACACGCCGTCCGCCGCAGCAGGCTATCGCGCAGCGATTTAGTGCGTTGGCACGAAACGGACATACCGAAGTATCTTGGCAATGTCCGTTATTGGGTGAACAGCGGAAAACATTTGCTCTCAAGGAGCTTTTCCGGTTTGGACCCACACCCGACGTCCGGCGGTTCTAGAAAGTATCATCGATGGTTCAAATCGAGTAAGCTGCCCAAAGGCTGATGGACTATCGCTAAGGCGATTACGGGGTTGACCAACTGCCGCTCGCAGCCCTTCAAGAAGAGATGGAGAGCGCGAAATGATGTGGCCTTATGGCGTACGCACCTTTCGAAGCCATCGTGGTCGCGCAGGTCCAGCCGCTCCACGTGGCGCGACATCCAGCAGCTCGACGGCCTCAACCTGCAGGGAACGCGCAAGGCGATCTACCTCAACGGCGAGATCGACGGTGTTCGCCGCGGGCGCGGCGATACTGTGCTACATGGCGATCTCGCCGGCGGAGGCCCACGATGCGTCGCATCCCGAGCTGGACGGCTGGTATGAGAAGCTAGAGAGCGGGAAGGGTCCCTGCTGCGATGGCTCAGAACTCGGCGCACGTCGAACCGAGTGACTGGGAGACACAGAACAAGCCGAGAAGTCACTACAAAGTCAGGCTTGATGGCGTGTGGGCAGACGTGCCCGACGAGGCCGTGGTGACGGGGCCGAATCGTGATGGCCGTACGCTGGTCTGGTATTACGACAGTTGGACCGGTCACAGCGGCATACCCGGCAAAGTAATCAAGTGCTTCATGCCGGGCACGATGACCTGAGAAGGGGGTTTCAAGATAAGCTGCTCGCGCGACGGCCGGATGGCATTTTCGTCGCGCCATTTGAGCAGGGCGAGATCGGCCCGGACCTGTTCCGCAAGGCATGCGAGTTCGGGCTTGAGGGTATGGTCTGCAAACGCGCTGACCGGCCCTATCAGGCCGGCAGGTCGAAGCACTGGATGAAGGTGAAAAACCGCAAACATCCCGCCATGGAGCGGGTGATGGACGCGCTTGCTTAATGTCCGCTTCTCAAATCGGCGGTTTGGGGTCAAGCGCTTTCAGACCATCCACCACTGCAATGTCGATGTCGCTCACGGGCTCGTGCTTCTCTTCGGAATCGACGCCAGGGTCCTTGTATGGGGCTTTCTTTGTCAAGGAGTTCGCCGGAGCGGCAAATCGTTTTTCCTTCGTCAGTTTCTTTGTTCGATCTCAAAGCCCGTTTCTTCGTCCCGACCCGCGGCTCGCTGAGGTCGTCGCGCGCAGGAGCTGTCAAGGTTGGCCGTCGCGCCAAGCTTGCGGCATGCTCCGAGCTTGCCAGGCCGTACCTTGACAGCTTCGAGCACGACGGCACGCTTGGTGCGATCGGGATGACGATCAGAGGAGGAGCCCGCTTTTCGGGCGCGCATCAGTCGCGCCACAACCTTGTATCCGGTAGGTCCAAGGACCCGAACCATGATGCAGTCATACGCATCGGCAGCGAAGCTCCGAAGCGGCGGACCCATTCTTCCTTTCGGCATTGAAGCCAAGGAACCACGTCGGGACTCCGCCACCTCGAACCGTTATCGGCAACCTTGTCACCAGCGGGGACCGGGGCCGGAACTGTTGGGTGTCCTTCATTGACCTCCGTTCATTATGCCGGCCGCAGAACGACGCCGTCCGGCACCACGCCCTCCCGCACGAGACGCCACAGGGCGATCAGTAGCTTGCGCGCCAAGGCCACGATCATGGTCTTGCGAGTGCCGCGGGCGCTCTCGGTGCGAGCTCGAAACCACTGCGCCAAGGCGCTGTCCTTCTGGAACATGAGAAATCGCCACGCCAATTGGATCATGCCTCGTCGAACCCGAGCGTTGCCGGAACGGGTCAACCCTTTCTCCCGGCGTCTTCTGCCGCTCTCGTCGGGCGAGCCCGTGAGGCCAGCATACCGCGCTACGGCCCGTCGGTCGCGCATGCTTCGCGACAGTACCTCCTGCACCAGCATGTCGGCCGTCTCGACACCAATCCCGATTACCCGCGCCAACAGGTGCACCATTGCGTGGGTCCATCACTGGACGCTTGCTTGAGACGCTCCAGGCGAGCGTCCTCGATCTGCCTTATCTGATCACTGACGAGCCGCCGGCGCACCATGTCGCGACGCAGTTCAGCCAGGGTGTTGGGCGGGATCGGCTCGCCATCGGGGGTGCGCAAGCCGTCAAGGCGTTCGGCGGCCTTCTTTAGCTTGGGATTGAAGCCCCGGATGCCGAGCCGGATCAACGCTGCTTTCATTCGGTTGACGATCCGACTTTGCTCTCCGACGAGGCTCTCGTGCTCGCGGTTGGGCCGCTTGGCATCTTCGTCCTTGATTGTCGGGATCGCCACCATCTTGCAGTGATCGCGCTCGCCGCGCAGCCAGCCGAGAAAAGAGCGTTTGAGCAGCTCGGTGTCGAGCCGATCGGTCTTGGCGCGCCGATGCTCGCGCGACACAGCCACACTCGATGCATGAATGACGTGGGCCTCAATATCGCGTGCATTGAGCCAGCGTGCCAGCCAGAAGCCGTCACGACCGGCCTCGAAAGCGACAGCAATGCGTTTGATCCGATGCCCTGCCTTCGCCGCTTCCTCTCGCCATCGATGCAGCAACTTCAGCAATGCGCTCTCGTCTACCGCGAGCTTCTTCAACGGCTGACGCTCGACGCCAGGCACGATGCCGGCGACGAGCCAGCTTGACAGGCTCAGTTCGATAACGGCGATCAGTGTGCCGTCCGGATCAAGCGGGTTCAGGGATTCGGCTAAGATCGTTCAACTTCTGCATGAGGCGCTCCATCTGTTCACATCAGCAACGATGGACGCAATATCCTCGTCGCCGCCCCATAGCATCTTCCATCATGGAATTCGAGGACGAGGCGGAACAATCTTTTGGGCGGCCTTGCCGTCAATCGAATGGCAGGTCCAAGCGGACATGCGAACTCACTCATCCATCGTCCCGCGAGGGACATCTTTCCACCGCTCGGTGGAGCTCTAGTTTTCTCCTATCGAGTTTTATCCTGAATAGTTTTCACGCTGCTGCCGCGGCTTGCTCCCGGGTCCACCGGAACTACGTGGATGTCGGCAAGGACGGACCGCTTGTCATCGAGGTGCCGCCCGGGCAACAAGGCTGTTTCGCGATCAAATCAAGAGTAGGCGTTGATTTGGTCTTCAGCGCTCGACTTTGAACGATAGCCTGACCTTCGCGCGATAGGCTTCCACCTTGCCCTTTGCGTCCAGTTGCATATCGAGTTCGACGATTTCTGCGACGCGAAGATCGCGGAGAGATTTGGAAGCTTGCTCGATCGCGTTGGCGGCGGCCTTCTCCCAGGAATTCTTTGCTGCTACCGATCAGCAAAATCACATCGTAGACGCTCTCAGGCATGTCGTCCTCCCATTCGGTATGGAGCAGGAAGCAGGGTATTCCCCGCCGCCTTGGCCATTGATTTGGATCAACAGTCGGGCTTCTCGAGAAGAGAAGTTGCCCGCTAGCCTCTCCAGGGTTATCAGCGGACCTGACTGCCCAGAAATCCGACTTCCGCTCTTCCCCCGAAAGCGGCCTCAAGTCGGCCATCGCGCCATGTTCGGTACGTGCCACTTTTCGGACATGCCGTGTCGCGCTTACGATGTCCTCTGTGGATGGCTCCCGCGTTGCAAGGGCTAAATTGACGCAGTGGCGTTGGTCGGGTGCAGTCTTCTGTCCGGCCTGTTGATGCAGTCGGTTGAGACTGCTGGCCCTGATGGAGTCCGCGAACAAGGTCCCATTCTGTTGATCAGGCTATGACGCCTTGGACATCGATTGGGTTGTCCCTGTTCCCGGTCTGACCGGTCTGCCATCACATCGCATCGCGCTCGCAACCTCGTGAAGCTGATCTCCTCTTCAGCTACGTCCTTTGTCGTTTATGCTGCCAGTGCCGGCTGGTGGCCCGTACGATAGGTTTGGCCACGCGCCATGATCGCCCAGATGATCCGCGCGGTCTTGTTCGCCATCGCGACGGTGGCGACCCTTGTGGGCTTTCGCGCCAGCAGATCCGCCAGCCGTGGATTGCCTTCGGGATTTTGCCTTGTACGACGCACAAGCGCCGTCATGCCCACAACGAGCAGCTTGCGCAGATATTTGTCACCCATCTTGGTGATACGACCGAGCCGCTCTTTGCCACCGCTTGACTTCTGAAGTGGCGTCAGTCCCAACCAGGCGGCGAATTGCCGCCCCGAACGAAACTGATGCGGATCGGTCACCGATGCAGCAAGTGCCGTCGCGCCGATCGGCCCGATACCGGGGATCGTCATGAGACGACGTGCAACATCGTTGCCACGTAGCCAGACGGCCAAATCGCGGTCAATCTCGCGGAGCCGAACGTGGGTGTCGAGCGCCTGCTGTGACAGTGTAGCGACGATCTTGACAGCTTCAGTCGGCACCTCAGGCGCTTTGCCATCGACGATCTGCCGCGCCATCAGCAGCGCTCGTTCGAGCCCCTTGGGGATATCGACGCCAAATTCGGCCAGTAGACCGCGGATCATGTTGACCAGCTGCGTGC
Source organism: uncultured Alphaproteobacteria bacterium (assembly GCA_963831505.1). GTDB lineage: Bacteria > Pseudomonadota > Alphaproteobacteria > Rhizobiales > Xanthobacteraceae > Bradyrhizobium. The sequence continues at coordinate 16,517 of CAWHQY010000036.1, read as the reverse complement.
GCTGCTTGACCAGCAAATCGCGCGTCCGGTGCATGGACAGCGCTGCCTGCTGCTCGGGCGACTTGACGGGCACGAACCGCATCGTAGGCCGTGTCACCGCCTCGCAAACCGCTTCCGCATCGGCAGCGTCGGTCTTCCCTCGCTTCACATATGGCTTGACGTAGGCAGGCGGCATCAGCCGCACCTCATGACCGAGCTTTATCAGCTCGCGCGCCCAATGATGCGACGTGCCGCACGCCTCGATGCCGACCAGGCAAGGCGGCAACTTGGAAAAAAATGGCAGCATCTGCGAGCGCCGAAGCGACTTGCGAACCACAGCCTGGCCGGCTGCATCAACACCGTGGACCTGAAAAATGCTCTTGGCCAAGTCGAGGCCGATCGTGGTAATCTGCATAACGGATGGCTCCCATTTTGCTCGTGAACGCCTGAAGGCCTTCACACTTTGGCACCCAGATGCCGTGAGCGGGAGCCATCCACCTCATCTGTTGATGGGGGCAAAGCCTGACATAGCGCTTTGTCCGCATTGGCGCATCGCGCACCTATCGAGGCGGCGGCTCGCCACGCTGGATCAAAGTGAAGAACCGGAAACATTCGGCCTATCATCGCGCTCGACTGCGGAAGAAACTGGCGCATGGCAAGACGACTATCCACCATCGACGTGGCCGCGATTGCGATTATCGTTCTCAGCGTGGCTGTACTCGCCTTCGTTGGGTCTTCCATTTGGGCAGAACCATGAAGGCTGGGGATGCGCCGAGGCTATCGCCACTCTTCCTCGCGCTCCCGGCGCACCGCCGCGCTCGCCGGGTTCTTCGCCTTGAGCCACACCTTCGACGGCCGCTGATTGCAGCAGTGCTGCAGAAGACCGCTCGTCGCACGAGCCTAAAGAAGAATCCTATGATATTATCGCACAATACTGGGCCGAGCCGGAATCCACTTCAAGGAGCGTACCGATGCCTGACGTAAGGGAAAAGCAACGCGAAGCCCGCCGGAAGATCATTCGCCAATGGGCGAAGCTTCCGAAGGATAAACGGCAGTCTATGGAGGGGATTTCTGAATTCGCCAGGACCGCCGCTCAGCAGAACGAGAAAGCATTCATCCGCAGTCGTCGCGATCCGCATGAGAAGATCATGGGATGGCTATTGCCGCGTGCTCATCTCTGAACGACTGAGCCCTCTGCACATCCTTCGAAGGCGACGCCGGGTTCTTCAGCTTGACCCCATGCGGCGAACGGCCCGCGTGATCCGGGGAGCAAAATCCGTGCCTTGTCACCAAAAATCTTTAGCTGTAAACTACAGGTTGTGATGATGATGTCTGGTTGTCATGCCAAAGCCCGCTGCGATAGGGCGCATCTGTCCGCGTCCCCAGCGGCTGCTTGGTCATGTTCGCGAGTACGAAAAGCAACTGGCCATAGGGCGCCGATTGAAGTCGTTGCCCTCCCGCTGGTGGAGAATCGCCTCATACAATTGCCCCCAGGTCACGGCGCGATAGATCAGTGTCGAAGCAAGAAGCGCGTAGAAAGCCGCCGCGGCAGCTCCTTCGGTCGGGGTCATCACCCCGCCGTAGATACCAAACAGGAGGATGACAGGCAGCATCAGCGCCGGAAACGCGCGAAGCGTGATCTTCGGGATTTCGCCCAGCGGTATCGGAGGCTCGACCGGATAGCTGCGCCGCCGCGCAATGATCGAGTTCATACCATGAAGACGGCGCCCAGCATGACACCCGGGAACAAAGCCGCCCAGGAACAGGTACCCGATCGAGGTGTCGGAAATTAGAGCGTACACCACCATCGGGATCGACGGCGGAATGATCGGCTCGATGATCGCGTCCGAAGCCGTGATGGCGCCGGCATAGGCCACGGGATAGCGGCCGTCCTTCGTCATCATGCCTATGATAATGCGTCCGATGCCAACCGCGTCTGCAATGGCCGAGCCGGACATACCCGCGAAGATCATGTTGGCCACGACATTGACGTGGCCAAGGCCGCCACGGAAACGACCGACCAGCACGAGGCAAAACCGCAGCAGCCGATCGGTTAGGATTCGAGTTAGTACTTGGTTACAACCGTGGTTGGGTACTTACCAATTGGAGTTTTGCCGACGGGGTACTTGCCGACGGGGTACTTGCCAATTGGGGCGTTCTGGACAACCGGTTGGGGATGAGGGAGGTCGGCAGCAACCGCCGTTCCCACAAAAGCCAAAGAAGCAGTCCCAACGATCACGAATTTCAACATCGAAGTCTCCTACTGTCACCGATAGATTTAAGTAACCTGATGATTGCTGCGGGCCAATAAACAGCGTCCCAAACACACGATCGCCCAGTCTTTTTTTGACGAATGTTGCAAAAATAGCACGCAACTAGATGATGTAGAACTTGCGCCCTCAATGAGATATTGCAGGGACTTCAGAAGATTGGGAGAAAACGCGGCCGGTCCGCGCCATATACGCGCGATAGCTGTCAAAGCTTCCAACATCATTCGCTCTTCCCTTGCAACGCGGCCGAAAAACAAGATCCAAAACCGACCAAGCCCGCGCCCCGGCAACCAGTTCGGCAGCAGCAATGCCTGAGCGATAGCCCACAGCCAAAATGCGGGATACATCGGGTGTCGAATTCTCCGGCAAATGCCGTCCGTGACAAGTTGATGGCCTTCGCTCACATCAAGACTTATCGACCAATTCCGGCCGAGCGCCCGATGCGCTGTTCAAACATGCCCAAAGCCGTTATCGCAAAGAACACTCCCAGCCGAGTTGGGACGGGATGGAAAGTGTACGTCGCAAAATGAGAACTTGCCGCCGCCACGAAGATAAGGGGCGGAATACCGAGACCGGTAAGAGATATGAGCAGTCGCGCAGTTTCGCGGGGACCTCGGGCGCTCCATACAATCTTTTCGCGGCGGGAACGGCGTGCATATTCGTAGCGTATATGAGATATCACCCGATCACCCGCCGAACAAACACAACCTTTGAAAGGGTAGGTGTCGCTTTTGATTAGCCGCTGCGTCGGCTCACTGCTGACGGCGGCACGCTGATAAGGGCTCCATCGTCCCCGAACATCGACACGGCGCCGTCTTGAGTGAGCGTCTGAGATTTGGCTGAAACAGGCCCGCATACGAGCATGAAGTAATCGTACGCTGCGCGCCTGTCATTTCCGCTGATGAATTGGCAATGCAACCGGTAGAAATTAAGGCGGATGCGTCGATACATGGCGCGCTCAAGCATTCGACTGAATTCTACAAGCCTGACGACGGGCTCGTTTTCCGTCGGCAACGCCATCTCGGCCATCGGCTTGGTGTCATAAAAATTTAGTACGTCAATCCGCGCCTGATAATCAGCCCAGAAAATACCGGGTGCTCGGGCGACGCGCTCCACTGCCGCACGAAAGCGGGTTGCGTCGCGATGGAACCCGACCTTGAGTATCGACGATCCGATCGTGATGAACATGACCGGCATTTTGCGCGCACCGAGGGTGGGGTCCAGCTTCACCGCACGATCAAGAAGATCAATCCCGATTACAGCGCCAAGACTATGGCCTATGACCACAAGCTCGTCTGCGTCAGAGCCACTAGCTGCCGCAATGATCTCGGCCGCCAATCTGTCTAGTCTTTGCTCGATGATCGAACTACCACTCTGGATATACTCGCGAGAGAAAATCCAGTCGTCGAAAAGGTCGCCCAGGTGCAGCCAGCGCCATGGACCAACCAGAAGCGTTGCGAATGCGAGGAGACCGATGCCGATGGTGAGCGAGATTGATCCGCCGATTTTGAAGGCAAACTCGCCAACAAGAAACGCGGCTACGATAAGAACGCCGAACGCCACGAAAGGATATAGAAAGAAGCCTGCGTAGTGCCAATTCGTTCGCAAGTAACCCCAGAGCGCGCCAGCCGCCACGAAATCCAGAAAGGCAAGAATGCCCTGCGGAATACGGAACCAAATAGGTCGTTGTTTGAAGCTTTCAATCACATCGTCCCACCGGACAAGGTGATAGTCGGTTTCGACCTGCCAATTGGGACCGGTGGTCGTCACCTTCCATTTTATTTGGTCGGTACTATCACGCAAACCATCGATGAAGGCTTTCACTAACCAGGTACGTTGGAACCGTCCCATTTCACGCACAAACCGTCGTTGCGCACTAGCAGGCGGCATGGTTGGATCGTAGCCGCCGATATGAAACACTACCCGCTTTGCGACGGTCGGCCTCGCCATATCAATCCCACGTCAATTTTCAACCGGCGAATTCCTCACGCCTAGTCATCGGTCGATCTATAATTGCAAACAGGTACCAAGCGAACGTCTGGCTGCCAATGGTTATCAATACGGGAAGCGGCCAAGTCATTAAGGGAACGCGGGTCGGGTTGTTCTAGCCTCCATCCGCCGACCGTTATCGACATCTTGTCTCGAGCTGCTGGAATAGCGCCGCGTCGGCGCGGCGGGCTCGTAAGGGCGAGCGAGCAACCTGGGAGAATAGCCGATCACCTTGACCGGCCTCTCCAATAAAGAGTCTGTTCCGACGCCGTTAGGGCTGTCGGTTGATGGTTGCCATGATCCGCGGTAGCAAGGTAGCAGCAATCATCGCGTGGCCTTCGTCCGTGAGGTGGATGAAGTCGAAGGTGTAGTAGCGAAGGGGGATCTCCTCGTCGTAGACGATCACTTTGATCGAACGATTTCGCAACCGGCGCTCCATCGTCGCAATGTTGGCGGCGCGCTGTTCCTTCGTCCCGAGGAAACGCCGGTCATTGGCCCCCGGCTGCAAAATCACGATGTCGGTTCCGGTCGGTACATCGCTATCAATACGTTTGAGCATGCCTGTGGTGGTGTCGAATAGCACGCCCGCGTTGATGACTTGTGCATCGATCCCCTTGGCTTTCAGTAAGGCCTGTAACTTAGCCGGATAGGCGCCCTGTTTGCCCACATACCAGCCTTGCGTATTGCTGGCGCCAATCGCGACAATGCGAAGCGGCGATGCAGCAGCGGCGGTCATTTCAGACAGAAGTACTATTACCGCAAAGAGTATCGCCCTAATCATAATGAGCACACATTCTTGCCTCTGGAACAGCTTCGGCTTCGCAGACAATATGGCTCCGGCTGCGACAAAAAGGGGGCGGGTCCTCGCATCGGCCCTTGCGGGCATTGCAGCGGCCGTGTCGTAGAAACATCGGCTTTTGCGAGATTTTTAGAGGCGTTTGATTTTCGACTTTTGCACAGTATCCGGGGTAAAGCAGACATCCCGCCGCAAGGGCCACGACTTCCGTTTTTGACCTGACCCGGATGTATGGTCCGGCCGTGCGTTGCAAGTGGTTTCGCCGAGCTGGCGGTGAGCGGTCTTGCATCAATGTATCCGGCCTCTGATTGGAGCATTTGCTCCGGGCCATCATGGATATCAGCGCGCGTGCGTTCTCATTAGCGGACAGGCCTCGATTGGACCATTTGGGTCACCAGTGTTTCGCATGCGCCGGGAAGACCGAACCTCCATCTCGTCTCAACCTCTCGCAGACCTCGGCTGGAAACTGTTGATAGGGTTACGTCATCGCTTGCTCATCATATCGCGCAGTTCCTTTGTTCGAGCCAAGGGCCGTTCCTTCGTCCCGGCCTGCAGAACGTCGACCGCGTCGGGCGCAGGGGCGGTCAGGGCCGGCCGTCGCGCTCGGCTTGCGGCTGGCTCCGGCGTGGCCGGGCTGCGCCTTGACCGCGCCGAGCACGGCGCGAGGATCAAGTGGATCGGACGCCTGCATCGTCGGTCCTCGTCAGCTCGAAGGCGCGTCCTTTGGCCAGCACCGCCCAGGCGATGCGGGCAAGCTTGTTGGCGAGCGCGATCGCCAGCACGTTGTGGTGCAATCGCCTCTTGGCGGCTTCGATCCAGGATTTGAGCCCGTAACGTTCCCAGTTCTTTATCCTGACCAGCACAACCCATGCCGCCTGCACGAACAGAACGCGCAGGTAGCGATTGCCGCGCCTCGAGATTTTGCCGAGGATCGTGCGGTCTCCCGTCGAGATCTGTTTGGGCACCAGTCCGAGCCAGGCGCCGAAGTCGCGGCCTTTGGAGAATACGTCTCCAGTGCCGATCGCGGCCACCATGGCGCTGGCGATGATCGGGCCGATGCCCGGAACGCCCATCAATTGGCGGCAACTCTCGCTGCCATGCGCCAGAACCTCGATCTCTTCGGTGACGTGTTGGATACGCTCATCAAGACGCCGCCAATCGCCGCTGAGGTCTTCCATGATCCTGATCATGCGAGGTGACAACACGTCGCTGCGTTTAGCCAGGATGTCCGGAAGCTGTTGGCGGAGGAAGCGAAGCCCCTGACGTACGGCAATGCCGTGCTCCAAAAGAAAACTGCGGATCTGATTAATCACAGCCGTCCGATCGCCGATCAAGCGAGATCGCACGCGGTGCAGCGCTTGTAGATCGAGCTGATCGTCGGTCTTCACTGGAACGCAGCGGGTGGACGGCCGCTGGACAGCCTCCGCGATCGCGTGGGCGTCTCTGAAGTCGTTCTTGTGGCCTTGCCGGAACGGTTTGGCATAAGCGGGCGGTACCTGCTTTACGTCATGGCCGAGCGCACTTAGCTCGCGAGCCACATAGTGCGTCGCCATGCCAGCTTCGATTCCGATCAGGCACCGCGGCACATTGGCGAGCCGGGCCGTGGATCCGACCGCGGGCAATCTTCTCCCGCAAAACGATTGCGCCCTTGTCGTCGAGGCTGATCAAATGCAGGGTGTTCTTGCCCGTATCGATGCCAATGGTGTGTGCGACTGTAGCGGCTGTCTTATGGGACATGGCGATGTGCTCCTCGTGCTTCTAAGCCCCCGCGGACTCTGAGAGCCGTTAGGGGCGGGAGCACGGCCGGTCCATCCCATTCTCGGACTTCGGTCGGTTTCAACGCGGCGCGAACTCCCGGGGGATCACGGCCCCAACGGCGTCCCATAGCGGCCGAAATGCGGCGCTTGCCGTGCCCACTCGCCTATTTCTTTCCCCTTCTCCGCCCCAGCTTTACCGCGATGAGAACTCAGCGTGCCCTTAGTGCTACAGAGAGGTCCGGTGGAGCAAGCGTTGCGTACCGAATTGTCCTTTCAGCGCAAGCTGCGCCGCATGCTTGTTGCTACCGCCATCGTTGGCCCCGTGGCGCTGACGCCCGAAATGAGTGCGGCCGAAGGCTTGCTTGATTTCTTTTTCGGTGGCGGCCAGAAGCAACAGCAGCAGACCTCGTCTTTTGATCCGCAATCACCACCGCCGCGGCCGGTCGTCGTAAGCGCGGGACCTGCCTTCTGCGTGCGCAGTTGTGACGGCAAATATTTTCCGCTGATGCGCGGCGCGGCCTCGCCGGCGCAGATGTGCCAGGCCTTCTGTCCGGCAAGCCCGACCAAAGTTTTCTTCGGCTCCAGCATCGACAGAGCCTATGCCGCAACCGGCGAACGCTACGCCGATAGCGAAAACGCCTTTGCCTATCGGAAGGCGTTGCGCGCCGATTGCACTTGCAACGGCCACAGCCCCGCCGGTCTTGCGTCAGTCGATCTCGCGATGGACGGCTCGTTACGCTCGGGCGACGCGGTCGCCACCGCTGACGGGCTCGTCGCCTATTCCGGCATACGGGTCGGTAACGACCAGAACCCGGATTTCACGCCGCTTCCGGCGGCGACCATCACGCGGAAGCCGGTGCCCGCGCGCGACTAGCGCGTAGATGCGGATTGATGCTGCAATCACTGCCCGACGATCACATCTTGTAGTGCTTCTTGTTGGCACAAAGCCGCCGTCCCGCGATGTCCGCAGTTCGGTCGCTATCGGAGGCAAAGCGGACATGGTCGGGAAAGTCGATTTCGGTCGCTAATGACCCTGGCTGCGTGAAAACGAGCTGTCTGCTATGATTCGCTCGGCGATTTGCCGGGGGCAATTCATGAAGCGCTTCGTTGAAGGTGCCGATCGCGGACAATCGACTTTGTTGCCAGAATGCCTCGATGAGTGGGTCGAGGAGAGCAATTCCGTTCGTGTGGTGGATTGCTTTGTCGACGGGCTCGATCTGACCGATCTCGGCTTCGAAGGCGTCGAGCCTGCAGCGACAGGCCGGCCTGCGTACCACCCCTCGGTTCTTCTGAAGCTTTACATCTACGGCTATCTCAACCGGGTGCAGTCGAGCCGCCGGCTTGAGCGCGAGGCCGGCCGAAACCTGGAAGTCATATGGCTACTCGGACGGCTGGTTCCCGATGACAAGGTGATTGCCGATTTCCGCAAGGACAATGGCCCGGCGATCCGCAGGGTATGCGCGAGCTTCGTCAATCTCTGTCGCCAGATGGGTCTGCTGGCGAAGGCGAGCGTCGCGATCGACGGCAGCAAGTTCAAAGCAGTCAATAATCGAGATCGCAATTTTACACGAGGGAAGATCGATCGCCGGCGCGCGCAGCTCGAGGAGAGTGTGGCGCGGTATCTCTCCCAGCTCGATACGGCGGACAGGCAGGAACCGTCCGACGTGCTCGTGCTCAAGACGACGCGGCTCAAGGAGAAGCTCGACAAGCTGAAAGAGGAAATGGGCAAGCTCGCAGCCTACGAGAAGCAAATGTTGGCCTCGCCCGACGGCCAAATCTCGCTCACTGATCCCGACAGCCGCTCGATGGCAACGAGTGGGCGTGGCTCGGGCGTCGTCGGCTACAATGTACAGGTCGCGGTCGACACCGTGAACCATCTGATCGTGACGCACGAAGTGACGAATACCGGATCGGATCGCTCACAACTAACGAACGTGGCGCGGGAAGCCAAGGCCGTGCTGCAAGTCGATAAACTCGAAGCCGTCGCCGACCGCGGCTACTTCAATGGCGAGGAGATCCTGGCCTGCGAGCAGGCAGGCATCTATGTGACGTTGCCCAAACCGATGACGTCGGGCGCGAAGTCGGAAGGCCGCTTCGGCAAGCAGGACTTCGTTTATATGCCGGAGGAGGATGTCTATCGCTGCCCCGCTGGCGAGAAGCTCATATTCCACTATGCCAACGAGGAACACGGGCAGAAGATGCGCCGTTACTGGACGAACGCCTGCAAGACCTGCGCAATCAAGGAACAGTGCACCACAGGCAAAGAACGCCGCATCACGCGATGGGAGCATGAGCACGTTCTCGAAACCGTGCAGCAGCGGCTGGATCAAGATCCTCAGGCCATGCGCCGCCGGCGCGAGACGGTTGAGCATCCCTTCGGTACGCTCAAGATGCGGATGGGCGCGACGCATTTCCTGATGAAGACTCTGCCGAAGGTCGCGAGCGAGATGGCGCTGAGCGTACTCGCCTACAATCTGACGCGCGTCATGAATATCGTCGGTACAACGGCGTTGCTGGCAGCGATCAGAGCGTGAGTGTGGAGACCCCATTACGGGCCGATCTCGAACCAGACCTTGCCGAGCACTCCCCACGGTGACTCGGAGGCGGCCCCTGATCGGCCAACAGGAAAAAATTGTTCAGATCCGCCGTGTCAGACTACATTGACCGGATCCTGGACGGTCGCGGGGCTGCGTCAGCGCGTTATCACGCAACCAAGACCCATAGCGGCCATAGGGCGGACGTCCGATTACGACCTAGGCAGGATCTTAAGCGCGACCACGTTGACCTGGATCAATGGGAGCACAATGCGATATTCCGAACCTGTGTTGGCGCGAATGGCCGCATCGGATTGACACATGACGAAGAACTGGCGCGGGCGGTTCGTAACTGTGGTGATGCTTGCACTGTTCGCCGCGTTCAATCGTTCCAGCGGCGCTGACCCTGACCTGACAGCGGAGCAGCCCTTTATGTCCCGCGCTGAGGTCCGCCAGCAGGGAGCGGTCACCGTTCGCGCTGCGGTGCTGACCGACGACGAAAGTGAACGATATTTCGGCGCATCACTGGCTGACCATGGCATCCAGGTCGTTTGGCTGAGCGTAGATAACGCCAGCGATTTGTGGCTGCGCTTTCTGCCGATCGTCACCGACCCGAATTATTTCTCGGCCCCGGAAGTCGAACGGTTACTTCGCGTCTGGTGGTGGTCGGGCAGCACCAATGCGTCGATCGCAGCGGTAGTGGCGCGAACCCCGGTGCCGGATGTGATCCCGCAAAAACAGACCGCTGCCGGGTTCGTCTTCACGCACCGTGAAGGCGGTTTGAAGCTGCTGGAGGTCGGGTTCGAGACCGATAGGCAGATGCTTCGGTTCAGGTTCGTGCTGCCGGTCGGCGGCCGCACATACGCGATCCAAAAAACCGACTTTGGAACCATTTATCCGCCCGGTACAATCGAGGCCGTCGATCTCGCGACACTGCGCGAAAAGCTGGCGCAGTTGCGCTGTTGCACGACCGACAAGGCCGCTAATACCAACGGCGATCCGCTCAATATCGTAGTCGTTGGGCGCGGCATCGACGCGCTATTCGCCTTCATCGAGCGAGGCTGGAGGCTTGACGAGCCGTTCGATCTCCACAGCGTTTACCGGACTATTCGGGCCTTCTTGTTTGGCAGCGAATATTTCAACGCACCGGTCAGCCCGCTATATGTTTTCGGGCGCCAGCAGGATGTCGCGCTGCAGAAAGCGCGCGACACCGTCAGCCTGCGCAATCATTTACGGCTCTGGCTGGCACCGTTCACAATTGACGGACTTCAGGTGTGGGTTGGCCAAATCAGCCGCGACATCGGCATCAAGCTGACCACACAATCCTGGTATCTGACGACCCATCTTATTAGCCCGGAAGTGGATCAGGACCGCTTCTATCTGATGCAGGACTTGCTCCTGTCCGGGGCTGTTTCACGCTTTGGGTTTGTCCGAGGCGTAGGCGTGTCGTCCATGCCCGATCCACGGGTAAATCTCACCGGCGAGCACTATTTGACTGATGGCCTGCGGCTCGTGTTGTTCCTCAATGAGCCGCGCCGCGCGTTCGACCAGATCGATTTTCTGGATTGGGAGCGCGTTGACCCGTAGAACGGCCGCTGCCGCTGTGCGTGTCTGGCGGATAAGTGAGAGGCATGTCGCTTTCTGGCACGAACCGGACCAGCCGGGGCGGTCTGATGATGTCCATTCTTTGGGCTTATAACGCGGTTATGAAATTCATCGCTGAACGCCCCTTCGCCGATCCCGCCGCCGCGCGCAAGCTGATGGAAATCGCCAACGCGACCGAGGCCGTGCAAGACGGCCGCATCCACATCGAGAAGATCAACGGGCCGTTCCTGTACGCGGAAGGCGGCGCCGGCCGAATACGGCGCCGGCTTGAAGCTGGCGATCGAGCGCGGCTGGCTGTGGATGCACGAGTCCGGGACGTTCGTGAAATTCACGGATGCGGGAGCGGCGCTATTCGTCTAACCTTCACCGCAAACCTTAACGGAGATTCTCTATGCCGAAGGTCGACGATGTGGCTTGGATGACCGAAAGACACGGCTTTTTGGTTCGCCAGGACAATGATCAGCCGATCGCATCATTCGAGTTCACTAGAGAGGCCGAGGCGCAGGCCGCGCAAAAGAAGATGCAAGAGATCTTGGCGACCTGCGTTGAGGCGATGGGCTACGCCTGAGTCCCGAGAGCGCGCGCCCGAATCCGGAACCTATGTGAAATTCACTCCGGCTGGCGCCGAACTGTTCGCCTGAAATTTCCAGCAAAGCGTCGACTTGAGGCTGAGTGCGGACAGCTCCGCGACGCCGCGCTCTACATCACCAGACTGCCGAAAGCAGATCATGATGCCGGCGAGTGGCAAGCCGCGATGAAAGCGCTGCTTCTCGTTGCGATCCGGCTGGCATTGCTCGCGTTCAACAACAGATTGCTGACTCGAGTCGTCACTGCGGGAAACGATCGTTAAAACCGTGAGCGAAGAAAATGCGAGCGCTTTGATATGGCGATGGGGGCTGCTAAGTAGCCCCCTAAGCCGTGGAACCTGCAGTTCCGATTTGAGGAACAATTGGACTTGGGTTTGTCGCGGGAACGGCAAACAACCCAGCTGGTTATCCCGGCGATCTACTGAACCGGCTCAACTGTGTCCCCGAAAAATGCCGACCGTAAATCGATCGGGCTTCGGAAACTGGTCACGCAGCGATCTTCAAGATCATAAATCATCTTGGGAGATGTGTCATGCCCTCACGAAATGAATCGGCCCGGGCGCTCGCACGGCTTAAATTGGAAATGCCTATTTCCGACGATGCAAACTTGCTTAATTTGCAAAAGAAAGTCGAAGACTTTGTTCGTGAAGCAAAGCGTCGTGATCTGTCAGAACCTAATGAGTTAGTATCGACAGTGCTAGATACGGTCGCGCGTGACTACTTTCGACACGCCATCCTAAGTCGACGACGACGCGCGCGCGTCTCCAAGGGGCGTCGCTTCGCAACCGGCAATCCGTAGCATGTGGCTCGTGGCACCCTATGTGCGTGCCACCGGCATCGCGCCCGGAAGCTCGTAAGGCCTACCGGAACATTCGATAGATCACGAAGCCGGTCGCTTCTCTATCCGGCCCTTTCCGGAGCACTCCGGACATTTCGGAGGATAGACTTTGCGGCCCGGTCGCGTTGGCTGCTTGACCTTCTGAAACCCCGTGCCATCGCAGGCGGGGCAAATCACTTCGATCGGCACTTCACGTGGTTTTTTCATTTAGCGAAGATAGCGGCTGATCGGAGAGGCACAACGAAACCCGCTCCTTAACCTAATCCGTCAACGTTACCGGACGCAGCGTCGTGCGCGCGCTGACGGGCATCTTCCGCGTTCATCTTCGCCGCCTTGACGCGGCCACCCCATACCTCACGAGATTTCGTGCTGCTCATGGGCAAGCATTACAGCGGCCTTTGCGGGCGCCTGCAATGCCACTAGGATTTGCGCAGATCGGTCAGAGCAAACCCAATAGGTACGGCATGTGTGTAACTTGTATTATGCCGACTTCCAGATTATGCCGACCAGCATCGGAGAACGAGCTTTCGTAGCGGTAACTGCCGCTATAAAGTCGGCATAATCCGATCGAGCTGGTACAGCTCGGACCGCTGAGTGAGCTGGTCCCGGTAGTCTGAACAAAATCTCCGCGCCGATAAGTGGAGCGTCTGCCGGGGTTAGGCCGCCATGCGGATTGGCAGCGGGTTGAAGTAGGCTTGATCCGGGGTGCCGCCGTCAAGGCTCGAGTGGGGACGCCGGCCATTGTAAAAGTCGAAGTATCGGCCGATCGAGGCGCGAGCGTCGGACACGCTGTCGTAAGCCCGCAGATAGACCTCCTCATATTTGACGCTGCGCCACAGCCGCTCGACGAACACGTTGTCGCGCCAGGCGCCCTTGCCGTCCATGCTGATCGCAATGCCGTTGTTGACGAGCACGTCGGTGAACGCCGCACCCGTGAACTGCGAGCCCTGGTCGGTGTTGAACATGTCCGGCCTGCCGTGGCGAGCGAGGGCGTCCTCCAGTGTCTCGACGCAGAATGCGGCTTCCATCGTAATCGAGACGCGCCACGACAGCACCCGGCGGCTGAACCAGTCGAGCACCACGGCCAGATAGACGAAGCCACGCTCCATTGGGATGTAGGTGATGTCCATTGCCCAGACCTGGTTCGGGCACGTAATCTCCATGCCGCGCAACAGATATGGATAGATCTTGTGGCCGGGCTCGGGCTTGGTGGTGCGCGGACGCCGGTACAGCGCCTCTATCCCCATCCGCCGCATCAGCGTTTTGACATGCCGACGGCCGATCTTGCACCCCTCGGCAGCCAGCAGGCCTCGCAACATTCGCGAACCGGCGAAAGGAAACTCCAGATGCAGCCGGTCGAGCCGTCGCATGATTGCGAGGTCGGCGGAAGGCACTGGACGCGGCAGGTAATAGACGCTGCCGCGGCTTATCTTCAAAACTTCCGCCTGCCTGGTGATCGACAGATCGTGCTCACGGTCGATCATCGCTTTGCGCTCAGCAATCCCGCCTTGGTGAGCGCTCCTTCTAAAAAACATTAGCTTGGCGTTGCGCGCCGCCTGTGGGAGCAGAAACGGGCTTGCGCTAGACTGCTCCTGGAAGGGAGCGGCCGTTACGATTTTGGTGGCATGTACCCCGTTAAAAAACATGGTCCATGGGTTGTTGCGCACTTGAGAGTGGTGACACCATCCGGCGATCCCGTTTAGGAATCTGAGCAATAGCGCAGCCCAGCCCTTCCGCCGTCGTCAGCAGGAGGATTGGAGATAAATCGAAAAAGGACCAAATCCAAGTTAGACCGCGCGATGCCGATGGTCCACCCGAATGCGGCGGCCATCGACGTTGGGGCAACTATGCACATGGCTGCCGTAAGGGCAGATCGTACGCCTGAGCCCGTACGCAGCTTCGGTACCTTTACGACCGATCTACATCGGCTGGTGAATTGGTTTAAGGAATGTGGCGTCGAGACGGTCGTTATGGAATCGACCAGCGTGTATTGGATTCCTATTTTCGAGCTCCTCGATGCCCGTGGCTTTACTGTGTTCCTTGTCAATGCGCGCGATGCCAAGCACGTGCCCGGACGTAAGACTGACGTCAGCGACGCGCAGTGGCTCCAGCGGCTTCATTCTTTCGGCCTGCTGCGTGCCAGCTTTCGGCCCAAAGGCCAGATCGCCGAGCTGCGAGCATATGTGCGTCAGCGCGAGCGTCTGCTCGAATATGCGGCCTCACATATCCAGCATATGCAGAAGGCACTGACGGAGATAAATCTTCAGCTCCACCACGTCGTCGCCGACATCACCGGTGCAACTGGCCAACGGATCATCCGCGCTATCCTCGCCGGTGAGCACGACCCCAAAGCGCTGGCGCACTTGCGCGATTACCGGTGCCACGCCAGTGCTGAGACGATCGAGAAGGCGCTCACCGGCAGCTACCGCGCCGAGCACCTGTTTGCGCTCGAGCAGGCACTCGCCCTCTTCGACGCCTACCACGAGAAGGTGTCTGCTTGCGACGTGAGGATCGAAGCCGTCTTGAAGGAACTCAGCATCGGTCGCGGCCGTAGATCAGGTTCGTTGCCGTCGTCACGTCGGCGAACCGATCAAACGAACGCAATGGCCTTCGATGTCCGTGCGGCGCTCTTCGCGCTGCTCGGAAAGGACGTTACCCAAATCGACGGCCTCGGTCCTTACCTGTCACTGAAGCTGATCGCTGAGTGCGGCGATGACCTCTCCGCTTGGCCCAGCGCAAAACACTTCACCTCCTGGCTATGCTTGGCGCCGAGCAATAAGATCTCCGGTGGGAAGGTGCTCTCGTCACGAACACGCCGCTCCGGGTGCCGGGCCGCGGCGCTTCTGCGGCTCGCTGCCGTAACCGTTGGACGGACCGACACAGCCCTGGGCGCGTTCTACAGGCGGCTCTCGGCGCGCATCGGCAAAGCCAAGGCGGTGACTGCCGCCGCACGCAAGATCGCGGTCCTGTTCTATAACGCCATCCGTCACGGAATGGAGTACGTTGATCCTGGCTCGTCGTTCTACGAGACCCACTATCGCAAGCGGGTGGTCGATAATCTGCGCCGACGTGCCAAGTCATTCGGCTTTGTTCTCCAACCCTTCGAGCCCACCCCCAGCGTCGCCGTTTCTTAGAAATCGTTCTCCAGCGTCAGCTTCCCGATCTTGGCGTGCAGCGACTTCACATCGATGGCGGGTAGCGCCGCGGCATTGCCGCCGCCTGGACCGAACACATCGGCGGCTCCGCCTTCAAGTTGCGCTTTCCACGAGGTGATCTGATTGGGATGGACGTCGAATTGCTCAGCCAACTGAGCCAGTGTCCGGTCGCCCTTGACCGCGGCAAGCGCCACTTTCGCCTTGAAAGCCGGTGTGTGGTTCCGGCGTGCTCGTCTCGTCATCGTCTCTCCTGATTCGCGGGACAATCTTGCCCGCCGTCAGGCAGAAATTCCACTTATCGTACTGTGCAGATTTCCGGAGCCGGCTCTTCTCGCGTTTACGTCGCCGACCGCGCCCTGATGATGTCTCCATACACCGCCCGCGCACAGGCAGCGTAAGTACGCGATTTTATTTCGAGTCCAGCGTTGCATAGGCTGTCAAAAATATCTCCCGGCACTATGTCGGTGCAATTCCAGACGAGCGTGCAGGCGCGCGAGATCGGAATAGAATGAGGCTCGTAGTCGATTTCGTGTTTAACCACGGGCTCCGCATGCCCCGGTTTCCGGCTGAGGTATTCGTCGACAGCATTGATGAAGGTGTCACGAACATGACCATGCGCGTGGCCATGTCGCAGGCGTGCATTGTGAACATTCATTTTCGGTCTCCGGATAAAAGAGACCTTTGGGTTAGGCCCCGATCACGCTCGCCTTAACCCGCAAGGTCGGGACCTTGCCTTGCCATGCCGCGCGCTGGTGCAAGACACCAGTGAGGTAGCCTGAGATCGGGTCGGCTCCTCCATTGTGAACTCTACGCCACCAGTTCGGGCCGTCAATCCGGTCGCCACGCTGTCGTAGTTCCGAAAAATATTTTTGGGCAAAAAATATTTTTGAGCAAAAGGCTGTGCGGCGGATAGTGACACAAATGTAGACACATCAACCGCACTTCGTTGATTTGTATCGGCTTTTGATGCCCATACACTCCCTTACGCAGGGAGTGCCGGTTGATCC
>CAWHQY010000035.1:0-20195 GCA_963831505.1 uncultured Alphaproteobacteria bacterium | reverse complement strand
GGCATGATATCGTTTCGATTGCAGCGGCATAATGCCGACGGGGACGGGCTGAATGGCAATCGACATCGGACGACGGCAATTCATATCCGCGATCGGCGGAGCGACGGTTGCGTGGCCGCTCGCCGCACGCGCGCAGCCGGCAATGCCGGTCATCGGGTTTCTGAGCAGCCTTTCATCGAGCTACATTGACTCCCGCATGCCGCCATTCCGCCAAGGCTTGAACGAATCGGGCTATGTCGAAGGCCAAAACGTCGCGATCGAATATCGTTTGGCGGAAGGTCAATACGATCGGCTGCCTGGCTTGGCGGCCGATCTGATCGACCGCAAGGTTGCGGTGATCGTCGCCGCCGGGGGCACCGATCCGGCGAAAGCGGCAAAAGCGGCGACCGCAACAATTCCGATCGTCTTCATCAGCGCCGCTGATGCGGTCACCGCCGGGATCGTCACAAGCCTCAATCGGCCCGGCGGCAACGTTACGGGCGTCAACCTGCTCGGGTCGCCATTGGAGACCAAACGTTTGGGGCTGCTCAGCGAAATTGTTCCCGGTGCCGCGTCGATTGGCGTGCTGGTCAACCCGGGGTTTCCGGGTGCCGAGCTTGAGGTGCGCGAGCTGCAGGAAGCGGCAAGCGCTATCAATCGACAAATCAATATCGCTGCGCGCCAGTACGCAGGCGGAAATCGACACGGCCTTCACGACGCTGGCTCAACAACAGGCGGCGGCGGTCCTTGTCGCCCAAGATACGTTCTTCGTCAGCCGGCGCGACCAGATCCTGACGCTAGCGGCCCGCTATAAACTGCCCGCGATCTACGGTAATCGCGAATTCGCCGAAGCGGGTGGTCTTGTCAGTTACGCAGCCGACTTTGTCGACGGCTATCGCCAAACCGGAATCTACGTCGGAAAAGTTCTCAAGGGCATCAAACCGGCCGATCTACCGGTGATACAGCCGACCAAATTCGAGTTGGTCATCAACCTCAAGACCGCCAAGGCGCTTGGTCTTGCTATTCCACATAGCTTACTCGTGCTCGCCGACGAGGTGATCGAATAAACCATTGCAGTGCCAGCAAATGACGTTGAGAAAAGGCCCGACCGCGCCGCGCACGTCGGCCGCCAGGAAATTGACCGCGTCGAGCGAGAGCGGGTTGAAACGCTTGCTCTCGATTGAGGTCACAGCCACAACCACAACGTCCCGATCGCGAGCGTGATGACGGTCAGCGGCGCGCCGACCCTGAAATAATCCCAGAAGCCGATCGCCACGCCGGATACGGCCGCCCTCTGCACCACGATCAGATTGGCGATCGAGCCCAACACGGTGAAGTTACCGGCCAGGGTCGACGCCATCGCGATCACCAGCCACGCCGTGTCGTGGTCCTTTAAAGAAGCAACAAACGGCTTGATCAGGAGCACAGCGGGCACATTGCTGACCAAGTTGGACAGCACCGCCATGGTTCCACTGAGCACGGGAATATTGTCGAGGTGGAGCCTGCCGATTGCCGCGATGACGTCAGGCGTGAGAAGAGTGCGCTCCGCGCCGGCGACGATGATGAACAGGCCGGCAAACATCAGCAGCAGCGACCAGTCGATCTCGGCGTAGACCCGCCGGCTCTTCACCCGTCTGGTCAGCAGCAGGAGGCCGCCGATGATGATCGCCGCTTTGGCCGGCGCGGCTCCGGCGAAAAACAATGCGATCAAGATCAGGGTCGCCAGCAATGCGCGGATCATCAGCGCGCGATTGGCATCGACCTTCTGTCGCGGCGCTGCCAATGGCGGGGCACTGGTGAACTCGGCGCGATGAAACAGCGCAATGAGCGCCACGGTGATGATCAGCCCGACCAGCGCGACCGGCGCCAACGCCAGGGCGAACTTGGTGTAGGGAATATGAGAGAAGCTTCCGATCATGATGTTCTGCGGATTGCCGGTGATCGTCGCGGTCGATCCGACATTCGACGCCATCGCCACGGCCAGCAGGTAGGGCACCGGCTGGCGCCCCAGCGCGACCGTCAACTCCAGAACAAGCGGGGCCAACACCAGGCAGATCGCATCGTTGACCAGGAAGGCGGAAAAAACGCCGGAGATCGCGACGATCGCGCCGAGCAGAATCAAAGGCCGCCTGGCGTGCTCCCTGATCCAGGCGGTGGCGACGGCAAAGAAGCCCGACAGCCGCAGATTGGCGACGACGATCATCATGCCGAGCAGCAGCGTGATGGTATCGAGGTCTACCGCCTTATAGGCATCCTCGATCGGCAGTGCGCCCGATGCGACCATGAGACCGGCGCCGACCAGCGCGATGCCGGCCCGGTCGATGCTCAGGCCGGGAATCCTGCCGATCGCGAGCGCGAGATAGCTTCCGGCAAAGATGACGCCGGCCGCGATTTGTCGGCCATCCACGCCGGTTCGATCGCCGGCCGGAAACATCGTGGGCGCCAGCGCGGCGGCAATGGCGATCGCGACCACTAACCCCACCAGCACAACGCTCAAAGCGACCGGCCAGCGGCTTCGATTGGAGGCCCTGTCACGCATATGAGCGATGCTACCGCCTAATACACGCGGAGTTCTTCACATGGAGGATTTCGGGGCGCTCACAGCCACGCCAAATGACGTGACGCGGCCAATAACGGCAATCAAGCGGCTCGCTTGGCCCGAAGTCCCGCCAATGCCACCTTGCCCGTACGGGTCGCTTCGGACATCGTTTCAAAAAAATCGGATTGCCGCACCGGTTTGCTCTTCCCGGCCGTGTAAATCTCCCATCGCCACGATTTGGGTGGACGCCCTCGGTTTTTGATGGCGAGAGAGTAGTCGTACTCCGCGTACTTCTCGGCATCGGCGTACACATCAAATCCGGGAGCAGCTGGAGCGGACAGCTTGCTGGTCATTGGCTGAATTCCCTACAAAGCCGATTAAATTGAATTGCCGGCGTCTTTCTGCTTTTGCGGCTCTTCGGTAAGTAGCACGAAGATGACAGGTATCAGGTATCAAATATCAGCTATCAAGATGAGCTAATGCTTCTTGATCCCTGATCCCTGCCATCTGATCCCTGCTACAGCGGCCGGTGCATGCGGCCGAACAGCCAGCCCAAACCAAGCGCGATGGCCACGGCCGTGTAGGGCTGCGTCTCGACGGTGTTGCGCAGCGCTTTCTCGAACGAGCCGGCGGTTTTCCGCGCCGCGGTTTTGGTGGCGTCGGCGACGCTGGAGGCGCTGTCGCGGGCCTGGCCGTAAATGTCGCCGGCGGCGTCTTGGACCTCGCCGGCGACATTGGCGGCTTGCTTCTTGGCGTCGCCGAAAGCGCGGTTGAAATCGGAGTTCTGGGTACGGGTCTCGGGCATGGGTTGCTCCCTCGGGAAAAGGCGTCACGCGACAACGCCGCAGCCGCCCAAAAGGTTCGGCAACCGGAACGTTTACGGCGTCGCGGGGTTGTTCCGGCAGCCAATTCCGGCGACCGAGGGCGCATGACATGGGCGATCCGAATATGGACGATCCGAAGCGACAAGAGCCCGAAATCCCGCCGCCGCGGCCGATGACCGAGCCGCAGCGCAGCCTGCCGGAAATCCCCGACATCCATGCGCCGGAAAAGAGCAGCCCCACCACGGGAGAGAATTGATGTTTCAGCATCGTGCATCGCAGTTCGATCCGCGCGTCGCCGCCATTGCCGGTCACCTGCGCGCCATCGAGAAGGAATTGGGCGTGCTCGGCAAAAGCGCCGGCCGGCGCGCGTCGTCGAGCGCTTCGGCCGCGGGCAATCAGATCGTCGAAGCGATCTGGCCGATCCTCAACGAGATCGGCGATTTGTTCCGCCGCGGCCAGCGCGTGGCGGTCGACGAGGCGGCGAGTTTCGGCAACGAAGCGGTCAAGCGCGGCGCCCAGATGGGCAGCGATGCGCTCGGCCAGATTGCCGATCAAGCCAAGCGCCGTCCGCTGGTCACGCTGGCGGTCGCCATCGGCGTCGGCGTTTTGATCGGGGCCGTGGCGCGCCGGAATTAGCCGGCCGCCCTTCCGTCACTTGCCGTCATTGAGATCGGGCGCGCCGCCCTGCTACTTTGCCGTATCGCAGTTCTTCCTGCTGGTCGGCAAAGGCGGCGGTCATGGGTTCTGAGCAGATCGCCATCCTTCTTGCCGGTGCATTGGCGGGCGGCGTCGTCAACGGGCTCACCGGCTTCGGCGCCGCCATCACCGCGCTCGGCATCTGGCTCTATGCGATACCGCCGACGGCGGCGGCTTCGCTGGCGATCATCTGTTCGGTGGTGTCGCAACTGCAGACGCTGCACCTGATCTGGCGCGCCATCCAGTGGCGGCGTGTTCTGATTTTTGTCATTCCGGGCGTGCTCGGTGTGCCGATCGGGACCTTGCTGTTGCCGCACATCGATCCGCGCCTGTTCAAGCTCGGTCTTGGCTTCGTGTTGATCGCCTATCCGGCCTATGTGCTGGCGCGCCGGCGCCCGCTCGCAAGCCCGTGGGGCGGGATTACCGCCGACGGCATCGTGGGTTTCGGCGGCGGCCTGCTCGGCGGGCTGACCGGCATGTCCGGCGTGCTGCCGGTGGTCTGGACCGACGTGCGCGGCTGGAGCAAAGAGCAGCGCCGCAGCGTGCTGCAGGTTTTCAATTTGGCGATCTTGTCGTTCGCCCTGGTGTCGCACGCCGCCTCGGGCCTGTTGACGCGGCAGGTGGCGGTCGAGGCGGCGATCGTCTTGCCGGCGACGATCGCAGGCGCATGGACGGGCGGGTTCGCGTATCGGCGGCTCGCCGACCGCGGCTATCAGCGCGTGGTCATGGTGCTGCTGCTGGCGTCGGGTCTCGGCCTGATCTGGGCGACGTGGTGAGCATTGACGTCGAGCCCGGTTTTCGGATGATCATCCGCAAAATTCTAGGGAATGATCCGAATCATGCGTCAACGGCCTCGCGCCTCGGTGATTTTTGGCGGCGGCGGCGGTGGCGGCGGGTTGTTTTGGCTCGGTCCGAAATTCGTTGCATTGCCGAGAATCTGCGTCGCGTCGAGCTCGCCGCCGTCGGACGGCATCCACGGCACCTGCGGGCAGTTCGTGCCTTGCACCGATCCGATGCCGCAATGGCCGATATTCGCACCCGGTGAATCCGGGCACGCCGCCGTTCTCGTTGAACTTGCTCATCGCGTAGGCCTGATAGAAGGCGACCTCGCCGTTGGGGATGCGCCCCAGGTCCTGCACCAGCGTGTTCCAGTTTGCGATCAAGACGCCGAAGTCGGAGCGCGTGAGCAGGAATGTGCCGGCGCCGTTGACGATCTTGATGATGCCGAAGTGACGTTGATAACCTTGGTGCCGTTCTGGCCCTGGATGACGGTCACGGTGCCGCCGCGGATGCCGATATTGGCCGCCGACGTCGTGATCGTCGCCTCGCCCTGGTGGCTCAATTGGCCGCCGACGAAGCGCAGCGCCCCCTTGGTCAGCGACACCAGCATGTGGCCGTTGTTGGCGTTCGGATCGTAGACGTATTCGTCGATCACGATGTCGGTGTTCGGCGCGATGCTCATCGACGACTTGTCGGTGAACAACAGCTGCGCGGTGCCCGCCGGCGTGGTGTGGACCCGCTCCTTGTGCACGATGTGGCCGCCGACGACGAGCGGCGCGGTCGTGCCGCCGGGCGGCGTCGATTCCGACAGCGGATTGACCGCCGTCGCGGTGCCGACCTGTTGCGCGGCTGCCGGTGCTGCGGCGAATAGCGCACTGGCGAGCGCTACGATGAAACGGCGCGATGATCGCATTGCTTGCCTTTAGAATCTTGCCTTTAGAATCGCATGGCCGGGCCGGCGGTGACGCTGAAGTCATGCATCGAGAATGCCGGAACGTTGGACACATCGGCGCGGTATTGCGCCAGGAACCCGAGATTGAGCAGTTTCCAGATCGGCACTTCGAGACCGAGCCCCACGCGCCATTCGAGAATGTTCGGCGTGGTGAACGGATCGATGGTCGGATCGGGCGCGTTATATTGCCACCAGCTCACGCCGGCCGTCGGCGTCAAGGTCCAGGTCCGGCCGTCGTTCAGCGGCGAGAAATTCCACGGCAGCCAGATGTCGCCCGCATAGGCGTTGTAGCCGAACGGATTGAAGTTGGCGTCGGCGTGCGCATAGGTGACACGCGACTGGAAGCCCAAGCTCGCATAGACCGGTCAATCTTGCCGTCTCGCAGAAGCGCGATGCGGTCGGCGAGCGTCATCGCCTCGATCTGATCGTGAATGACGTAGATCATGGTGCGGCCGAGCTCCTGATGGAGCCGTTTGATTTCAACCCGCATGTCATCGCGAAGCTGAGCATCGAGATTGCTTAGCGGTTCATCGAACAGAAAGAGCAACGCGTCGCGCACGATCGCACGGCCGATCGCGACGCGCTGGCGCTGACCGCCGGAAAGCTCACGTGGAAATCGATCGAGAAGTTGCGCAATGCCGAGCATATCGGCAGCACGCTTCACACGCTTGTCGACCTCGGCGGACGCAACTCTCCTCGCCCGCAGGCCGAATGCTATGTTTTCATAGACATTGAGATAGGGATAGAGCGCATAATTCTGGAACACCATCGCGATATCGCGGTCACGTGGGCGCGCCCAGGTAACATCCCTTCCGCCGATTTCAACGGTGCCGGCGCTCACTTCCTCAAGCCCTGCAATTGTGCGGAGCAGGGTTGATTTGCCGCATCCTGATGGGCCAACCAGCACTGTGAGTTCGCCCGAGGGTACCTCGAGATCAATTCCCTTCACGGCGTGGAATGCGCCATAGTGCTTGTGAAGTCCAGTGATCTTCAGATCAGACACGAGTTAACCCTTGACTGCGCCCATCGAAATGCCGCGCACAAGGTAGCGCTGCAGCGTTGCGACGGTGATGAACACGGGAATGGTCCCAAGCACCGACATCGCGGCGATCTTCGACCAGAAATTCGACTGGCCGCCAAAGTAGTGCGTGACTTGGACCGTGTAGGTAGTGACCTCGGTGCGGGTGAGCACCAGTGCAAACAGGAAGTCGTTCCAGGAGAAGACGAAGGTGAAGACAGCGGTGGCAAAGAGCCCCGAGCGCGCCATGGGAAACACCACTTTCCACAGGACCTCCCAGCGGCTGCAGCCGTCGATCAGGGCGCTCTCCTCGAGTTCGAGCGGAATATCCTCGATATAACCGCGCATCATCCAGATCACATAGGGCAAGCTGAAGGCAGTATAGAGGATGATGAGCCCGATGTAGGTATCGACCCAGCCAAGCCAGACGTAAAGGAGGAACACCGGGAATACGATGGCCACAGGCGGCATCATACGTTGTGAGATGATCCACACTGCGAGGTTTTCGCCACCCGTCCTGAATTGCACCAGTGAGTAGGCGGCGATGGTGCCGAAGATCATGGCGAAGAAGGTTGATACCGAAGCAAGCACCAGGCTATTGCCGACGGTCTTCGCATCCCCATCCTTGAACAGCACCGCATAATTGTTGAACTGGATGCTCTTCGGATACCACACCGGTGGAAACGCAAAGATCTCGCTTGGCGTCTTGAACGAAATAGCAAACAGCCAATAGATCGGAAATACAAAGATGACGACCAGCAGCGCCACGGTGAGATAGCGGAAGACGAGCTTCGTTTCCTTGCGGCGATGAAAGGGAATGCTTGTCATTTTGCCAGTCCCATGCGCCGAATGGCCCAGGTAACGATGACGGTGAGAAGCGCGATGACAAGGAAAGCGATGGCTGCCGTGTAGCTAGACTCGAACTGTCGGAAGCCTTGGACATAGGCATATACCGAAATCGTTTCGGTCATCGTGCCGGGGCCGCCTGCCGTGAGCGCCCAGATGATATCGAAGATGCGGAAGAGGTCGAGGCCGCGGATCAGAATGGCGATCGACATGACGGGCCAGATTGCGGGGAGAACAATATAGCGGAAACTGCGCCAGAGCCGCGCTCCGTCAATCTCTGCGGCTTCGGTAAGTGAGCGGTCGACATTGGAAAGAGCGGCCAGCAGGATCAGGAACATGAAGGGTGTCCACTGCCAGATCTCACAGAAGATGATGGCGGGATAGACGAGTTCGGGATTGACCGTCCACAGCGCCGGCACCGGGTGGCCGGCGAACCAGCCAATGATCTGGTTGATCGGACCATAACGATTGTCGAACAGGAGTCGCCATGTGGCGCCGGCGACAATTGGTGAGATAATTGTTGGCAGCATCAGCAACGAAATCAGAATCTGCCGCCCCGGCATGCGGTCGAGGAACAGATAGGCCATGGCGAGGCCGAGGAGCAGCTCGATGGGTAGGGCTATGACGATAACAAGCGCCGTATGTATGAGCGACTGCCATAGCCTCGCGTCATGAAAGAGCTGAACGAAATTCACCAATCCGGCAAAGGATGTGTCGGTCTCCAGCATGGTGACGCGCATGAAGCTCACCACCAGTGAGAAGATCAGCGGGAACAGGCCGATCAGCAACAGCAGGAAGATGGCCGGCGAAATCAGCCAATACTTGAAGTTGCGGTCAGGATGGGCGATGGCGGCCATGGCTGAAATTGGGATGCGTTCCGCTCTAGTTTCGTGCCGTCGGAGATAGCGGGGAGCCTCTCCCACCGGAAGGCGGGAGAGGGGAGAGACCTGCCTACATTTTCGGATAGGCGCCGGACTTGGCGGCCCAGGCCGCATAGACCATCTTCTGCTTGTCGACGCCGATTTTCTGCGTGATGTCGTTCCACTGAGCTGCCGCCGCATCGAGGATCGTCTTCGGATCGTCGCCTGCCCAGAGCTTTGAAATCGCCTGGCGCAGTACCTCCTCGTACTTGTCGGTTTGCAAGAGTGACAGATCGAGAAGGCCCGTCTGCGAGGCCTGCTTCAGGGCCGCTAGATAGTCCTTGGCGTTTGGCCACAGGGCGAGATAGCCAGGGTCCGCATAGTGTGAGTTGCGGAACGGGTCGCGCAGCGTATAGGGAAGCTGAACGCGCTGACGGCTCACCTCTTCGCTGTTGAGCCACTGGATGAACAAATAGGCAGCCTCCTTGTTTTTCGAGGTGGACGACACCGATAGAGCAAAGCCCGCGGCGAGCTCGGGATGTCCTCCCGGCGGCAAGGCGTAACCCACCTTGCCCGCTATGGTTGTTTTCGGGACCCAGTTCAGCGCCTCCTGGTCGGTACCATAACCCTCGGCCCAGCGCCCATAGGGTGGCCAGGAGATCGTCATGGCCGATTGGCCTTGCAGGAAAGTCGCGAGATTCTCCACGAAGCCGAACTGTTCCACGCCGGGCGGCATGAATTTGTTCTCATTGCGCATGCCGGTGAAGACCTTGACGCCGACATCGGAATTGATCGTAGCCTTCATGGTATCAGCGTCGAAGAACTTGCCGCCCTCGTTGCGGAAGCGTTCCTCGAACATGTACATCGCGTAAGGGGGCTGTCGGAAGAAGGAGGCGCCGTAGATACCTTTGCTCTTGAGGATATCCGTAAGACCAGCTCCGACAACATCGAAGTCTGCCCAGGTCTTGGGCACTGCAAGGTCCTTGCCGGTCTTGTCCTTGAAAGCTTTCTGTACCGCTGGATCCTCAAAGAGGTCGCGCCGATAGTACATCAGGAAAACGTCGCCATCATCGGGGAAGCCGTAGATCTTGCCGCTCACTTTCATCTGATTGTCGCGGTAGGTCGGTGCAATCGTTTGCAGCTCGGAGGCGTAACCGTATTTCTCGACATAGGGGTCAAGCACCTCAAGCGCGCCGGCCTGGGCAAGATCGGGCATCCAGGCGGGAATGACGTTGAGGGCGTCATAGGCACCGGCGCCAGACTTGTAGTCCTGCATGATCTTGGTGAACATCTCGGCGGTCGCGACCTCGATCACCTTCACATCGATGCCGGTCAGCTCTTTCCATTTCGGGCCGGAAAAGTGAGTGGGGTCGAGCGACTGAAGTCCGGCTTCCCAGACGATGGTGATCGAACGTCCCTTGTATTTCTGCGCCGCCTTCACACGGCAGTGTCGGCGGCCGATGCAGCCCATGCCGGCCTTCCCGTTGTTGCGGCGAGGCCTGCAGCCAGGCTGATCTTTCCGAAATCACGTCGATTGATCATTGTCTCCTCCCGTTCTTGAATGGCAGGGCCATTCAAATGTCCCTCGCTCGTTGCGACGAGGAATTCTCAGTTGGCGAATTGGCGGCGGTACTCCTCCAGTTTGCGCTGGAAATTCGGCTTTTCAAGCACAGCGTGATTGACAATACCGCGTGGGATTTGCCCATGCTGAATGTCGAGCACGGCCCTGATGTCGGCTGCACCATTTCCCTCGAAACACTGATCGGTCCAGCAAAGTGCGTGAGGCGTTACGATGACATTGTCGAGCGCGAAGAGGGGATCGGTCGGATCGGTCGGTTCCTGGTTCGAACACATCAAGGGCTGCGCCGGCGATCCGCCCGCTCGCCAGAGCAACCGTGAGCGCCTTTTGATCGACGATTGGTCCGCGCGCAGTATTGATGAAAAAGGCCGTCTTCTTCATCAGAGCGAGGCGGTCGGCATTCACAAGGTGGCGGGTCTCGGGCGTCAGCGGACAGTTCACGGTAACGATGTCGGCGTGGACGAAGATGTCGTCGAGACTAACAAGTTCGACTCCGAGCGCGGCAGCCATGTTGGTGTCCGCGAATGGATCATGGGCGATGAAACCCATGTCGAACGGCTTGGCGAGGCGGAACAGCTCAGCGCCAATATTGCCGATGCCGACCGAACCCAGCGTCTTGCCGACGAGGCCCACGCCCATATGCTCGCCGCGGACGGCAAAACCCGATGGTCCTTGTCGGGTGAGCTTGTCCTTCACGATCAGCTTGCCCGTAAGCGCTAGAATGAAGGTCATGATCGACACGGCGACAGGGCGTCGTACCCCGTCGGGCGTGGTCGCCAACGCGACGTCCGCGGCGGTACAAGTGGGCACATCCACCGTGTCATAACCGACGCCAAAGCGCGCGATGATACTCAGCCTACCGTTTTTGGGGGCGCTTTCGGGAGTAAATCGGTGAGCCAGCAGGATAAGCGCGTCGAAGTCTTCGAGATCGTTGCTCTGCAGAGGATTGGCGTCGCCCAAATAGGCCATTTCCACGCCAGGGGCCTCTAGCAGGGGCTTTAGATCGAAATTGGGGTAGACGGGTGAACCGTCCGCCTTCCTGAAATCGCCCGAAAGGGCAACACGGAATGAGGCATTCATGGCGTGCATCCCTTCCAATGTGGTCATCGCAGCAGCGAGCGCATCCCGGAGCACCCACACGTCGCCCGAATAGCAGCAAAAATCGAACCTCTGCTTGTAAAGTTCGATGCCGACTTCGGTTGTAGGTACAAGGCAGCCCAGTGCTCGCTTGTGCTTCTTGGCCGCCGCAATCGTGCGCTCGACCGCCTTTAGAAATTTCGGATGGTCGAACTGGCCCGGAACGCCGAGCGATACTGACAAGTCGAAATGATCGATCCAAAGACAGTCAACGCCGTCGACAGTAGCAATCTCGTCGGCATTTTCGGCAGCTTCGGCGGTCTCAATCTGACAGAACAGGGTTGTTCGCTCGTTGGCGCCCGCAAGCTTCTCGGGCACTGGGCCCTGCCCATAGACATCATGGGCAACGCCCAAGGCAACGCCACGCCGCCCGTCCGGATAATATTTCATGCAATTGGTGACGGCTTCTGCTTCTGCGGCGGTGCCGACCATAGGGATCATGATCCCTGCTGCACCCACGTCGCACACCCGCGCGATGTGGTGATATTCCTTTGAGGGCCCCCGCACGATGGCCGGCGGGCCTGCGGCTTCAAAATAGCGCACGGCACTTCTGACGATTTCGGAGCCGAAACCTGAATGCTCCAGGTCGAATAGCGCGAAATCGCAATCCGCCTGTTTGAGCATATGGCCGATTCCCGGAGTTGCAAACTCGACGATGAAATGACCAAGCTTGACCTCTTGTGTCCGGGTCATTTGCTTGAGGCCGGCACGAGCCATTGTTCATCCCCCGTTTAGTGTCTGTTATCCGATCCCTTCGAAGTTGAGATCATACCCAACAACGCTCTTGTTCATGACCAGTCGGCGCTCATCTTGTTGAATGCGGCGAATTACGGTGACTGCGAGTGAAAAATTTCGCGAAGAAAATAAGATGCCATCGTCGGCCCCACATGGAAGCGCAATCGACGAATTCCGGTTCGTGCTCGCGCCCATGTCATTGATGAGCATGCAGAACGCCGCCATCGCAGTCGGTTTTGACTTGAACCCGACGGTGACCGCGAACCGTTCACTTGTCCGCCCTCCGGACCTTCCAGTACAGCTTGCTAACCTGATCGAGGTGCGAACGCATGCGGGTATCGGCAAGTTCCGGATCGTGCGCCTTGATCGCCTCGAAGATGGCAGCATGCGCGTTGAAGGCGATCCGGTTCTGGCCGAGATAGCTGAGCGTCACGCGTCTTTGGTCGACGAGCCAATCGATGATGGCCCGGTGCATCACCACATAGATGGGATTCTTGGGGATCGTAGCGATCGTGTAGTGAAACGTTATATCCGAGTCCTCAAAGCGTCTGACGTCGCCAATGGATTTGTAGTTCGCATCAAGCGTATCGCTCAGGTAGCGGATATCCTTTGCCGTGGCGTTGCGTGCCGCATCACGTGCCAGGCTGGTCTCAAACAGGGCGCGCGCATGTTGGAAATGGCGGATGCCGTTGTCATCGGAGAGTAAGTATTTGGCACTGCTCGACAGCGACGTCAAAACGACCTCAGCATTAGGGGCTGTGACCCGTGCTCGCGAACCCGCCCGGAGATCTACAAGCCCCGCGCGCTGAAGATGAAACAGTGCCTCGCGGATCGCTGTCCGGCCGACGCCAAACTCCGCCATGAGCTGACGTTCTGATGGCAACTCGGCGCCGGCCACCAACTCCCGACCGCGTATCCTCTGCTCGAGGATATCGACGACCTGCTCAAAGAGACGAGATCGTTTGAGCTGATGGGACAATGTACAGTAGGTCCTGCGTATGGCTCTGTCAATAAGTGCCATGTTCATTGGAATGCGCGATGCTATGTGCAGTATTTGGACACGTCGCAAGTTCAAGCGACTACGCCACCACACCAAGGGCGTAAGTGATCGGTTTGACCGGTTATGCCGTGCGAACCCCCGCTCTCCGCATATTGGGCACTATGCCGTGATACGGTGTTGCCGCGTTTCGAGAGGTGAAGATGGCCGATGACGTCCACCATCACCCCGGGCGATAGTCGGATAGGTCGCCGCGTCGATTTCGCCGCGCGCATGCGTGACAAGTCGCGTTAGCGATCATTGGGGCTCCGATCGGCCAAAGGTCGACTCGTTCCGTAACATCTATTTTTCGAATCCGTCGCCGACATTCACCTTCAATTCGTCACGGTCCCTCGCAGCAGCTTGAGACCCTCCGCGAGCGCACCTTGCATCAGCAGCGTGTCAACGCCGTAGGCGATCATGCGAAAGCCCCTGGCACGAAAATCGCGTGCCCAGGTCTCATTGCCGGCGAGAAATCCCGCAGTCTTGCCGTGCTTTCCGCACGCTTTGACCAAGCTGTCGACAGCCACATGGAATTTTGGATTGTCGAACTGCCCGGGAATGCCGATTGAATTCGTCAAGTCGTAATGACCAAGCCAGACCACGTCGACGCCGTCCACCGCGGCAATCGCATCAACATTCGCGATGCCCTTTGCGGTCTCCACCAGCACGATCACCATCGTGCGCGTGTTCGCTTGTGCAATCTTGGTGGCCTCGGGCCCGCCCGAATAGTCATCGTGCGCCGCTACATTAAACGCGGCGCCCCGTCGCCCCGCCGGCGGATATCTCGTGCAGTCAACGATCGCCTTTGCCTGCTCGGCCGTTTCGACCATGGGCACCATGATGCCCATTGCACCGATGTCGAGAGCGCGCGCAATGAAATGATAGTCGCCAGATGGAACACGGACGAGAGCGACCAGATCGAGCCCGCGGCAGAATGCGAATTGTGCCTTCATTGTCTCGAAGCCGACGCCTGAATGCTCCATGTCATAGAGAATGAATTCGGCGCCTGCCTCGCGGCAGATCGCAGGATAGCCGGGCGTGAAGAATTCGAATGTCATCGTTCCGAACGCGCAGCCACCGGCCGCAAGTCGTGGTTTCAACGGATTTGGACGCAATGCATTTCCCCCGAAGTACGTTCAAGCACCGAGCGCGAGCGGCGACGGTACTCACCGATTGTTCCGACTTTGCCGGGTGACCTTAGTGCCGCTCATTCCTGGTTCATACGTCAAAAATTGGTTAAATACAAAAGACCCACCCTCACATCTCGCCTTTCGTGAGTCTTCTGGACTGTCAGACCATGTTGATACGGCCGTGCTCGATTTCCCGAGGGCGACTACCTTCGACGAGGCCGCCGCATCGTGATTCTTTGATTCTGGATGCTAACCCTAAATGGACGGTCTCGCATCTCTTGTTTACCAATCAGCACAAGGCGCTAGAAACCACGTCGCCTAATCTGAGCTCAAGGATTTTCGCGCACGCTTGTCGAAAGACAGGTGGGAAATGTTGCGATCCAACTGATCGTGATTGTCGTTTGCGGCTAATGCCGGCAGCCGTTTGCGGGATGGCAATTCTCCGAATCGAGTTCGACGTTAATTCACGAAATACTGTTCGCTTCGAAGTTTTATTGATGCGACAGCTATCGAGTGGAGAGCGAAATGAATGTGACGCAACTCTACATCAGTCGCCAATTGGTTGGCGTAACTTGTGGTCTTATCGGCATAGCTCTGCTGGCGATCGGCGCGCACGCTACCTTGGATCTCCACACGTTGGAGGCGCCAAGTGTGGTGTCTACCGAGGAGAGCGTCGGCGCCACCCAGCTCGCACTTATAATCGGCAATGGGAATTACCCGGATGCCGCCAAACCACTAAATCAGCCCATCAACGACGCGACCGGTCTGGCCGGTGCAATGCGCCGGCGCGGGTTCGATGTCGATATGGTCGAGGACGCGACCAAGGCAGATATGGCACGCGCGGTCGAACGGCTGAAATCCCGGATCAAGCCAGGCTCGGTCGTGATGCTGTTTTTCGGAGGCTATGGTGTGCAGTCCGGCCGCGAGAGCTACATGATCCCAATCGATGCAACGATCTGGAAGGAAAGCGACGTCCGCCACGAGGGAATTTCGATCGAGGCCGTGCTCGACGTAATGAAGGAGCGGGGTGCTCGCGCCAAATTGGTTGTGCTCGACGCCTCACGACGCAATCCCTACGAGCGCCGCTTTCGTTCCTACTCCCACGGGCTTGCACCAATCAATGCGCCCAATAACACGCTCATTCTCTCGTCTAATACGCCCGGCAAAGTCGGCGATGACACAACAAGCGAGCATAGCGTGCTGGTTACTGAGCTGCTCAACGAGCTCGATACGCAGGTTAGCGCTGAAGGAGTCTTCAACAAGACCCGCATTGCAGTCTCTCGCGTCTCAAATGGCGAGCAGATGCCTTCGGTATCGTCCTCGCTTTTAGAGGACGTGGGCTTCAGCCCTGGCGAGAATTCAATAACATCGGCGTTGCCACCTTCACCACCGCTGTCCTTCTCGTAGCGCGGAAATAATCCAAGGTCTCTTCGGCGCAAGCCTACCCTAACTGTTAGATACAGCGAGGTCGGCCATTGCTGGGTTGTTCCGTAACATCCAGTTTGCGAACGCCGACGACTGTTGGTCTCCTTCCGCTCTATCGTGGCCGCAGTGGTCCTTAATCTCACCGCGATCGCGGCAGCGGCTGGAAGGCTTGCCATAAGGCGACAGTAAGCGGCGCCCGATAGAACGCGGTGGCGTGCGAGCGCACATCGGGGCTCGCGCGCCCCAAAACTAAAGCCCGTCTCGTGCGTGATCGAGACGGGCTTTTTGCTAACTTGGAGGCGCTGATGATCGCAGCTACGCCGAGCGTTGGAAAGCCCATCCGCATCTCCCAACTCAAAGAGATGTTCCTGCAGATGAGAGACGAGGCATGAAGAACCCCGCGACCCGCACGCCCCGCTCTTCGACCTCAATCAACTCGGGGAGCGTACACGTCTATCGGATGGTGCGTCTTGCGGCGACGGGTCGCTCGGGATCGGCAACGCGCGGCGCTCCGCGAAGTCACCAATGATCCGCACGTGCTCAAGGACATCAGCGTGATAGGCGCGGGACGCCCTTTGTACGGCGGCGCTACCCCCCTGCTGCCACAACAGTGGCAGCAGGGGGTATCTAGCGTCAGGCGGCTGATCAAGCCGCCGCATGATCACCTCTAAAGCCGCAAAGCCTTTCTGGCGTAAGTCCTGGGCTAGTGGTTCATCACAGTGATTTTGACTCTTTGGCGGTGACTGGATAGGCGCGGCCGAGTTTGGCGCGGGCTTTGTCGGTTGTGAACATCCATTTGATGCGGGCTCGGATTTTATTTCGCCGCCGTTGCCATGCGGCGATCTCGTTTCGGAGCCTTTTGGGGTCGTCGATGCGGCGGCCGAGACACTGGCGCTGAAGCACGCTGATCTCGCACTCGACCATGTTGAGCCAACTGGCGTGCTTCGGGGTGAAGTGGAATTCGAGGCGGCGCAGGATACGTCGGGCCTCGGCGGGCGCGAAGGCCTCATACAGCGCCCCAGGCTTGTGGATCGACAAATTGTCCTGCACGACACGGATACAGGTGGCGCCGGGATAATGGACGTCGACGAGTTCACGCATGCAGTGGGCATAGTCCACGGCGGCGCGGCGGTCGGTGACCTTGACGTTGCGCCAACCCCGATATGGATCGAAGGTGACGAAGAGATTGGCGGTGCCGTTGCGGCGATACTCGTAATCGTAGCGCTCGCGTCGTCCCGGTTGGGCCGGGACCGGCTGGCGCACCTCGCCGATCAGCTGGACGGGGGTCTCGTCGAAGCAGACCAGGGGCCGCTCAGGATCAGGCGCTTCAGCATAGAGATCGAGCACATCTTCCATGCGAGCGACATATTCGCCATCGACATGGGGAATGCACCACATGTCCCTGCGCCACGGCTTGAGGTCGTTCTCGGCCAGCCGGCGACGCACGGTCTCGCCCGATAGGCTGTCGTGATCGGTGAGCTTGACCATCGTGTCGGCCAAAAGCGTCAGCGTCCAGCGTTTGCGGCCGGCGGGCGGCTTGGCGCATGCGGTCGCCACCAGAAGGGCCTCCTCCTTGCCGGTCAGCTTGCGCTCCGCGCCCGGACGCGGCTCCTCGCTCAAGGCCCGCTCCAGATTGCCTTCCACGAAGCGGCGCTTGGTCCGGCCGACGGTGGAAAGGCTGACCCGGACGGTTCGGACGATCTCCGCGTCGCAGCGGCCCCCATCGGCCGCCAGCAAAATCTGCGCCCGCTTCAGCTTGCGGGCGGCGTGCTTGCCGCCGCCGAGCATCGCCGTCAGTTCATCGCGCTCGGCTTGGCTCAATTCGACCCGATAACGTACATTCATGCTTTGCCTCCTTGTCGGAGGCCGGGACGAATCCAACGATGAGTCAAAAATCAGGCGCGCGCTTCACCGAGAAGCAGGGGCACTACCTCGCTTTCATCCATACCTATTCCTACATGTTCGGACAGCCGCCCGCCGAAGCCGACATCCAGCGCCATTTCCACGTCAGCCCGCCTTCGGTCCACCAGATGATCGTCACCCTCGAACGAAACGGATTCATCCGACGTCAACCTGGCGTCCCCAGAAGCATCGAAATCCTCGTGCCGCTGGAAAGCTTGCCGATCCTCGAATGGCTCGGTATCAAAACGTCAAAATCACTGTGACGAACCACTAGCTCGGCACCGCTGTTCGAAGGACAAGCAATGCACCGATCCGATTGTCTACGGATTCCGCAAACCGCCACCCCAAAAGCGGAGTTTTTGTCCGAAGGACGAAATAGGGCGCAAGGTCCCAGCATCCGTAAGAAAAGATCGTCATGAGCAAATCAATTCTGCTAATGATAAATCATCATCGGTCTGGCCTGTTTAGACGAGCAGTTAGCCAGATGAACGAAGTCCTCCATATGTGGCGCCATCGATACAGGATGCGGC
The DNA here is from genome assembly GCA_963831505.1 of uncultured Alphaproteobacteria bacterium. Classification (GTDB taxonomy): domain Bacteria; phylum Pseudomonadota; class Alphaproteobacteria; order Rhizobiales; family Xanthobacteraceae; genus Bradyrhizobium. The sequence goes on along the minus strand of CAWHQY010000035.1, from coordinate 2,224 downwards.
AAGGCGGACCTCACCTCAAAGGATGCGCTGCCACCACCCGACGTCGTGCCAGCGCCCGAACTTAAAGCCGACCTCGCGATAGACGCCGACCGGCACGAAGCCCATCGACTCGTGGAGCGCGACGCTTCCCAGATTTGGCAGCGCGATGCCGGCAAATGCCATATGTATGTTGCGCTGCTTGAGCTGCGGCAGCAGTTCGGCATAGAGCGCTTGGCCAACCCCCCGTCGTTGCGCCTCGGGCGCGATGTAAACCGTGGTGTCGGCGGAGTAGCGATAGGCGGCACGCTCGCGATGCGCGCTTGCGTAGACATAGCCGCAGACTTTTCCTCCAACGACAGCGACAAGCCAGGGATGCGTCTTCAAGGTCGACGCGATTCGCCCAGCTATCTCGTCGACCGAAGGCGGCAGATCCTCGAATGAAATCGCGGTATCCAGCACGAATGGCTCGTAGATGCGTTGGATCGCTTCGGCATCGGCGTAGGTTGCGGATCTGATTTCGATTGGCACGGAGCTCCCTTTCGCTGGTGAAGATGACAACAAAGAGCCTGACCTCGACGCCCAGGTCGAGCCAGGTGAGCGAGCCAACTGATAGAGATCTTAGATTGAGAACCCTATCGATGGGGCTTGGTAAACGTCTTTGCCGCATTCTTCCGCGACATTTGGGGGATGGAGTTTCGGAGTGACGCCCCTTAAAATAGACATTCAGGCCCAGGGATTGTGAATCAGCGCCCCGTGGTCCCAGGCGCAGTTGTTGCCAGGATATTGCGATGCTGCATCGGATTTCCATGCTGGTAGCTGCGGCAAGGTGGTGCTTTCGATATTCTTTGTCTTCGACCACATCAACCCCTCAGCGGGATACAGCCACCCCTCGCGCGCACTGTCTGTGCTGATCCTCCTGACGATAGTGTGATGGCCCGGGAATATAGTTGCGAGAAACCATAACCCAGCTCGGCGCAAATCAGTCCCGGTCCTTGATGCTCCTCCTTTAGGGATTGGGGAGGGATACCTGCGGGCGCACCGGCCAACCCGATCGCGCATCCTCCGGCCGCCGCCACCCTGCTCAGAGGCCAACAAATTGAAGTTGCACGCTTCGCGCCGCAGCTCATGCAGAGTTGAGCGCGGTGGTTATCAGGGCTGTTACATGTCGAGCTACAGATGGTTGCGTGCGTCGGCAGCTACCAGGGTGATGCCATCAGCGTGCAATCGCTTCCACCCGGTCTCTTACACGATGAGATCGCGGACGAACCGGTTGGCGGTTTCAACAATGATGGTGCGCACGCGATTGCCGGCGATCATTTCGAGCGCGGCCATGAAGCCCGGTCGACTGTCGATTGTGTCCCGGGAACGGCCGGATCACCATGCGACGACGCGGTAACCGGCGCGGTTGGCATAGGCTTGTATTGCCTTGCGCTGGCGAACCACACTGTCCTTGCCCTCACCAAGGTTGGTTGGCGAGCTGGTCCTTGTGTAACCGATCGCAGGCTTGCGCTGGCGTTTCTCTTGGTCTGACATAACGTTGCCACCGATATCAACGTGATCGCGCGACTTGTCCCAGCGGCCGGAGACTGTGCTGTCGCTTGCCCGAGCAGCTTGGTAGCTGCCGCCACGTAGCCCAGCTGCAGCAAGGTTGCAGCAATAGCTCTCGCTTCGGGTGCGGTCGCGCCGCTGAACCTGGCGAACAATTGGCCGCGTCGGCTTCGTCGCCGCCGTCGTGTCGGGCACAGGTGATTACGTAACCGTAGACTGCTTCGATCGTATCGAGCGCGGTAAGGGTCGGCACCGGCGGTCTCTGGTGCCGCCGCTTCTTCGAGCCGGCGCAGCTCGGCGAGATCGGAGCTAACCGACATCGTCATGCTCGATGGTGACAGGCCGCTGCCCCGGTAACGGTTTTCGCAAGCGCGGTGGTGCCGGATTGTTGCAAAGTAATTCGAGTGCCGTTAACCGCGCCCCGAACTCGCCAGGATCAATGGTGAGATCGATCCGAACGTCTTTCGGCGACATGATCCGATCACCGTTATCTGCACGTCCGGCATTCCTCGGCGCATTTTCCAGCGCCTCGACACCATACTTTTCCCAGCAAGCGGCAAGTCGCTGAGAAACGTTTCGGATGCTGCATTTCGGCCGTCCGCCGCCCTTATATGGCCCAGTTGAAAGCGGCCTACTTTGCGGCGCGATCAGTTTGCGTCTGGCTTCTCACTCATCGCGCGCCAAAATAGCCGCTTCG